>JACQJH010000001.1 GCA_016205145.1 Candidatus Diapherotrites archaeon
GGGTGGGGCAGCCAGGAGTGCCCGTCGGGCTCATAACCCGAAGGTCGAAGGTTCAAATCCTTCCCCCGCTAAAAAAATAAAACACTATTTCTTTAAAACCCACAGAACCAAGCCTTAAAAAAACACAAAAAGGCAAAAAGAACCGGAAAGCTTCCACACTACACCGATTAGACCTAAAAAAAGCGGCATCTAATAAAAAAAGATCACAAACTTTTGCACCTAAAACTTAGGACCGCTTTTAGCCGGGCCCAAAAGCCAAGCAACCGCCCTCACCCAGGCTCACAAATACACGCCACCCACGAGAACCATAACAAAAAAACCAGGCGGCAAAAAACCCGGCAAAAAGCAAAAAAACAATGCCTCACAAAAGGCGGGAATGTTGGCATATGATCGTCCCACCTAAAAGGAGCCTGGACAAAACAAAAATGACCCATATAACAAGGCTCAAAAAACCACTTTAAAGCGAAAAAAGGACAAACAAAACAAAAATAAGTAATTACAAGTAATTTTAGTAAAGGCGTGTTATTATAGTAAAATATTTAAGTAATTACGGCAAATATAATAATCATGGTTTTAGGATTCCTTATAAAAATTTTGGAAAGACTGCGCGGCCCCCCCACCGGCACGGCAAAAATTTATCCCGCAGCGGAACGCCAGGAGGAAATCCGTTCTGTTTGGGACCACCTGAAATTGGTTGAAAACACCCAGGCGTTCCACCTCGCCAGCGTTATAGGTTTTGATGAGTGGGTTGATATGGAAGAGATCCGAAGGCGGGTCGTTGCACTTTTCGGGATAGAATACAAAAATGAGAAAAGCCTCTATCCTTATCTCAAAACCCTTTCAGACATAGGGCTTTTTGAGTCGACAAGCGCCGGGGGAAGGAGAAAATGGCGCAAAAAAGACCTCATTATCATAATAAAGACAAAAAAAGACGAAGAAAAGGCAAAAGAAATCTATCAGAAAATAACAGCCTGAAAAAAAGCAAGATTGGGGTTTAAAAGAAAATCAGGGTGTTTTGGCCGCCGTATAAAAGGATTTTAGGCGCTCTGATTTTGGGTAAAGCTCCTTAAACCAAACATTACCCGTGAGCTTTCTTGCTGTTTCCACTGCAATAGTTTTTATGGCTGGGTCGCCGGAACCAACCAAGGCAGATTCGACTCTGGCTGGGGTGTCGCCTGAAAGAATTTTGGTCCGGTCTAGCAGTGCCTCAAGCGCGGAAACCGCCTCTTTTTCGCTTACGTCTTTCTCGTTAAGGTAGTAAACCGCTTTCCAATCCCCTTTTGTTTGCCATTTGTGGGTCGGGTTTTTGCCTGTTTTGAAAAAATCTGTGAGTTCCTGAAACGCGTCAGGCGGGATTATGACACAGCTTTTGCCGGCGCGGATAAAAGGAAATTTTGACAGAACGCCTTCGCGGTGGTATTGGTAGTTTTTGCCGTTTGATTTGAAAACCGCCTGGGTGTAGCCGTAGATCGCCCGGAAGAGTTTTTGGTAGGTATAAGAGGAGTGTTTTGTGTTTTCGGGAAGAATGAATTTGTATTGGATGAAATAACCTTTAACGCCCATGGGCCCCACACTTCCACTATTTAATATAATTAAGTATTTGAAAGCATTATGTATATATTTATAATGTCAATTTATCGGCTGATAACGAACAATATAAACATAACTCTTTGTTTTTTGTTCTTTTAGCGGCGATGCCTGGCTGGCGGGGCTTCCACACTCTCGTCTTCCGAGACGTCTTTTCCCACACCAACAAGAACTATGTCTTTTGCTGATTTGACGTTCCTGTACGGCACGCTCTTTTCCGAAATGATCCTTTTTGCGTCCTGCTTGGATTTTGCCCTCAGCGGCTCGGTTGTGATGGTCTCAACCCTGCCTTTCTCCAGGTTTATCACAAGGTCGTAAACCTTGCCCTTATACTCTGACGTTGTGGTGTAAATGTCCATACCAAACAACTTTGAAAGCCTGACTGTCATGAAATATCCCTCCCCTATTAAGCGTATTATAGAATGGAATTTAAATATTTAAATCTATCTCACCTGCCGCCAAGCGGCTTGTTTGGGGTTGGTTTGCCGGGCCGGCCCACGGGCCGGTGTCCAAGATTTTGTGTTTTTACTTCTGCTGCCGCCGGCGGTTGCCCCCGGCCCGTGGTTTGGGTGAACGCAATAGTGGAAGTGCCGCCCCGCCGGCCGGTTTTATTTTATTTTTATTTTGTCCAGCGGGCTCTCGACTTTTTTCAGCTGGTCCGTTGAAACCGCGGTGTAAATCTGTGTCGTGCTGAGGTTTGAATGGCCGAGAAGTTCCTGTATTTTCCTGATGTTTTCCCCCCCTTCAAGGAGGTGCGTGGCAAAGCTGTGCCGCAGTGAATGCGGCGTCACCTTTTTCTGTATGCCTGCGCGGCCGGCTGCTTTTTTTACTATTCTTTGCACTGTGTCGGTTGACAGCGGCTTTGAATTGCTTTTTTTCGAGAACATGAATTCGGACGGGATCTTTTTTCCTTCCAGGTATTTTTTTGCTTTTTTGCACCAGTCCTTTGACAGGATTATGACCCGGTCCTTGTTGCCTTTCCCGCCTTTTACTCTGGCCATCTTTTCTGCAAGGTCAAGGTCGGCAACCTTCATTTTCACGCATTCGCTTACCCTGACCCCGGAAGAGTAAAGCAGTTCCACTATCAGGCGGTTGCGCTTTTTTTTGATCGCTTTTATAAGGGCTATTACTTCCGGCACGGAAAGCGTTGTCGGCAGATGCTTTGCCTTTTTCGGCCGCTTTATTTCATCCACTATCCCCATTTTCAGGTATTCCTTGAAGAAGAACCTCAATGAGGCCAGCACCAAGGCAAGCGTGGCGTTGCCCGCGTTGCCTTTTTCCTTTTTGTGCGCGAGAAACGAGACAACGTCTTCTCGGCTGCAGGTTTCGGGTTTTTTTTTCACAAACGCAAGGAATTCCTTAACGTACATCGTGTAGGTTTCCATGGTCTTCTTGCTGTAACCGGTTATGAGTAGTTCCTGCCGGAAACGCTCAGCGGTTTTTGCCATGTCCTGTTCAGTGCCGCCCCCCGCCTTGCCTTGCTCTGCCGCCGGCTCCCCCCCGGTTTTTCCTAGGCCGCCTGTACGGGCAGTTTGTTGCGGCATATTGTTTTGCCCCTGCCGGGAGCCGGTTTTTTCCTGCATAACAGAATCTGGCTTTTTTCGCTTTTATATTTATGGCTTGCCGGCTGGTTCGGCTTGCCGGGGCCATTTTTAGGATAAA
Organism: Candidatus Diapherotrites archaeon; assembly: GCA_016205145.1. Taxonomy (NCBI): domain Archaea; kingdom Nanobdellati; phylum Candidatus Iainarchaeota; class Candidatus Iainarchaeia; order Candidatus Iainarchaeales; family Candidatus Iainarchaeaceae; genus Candidatus Iainarchaeum; species Candidatus Iainarchaeum sp. The sequence goes on from JACQJH010000001.1 coordinate 3,250, forward strand.
TTTAAATCCTTTTTACCTTCAATATTGTTTTCATGGCAATGCGCAAACCCCGCCCGGATGGAAAGATCGAGAATGCCGACGATAAGGCCTGGAAACAGTGGTTTTCCGAGATTCCGGACAAGGAGCACGACGATTACCTTAAACAGCTCGGTTTGGATGAAGAGGACATGAAAGAGTGGCACGAGCACAAACCGGCTGAGAAGATTCTTGACTCCGGCGAACCCGTTGCGGAGCCGCCCCGCCAACCTGGAAAAAAGAAGGGAAAAACTTAGTTTCCGTTTGCGGTATTCGTACCATATGCCTTTTTAAACTCCGCAAGCACCATTAAGTATAGTGGCAATTGATCCTTTGAAAATCTCTTTCTCTTAGTTTCTTTGGGTTTTGGTTTTTAAAGTTTCAAGGTGGGATTTGATGTATCTGGACAAAGTCGATGAAAAACTCAGGCAGGAACTTCTTCAAGAAGAATTCAAGATGAGGAAAAAGCAGCCTCAGGCTTGGACGAAAACAAAGTACAGGCGCTTTGCGAATTTCGGAAGGAACAGGCCGAAAGAATCTGTTGCGGCGGTCGTTTAAGGCCCCGCGTTCCCTATTTTTTGCGCTTTTCGTAAAAAAGGTCTCCTTTTCAGGCTAGCGATGGCTATTTTGGATTAATCTGGCTTGGCTGCTTTCATCGGGCGGCAGCTGGGCCGGCAGGCCTGCAGTTTGGTTGTCCGGCATGGCTGGTGTTTTGCCTTAAACCTTTGAAATCGTGCCCATTCTGCCTGTGCCGAGCTGCATTTTGCCCTTGTATTCCGAGACCCAGCCGTTTTCGATTTTGACTTTGTCGCCTTCCTCGAATGTGTCGGTCTGTTCGTTCCACAAGGTCAGGCTGATTTCGCCGGTTTCGTCCTTGGCTGCGCAATTGCAGACTTTGCCGGAGCCCCTGTCCGAGGCGAAATCCCTTGACTCGCCTTTTGAGACGATTTCAAGGGTTATTTCCGGTACTGCGCTTTTTGGTTTGAGTTCATTGACTTTCAAAAAACCACCGCTTTTTTTATAGGTTTGGCACCGAAACAATTTAAACTGCAATGCAACAAAAACAACTTAACTTAATGAATTAACTGTAATGGGTAAATTTATATATTCTTGGGGCATAATTATTTATTGTAGTTAACTTATTTATTTAGAACAATTACTTGCCGTGGTTTTGATGTCGGAAGCTGATGTTAACAGCCTTTTTCTTGAGCTTGGGTTGACGGAATACGAGTCCAAAACGCTTTCCACCATCCTGAAACTTAAGGAAGCCGAGGCGCCTGACATCAGCAGGCTTGCGCAGGTTCCGAAGACCCGCGTCTATGACGTTTTGGACAAGCTTATCAGGCGCGGCCTGATAATCGAGATTTCCGGCAGGCCCAAGAAATACCGCGGCATAGACCCCTCCGAATCAGTGAACCTTTTGCTTAACGAGAAGAAAGCCGGTTTGAAGGCATTGGAGTCGAAGGCAAACGGTGTAAAACAGCTTTTTTTGTCCGCAGGCCAGGGCATTGCAACCGCCGAAGAGAAGGTCCTCAAAGTGAAGGACAAATCCGATTTTGAAAGGATTCTTGCGCAGGAGCTTGAAAGCGCGGAGTCAAGCGTTGTCGGTTTCACTGCTTTGGAATCAGAGTCCTCTGTGCTGGCGAACGCGCTTGAGAAGGCGAAGAACAAGAACGTCACAATCCGGCTGGTCAACCACGCGCCAACGGACGCAATCAAAAAGCATGCCAGGGACATCGGCCTGAACGTCAGGCATTCCAACCACGGCCTCACCGCATTTGTTGTTGACGACAAGAAAGTCGTGCTTGCATTGAGCGACACCGAGAAAAGCCCGGAATACCATTTTGCAATCTGGTCCGACAACAAGGCAATGGCTTCCATGCTGCAGGGCTATTTCGACAAGCACTGGGATGCCGGAAAGCCCATTTAAATTCTGCCAACCGCGCAAACCAACTTAAAAACACGCCAAAGCGCAAACGCCCGAAGATACACACAAATTCTTGGACGACCGGTTTCGTCCGGCTCGCCGTCACGTCCGGCGGGTACGTGCGCTATCTTCGATAGCGCTGCCTCGCTTTGCTCGGAACGGCTGGTTTGACGACGGGTACTTCGCAAAATCCAAGATTTTACGACGTGCCCAGAATCTTCGGATTCTGGAGCATTGCTGTTGCAATACCCAGCTACCTTCTTTTCGCTTCGATTCTTTCATTGCCCACCTGCATTTTTTAATAGTTAGGCGCACTAATTGGTTTTGTTGGTTTTATGTCCCTTGACGAAGACGCTTTCCGTTATGCGGTCAAGAACGCTTTTTTGCATGGCGGAAAAGCCGACATCGGCGCGGTTGTCGGCAAGCTGAAAGCCCTGCACGCCGCGGCCGGCATGAAGGAGATTGTCGCGTCGGCGCAGGCCGCAGTGAAAAAAACCAATTCCCTTTCATTGCAGGAAATCGAAGGCGATTTCAGGAAGTTTGCTGCTGAAGGCTACGAGCTGAAACCGCCTGAAAAAGTTGAGGGCTTGAAGCCGCTGGCATGGGCTGAAGGCGAGAACGCGGAAAAGGTTGTAACGCGTTTTGCCCCGAATCCCAATGGCCCGTTTCATTTGGGCAATGCACGTGCCGCTATTCTGAGCCACGATTATGCGCGCAAATATGGCGGGGAATTTTTCCTGCGGTTTGATGACACCGACCCGAAAGTGAAAAAGCCTGTCGCCAATGCCGAGCAGTTGTTCCGCACCGACCTGGAGTGGCTGGGCTGTTTTCCGGACAAGGTTTTTTTCGCTTCCGACAGGCTGGAAATCTACTATTCTCTCATGCGCAAAATAATCGGCATGGGAAAGGCGTATGTCTGCCTTTGCGATGTTGAAAAGTGGCGCGAACTCACGGAAAACAAAAAAGCGTGCCCCTGCCGCGGAAAGCCTGAAACCGAACAGCTTGCGTTGTTTGAAAAAATGCTTTCAAATGATTTGAAGGAAGGCCAGGCGGTCTTGCGCATCAAAACCGATCTGGAGCATCCTGACCCGAGCACGCGTGACTGGTGGGCAGCCAAAATCGTTGACCGGCCTGAGCACCCGAATCCGAATGTTAAGGGAAAGTTTGTCTGGCCAAGCTACAATTTTGCTTCCGCGGTCGACGACCACGAGCTTGGAGTTTCGCTCATCATCAGGGGCCAGGAGCACGCGCAGAACCAGACCAAGCAGGAATTCCTGTACAAATATTTTGGCTGGAAGTATCCGCATTCAATCCATTTCGGCAGGGTCAAATTGGAAGGCATGGTTTTGAGTACCTCGAAAATCAAAGCGGGCATTGAAGCGGGCGAATATTCGGGCTGGGATGACCCGCGGCTTGGCACGATCCAGGCCCTGCGCAGGAGAGGCTTTTTGCCTGAAACCCTGCGCAAGGCAATCATTTTCATTGGCTCGAACCAGAATGACACGACAATCAGTTCCGATGCCCTGGCTTCATGGAACCGCGAATCATTGCAGTCCGCGCCAGGTTTTGTTTTCATCCAGGACCCGGTCAGGCTTGAAGTCAAATTCTGTCCTGCAACCGAGGCCGAGCTTGACAATGAAACGGTTTCCCTGGATGAGGGTTCGCAGTCTTTTTTTGTTTCGAAAAAAGAGCTTGAAAAAGCCGGCCCTGCAGGAGTTTTCCGCCTGAAAAAGGCGTTCAACGCAAAGCTGGAAACGATTGAGGAATTTTCAGCCGGGGCGAAGTTTGCCGGAACCCACAGGCTTGAGCCGGTTGTTTCATGGCTTTTGGTGGGCGCTGACATTGAAGTTCTGATGCCCGACAATTCAAAGGTTGTCGGCCTGGTCAACGAAAAAATTTTGTCGCAGAAAATAGGTTCGGTTGTACTGCTTGAAAGGTTCGGCTTTGTCAGGCTTGATTCCGAAAAGAATGCGCGCCTGCAGGCAGTGTTCTCGCACAAGTGATGCCGGGGTTTTCCTTAAGTTGTCCGTTTTCTATGTGCCGGGTCAATAGTGCCCCTGAGTTCCGGCATGCGTGCCGCAAAGATTTCATTTGCACTGCCCCTAATCCACTGGTCGGTTGACAGGGTCCGTTTGACTGCCGTTAGGGCATTGACGTGCAGGGATCTTCTTTCCGTGCCGGGCGCCCCGGGGTTTCCAACGGGCCTGCCGTTTTTGTCCGTCACTAAAATGTGCACATATCGGGTGTGGTCTTCCCCGAGGATTTTGCTGATTGGCGGGCCGAGGTCGTATATGACCTGGCCAGTGCGCGGGTCAACCCTTCGGCCGTCTTTATATGACATTGAACTGAGACCTTCGGAGTCGACCGGAATGGCTTTGATATAATAAACCGGATTGCGCTTCTCGGCTTTCGCCCGCCTTTCGGCGGCTATCCGCCTTGCTTCGCCGGGCTTTACCAGCCTTCTTCCGGCCGCTTTTTGCGGCCGCCTTGTTTCTCCGGGGCCTGAAGTCATTCGCAGTGGCATGCTTTACTCTTTCTCTATTCTGATTATTAAGTTTTTCTCCGGTTTTGGTTATTGCAAGCCGTTCTAGGCAAAGCCGCAACCAAAATTGTTAATGCGATGGCACGCGCGGCATCCTCCGACAGGCGTGTGCCGCAAAGTTCCGCGTGCGCGGGCAGGCCGCTTGGGCGGAATCGGCTTTTTAAGCTTTTTTGTCGCAGAGTATGTCAATCGATTCAATTCGAATTTTCGCCGATGAGGATGACGGCCGTTTTTGGCCTGAGGAGGTGTGCTTGTGGCTGAATTCGTGAAGTTTGACGTTCCAAAGGAAATTGCTGAAAAACAGCTTGACGTTGTTGACAAGGCAAAGAAGAAGGGGAAAATCCGCGTTGGTGTCAACGAGGTCACAAAGGCGGTTGAGAGGGGCAAGGCAAAGCTTGTTCTGATTGCCAAGGATGTTTCGCCGCCTGAAATTGTCATGCACCTTCCGATAATCTGTTCTGAAAAGGATGTCGCGTTCTCTTTTGTTGAAACCAAGAAGGAATTGGGGGAGAAGGCGGGCATTGCGGTCGGCACTTCCGCTGTTGTTGTCCTGGACGAGGGCGACGCCAAGAAGGAGCTTGCCGACATCACTGTAAAGCTGAAGGAGCTTGCCAAGGCGTGATGTTTTTATGGCTGAAGACGAGAGCGGAACGCCTGCCGAAGTGGTTGAGGTCATAAAGCGCACCGGCGTGCATGGTGAGATCCTGCAGGTCATGTGCAAGATCCTTTCCGGCCCCGACCAGGGCAGGATAAAGCGAAGGAATGTGAAGGGCGTCTGCCAGAAGGGCGATGTGGTCATTTTGCTTAATACTGAGCGTGAAGCCAAGGAAATCAAGACTAAGAAGTAAAATTGTCCGGGGTTTGATTGTTTTATGCCAAAATGCGCTTTTTGCGGTTCGGAACTTTTGCCCGGCACTGGCGTGCTTTACGTGAAGAAGGACGGCGAATTCCATTATTTTAACGGTTCGAAGTGCATGAAGAACTATTTGAAGCTGAGGCGCAACCCGCGCCATGTTCCGTGGACCGCGGAATTCAAGAGGCTCAAGTCAGGTATTTCCGCCACTGCAGCTGCAAAGGCGGAGGCAAAGCCCGGGGCCCCAGTCCCTGTTACGGAAAAGCCCGAGCCGGGTTCCTTGTCAAAGCGCAAGGAGAAGCTGAACGCCAGGCATGCCGCGAAAAAGGCTAAGAAGGGGAAGCTTGCGGCGAAGAAGGCGTCCAAAAAAGCGAAAGGTGAATGAAGTGACTGGTGGCATGGAGAGAACGCTTGTCATTGTGAAGCCTGATGCCGTCAACCGCAGTCTTGTGGGCGAAATCCTTTCGCGTTTTGAGCGCAAGGGCTTGAAGATTGTTGCAATGAAAATGGAGCATCTGGCGCCTTACAAGCTGAAAGAGCATTACGCACAGCACAAGGACAAGGAGTTTTACGAGGAGCTCATAAAGTACATGTCCTCGATTCCCTCGATTGTCATTGTCTTTGAGGGCAAGGAAGTTGTCGACGTTGTCCGTAGGATGATTGGCGGCACTTTCGGCAGGGAAGCCCAGCCCGGAACAATCAGGGGCGACTATTCCGTGAGCAACCAGACGAACCTTGTCCATGCCTCCGAGAACAACGAGAAGGCGAAAGAGGAAATCGCAAGGTTTTTTTCCGAGCAGGAACTATACGATTATCGCAAGATGAACTTTGACTGGATTTATGCCAGGAACGAGAAAGGGCAGCAGCAGTGACTGTTTGCCTTTGCGGGCGGTTTGCTTGGATGTTGCAATTGAAAAGGTTTCCCCTGATGCAAAGTTGCCTTCGCTTTCCCATCACGGCGATGCAGGCTATGACCTTTACGCCAACGAAACCTTAGAGGTTTTGCCCGGCAGCATTGCCCTTGTCGCGACCGGCTTGAAGCTTGCAATCCCCGTCGGTTTTGAATGCCAGGTCAGGCCGAAAAGCGGCCTTGCCCTGAATCATGGCATCACTTTGCTTAACACCCCGGGCACGATTGACGCGGGCTACCGCGGCGAAGTCAAGGTCATTCTGATCAATCTTGGCAAGAATTCTTTTCTTGTCGAGAAGGGCAAAAAGATTGCCCAGCTTGTTTTCAACAAAATCGAGTCCGCTGATTTTAAGCTGGTCGAAAAGCTTGATGAGACCGTGCGGGGCGACGGCGGTTTCGGTTCCACGGGCCTTGTCTGAAAAGAAATTTTGAAGGTGTTTTTTTTGATCCGCAAACCGATTATCACTGTTCTCGGTCATGTCGACCACGGGAAAACAAAAATTTTGGATGCCATCCGCGGCACGGCCGTGGCGGAGAAGGAGGCGGGGCAGATTACCCAGCATATCGGCGCAACCGAAGTGCCAATTAACGTGATTGACAAGATTTCCGGTTCCCTGCTCAAAAAGTTCGGTTTTTCGCTTTCAATTCCCGGCTTGCTTTTCATTGACACGCCCGGCCATGAGGCTTTCACGAATTTGAGAAAGCGCGGCGGCTCGATTTCGGACCTTGCTGTTCTCGTGGTTGACATTACCCAGGGTTTCCAGCCGCAGACGCTTGAAGCCATTGACATTTTGCGCTCGTATAAGACGCCGTTCATTCTTGCCGCGAACAAGGTCGACCTTTTGCACGGCTATCAGAGTTCGGGCAGTGATTTTTCCTCGAATTTTGCCTTGCAGCCTAAATCCGTGCAGGACCTTGTTGACACGAAGGTTTACGAAATCGTAGGAAAACTTTTCGAGCGCGGCTTCCAGGCCGAGCGCTTTGACAGGTGCACGGATTTTTCAAAGCAGGTTCCGATCGTTCCCCTGTCGGCGAAGACCGGAGAGGGTTTGCCGGAATTGCTGATGCTTTTGTCGGGCTTAAGCCAGAAGTTTTTGAAGGACAGGCTTGAGATTTCGGAAACCGAAAAGGCGAAGGCGACTGTTTTGGAGGTCAAGGAGGAACGCGGCCTGGGAAAGACTGTTGACGTTATTCTTTACGAGGGCAGTGTTTCAGTCGGCGACGAGATTGCCGTGGCGGGGCGCAACGGCATAATCCGCGCCAGGATAAGGGCTTTGCTTGAGCCGAAGCCTTTGGAGGAAATCCGCGACCCCAAGGAAAAGTTCAGGTCGGTCAGGCAGGTTTTTGCGGCTTCGGGCGTGAAGATTGCCGCGCCCGGCCTGGATGATGTTTTGGCTGGTTCGCCGCTCGTGGTTGTTGACGGCAATGGCAATAGCGATGATTTGCAGTTGTCCGCGCTTTCCGAGGAGGTTTCATCGCTCACTTTTTCCAGGGCCGGGAACGGCGTGATTGTGAAAGCCGACACTCTCGGTTCGCTTGAAGCGCTCATAAAACTGCTTGACCTTAAGGGCGTTCCGGTCAAGAAAGCCGACATCGGCGATGTTTCAAAGAAGGATTTGGTTGAGTGCGTTTCGGCTTTGGCTGCGGCGGGGAAGGATGCTTTCGAGTGCGTGATTTTCGCTTTTCACGTCAAAGTGCCGGATGACCTCGAATTTGAGGCCCAAAAGCTTGGGGTCAAAATTTTTAAAAGCAACATAATATATAAGTTGATTGAGAGCCATGAATCGTGGCTTCTGGAAGAGCGCGAAAGGCGCAAGAAGGAGAAGCTTTCTTCCCTTGTTTTTCCGGCGAAAATCGAGGTTTTGCCGAACCTTGTTTTCAGGAACTGCAAGCCCGCAATAGTGGGTGTGAGGGTTTTGGAGGGAAAGCTTTGCCAGGGCGTTTCCCTTTTGAACGCCGGCATGGTTGTCGGCAGGGTGCAGGCAATCCAGTCCGAGGGCAAAACCCTTTCAGAGGCGAAGAAAGGCGATGAAGTGGCTGTCTCGATTGACGGCGCTTTTGTCGGAAAAAATCTTAATGAGGGCGACACCTTGTTGTCGTTCATTCCTTTGCGGCAGTTTGCCGAACTGGAATCATTGGCAGGCGTTTTTTCCGATGGTGAAAAAGAGTTGCTAGAGGAAATAAAGGCAGTGGTTGTTTCAATGCAGGATTCGGAGGCGAGTGCATGAATGTGGTGATTTCTGACCCGAAGACGGGCAGGGCTTATTCGAAAAAAGTCGAGGGCACGGTTTTCGAGAACAGGAAAATCGGCGAACAGGTAGATTTGTCTGAGCTGGGCTTGCCCGGCTTCAAGGCTACGATTGCGGGCGGAAGCGACAAGCAGGGCTTTCCAATGAGGTCAAACCTTTCCACTGCCGGCCGCAAAAAGGTTTTTGTTTCGGGTGGCGTTGGTTTCAAGCCTTTGGTGAAAGGCGAGCGCAGGCGCAAGACAATGCGCGGCAATACAGTGAGCGCGGAAACAAGCCAGTTGAATGTTTTTGTCACGTCTTATGGTTCAGTGAACCTTGACGAGGCTCTCGGCAAGGCAGCGGGAGCGGGCGGAAAGGAGGAAGAGCTGTCCGCGAAGGAGCGCGCAGTCAAGCAGTCGCTTGAAATGGCGGGCAAGGGCGACCTCAGTTCCAAGGACATCAAGGGCAAGGTGAAGCGCTGAGCCCTTTTTCATTTCTTTCTTTTCTTTCATTATTTTTGAGGTATGGTTTTGATGTCAGTGAAAAAAAAGCCTTTGTTGAAAAAGCCTTCGGAGAAGAAGCCGGCCGTTGCGGAAGCCCAGCCTGAAAAGCCGAAGGATGCCAAGGCAGTGCATGCGAAGGCCGAAGCATTGAAGGCAGCCGCAAAGCCTTTGGCTTCCGATGTTTCCTCAAAGCCTAAGGATGCAAAACCCAAACAGGCTTTTGCCGAGCAGGCCGTCGTCAACATCGGCATGGTCGGCCATGTCGACCATGGCAAGACGACTTTGACTTCCAAGCTTACGGGCAAGTGGACTGACACGCATTCAGAGGAACTGAAGCGCGGCATTTCAATCAGGCTCGGCTATGCCGATGCGGTGTTTTACAGGTGTCCGGAGTGCAAGGGGTCGGAAGCGTTCGGCTCCAGTCCCGTCTGCCAGAACTGCAATTCAACTGCGCAGAAACTCCGTAAAGTTTCATTTGTCGACGCGCCCGGCCATGAGACTCTGATGACCACGATGCTTTCCGGCGCCGCGCTCATGCAGGGCGCTGTTCTTGTGATTGCCGCGAACGAGCCATGCCCCCAGCCGCGCACGGTCGAGCACCTGATGGCTTTGAAGATTGCCGGCATTGAAAGCATTGTCGTGGCGCAGAACAAGGCAGACCTTGTTTCAAGGGAGCAGGCTTTGGCGCATTACACTGCGATAAAAAAGTTTTTGCAGGAGAACGGCTTTGCCGGTTCGCCCGTCATTCCGACTTCCGCGAATTTCGGCGTCAATGTGGATTTGCTGATCGAGGCAATCGAAGAATGCATCAAGACTCCGTCCTTCGATTCGGGCAAGCCCGTCAAGCTTTTTTGCGCGCGCTCTTTTGACATCAACAAGCCCGGCACCAAAATCCATGACCTCAAGGGCGGCGTTCTGGGCGGTTCGGTGATGCAGGGCACGCTTCGCCTGAACGACCAAATTGAAATCAGCCCCGGCCTGGAATCCAAGCCGATTCTCACTTCTGTTGTGAGCCTCGGGGTTTCCGGCGGCGCCCTGGAAGAAGCGCGTCCAGGCGGCCTGATTGCAATCGGCACAACCCTTGATCCGAGCATTACGCAGAACGACAGCATGCGCGGCCAGGTTGTTTCAAAGCCGGGTTCCATGCCTTCGCCCACAACTTCTTTGAGGCTGAATGTTGTTCCGCTTGAAAGGCTTTTGGTTGACGGCTCGCATGGAGTCAAGGTCAATGACCTGGTTGTCATAACCGTGGGCACAATGACCGCGGTCGGCAATGTTGTGAAGGAGAACAAAAAGAGTTTTTTTGACGTTGCATTGAAGAACGAGGTTGTAATAGAGCCGGGCCAGAAGGTTGCCATCAGCAAGCGCGAGTCCGGCCAGTGGAGGCTTGTCGCTTATGGCATCAGCGGATAGCCGGAAAACGGTCGCCTTCGACTCGAATATCCTGCTGCTTGCGGCGCGCGACAAAATTGATGTTTTCGCATTGGTGGAAAACCGTTTCGGCGCTGTTTCATTCGTTGTGCCGGAGCAGGTTTTATCCGAGCTTTCATTGCTGGCGGAAAAGAAAAAGGCTTTGGCGCGCGAGTTCGCGGTTGTGAAAAAAATGTTGGAAGCAAACGATTGCAGGGCAGTTCCGGTTCAGGCCGGGAATGCCGATGACGCGCTTTTCGCGCTTTCAAAGGATTGCCTGGTGTTTTCGTCGGACAGGCTGCTTGGAAAAAGAATAAAAAACGATAACGGGGCGATTATTTACTTACGCAAAAAAAGGCTTTTGGAATCAGCGGGTTTGCCGGAGTGAGGTTGAGAAAATGTATGCGTTGTGCAGGATAAGGGACACTGTCAGGGTGCCTCCAAAGGATTTTTCGGGAAAGCTTGATCTTTCCGTGCTGAAAATGGTGCAGGAAGAATATGAGGGCATTGTCGACGAGGACCTCGGCGTTGTTGTCGCTGTCACTGGCGCTTCCGACATTGGCGAGGGCAAGGTCGTGCCGGGCGACGGCGCAGCGTATTACGATGCCACCCTGGACCTGCTTGTCTACAAGCCTGTTTTGCAGGAAGTCGTCGAGGGCGAGGTTTCTGAAATAACCGAGTTCGGCGCGTTTGTCAGAGTGGGGCCTATTGAAGGTTTAGTGCACGTTTCGCAGGTGATGGATGATTTCATCAATTACGATCCCAAGAGCACTTCGTTTGTCGGCAAGAAGACCGGCAGGAAGCTTTCAAAGGAAGAGTCTGTGCTTGCACGGGTCGTTACGGCAAGCCTGAAGGGCAATGTCTCCAATTCCAAGATGGGTTTGACAATGAGGCAGCCGCATCTGGGCAAGGAAGAGTGGGCCAAGGCCGACGAAAAGGCGAGGAAGAAAAAGGAATCCGAGCCGCCGAAAATTGCTTCCAAGGGAAAGCCCAAGGATGCCAAGCAGTCAAGGTGAATTTTCTTTCAAAGGGGGTTTTTTATGAGCAAGGAAAAGGCCTGCAGGAACTGCAGAATGGTTGTCGAGGACTCCAAGGTTTGCCCGAATTGCAACGGCAATGCCTTCACGACTTTCTGGAGGGGTTATTCCATGATAATCAATCCGGAGCAGAGCGAGATCGCCAAAAAGGTGGGCACGCAAAAGGTCGGCAAGTTTGCATTAAGGTTGAGCAGGTGAAATTGGTTATGAAAGTTGAAATTTCGGGCAGGGAAAAAAACGACCTGTTCTCAAGGGAAGAGGTTTCGTTTGTCGTGAAGGATGCGAAAGTGACGCCGTCGAAAAAGGAATTGCGTGAAAAGCTTTCCGCTTTGACAAACGCCAATCCGGAAGCAGTGGTAATCGGCAGGGTTGTCACTGGTTTCGGCTCCACAGCAGTTTCCGGCACTGCGAAAATCTACAAGGACGCAGCGGCAATGAAAAAAGCCGAACCGAAATTCCTGTTGGAGCGCAATTTCGGCAAGCAAAGCGCTGACGCTTCCGCAAAGCCGGGCGAAAAAGCAGAGGAAGCCAAGGCCGAGCCGGCTGCAAAGCCAAAGCCCGAAAAGAAGGCAGATGCAAAGAAATGATTTGTTTTTGGTGATGTTTGATGGGAAAGAAGAAAAAGAAGTCTACTGAAAGAAAGGGCAAGAAGCCCAAGAAAAAGCATGCGAAAAGGCTGAAGTCCGCGGCTTACAAGGTCGAGGGCTCAAAGATTTCGCGCAAAAAGGACTGCCCTAAATGCGGTGCCGGCATCTTTTTGGCCGAGCACAAGGACAGGCTTTCATGCGGCAAGTGCTCTTACACGGAATGGAAGCAGGCTGCCAAGTGAAAGGCAGCCATTATTAATTTTTTTTCCTCAGGATTCTTTTGATGCCTGACCCGCTTTTTTTCGCGCTTGACCTTTCACTAGTCCTGCTGCCATACGCGTTCATCTGCGCTTCAAAGAAACTGAATCCATTCCGCATGGATTCAGTGAAGGCTTTTCTTGCGGACCTTCGCCTGAAACCGGAAATTTCAAAAAAAGCGTTTTTCCAGGCGCTTTTTCTTGCGCTTGCATTGCTGCTGTTTTCTTCCGCGCTTTCGTTCGGCCTTGAAATGGCGGGCCTGAACGACCTTGAAAAAGTTGACGATGCCATAAGCGGCATTTCATCGCGCCCGTTTTTTCTTGCATACGTCCTGCTCGTCGCGGTGCCCGCCGAGGAGATTTTTTTTCGGGGCTTTCTTGTGAAACGCACCGGCGCAGTCATGTCGTCAGTTTTGTTCGGCCTGGCGCACATTGGTTTCGGCTCCATGGCAGAGATTCTCGGCGCTTTTGTCCTCGGCCTTGTCCTCGCAAAGGCGTTTGAAAGGAACCAAAACCTTTTTCCCAACATTTTTGCCCACATGCTTTACAATGCCGGAGTGGTTTTGCTCGCGGTGATTGCTTGAAAACGAAAACAATTGTCCTCTCGGAAAAAAATTTTCCCTCCGCTGTTGAAGCCGCATGCAGTGTTTTGCGCAAAGGCGGGCTTGTGGTCTATCCGACCGAAACATGCTATGGCCTGGGCTGCATTGCAACGGACGGGAAAGCCGTTGCAAAGGTTTTTGCGGCAAAAAGGCGCGGCCCGGAAAAAGCGCTTTCCATAATCGTCTCCGGCGTTCCGATGGCAGAAAAGTTTGCAGTTCTCGATGGCTGTTCAATGCGCCTCGCCAAAAAATTTTTTCCCGGCCCTCTGACGCTTGTCACGGAAAAGACTCAAGCGGTTCCGGATGTTCTGAGCAAAGATGGCATCGCATTCAGGGTTTCATCGAACAGGTTTGCGTGCGCGGTTGTTGAAGCCCTGGGCGCGCCCATTGTGAGTTCGAGCGCGAACTTCGAGGACGAACCGGAAATTTATTCCGGGAACGCTGTGGCAAAAAAGTTTTCGGGCACCGCCGATTTGGTTGTCAATGCGGGCGTTCTTGAAAAAAATGTTCCTTCGACGATTTTTGACTGCCGAGCAAAGATGATACTGCGCGAGGGCGCGATTTCCGCAAAAGAGGTTTTCCGCGCCTTATCCTAAAAAGAATGCGAAGATTCCTGCGGCAAACAGGAATTTCAGGACTTCTGAGTTGTGGAAAATTTTGAGCGTCCAAACCAGCGCAATCGTGGGAACGAACACTATCACGGCATAAACAGTCCAGAACGCCTTTGTTATCGCGCCTGTCCTCGCATTCATTTTCCTGTCAAACGACCTCGAAAGGCTGTTGTACGCGTTTTCCGCGTCGTGGTCGCTGGGAAAAGCATAATACAGTGTCGAGAACCCGAGCCACCAGAAAAGGTATTTCATTGCCTGGCTTTGCGCGGTCTGGCTGAAAAGCAGGAACTGCACTCCGAGGAATGCGCCCACAAAAAATGGCGCAATGCTTATCAGCACCGCAGCCAGGGTCGACCTTGGCCGCTCATGTACGACATACGCCGGGCCCTGCAGGCTGAACAGTTTTACCCTGTAAACCCTCACTCCTGCGAGCAGTGAAAAAACGTAGTGGCCCAGCTCGTGGATTATCACGCCCGGAAAAAGCAAAAACCAGAACACGCGCAGACTCTGCATTATGGGCATTTTCGTATCATACCACTTCTAGTCTAATCTTTAAAAAAAGGTTTTTGCAGCAGATTCTTCCGGTTTACATGATTTGTTTGGGAATAGAAAGCACCGCCCATACCTTTTCGGTCGGCATTGTCTCGGATGACAACGCAAAATGCAACATTCTGGCGAACGAAAAAAGCGCTTTCACCGCAAAGGAAGGGGGCATCCATCCCGCCAAGGCGGCGGAGCACCATTTTGAAAACGCGCACGGCGTTTTCCTTCGCGCCCTGAAGAATGCAGGCATCCGCGAAAGCGAAATAGACGTTGTTTCTTTTGCGCAGGGTCCAGGCCTCGGCCCGTGCCTTCGCGTCGGCGCGATTGCCGCAAGGACGCTTTCATTGAAACTCGGCAAACCATTGGTCGGAGTCAACCATTGCGTTGCCCACGTCGAAATCGCAAAAGCCCTTACCGGAGCAAAGGACCCGATAACGGTTTATTCTTCGGGCGCGAACACCCAGATTATCGGCTACGAGAACAAACGCTATAGGGTTTACGGCGAAACCCTTGACATTGGCATAGGAAACGCATTGGATTCTTTCGGCAGGGCGCTCGGCCTGGGCTTTCCCGCAGGCCCGGTCCTGGACAAAATGTATTTTGAGGCGATGCGGGAAGCTTTTGTCGAACTGCCGTATTCGGTCAAGGGCATGGACCTTGTCTTTTCCGGCCTTGTCACTGCGGCGGAGCAGAAAATCGGAAAGGTTCCGGAAAAGGCTCTGGCTTATTCTTTCATGCACACTGCCTGCGCAATGCTTTGCGAGGTTGCGGAAAGGGCCTTGGCTCACACGGAAAAAAAAGAACTGATGATGACGGGGGGAGTTGCTGCAAGCAGGGCCTTGCGTGAAATGCTCGGCAGGATGTGCGAAGCCCGCGGCGCAAAACTGTTTGTTCCGGACTGGCAGGTGTGCGTGGACAACGGTGCAATGATTGCATGGCAGGGTTTGCTTGAATTCAAAGCGGGAAACAGGACAAAAATTTCCGACAGCCGCGTGAACCAGAAATTCCGCACCGACGATGTTGAGGTCAACTGGATTTAATTGGATTGCCGCATTTGCATTTTTGCAGGCTTATTTTCTTCCGTGGTGCCTGATCCTGAATTCTTTTGTGTGGCTGTACGAATAGCATAACAATGCCAGAATCAGCGCGAACAGCGCCGCGTTGAAGACCGTGTCGAACGGCGGAAAAACCCCGAACCTGCGCCATTGGATTATCTGCCATTCCGGGTCGAGATAGGCGGCAATAGAAATTGCTATGATTGAAACGAACGCGATTTCCACCAGGAACAAGGCAATGAACCTGATGTCGTCCTTTGCGCCTTTCAGCTTTGCCTTTGCGTTGTGCCTGAAAATGCTCGGCAGAAGCCTGAATTCCGCATGCGTTCTGGGATACCTTGCCCTGACAGTGAGATGCACTATTGCCATGAATGCGATTATCGCGAACAGGAAAACGTACAATGCAGGGTCTTCCTGCAATGCAATGCTGAACGAGCCGGCCGTGACTTTCAGTGCCAAAATCTTGTAAATGATGTAAAACATCAGGAACATCATGGTTGTCTGCATCAGCAGCAGCATGATGGGCGAAACCCTGACATTCTCGAAGCCGAAAAAGCCTTTCACCCTGGTTTTAAGCGAAGCCATGCATATCAGTTGGCTTTTTTGGTTAAAAAAGGTTTTGGCAAGCCGTCTCGTCCGGCTGGTACGAACTAAGGCGTGTCCCTGCCGTGACACGCCGAGTGAGCATATCCGTATTTAGTGGCTTGTAAAGGAGAGTACTCCATCCAGCGCGGACTCGCTTGGCCGAGCGCAGGATTTTATTCTTCCGCAGCATTGTCTTTTGTTAATGCGCAGAGATTCCGCGGTTGTGCCTGCAACAAGACAGCATAAAGGGGCAGTTCCAGAGCGTCGGTTGTCTACAAAGGAGCTGGCACTGCGGCAGACGAGATTACGATTGCGCCGTGCCAGGGAAGTCCGGCACAGCACTGAACGCGGCGCTTTTGTAAAGAAATTCAAGAATTTTGTAGGGCGCGCAGAACACCGCATAGCCGGTGGGCGCATAGCTCTCCTCGGCTTCGGCTCAGATAACGATCTTGCGCAAAAAGGCGCAGTGGCCATTTCATTCGGGCGTGACATTCTCGGGGTTGCGCGCATCCGTTTTTCTGAGCCGGACCGGCTTGGCCGGGTCGCGGTTTTGATTGACGAGTTCCAGGGCGAAGGCGGCTCACGCGAAGCACAGAGGCAAAATTTCCGGCAAAAGAACGGCGCGCCTTGGAATGTTGTTTTAGTGCGGTCGATTATTGATGCCGCGTATAATGCCGGCTTCAACCGCGTGCTGTTGCAGGACCCGAAAACAATCGAAGGCTATGAATTTCCGGTTCCCGCCCAAGGTGTTGACCTCTTTGAAGACGCTCCCGCATTATTTTTACCCCAAGCGCAAGCCGAGGTCAGGACCCGGATGGAAAAACTCTACAATTGGACAAAAAGAGACTGCGATTTCTCCGGCGAGGACTGGCTTGAGGTTGGCGGCAAAAAACGGCATTACTGGGTCAGGGAATTTCCTTAAATCGCGCCCGCCGCGCCGAGCAAGCAGGCAACCCAGATTATGCGCGTGAATCCGAATTTTCCGATGAAAAGCATTACCGCCGCCGCAACCGAGAGCGGCGCGAACACGAAGGGAAAAGTTGCAATCCACAAAATTTTTGTCGCAACGCTTTTTTCCTTCTGCCTTGCTTTTTTCGCGTAAAACGAGAACACGCTTTCGAACGCGTTTTTCGCGTCCTGTCCGCTTGGAAACGAGTGGTATGCAAGCGAGATTGCGAGCCAGAAAAAAAGCACCGATGCAAGCACTGAATTCTGCACCAGCGCAAAAGCCGTTTTTGCGAGCAAAAAGCTCACGATGTTTCCGAGCAGGAACGGGGCAAGGCTTATTACAACGCTTTGCCAGGCATTCGGCTTTTCGTGCTCGACAAAGGCTTCATCTCCAAGCAGTTTGACCCGGAAGACCCTGACCCCGAACAGGAGGCATGCCAGCAAATGCGATATTTCGTGGAAAATTACTCCCAAAAAAAGCAGCCGGTTTCCGAGCAAGTTTTGTACACCTGAAAATGCAAAAAAATTCCTGAAAAAAATGCTTTGGGGTTTTCCGGGTTCGGCTTTTTTTTATTCGTCTTCAAAGCCTATGCCGAATTCCCGGTCGATGCGTTTTGCCGTTTCTTCCATTCTTTTGAAAATGCGTTCGATGTCTTCCTGGATTTCCTGTATCGTGCGGTACATTGACCTGCTTCTTGCAAGGTAAAAGCGTCCGTCTTTCACGACCAGGCCTGAGCGCATGAGGTTGTTCAGGTGGTTGATTGCCGCGCCCCTGCTCATTCCGACTTTTTCCGCAACCCGGGTTGAGGTCAAAGGCTTTCCTTTCTCGGTTGCAATGACAATTTCGCGGAAAATCTGCGCCGCGCCGGAATCGCTTTGCGCTTCCATTGGCAGGAAGCCGAAAGAATTGCACAGCCAGTTGAATTCGTGGTCGAAGTCTGAAGAGAACGGCTGTTCGACTTTTCTGATGACTATCTTGAAAGAGGCTTTTCTTGCCTGCATACCAAAACTGTCAGCATAAACAAATTTAAATGTTTTGTTCAAGAATTCCATTAATTGTCCATATTTTTTGGACAAATAGGTGATTTTTTGTCTTCGCACAAGCCAAAGGATGAACGGGGAAGCAATGCAGCCGGCGTCAATGGCGAACCAGCCAAAGGGCATGGCAGTGCGGATTTTGCAAAGCTGAAGGGGCTTGAGCAGAAGCTTGAAAAATCGGAGGCGGATGCCGCGGAGTTCAAGGCAGACCTGCAGAGATTGCAGGCGGATTTCGAGAATTTCAGGAAGCGGTGCGAGAGGGAAAAAATTGAAACTGCGTTGCACGCGAATGCAGGCCTGCTCCAGGATTTTTTGCCATTGCTGGATTCGCTGAATGCAGCCTTGTCGGCAAAACAGCTTTCGACCGAGGAGAAAAAAGGCATTGCCTTGGTGAAAGGGCAATTTGAGGAAATTTTGAAAAAGGAGGGCGTTTCTGAAATTCCGGCCCAGGGAAAGCATTTTGATTCGGGCGTGCACGAATGCCTTTTGCGCGAAAGCGTTCCGGCGAAGGCTGACGGCATTGTGCTTGAGGAACTGCAGAAAGGCTATCTTTTCAGGAACAGGGTTTTGAGGCATGCGAAAGTAAAGGTGAATGTTTTGGAAAATGCGGAAGATGATGCAGTTGACAATGCGGACGAAGGCGCTGGCCCGCGGAGCGCGGAAAGCGAAGTTGTTGGCGGCAAAAGCTGCAAAGGTGACGACGTCAAAGGCAGGGTTGGCGGCAAAAGCGTTTAGGCGTTTTTATTTTGAATGATCGTTGTGGTGTTTTTATGGTTGACGAAAAACAGGTTTTGGCAAATTTGGCGGTGAGGAAGGATGTTTTGCACGCCTTTGAGGAGGCGGCAAAGCACCCTGAACCGGAAGTTTCAAGGAAAATGTTTTTTGCATCTTGAAAAGAGGGTGATACGACATGGCGAAAACTATCGGCATTGATTTGGGAACTTCAAACAGCGCTGCAGCTGTCCTGGAAGCGGGCAAGCCCCGCATTATTCCGAGCGCGGAAGGCGCTTCCCTTTACGGAAAGGCTTTCCCTTCAGTTGTTGCTTTTACAAGGGACGGCCAGGTCCTTGTAGGCGAGCCTGCGAAAAGGCAGGCTGTCTCCAATCCGGAGCGCACCATTACCGCAGCGAAAAGGAAAATGGGAACAGATTTCAAGTATAAAATCGGGGGGAAAGATTATACTCCGCAGCAGATTTCGGCTTTCATTCTGCAGAAAATAAAAAAGGATGCTGAAGAGTTTTTGGGCGACAAGGTTGAAAAAGCAGTAATCACTGTTCCGGCTTATTTTGACGACAACCAGCGCCAGGCCACAAAGGATGCGGGAAAAATCGCGGGCCTGGACGTCATAAGAATTGTCAATGAGCCCACAGCCGCTGCACTGGCTTTCGGCGTCGACAAGAAGGGCGTTGACCAGAAAATCTTGGTCTTTGATTTCGGCGGCGGAACCCTTGATGTTACTATCATGGAGTTCGGCGACGGGGTCTTTGAAGTGAAGTCCACTTCCGGCGACACCCAGCTTGGCGGCACTGACATGGACAAGGTGCTTGTCGATTTTATCGTTTCAGAATTCAAGAAGGAGCAGGGCGTTGACCTTTCCAGGGACAGCGTTGCAATGCAGCGCCTGAAGGAAGCGGCGGAGAAGGCAAAGATCGAGCTTTCAACCGTTGTCGAAACCGACATCAATCTGCCGTACATTACCGCTGACTCGACCGGCCCCAAGCATTTGGCGATGAAGGTTTCGCGCTCGAAGCTTGAACAGCTTGTCGAACCGATCATAAAGAAATGCGAGAAGCCCGTCCAGCAGGCAATGGCTGACGCAAAGCTTACGCCGGCGGACATTGCCCGGATCATTCTTGTCGGCGGCCCGACCAGGATGCCGGTTGTACAGAAGTTTGTCGAAAAAATCGTGGGCTCGAAAGTCGAGCGCGGAATCGATCCAATGGAATGCGTTGCAATGGGCGCAGCTGTCCAGGCAGGCGTGCTTTCCGGCGAAGTCAAGGACGTGCTTTTGCTGGACGTTACTCCATTGTCGTTGGGCATTGAAACCCTTGGCGGCGTATTCACCAGGCTCATAGAGCGAAACACAACCATTCCGACCAAGAAGAGCCAGGTGTTCAGCACTGCCGCGGACAACCAGCCCGCAGTCGACATTCTTGTCCTGCAAGGCGAAAGGCAGATGGCAAGGGACAACAAGACTCTCGGGAGATTCCAGCTTGTCGGAATTCCCCCCGCGCCCAGGGGAATTCCACAAATCGAGGTTTCGTTTGACATTGACGCGAATGGCATTGTCAACGCGAAAGCAAAGGATCTCGGAACCGGCAAGGAGCAGAGCATAAAGATTGTCGCGTCGCAGAAGCTTTCCGAAGCGGAAATCGAGAAGATGCGCAAGGAAGCGGAAGCGCATGCGGAAGAGGACAAAAAGCGCAGGGAAGAAGTTGAAATAGTCAACAATGCGGATGCGCTTGCCTATTCCACGGAAAAAACCCTTGGCGAGCTGAAGGGCAAGGTTTCCGAGGAAAAAGCGAAGCCCGTTGCCGAGAAAGCCGAAGCACTCAAACAGCTGCTTTCAGCCGAGCCAAGGGATTTTGCGCAAATCAAGGCGAAGTCCGAGGAGCTGAGCGCGGAAATCCAGAAAATCGGGGCCGAGCTTTACTCGCAGGCGCAAAAGCGCGGCGAAGAGCAAGGCGACGGAAGCGGCCAAGCCGGCCACGGCCACAAGCACAAAAGCGGAGGCCATGGAAATGGCGGCGCAGGTTCCGGCGACGGCGATGACAAGGTTGTCGACGCGGATTTTGAGGAAAAGAAAAAGGGCGAATGAACTCCTTTTTTCAAACCTTCCTCTTTTTTCTTTTATTTCTTATTCCGTGTTTCATCTGGAACGGGTTTGACTTTGCATGTCTGAAAAGCGCGATTATTACGATGTTCTGGGCCTGAAGAAGGGCGCGCCCGTAGACGAGGTCAGGAAAGCCTACAAGGATTTGGCGAAAAAATTTCATCCCGACGTGAGCAGGGAATCCAATGCGGAAGAAAAGTTCAAGGAAATCCTTGAGGCTTACTCCGTGCTTTCCGATCCGCAGAAAAAGGAAAACTATGACAGGTTCGGCCATGCGGCTGAAGGCTTTCAGGGCCAGGGCTTCAGCGGTTTCAACCGCGACTTCGATTTTGATTTCAGTGATTTGTTTTCAGGCGCTTTCTCCGGTTTTGAGGGCACGCCGTTCGAAGGCGTTTTCAGCGAAGCCTTTGGAGGCAGGAGGCGCGGCCCGGTAACTGGCAGGAATTTGCGTTTCGATTTGAACATTTCTTTTGAGGAAGCCGCTTTCGGCGTGGAAAAAGAGCTTTCAGTGCAGAGGCTTGGCCAATGCAGTGAATGCGACGGCTTTGGCGGCAAGGGAAAGCAGACCTGCAGCCAGTGCAACGGTTCCGGAATTGTCAGGCACGAGCAGAGAACTCCTTTCGGCTTGTTTGCCACGCAGATGCCCTGCAATAAGTGCAATGGTTCGGGCCAGTCTTTCAAGGAGCGCTGCGCAAAGTGCGGCGGCAAGGGAAAGTCAAAGGAAAAGGCGACCGTGAAAGTTAAAATTCCGGCCGGCATTGATTCCGGAAACCATCTGCGACTGAAAGGCTTGGGCGAAGCCGGCGAGAATGGCGGCCAGCCAGGCGACCTATTCATCGTAGTGTTTGTCATGGCGCACGAAATTTTCCGGCGCGACGGAAGCGACGTTTTCTGCGAAGTTCCATTGTCTTTCAGCGAAGCCGCTCTCGGCGCAAGCGTCGACGTTCCGACTCTCAAGGGAAAGGTTTCTTTGAAAGTGCCGCCTTCCACGCAATCCGGCACGATTTTCCGGCTGCATGACAAGGGCATAAAAAACCTTGAAGGCGCCGGTTTCGGCGACGAGTTCGTGAAAGTGATTGTGCAAACTCCTGACGGCCTTTCAAGGCGCCAGCGCGAATTGTTCGGGGAACTTTCAAAGGAAGACCTGACGCAGAAAAAGCGCAAAAGCCTTTTCGACAAAATAATGGATAAGTTTAAGTAAGCGCTAAGACTAATTCTTTTTTCATGCTGCGTTGGAGGCTAAGGAACCCGTTCCGGCGAAAGCATGCAATGCCTTCCCAGCCGCAAGGCGAAGTTGAACAGCAACAGGCTGAAGGCGCAGGGGATGAAAGGCGGCCGGGCTTTTTTTCGCGTTTCATGCGTTTTTTTTCTTTCCGCCGGCGCAGGCAGGAGCGCGGGTATTTCAGGCAGCAGGAACAGGCGCAAACGCACATGAAGTCAATTCAGGATGGCCTTCAAAATGGCGTGGCGGCAATGCAGCAGGAGCAGAACCCTTCGCGCAGGGCGGAAATTTTCGGCCAGCTGGTTGCTTCGATCCCTTCAGTAGAGAATCCCGCCAACTTGCGGCTTTTGGAAGCCGTGCGTTCAGGCCAGGCTTTGACCCAGGACGAAGTTGATTTTGCAGGCAGGCTCATTGGCGTAGAGCAGATGCAGGCAATTAAAGGCCAGCTTTTTGAAATTTTTTTCAGCGGTTTCGCGGAGCGTGACCTTCAAGCTTTTGCGAATCTTGAAAGATCAAATCGCCGCGAGTTCTTGGAGGTCTGCAAGGCGTGGGCGTTGAAAATGAACATTTCCGAAGCCGAATTCGAGCAGGCGCTCTTGGCAAAAATCAGTCCCGCGCACGCGCTGAAGCCGGAGAACTTGGGCAGGTTTTCAGCCGGTCAGGGGGAACAGCCTGAAAGCCGTGAAATGCCTGAAAGCGAAGGGCCGGGGCATCAGCAAAGGGGCGCAAGGCCTTTGCAAAGAACGCCACTACCACGCCGGCGGCGCAGATTTCCGGAAAAGGAAGAAGCGGGGGAACAGGCGGAAGGCGGAGGGCTTGAAGAAGCCGGGGCCGGGGCTGAAGGCCAGGAATTTGAAGAGGCGGCCTGAGAGTTTTGAAACCCAAACCTTTAAATAGATTATTTGCCAATATTAAATCAGGTGTTTTGTATCGTACAGGGCGGTTCACTTCTGCTTTAATCCTTCTTTTCCAGTTTCATCTAATCATAAAAACACCCGCGGTTTTTCTTTTTCCACAGCTTCGCCTTTGGCGGGTTTGCCTTTGCCGTTGCGTTTGCTTGTAGTTTCGGGAGTAGTGCTGTGAAGGCCCCCCCTTTTAAGTTTTAAAAGGAGTGCGTTGTTGAATTTTTGATGCGTGATTGAAATGGGCGAAAAGATTTCCGGCGCTGAAGCCACGATCAGGATGCTTTTGAAGCATGGCATAAACCTGAGCTGGGGCATTACCGGCGGCGCGATAATCCCGTTTTTTGATTCGATGCTTTCGCACCAGAAGGATTTCAGGCACATAACGACCAGGCACGAGCAGGGCGCTGCACATGCGGCGGAAGGGTATGCGCGGGCTGTCGGAAAGCCGGGTTTTTGCGTCGCAACCTCCGGTCCCGGGGCGACAAATCTTGTCACGGGCATAGCTGACGCTTACCTTGATTCCGTGCCGATAATTGCGATGGCCGGCCAGGTTTCAACCAACCTGATCGGGAATGATGCGTTCCAGGAAGCCGATTTGATGGGCATCACAATGCCTATCACAAAGCACAATTTCCAGCCGCGCAAGGCTGAGGAGATTCCTGAAGTCATTGAGAAGGCTTACAGGATTTCGATGGAAGGCAGGCCGGGGCCGGTTTACATCGATTTGCCAAAGGACGTGCAGACACAGTCGCTTGACTCAGATTTGCTTAAGCGCGAGTACAGGCTTGCGCACAAGAAGATAACCTTGGAAGGCAATCCAAAGCAGGTTGCTAGGGCCGCGGAAGAGCTTTTGAAGGCGGAGCGGCCGGTCATCATTCTTGGCGGCGGAGCAGTGCATGCTAATGCTGCAAGGGAAGCGCTTGAGCTAGCAGAGCTTTTGAACGTTCCGGTCGCGACAACGCTCATGGCGAAAGGCATTTTTCCTGAAACCCATCCATTGTCTTTGGGTTGCCTGGGGATGCATGGCACTAAGAGCGCGAATTACGCTGTCATAAACGCCGATGTCCTTGTCGGCATAGGCAACCGCTTTGACGACCGCATTACGGGAAACCTCGCAACCTTCGGCAAGCAGGCGAAAATAATCCACATCGACATCGACCCGGCCGAGATCTCCAAGAACGTGGAAACGTTTGTCCCGATTGTCGGCGACGCGAAAACCGTTTTGAAACAGCTTGTCCTGGAAATAAAGAAGCTTCGCCGCAGTCCGAAGAATGCGTGGTTCAAGAAGCTTGAAGGTTTCATGAAAGTAGAGGCAAAGGAAGACATAGT
The DNA here is from genome assembly GCA_016205145.1 of Candidatus Diapherotrites archaeon. Lineage (NCBI taxonomy): Archaea > Nanobdellati > Candidatus Iainarchaeota > Candidatus Iainarchaeia > Candidatus Iainarchaeales > Candidatus Iainarchaeaceae > Candidatus Iainarchaeum > Candidatus Iainarchaeum sp. Next base: position 27,190 of record JACQJH010000001.1, read on the forward strand.
CATTGGAAAGGACGATCCTGTAATCCACCCCGTGCAGGCAATGCAGGTTTTGGACAAGGTTTTGGCGGAAGACGACATTGTCGTTACAGGCGTCGGCCAGCACCAGATGTTCGGAATGCATTATTTGAAGCGCTCGAAGCCGCGCACGTTCATTTCTTCGGGCGGCCTTGGCACAATGGGTTTCGGCCTGCCGGCGGCCATGGGCGCGAAGGTGGCAAAGCCTGATGTGAATGTTTTCAATCTTGACGGCGACGGAAGCTTCCAGATGACTGTGCAGGAACTTGCGACAATGAAACTGGAAGGCATAAATACCGTCAGCGTGATTTTGAACAATGGCACTCTCGGCATGGTGCACCAGTGGCTTGACCTGTTTTATGACAGCAGGCAGTCGCAGACGCATCTGAGGAAATGCCCGGACTTTGTCAAGCTTGCGGAAGCGTACGGCCTGAACGGCGTGCGCGTTGAAAGGCTTTCAGAGCTTGAGCCGGCTTTGCGGCAGGCTTTGAAAAACGATGAAGCCACGATAATCGACGTGGTTGTTTTCAATGCTCACTGCCTTCCGATGTTTCCGAGCGGCGGCAACCTCACGGACTTTTTCGGCGGAACCGTCAGCAAAAGCTTGGAGTGGTTTCCGGGCGTTGTGAAGGGAAAGGATTTGGGGGCGAAGGAATGACCTTGCATATAATAGGCTTGCTTGTCGAGGACAGGCCGGGCGTTTTTGCGCGCATTTCAGGCCTGGTTTTCAAGCGCGGCTTCAACATTGAAACGATTTGCGTGGGCAAGTCCGAGAAGCCCGGAATTTCGCGCATCATCCTGACGATCAACGCGGATGACAGGACTCTTGAACAGGTCAAGAAGCAGCTCGGCAAGCTCATCGATGTGGTCAAGATAAGCGATCTGCCGAAGTCCGAGTCGGTTGTGAGGGAGCTTTTGCTTGTCAAGGTCAACACAAAGGATTCGAAGAAGCGCGCCGACATAATCGCTTTTGCCAAGTCTTTCAGGGCGAGCGTGGTGGATGTTTCGGCTAAAAGCCTTGTCATCCAGCTTGCGGGCCAGCCCTCGAAAATCGGCGCATTCCTTGAGCTTATGCGGCCGTTTGGAATACATGAAATTTCGAGGACAGGCACGAATGCCATGAGCCGCGGCCCGAAATCACTGTCCGGCGAAGAGGCAGTGAAAACCGGCGCAAAGGCAAAGCAAGGCGGCGCCAAGGCCAAAAAGTGAAGGTTTTTTTTCTATGGCTAACGCTGACTTTCACGCGATTGAAAAGAAGTGGCTTGACTACTGGCGCAATGAAGGCGTTTACAAGTTTGACCAGAGTTCGAAAAAGCCTGTTTTCAGCATTGACACGCCTCCCCCGACTGTTTCCGGGAAAATGCATTTGGGCCACGCTTTTTCCTACTGCCAGGCGGACATGATTGCAAGGTTCAAGCGCATGCGCGGCTTTGAAGTGTTTTATCCTTTCGGATTTGACGACAACGGCCTTGCAACCGAGCGTTTCGTGGAAAAGAGCAGGAACATCCAGGCGAAAAATTTTTCGCGCGAAGAGTTCATCAAAATCTGCCTTGATGAAACCAGGAAAGCCGAGGAACAGCTTCAAAAGGATTTTTCCAGCCTCGGCTTGAGCGTCGACTGGTCGCTGGTCTACAGGACGATTGACAATTTCGCGCGAAAGCAGGCCCAGCGCAGTTTTTTGGACATCCATGCAAAGGGTAGGCTTTACCAGCGCGAGGCGCCTGCAATGTGGTGCCCGAAATGCGAAACATCGATTGCGCAGGCCGAGCTTGAAGACATGGAAAAGGACAGCAGATTCGTGCACATCCGCTTTGATGTCGAGGGCGGAAAAAGCATTGTCATTGCCACGACCAGGCCGGAGCTTCTGCCGGCATGCGTCGCATTTTTCGTGCACCCGGACGACAAGCGCTACGCGTCATTTGTTGGCAGGAAAGTGAAAATTCCTTTTTCGGACCGCACCGTCCTTGTGCACGCGAGCGACAAAGCAAAGCAGGATGTTGGAACCGGCGCGGTTTACTGCTGCACTTTCGGAGATTTGACTGACGTCGAATGGGTTATGGAATTCGGCCTCCCGATAATTGAAATCATCGGCAAGAACGGCGTTCTCAATGACAAAGCTGGAAGGTTTGCAGGCAAAAACGTTTTGGATGCGCGCAAGGAAGTTGTCGAGGCGCTTGAGGCGGATGGCAGGGTCATGAAAGTCGAGCCGTTGAGGCACGTTGCAAACGTGCATGAGCGGTGCAAGACGCCGGTCGAGATTCTCACTTCCAAGCAGTGGTTTGTCAAATACCTTGATTTGAGGGAAACTTTCATTGGCAGGGGAAAAGAAGTGAAGTGGACTCCCGAGCATATGCGCGTGCGCTTTGACAACTGGATTAACGGCTTGAAATGGGACTGGAATGTTTCACGGCAGCGCTTTTTTGGCGTGCCATTGCCGGTGTGGTATTGCAAAAAATGCAAAAAGCCAAAGCTCGCTTCCCCGGAAGATTTGCCGGCCGACCCATTGCAGTCCAAGCCTAAAGGAAAATGCTCTTGCGGCTCTTCCGAGTTCGAGCCGGAGAAAGACGTTTTGGACACCTGGTTTACATCGAGCCTGACGCCGCAGATCAACTGCAAGTGGCTTGAGGATGAAAAACTGTTCAAGAAATTGTTCCCGATGTCCTTGAGGCCGCAGGCGCACGACATCATAACCTTGTGGGCGTTCAACACGGTCGTGAAAGCGCATTTGCATTCGAACAGCCTGCCCTGGAAGCAGATAATGATTTCAGGCCATGCCCTCGATCCGAAGGGAAGGAAAATGTCCAAATCTTTGGGCAACGTCATTGCGCCGCAGGACATGGTTTCAAAATACTGTGCTGACGCATTGCGCTACTGGAGCGCTTCCGCCTCGCTTGGCGAGGACGTGCCGTTCCAGGAAAAGGAAATGGTTGCGGGCCAGAAGTTTTTGTCCAAGCTGTTGAATGCGGGAAAATTCGTTTCAGGTCTGACACAAGGGATTTCGCTTGAAGATTTCAGGAATGAAAAGAAAAACCTGCGCCCGACGGACAAGTGGATTTTGAGCAGGCTCAACACTCTCAAGAAGTCCGTGACCGAAAGCATGGAATCATTCGACTTTTTCCGCGGCCTGAATCCCGTGCGCGACTTTTTCTGGCTTGAATTCGCGGACTATTACATCGAAGAGGTCAAGTACCGCGCTTACGACGAAAGCAATCCTTCCTGCAAAGCGGCGAAGCTGACTCTTCTGTCAGTTTACCTTGACTGCCTGAAAATGCTCTCGCCCTTCCTCCCGTTCGTGTGCGAGGACATAATGCAGTCGCAGTTTTCATCGCACCTCAAAGCCAAAAGCATTCATCTCGAGGAATGGCCGGGTTTCGACGCAACGCTTGTTTCGGATCAGGCCGAATTCGAAGGCGAAACGTGCAACTCGATCGTGTCGGCCTTGCGCAAGCTCAAGTCCTCGCGCAGCCTTGCAATGAACGCCGAACTCGGAAAGGCTGAAATTTTCGTTTCCTCGCCGAAGGCGGAGACCGCAGTGAAAGCGGTTTTGGAGGATGTCTGCGGGACAATGAACGTGAAAAGCCTTGCCGTTTCCAGGGCAAAACCCGCGGAAGGCGCGGTTAAAGTTTCGGAGGAAGTTTTTTTGTCGGCCTGAGTTTTTTCCAGGCCGCTTGGCGAAGCAGTTAAGGCGGGCATTTTTTTGGGCTTTCGGCGGGATCAAGAATATTAATAACGTTTTACCCTAAATTACTCTTGTTGATTGAATGAAACGGCTTTTTCTGTGCGCCCTGCTTTTGGCCCTGTTGTCTGGTTGCGCGGATTCGGGTTCCTTCAAGGAAAAATTTGACGCCTTGCAGCGCACCGAAGCGAACTTTCATTCTTCAGGCTTGACTCCGACTGAGATTCCGAAGATTGTCGCACTGCAGTCCGAGCTGAACAAGGTGAAGGTCTCATTGTCCAAGCAGCCGCGCTCGTCCGAGAATTCCGCGCTCACGTCGCTCATTGACGCGAAGTTTGACCTGCTTGAAATGCGCCTGTCTTTCGAGAAAGGCAAGCTTGAAATGGCGAAAGCCAAGTTCTCCGAAGCCGATTGCCGCGCCGGCGGCGCGCTTGTCAACGCCGCAGATTTTTTCGAGAAAGCAACTGTTTCCGGGTCAAGCGCAAAATCCAGGTTCCAGTCGTTTTTCAAGAATTATCCTGCCGAGGCTAAGCAGACCGGCATTTCATTGCAGGATGTTTCCCTGACAATCGATCTGATCGCCGAAAACGCCGCAACACTGCGCGACGGCGTCCTTGGCTTGTGCTGACGCGTTTTCGACCGCGTGTGCCGCGGCGATTTCGTCCGCCGGGTCCGAAACTAAGGTCTTCGTTGCAAAATCTTGGATTTTGCGACGTGCCCAGAATCTTTGGATTCTGGGGCATCACTGTTGTGAAAGACCGAGTAAGGGGTTGTTAGATTTCAGGGGCGTGCGAGGGGGCGGAGCCCCCTGCGTCGGGATTAAGGCGTATCACTGTTGTGAAAGGCCGAGTAAGCCGCAGTAAAAGCCTTTTAAGCGGTTTCCCGGCAGGATTCTTTTATGGCCGTTTTTGAAAACGAATTGCTTGTCGCGCGCGGAGCCGAAGCGGAACTCTTCAAATCCGAATACCTTAGTTTGCCGGTGCTTGTGAAAAGGCGCGTCCCGAAATCCTACCGGAATCCAGTGCTTGATTCGCGCATCCGTTCCGAGCGGACTGTTGCGGAGGCAAGGCTTTTGCATAACGCAAAGGCATTCGGCGTCAGGGTTCCCGCGGTTTTGCGCATTGACAAGGCAAATGCGGAGATTGCAATGGAGTTCGTTCCCGGAAAGCGCGTGAAAGACGTTCTGACGAAAAAAAATTTCAAAAAGATTTGCGCGGAAATCGGCGCAAGCATCGGAAAGATTCATTGCGCCGGAATAGTGCACGGCGACCTGACAACAAGCAACATTCTGATACATAACGATTCTTTGGTTTTCATTGATTTTGGCCTGGCTTCGCTGTCGCAAAAAACCGAGGACAGGGCAGTGGACCTGCTTGTATTCAAAAAGACTTTTGAGGCAACGCACTGCAACCTGCTTGAAGGCTGGCAGTTCATTGTCAAAGGCTACCTGAAGGAGTTTCCGCATCCGGAATGCGTGAAGCAGATTGGCAAAATTGAGGCGCGGGCGCGGTATCTATAATTATTAACTCCATTTTGGGTTATTTTTATTGATTTTTTATGGGGCAGTCTGTTGGGAGAACGACTCGGCTTATGGGTGTTGCAGCAAAGCGCCTTAAACATACAAGGGAACAATTGTATGACGCGATTTCAGCGGGCCATTTGGAGGCATTGAAAGTTGGCGGAAGCTGGCATGTTTCAACGCAGGAAATTTCCCGCGTGCGCGGGCTTCTGAATTCTGGCTTGAGCATAGCGGACGCCGCAACAAGGTTCTGCATTTCACGAAAGTCTGTGTCAAAGCTGATTTCGTGCGGGTTTGTTGAGGCGCAGCCGTTTGGCAAAAAGTTAATTCTTACGCCTGAGTCGATTAAACGTCTAGAGGGGCGAGTTGAATTCACCAATTGGTTTGTTGAGAATTATGTAAATTCCGAGGAATTTGCCGCCGGCCTCAATCTCAGCAGGGAACGGGCGCTTCAGGTGATTTCGGAATATTCCATTCCGACAATACAACTTTCCGAGCTTGACCTTTTGGGTGAAAACAGGACAAAGCACACGCTTTTTGTTCCGCGTGATTTGTTTGAACGGAATAAGACCGAGTGGGCCAATAGGGCGAGAAGCCGGCCAAGGCCCAAAGACGAAATTGCCAGGATTGACGGGCTTTTGCACAGCTATTCCTCTGAACTGGAAACATTAAGCGAGAAAAAGAATGGGGCTGTCGCGGAATACCGGAAAATAGTTTTTGGTTCGGTTGGTCTAACCTTGCCGGAACTGCGCGCCGCGGAACAAACCCTTGATGCGCGTTTGGATGCCTTGAACGCCGAGTATAGAGCACTGCGGTCTGATTATCGTTCTGATAATTCCCCTGAATTCTTAGGTGCCCTAAATCGCAAGGCGCTTGAAAGGAATGGTGTTGAAGCCGGGCTTTCCAATGTTCGTGGCAAAATTGAACGCGGAGAGGGCGTAAGGGCGGCTCGAAAGAACATAAGCGACAGGGAGAGGGGGTGGGCGGTTTCATTGAGGGACTCCGTCACTGCAATGTCAAGGCGTGAAAGTTATATTGTCGGGCGGTTGTCCGAGCTGCGGGTCGAACGTGCCGCTATGCAGGCAACGGTCAATTCTTATAACGCATCTTTGGCTAAGGGCGGCAGGGCGCTTTATGCGAATGTCCCGAATGGTTTTGTGACCTTGGAGGACGCTTTCAGGCGAACCGGATTTTCACAACCCACTTTGCGCGGTTTCATAAACCAAGGCATAATTGATGGGGGTGTTGTTGTAACCGTGGGGGCAAGGCGCTTTAATTGTGTTCCTGAACATTTTGTCCAAAAAATTGAGAATGCGGTTTCCGTGGTCAGGGCAAGGGAACTGACCGGTTTGGGAAAAAGAAGCGTTTTTTCGGTTTTTTCCGGCAGTTGCTTTCGCGTGGGCAAGAAATGGTTCGTTGAAAAAGCCGCGGTTGATGGTTATATCGCGGCAAACCCGGAACATTAGCTATTTAAAGCTTTCATGGGCATACTTTCTAATCTCAGTTTTTGTTTTCTCTTCTGCGCCGGAATGGGCGGAAGGGGCATTTTAGTTCATTGGTTTTAATTTTATTGTGGGTTTGATGGTTATGGCACGGCTTGGAAACCAGGCGGAAGATTCTGAAGGCGAAAGGGCATTTGAACAGCCGCAGGCAATGGAAGAGCAGTCCGTTGAGGCGCAGGTCAGGGCCGAATCCGGCATTGCCGAGGAAAAGCCAAAGAAGGCCAAAAAGTCGAAAAAGGACAAGGTCCAGAAGGCCTGGGTCAAGATGTCCGTCAAGGACATCGAGGAAGCAATTGTCGGCTTGGCGAACGCGGGTCATTCGGCTTCGCAGATCGGCTTAATGCTGCGCGACGAGTACGGCGTGCCGGATGTCGAGGCGGCAACCGAGAAGACTGTTTCGGAAATCCTCGAAGCGCACAAGATTTTGCCTGAGATTCCGGATGATTTGATGAGCCTCATCAGAAGGTCTGTTGAAATCAAGGCGCATTTGGACAGGAACAGGAAGGATTTCACTGCAAAGCGCGGTTACCAGCTGACTGTCGCAAAAATCAGGCGCCTGCTCAAATATTACACAAAGGCGAAGAGGCTGCCGAAAGACTGGCATTTCACCGAGGAAAAGGCGGCTTTGCTTGTGAAGTGATTTTGATGGCGGGGCTTGTTTTGAACACGGGTTTCAGGCTTGAGTGCAATGGCAGGCTTGCGCACTCGTTTTCATGCACGGGCATTGAAGAGTTTCTTGAGTCGGGCGACAAGGCGATAATGGCCTTGCCTGCGGAAAAATGATTTTTTGGTTTTGGATTTTTGAGTGTTTTTTATGGCTGAAAAGGAAAAGACTGCTGGAGCGGAAAAGGGCGAGGAAAAGAAGGTTGTCAAGCCGACCAAGAAGGCGATTGACACCTGGAAGAAAAAGAAATGGTTCACGATTCTCGCTTCAAGGGAGTTCAGCCAGAAACCCATCGGCGAAACCCCGGCTGAAAAGCCGAAGGGCATTCTTGGCAGGGTTGTCAAGGTCAATCTTTTTGATTTGACTTCGCAGAGGCAGAAGCGCCACATAACCGTTTTTTTCAGGGCATCCGACGTGCAGGGCACGAATGTTTCAACAATTCTCGCGGGCCATGAAATACATCCATCGCATTTGGCAAGGGTCATCAGGAGAAGGTCGAGCAAGATGGAAGTCGTGCAGAACGTTGTCTCGTCCGACGGCAAGAACATCCGGGTCAAAACCGTTGTTGTTTCTGCGAGGAAGATCGAGGGCGAAAAGCGCACGGCAATAAGGAACGCCATCGCGGATATTGTCAAGAAGAACAGCAGCGGAAAGCCTTCCGACCAGCTCATCCAGGAACTCATTTTCGGCCTGGTTTCCGCGAATGTTTTCAAGAAGGCGAAGGAAATCGCGCCGGTCAAGCGCGCTGAAATCGTCAAGTCTTTTTTGGCTCCTGAAACCGCCAGTGAACAGTCCGCCTGACGGGCCGTGCCGCTCTTGGTTTTAAATTTCTTTTCAGCTTTCTTTTTTCCAGGTTTTTTTGCATGACCGGGCTTGCCGAAGTCTTGATCCTGTTTTTTGTCCTCGCGCCAGTCTCATTTGTTGCGTTCCGCAAGAGGTCGCTTGATTTTTTCGGCATACTGGCGGCGAATGCCCTCGGCATAATGGTTTTTGTCGGCGGCGGATTGCCGCTGTTTTTGGCGTTCACTGTTGTTTTTTTCGCCGCCGAGGCCGTCACGCGGGTTTCCAGGCTGAAGCGCAGGGGCAGTTTTGAGGCGCGTTCAATGGGAAACATTTTCGGAAACGGCCTGGTTGCGACTGTTGCGGCATTGTCCGGCAGTCCGCTCGCGTTTTTCGGCGCGGTTTCCGCGGCTTTGGCTGACACTTTTTCCTCGGAACTCGGCAGCCTTTCATCCGATTCGCCCGTGATGATAACGGATTTCAGGCGCGTTCCAGCCGGAACGGACGGCGGCATAACTTTTCTCGGCCTGCTTGTGGCGTGCGCGGGCGGCCTGCTTGTGGCAGCAATGCATTTTTTCCTTTTCGCCAGCCTTCCGTTGGCTTTTGTTGTTTTTTTGTGCGGCTTTTTCGGCAGTGTTTTCGACTCTTTTCTGGGCGCGTTTTTCCAGGGAAAGGGCCTGCTTGACAACAACAGCGTGAATTTTTTCGCCACGGTTTTCGGCGCACTTCTGGCGCTTGCATTCGGCTGGTTTTTCGCTATGTTCTGATTCCGGGGCCGTTTGGGACCGGGGCTTCCATGCTTTGCCTGAGCCCTTCGCCGAAGCTCCTGCCGGATTCCGACAGCAGTTCGAACAGTGAAAAGTCCTTGGAATATTCCTTTATTCTTGGTTCGCCCTGGATGCCGGCCATTGCGGAAGCCTTTTTTATGGCGTCCTCTTTTGTGCCGAAGCCGTCGACCAGGCCGATTTCTTTTGCCTGTTCTCCTGACAGTATCCTGCCGTCGGCGATTGCGTTGAATTTCCTGGTGTCGAGCTTGTCGCCGCGGAACTTTATTATGTCGCCTTTGAACCTTTGGAACGAGTCCTGCACAAGGCGTTCAAGCAGAATTCTTTCTTCTTCGGTCATGCCTTTGAACGGGCTCGCGATGTCCTTCATTGCGCCCGCCTTGACAACGTTGACGTCGATTCCGATGTTTCCAAGCAGCCTCTGCACGTTTGGCACGAACATTACCGCGCCGATGCTTCCGGTTATGGAGTCCTCGTCAGCCATTACATAGCTGCCTGCGGCCGCCGCATAGTATGCGCCGCTCGCGCCGATTTCGGAAATCCAGGCAACGACCGGCTTTTTCATTTTCCTTATTTTTTTCACTATCTGTTTTGAGGCTACAACGCTTCCGCCGCCCGAATCTATGTCCAATACGATTGCCCCGGTTTCCTGGTCGTTTTCCGCCTCGTCAAGCCTTGCAACTATTTCGTCGGCCGACAGCCCGCCCTGCACCTGCCGGTCGAACGAGATTTCGCCTTTCAGCGGAATGACGGCAACCTGGTCCGGCTTGAAAAGCCCCGGCACCACGCCCTGCCCGGCTCCGGGCATTGCGAGCGCGGCAACAAGCGCAATCGCGACAATGAGGATGACAAAAGCAGCCATTGCGATTATGATTTTTTTCATTTCCCGCACCAGCAAAAGATAAAAGTTGATAATGTTTAAATTGTATTCGGGAAGGAATGCTTGAAGTTTTTTTCGCAGTGCTTCTTTATGCTGTTCCGCTTTACCTGAGCAACGCCTGTGCCATGGTTTTCCACGGCAGGACGCCGATCGACCTTGGCGCAAAATTTTTTGACGGAAAGCCCTGGCTCGGCAACGGCAAAACTTTCAAGGGCGCGGTCATGGGCGTTTCAATCGGCTTTCTGTCTGCAATCGCAATTTCGTTTTTTTTCTTCCCGCGCATAGCGTGGTTTTATCCGGATTACGCGTTTTTCGGCCTGGTGCTTTCCGCGGGCGGGGTTTTCGGTGACGTTGTGAAGAGCTTTTTCAAGCGCCGCATGGGCTTCGAGCAGGGTGCCCAGCTTTTTCTCGTAGACCAGCTTGATTTTGTCGTGGGCGGGCTGTTCTTTTCGTGGTTTTTGCGCGTTCCTTCTTTGGCTGAGATCGCAGTGCTTCTGGTGCTCACTGTTTTCATGCACAAGGCCGCGAACTATTTTGCTTTCAAAATGAGGATAAAGCGGGTTCCATGGTGAAAAGAAGCGTAATTGTTTTTGCGGCGAAGTTTTTCGGCTTTTTCGCATTGCTTTATTTCCTGCTCCTGTCCTTTCCGCCGCTGTTCCTGCAGGAATGGCTTACGAAAGCGGTTTCCTCGATTCTCGGCCTTCAAAGCAACGGCATCCTGATTTTCGTGGAATCCGGATCGTTTGTCATGACCGAGAGCTGCACGGGCCTTGTTTCAGGCATAATCCTGGCGTCAGTGGTTTTTTCATTGCGCAGGCCGGAAATGAAAAAGAAGCTATTGCTTTTTTTTGCGGGGGCTTTGCTGCTGTTTGCGGTCAACTTTGCCAGGCTCCTGCTGGTTGTTTCGGCGGGAGTTTACTGGGGAATCGGGGCAGCCGAGATTTTGCACATGATTTCCTGGCTTGCGATGTCAATTGCCATAATCCTTGTCTGGTTTTTGCTGACAAAAAGGTTCGCGGGAATCAGGCGGTTCAACGAACTGCTGTGAGAATGAGATTGGCCCGACCTGCAAATTCTGCTTTTTTTTTGGCTTACTTTTTTTCCTTGTCCGCGAGAAGGCTTTTCGCGATTTCCGCAAAGGCCGGCCTCGTTATTGTTATGCCGATGAGTACGCCGGCAATGGCGGTAACAGCAAAGCCGACCAGCTTGCCCAAGCCGAAGCCAAGGAAAATTATCGGGGCCATCGTCGCTATGAGCGTCGAAGCCGAGGCGAAAATCATGAAGAACGCGCGCTTTATCCTGTTGAGGAAGGACGTTTCCGTTGCGCCGACTTCCCCGCGTATCAGCTCGTCGGCAATGATTATCTGCGAGTCGACGCCGGTTCCAACGGCTGCGAGAATGCCTGCAACCGCTGACAGGTCGAGGTTCCAGTTTATGAGAGAAGCAAATCCGAGTATGAGCACGACTTCGCTTGTGCCGGTCACAAGGATCGGCAAGGCAAGCTTTATTTCGCGGTAGCGGATGAAAAGGACTGCGGCAACTGCCAGCAATCCCACTATGCCCATGAGCGCGACGTTCCACAGGAAGTCCTTGCCGAGCAATGGCGAGATTGTCTCTTTTGAAATTCCCTCGACGCCAACTGACAGTGAACCGGATTCCAGCAGAACCGTGAGTTCCTGCAGGCTTTGCTGCCCGTCCTTTGCATTGGTGTCAAAGCCCCTTATCAGCAGTTCCGACAGCGGCTGTATCTTGTCGACGGAATCCTTGTCCATGTTGGTTACGTCTTCGCTTAGCGAGATTATCTGCCTCATGCCTGTTGCGCGCCACAGCCAGGGCACGTTGTCCGATGCTTCGGGGGTTTCAACGGTTTTTATTTTGAAGCCCTCGGCCGAAAGCTGTTCAACCGTTTTCTGGGAAATGCTGTCGGGCACTATCGCAGTTGGATTGTCTTTTTTGAGTTCCCTGATTTTTTCAAGCTGTTCTTCGGTGAGCATTCCGTTTGCGTCGACAAAGTTGGGGAGCGCCGCGTTTTCCAGCACTTCCTCTATCTGGGTTTCGCCGGGAATGTTTTTGAGCTGGTTTCCGGCCAGGAAAATCTGCCTGTCCCTTTCATATGTTTTGGCCGGAAGCACGAGAACCGCGTTTTTCGGCCTGTCGATGTAGAAGTACGTGCGTTCGCAGTCGTACTGCTGCTGGTTTGCCTGCGGGTCGAAGCCTGTGAGCGTGCACTTGTGGAAAACTTTTTCCGCGAAATTTTTTGCGGCAAAGTCGTTGAGTATGAATGGCAGCAGCCACATCACTCCGCTGCCGCTGTCCGCGCTTCTTACGCCGTAGCCGGCGTTCGCGCTTTTCTGCACCTTTATTATGTCGCCGCCCGTGAAGACGGTTTCGCCTTTGAGCGTCACTTCGAATTTGCCCTGCTTTTGCAGCAATGACTGTATGCGTTCAACCTCTTCCGGGCTGGTTTCGGCTATCTGCGCTATGACGTATTCGTTTCCCCAGCTTGTAACCTTCGTGTCCTTGAGGCCGAGGCTGTCGAGCCTTTGGAACAGCACGTTTGTTATCTTGCTCATTTCGTCGGGGCTGTCGACCTTTTCCGACAATTGTATCTGGAAAAGCGTTCCGCCCGAAAAGTCTATGCCGAACTTGATGCCCTTTGTCGTGATCAGGCCTATGGACGCGACGATGAGGATTGCGAGGAGCCAGATTTTCCAGTTTGAAAGCAAGCCTTTGGCCAATTCAATCCCTGCCCTTTGCGCCTTTCGATTCAACGTACCACAGTATTATCGGCGCGTTCGCCAGCCAGGTCGCTATGAGGTCGCCTGCGAGGCCGAACAGCAGAACTGCGGCTATTTCGAATATGATTGTTATCTGGTTCGCGTAGGATAGCACCATCATTGTCAACAGCATTGCCATTGCGCAGAACGTCATTGTCAGGCCGGTTTTCATCGCATCAACTGCCCTCTGCCCCGCGCTCTTGCCGCTCCTTTTCATGACTTTTGTGGTCAGGATTATGTCCGTGTCAACCGAATAACCCAATAGCATCAGCAAGGCCGGAATCGTTGAAAGCGACAGCGGAATGCTGAAGAAAGCCATCAATGCGAGCGCTGCAAGAACGTCGAATATGCCCGCCTGGATTATTGCGACGCTTGGAATGAATTCCCTGAAAAAAACGAAGATTACAACCGTTATGAGGATAAGTGAGGTCAGGCTTACCGTCAGCGCGGTATTCCAGAAAGTTTTTCCAAGCGCCGGCCCCACTTCCCTTATCTGGAAGGCGGAGTCTTCGCCTATTCCGAATTCCTTTATTATCAGGGCCTGGATGCTTGAAAAGAATTTTTCCTTGGACGAGTTCAGGGCTTCCTCTGCCTGGGCGATAAGCTCTTCCGTTTCGCCCGCTTCTCCTGCTTTCTGGCTTGGCGCGGCAATGCTTATTGCCTTCAATGCGTGCTGTTTTGCGTTCGCATCATTGCCGGCTTTCCGTTCGGCTTTCGCCAAGTCGAGTTCCTGCTGTGCTTGCTTCAGAGTCTTGTTTTCTGCGAACTGTATGTTGACACCGTAGCCGTTGACTGCGGTCGTGGTTGAAACGCTCAAATCGCTGAGCTCAAAATTCCTGCTCAGCAGTTGGGTGAGCTTTTCCTGGTCGATGGGCTTGTCGGTCTTGAAAATTATCATCGTTCCGCCGGTCAGCTCTATGCCCTGCTTTATCCCGGGCACCGCAAAAACCATCAGCAGGAAAACAACCGCGAGTATGGCCGGCACTGCCAGGTATCTCTTGTAGTTTCCGTCATAAAAGGTTTCAAGGAATTTCATGCTTTCACTCTAATCGGTCGTCGGCCAAAAGCAATAGTACTGATTAAAAACAAGAAAACAATTAAAAATAGCTATTCCCTGCATTCGCCGGGCGTTTTTTTTGGTGTTCCCTGATGGCTTTTAAAATCGGTTTTCTGGCAACGCCACAGCAGCTGCTTGATGTCGCGTTCCGCAGGGCGTCCAAGCACGTTTCGGCAATGAAAAAGGAAAGGCATTCGCTTGCCGACGCCAAGGGAAGGTCGATCCAGAAACTGGATGTCGCGGCCGACTATCTTGTGGATGCATTGGAAAAGGCTGTTGAAAGCTTTCCGAAGCTGTATGGACTGGACCCTTTCAGCAGCGAGCTTGCGCAGTCAACAATCGACGTGGACAGGACAAGGAAGGCGCTCGGCCAGATCACCGCAGTCAGGAATCTGGCTGACAGGATGCGCAAGCAGTCAATATCGAATATCAAGAAAATCAAGTTTTCCGCTTCCGCGCAAAAATCCGTTGGGCGCGCGGAAACCGAGTTTTTCGGCAGGGTTTCATCGCTTGTGAAGGACCTGGAAAAAAGCATCCTTACATTCAACGATTCCGCGAAAAAATTGAAGGAATTCCCCGAAATAGACGTTTCACTGCCGGTTGTCCTGCTTGCAGGCTTTCCGAATGTGGGGAAGAGCACCCTGCTTGCCGCGCTCACCGACTCCAAGCCCAAGATTGCATCGTACCCTTTCACGACCAAGGGCATTCTTGTGGGCTCGTTCGAACAGCGCTGGCAGAAAGTCGTGGTGGTCGACACGCCCGGCCTGCTTGAAAGGCCGGAAGAGAAAAGGAATCCGGTTGAAAAGAAGGCGGTTTCAGCCTTGAAGCATCTGCCGGACCTGGTCGTTTTTGTCGCCGACCCAACGGAACAGTGCGGCTGTCCGATCGGGGTGCAGAGGCAGCTTTTTTCGGAACTCGCGGCTTTCGGAAAGAAAAAGCTTGTCGCAATTTCCAAGTCGGACATCGCCGAAACAGGGCAGGTTGAAGCCGCGAAAAACGCTTTCGCCGATTCGGGCGCGCAAACGATTGTCTGCGGATTTGAAAATTATTCTGATTTGAAGAAGGCGGTTGTGGAAACGCTTGCGGGCGTGAAGGGATTCAAGCCAAGGGCCGCCAGCTAACGTAAAATCTTTTTCCGGCGTTCTGCCCCTGCCTTTAAAATGGGTATCGTTTATTATTCGATATTGCACCGTTTTGAGCCGAGGGGATTGAATTTATTTGTCCGCTTGGCCTGTTAGTTGTCGCATTGGCTGCAAATGAGTGATGTTGGATGGCTGTCAAGAAGTCCCTTTCCCCCGAACTGAAAAAGGAAGTCGAGGACTGCCTTGGCCTGATGGAGGAAATCCTTTCTGACCGGAGCGTGCCCCGCAACATCAGGGCCGTGATCGAGGACGCCAAGGCAAAGGCTTCGGCCTTCGAGGACGGCGGCGTGAATTTTTCCGGCGCCATCTATCTCCTGGACGACATCAGCAATGACATCAACATGCCTTCCCATACCCGCACGGAAATCTGGACCCTCATTTCCCTGCTTGAAGCGGTGAAAGAGAAGGTCAAGTGAGCTTTTTGGAACTGCTTGCAAAGGAAGACTTCGAAAAAAAGATTCTCGCGTTTGCCGGCGGGAAGCAATTGCTTTTGTCACCGCAGGCCCTGGAAATTTTGGCGGAGCGCCAGGATTTCCAGAAAATCCTCGAAGAGCTTGCCGCTGAAAACGTTTTTATGGTGCGCGAGGAAGACGTGAAGCGCAAGACGGTCAAGACGAAAATCAGCCTTGTCGACGAGCAGACAGTTTCAGTGCAGTTCTCGAAGTTCAAGCCTGTGGCAAAGGACATTCAGCCGAATTTCAGGGTTTTCGAGGAAACGGATGTTACGAACAAGAGCTGTTCCGAGGGAAAGGTGTCCGATTTCCTGAACCTTTTCAGGAGCAAATTTGAAATCCTGGGCAATGTTTTGAAGGCGAGGCCCGGCTTTCTGCCGAAGCCGTTGAACCGGCTGCGTTCCGTTGCAAACCGCGGCGAAGCGCATTTCGTTGCAATGGTTTTCCGGAAGTGGGTTACAAAGAACGGCCATCTCGCGTTTGAGGTTGAAGACCTTGAATCGAAGTGCATTGTCCTGATTCTAAAAAATGATGTTCCGCTCACAAAGTTCGGCGAGACAATCCTGCCTGACAACGTCATCGGAGTCAAGGCTTCGAAGCTTTCGGATGAAATGGTGATTGCCAAGGAGATTTTCTGGCCCGACGTTCCGATGCGGCCGGAGAAACGCGCTTCCAGGAATGTTTCGCTTGCAGCAATTTCGGATTTGCATTGCGGGAGCAAGCTTTTCCTGGACAAGCCTTTCAGCAAGTTCCTGTTGTGGATCAACGGCAACATCGGCTCCGAAAAGGATCTGGAAGAGTTGGGCAGGATAAAGTACATTGTCGTTACGGGGGACAATGTTGACGGAATCGGGGTTTACCCCGACCAGATCAATGAGCTTGCCATAAAGGACATCTGGCAGCAGTACGATGATTTTTGCTCGAAGATTCTTGAGATTCCCGAATACATAGAGGTTTTCATCATTCCAGGCAACCATGATGCTGTGCGGAACGCGGACCCGATGCCTGCATTGCAGCACAAGCTTGTCAAGAGCATTGCCGGCCTGAAAAATATCCACCTGCTGGGTTCGCCGAGCATGATTGAAATCGAAGGGCTGAAAACACTGCTCTACCATGGCGGCTCGGTGCACGATTTGTACAGCAGCGTCAGCAATCTCAGCTATTCCAAGCCCGAGCAGGCGCTTGTCGAGCTTTTGAAGCGCCGCGATTTGATGCCGACTTACGGCTTGAAGCACCCTTACGTTCCGGAAAAGCACGATTTCATGACATTGCGCGAGGTTCCGGACCTGTTCTTTGCCGGCGACCTGCACCACAACGGCTATGATTCGTATCACGGCACGACCGTCCTGAACAGCGGCACTTTCCAGGGCCGAACGGCCTTCCAGGTCAAACAGGGCCATGTTCCCACGCCGGGCATAGTTCCGGTCATTGACCTGTCGACAAGGAAGATTTCGGAAAAGCGTTTTGCGGCAGAGGAAACAGGCTGAATTTTTTTGGTGTTTTTTTATGGCTGAAGATTTTGTGGCTGAAGGGAAAAAGGCGGCCGAAATTCTGGCTTTTGACCACGTCAAAAAGTATTATTCGGAAATGAATTCAAGGGTTTTTTCGCAGATTGGCATTGCGAAAAAGGCGAAGGCGAAAGGCCTTGACATTTCATTGGACATTGAAACAACTCCGACGCAGGACCTTGCCGACAGGACCGAAAGCATTATCGGGCCGAAGGGCGTTGCCGAAAAATACCGCGAGGCCTATGCAAAAAACGGCAACGACAGGGAGAAGGCGACATTCCAGATTTTCCGCGAAATAATCGGCCAGGAATGGTGCGAGATCCCGGACACGTCACAGCGGGTTGAGCAGGCAATCAGGACAGCGCTTGTCCTCATGACTGAAGGCGTTGTGATTGCCCCGCTTGACGGCGTGCCGAAAGTCCTTGTTTCGCAGAACCTTGACGGCTCGAAGTTTGTCGACATTTATTATGCGGGTCCCATCCGCGCCGCCGGAGGAACTGCAACTGTCCTGCCGCTCATTCTGGGCGATTATGCGCGCGCCCTTCTCGGCCTTGACCGTTACAAGCCCACGGACGACGAGGTTGAAAGGTATGTCGAGGAGTGCCAGGTTTACGAGGAAATTTTCAGCAGGCAGTACAGGCTTTCGGATGATGAAGTGAGAAAGATCGTGCGCGGCTGCCCTGTCTGCATCAACGGCGAGCCGACGGAGGAAAGGGAGGTTTCAGTGAACAGGAACCTGCAGCGTGTGGAGTCGAACCGCGTCAGGGGCGGCGCCTGCCTTGTCATAAGCGAGGGCATTGCATTGAAGGCGAGGAAAATCCTGAATTATGCGCGCAAGCTCAAGCTTGACTGGGAGTGGCTTGAAGGCATAATAAAAGTCGAGAAAGCCGATTCGAGAAAATCGGAATTGAAGGCCGAGGCAAAATACTTGGACAGGCTTGCCGCGGGCAGGCCGATTTTTTCCTATCCGATGCGCGTCGGCGGCTTCAGGCTCAGGTATGGGCGGAGCAGGAACATGGGCACAATGGGGAAAGGCATTCATCCCGCAACCATGCACCTGCTTGACGATTTCATTGCAGTCGCAACACAGCTGAAGGTTGAAAGGCCGGGGAAGGCTGCGGGCATTTGCCCAGTTGACAGCATCGAGGGGCCGATCGTCAAACTGTTCAACGGCAATGTGGAGAAGCTTTCGACTGCGTCGGATGCGTTTCGGGCGAGGCTGCAGACGGAAAAAGTCTTGTTTTTGGGGGACATGCTTGTTTCCTTCGGCGATTTCAAGTATTCCGCGCATCCCCTGGTGCCGCCCGGCTATTGCGAGGAATGGTGGGACCTTGAATTTCAAAAAAGCCTCAAGGAAAAAGGCATTGATGGGGAAAAGCGGAAAGGCCTTCTTGGCCGCGCGCAAAACCCGGTGATTTCCGCCGACGATGCCCTGCTTTTTTCGCGCGATTTCAATGTTCCCCTGCACCCGAAGTTTTTGCACTATTATTGCGCGCTGTCAAAGGAAGAGGCTAGGGTGCTCGTCGAGTTGTCGCACAAAAATCTCCTGAATGGCAGTGACGGGTTTTCATTCGCAAACGACCCGGAACTCAAGGCGCTGTTTGAAAGGATCGGCCTGCCGCATTCAGTGAATTCCGGTTCACTGCAGCTCGACAGCGATTTGGGCAAGGCTTTCCATGCAACGCTCGGCCTGGAAAATTTTTCAGGAGAACAAGCCGGGAATGCCTTTTCTTCCTCTGAAAGCGTTTTCCAGTTCCTGTCCAATCTTTCCGGCCTCCAGATAAGGGACAAGGGCGGCACTTTCATCGGCTCGCGCATGGGCAGGCCGGAGGCGTCTTCGCCGCGCAAAATGGAAGGAAATCCCCACGTCCTTTTTCCCATAGGCCTGCACGGCGGCGCGACAAGGTCGATCAACAAGGCAGCCGAGTCAGCTTCCGGCAATTATTCGCAGGGCAGCATTGAACTGGAGGTATGCCTTTTCAAATGCGAAAACTGCAACGAATATTCCTGTTTCCCTTACTGTGTGAAATGTTCCGGCAGGACGAAAAAGTTTTTCGTGTGCAGGAAGGATGGAAAGGAATGCCACTCAAACAAATGCCCGCGCTGTGCAGGGGAAGCAATGCCGTTCAATTCAAGGAAAGTCGATGTCGCGGCTTTGCTGCTCAAGGCCTCGCAGCATTTGGGCATGAAAGTGCCCGATCCGGTGAAAGGCGTGAAAGGCATGATCAACGAGGAAAAAGTCTGCGAGCCGCTTGAAAAAGGCGTTCTGAGGTCAAAGCACGGCCTGCACATTTTCCGCGACGGCACTGTGCGGTATGAACTCATCAACGCGCCGCTCACTCATTTCAAGCCCAAGGAAATCGGCCTGACAGTTGAAAAGGCAAAGGAACTCGGATACGAAAAAGACATTGAAGGCAAAGAGCTTGTCGACGCAGGCCAGATAGTAGAACTGTTCCCGCAGGACATTGTCATTCACGCGGAAGCCGGGGACTTTTTCCTCAAAGTTTCAAGGTTTGCCGACGACCTGCTGGAGCATTTTTACGGCCAGGAACGCAGGTTCAATTATTCGAAAAAAGAGGACCTTGTCGGGGAATTCCTGCTCGGCCTGGCGCCGCACACTTCCGCGGCAATCGTGGCAAGGCTCATAGGCTATTCGAAGGCAAAGGCTTGCTTCGCCCACCCGTACTTCCACCAGTGCAAGCGCAGGAACATCGACGGCGACCAGGATTCACTGATGCTTTTGATGGACGGCCTGCTGAACTTTTCGCAAAGCTATCTTCCCTCGCACCGTGGCGGCAGGATGGACGCGCCATTGGTTTTCACAATCGCTTTGAGGCCGACTGAAATAGACGAGGAAGTGCATTCAATGGAGACATGCGCAAAATATCCCTTGCAGTTGTATGAGCGGGCATTGAAGGGCTTTCCGCCGGAAGTCGACGGACTTGAAACAGTCAAGCAGCGCCTTGAAAAAAAAGAGCAGTACAGCGGCATCCTGTTTTCGCATGACACCAGCGTTTTCGACGCCGGGCCATCCTCTTCAAAATACGTGCAGCTTGGCAGCATGGAGGACAAGATCAAGGCGCAGGCGCGCGTCCAGAACATGATTGTTGCGGTTGACGGCAAAGACGCATTGGAGAGAGTTATGTTCTCGCATTTCCTGCCCGACATCATCGGCAACGCGCGCGCGTTTTCAAGGCAGACCTTCCGCTGCACGAATTGCAATACCAAATACCGGAGAATCCCGCTGTCCGGCAATTGCAACAAGTGCGCGAAAGGCAACATCATCCTGACAATCGCACAGGGCTCGGTCAGGAAATACCTGAAAATCGCCAAGGAAATTGTCGTAACGTACGGCCTGAGCGATTACCTGAAACAGCGCCTTGACCTGGTCGAAGAAGAAATAGACTCGGTCTTCAAGAACGAGAAAGTGCAGCAGAAAGGATTGTTTGAATTCGTATGAATGCCAAGATAAAATTGAAATACTTCTAGCGAATAATGGTAAATACTTGAGATGATTGTTTTGTCAAAAAATGATAAAAAAATTTCTTTGCAGGATGATGAAAAACTTATATTGCCAAACGGAAAAAAAGAATATTACTTTGCTAAAGGTGGCAAAAAGATGCATTTGCACGGTATCGAAGAAGAACACCCGGACGGAAAAACAATTATAAAGAACATAATAACCGATGAAACTAAGCCGCTTGGAGACACCATGAGACACCCAATTGAAATAACCGCAAAATACAATAAGAACGAAACCGTTAGCGACTATCTAAAAGATGAATATCTATTGTCGGAAGACCGTTTGTCAGATAAAAAAATTTTTGTGCTCTCTAAAAATCAAACCGGCAGTTTTGAGTCAGCTTTAAATGTCATAAGCGGTGGAACAACTCTTCGTAATAATTATGTTGTGCTTGGCACTGATTTCATTAACAACAACTTTGCGAGCGGGGTTATAAAATCAGACGATAGACTTTTTATTGTTCTGGCGAAAGAAAAAAAATATTTCAAGATAGACTTGATGTTTTTTTGCAAAAAGTATGGCTTAAATTATTCGCAAAGGAGAATATTTAAGAATAAAATTAAGTCTAAGCTATAATCTAACCAAAATACTGATTCAGAAAATCAATGTCTAGTACTGCACTCCGCCGAAGATTTCGATTTCCAAAGCGTCCTTGATTTTTTTCGCGTCAAAGCCCAGCTTTATCAACCGGGTCGTTCCGCGGATGCCTTTTCCCGACATTGTCGAGACGATCAGGCCGAACATTTCCAGTTCGGAAATATACTGGCGGTACCAGCGCGAACTCACAACGGTTTCCTTCAGCTGCTTGGCTATTCCGACGTATTCGTTGTAGACGTCTCCGGAAAACATCACGCTTTCGTTTTCCTCGCCCGTAATCTTTCTGACCCCGCTTTTCCTGCGCGCCAGCCTCGCAATCGAATACAGGACAAGCTGCTGCTGCCTCGGCAGGGTTGAAATCATGTTGAGTATGACTTCTTCCTCGACCTTTTTTTTCGCCTGCTTGACTTCCTCTTCCGTAACGTGGCCGACGCCTTTCTTGTCCGCAATTTCGCCGGCGCGCAAGAGCAGCATTACCGCAGTGCGCGCGTCCCCCGATTCCTTTGCCGCAATCGCCGAGGCAAGGCTTATGGCGGAATCCTCAACGGAGTTTTCCCTGAACGCTACCTTCGCCCTTTCGGATAGTATTTCTTTCAGTTCCTGGGCGTTGTAAGCCGGAAAAACGATTTCCTGCTCGCACAAAGAGCTCTTGCTTCTCGGATCAAGGCGGTCCTTGAACATCAGGTTGTTTGAAATGCCTATAAGGGAAACCGCGCCGCTTTCAAGTTCGTCATTGCACCTTGTCAGAGAATAAATCAGGTCATCCAGGTCTTTCAGCTTGTCGATTTCATCCAACGCCATTACAACGACGCATTTTTTTGTCTGCGCGAATTCGAGGAGTTTTTCGTAAACGAAAGTTGCGGAGTAACCCATGAAATTGTCGTTCGGGTAAAAATCCTTGATTGCTTTCAGCAGAACCTTGTATTTGGAGTTATGCGTCCTGCAGTTGATGTAACAGGTCTGTATTCCGGAATTGTCAGAAGTGCCTTTGCCTTCCGCGTTTTTTTTGGCGAACTCCGCCAAATCCTTCAAAACATGCCTTGCAGTGGAAGTCTTGCCCGCGCCGGTCTTTCCGTAGATGAAAAGGTTGTCCGGCTTTTTTCCGCCGAGCGCCACTCCCAGAACGGTGGTCATGGTTTTTATCTGCTCGTCCCTGAACAGGATGTGGTCAGGCGTGTAATGCGGCGTTATCTTGTCCCTGTCAAGGAAAACGCTTTGCCTGTTGGCTTCCTGCTCGAATAAGTTCTGCTCCAAAAACCCACCAAACAACCTTTCCTGCACAAAACTTAAAAAAAGGGCAATGGTCTCCGGAGCTTCCGCTATTTTTTTAAACTGCGGAAAACACTATGTTTCAATGCCTGAATCCCGCGAAGCCGCACCCGATGAAATCACCGCGGCATGGAACGCAGTTCTGACTGCTTTTAGGAAAGACAAACCCGGGCGGAAAGGCAAAGGAATTGGCTGGAACAGTTTTTTTGGCCAACCGCATGTTGCGGGTGCTTTGGGCGTTTTGGGAATGGATGCGCGCTTGGTTCAGAATTTGCTTGGAAGGCCCGAAGGGCCGCCTAGTGCGGCGGATATTGTAAAGTGGAACACGCATGCAAGGGAACAATTGGCCATAATGCGGCGCGAGGACAGACTTCGCGGACTAATTGACGAAAGAAGCGACGCCAACAAAGCTGCCGGTGCAAGTGCAAGGCGCGGCATGGCGCATTTGAGGGAAGCGGAAGCGGCTGCTTTGGAACGCAGGCATCAGGCTAATGCGGCCGCGTTGGAGGAAAAACGCAGGAAGGATGCGGCAAGCAGGATAACCAACAACAGCCTGATTTTCAAATCCGATCTGGATACCTTGGCAAGGCTTTCTTCGCAGTATGTTGATGAACGCGTCGGATTGGGCATTGTGCCGCGAAGCGGAGCGCAAAAACTCAAGGGCGAACTCGCCGGCTTTTGGCGCAAAGCCCACAATGTAAGCCTCCGCATCAAGCCTGACGCTGACGGCGACAGGCAGATGGCCAACATGATAATTTTGCGCAACGGCGACAAGAATGGAACGCCCGTAGGCTTCCTAAAATTCGGGCTGACGAAGACAATGCGGGGTCAGGTTGTCCTGCATTTGTCTGACGCGTTCATTGAGCCCCAATACCGCATCAGGGGCGGAGAACCGCTTTTTCCTCGGCCCGTTGTCCGGGCATTGCGCGGTATAATAAAAATGGTCAGGGAAACAAACGACCTGCCCGACTCTGCAGTCGTGCATTTGACGTACGACCCGCGGCTGAGTTCGGCTGGCACAAGAAAAGGAACAGTGGAAACGGTCATGACGCCGCCGCTTTTTTGGATGGACGAGCCCAAACCGAATGTTTCGGAAAGGGTGCGTGCGATTCGGCTTCACCCTGACCAGAATCTCCCGCTCCCGTTCGACATTTTTGCGCACGCCGCACCAAGCGGCATTCCTACTTTGAGGGAGCGCACGGGTGTGAGCCATACAAATCCGGCGGTTGACAGGGGCTTTGGCATTAATCCCAATCCACAGGGCGCCGGCAATATTTTAGGCGCGTCTAACGGGCCGTCAAGCCTGAATCGGAACCCCGGCCGCGGGCAAAAGGGTAACATGGGAAAGCGCGGCGGCGGGGGCAGAAGAAGATAATTTTTTTGTGCATACTTGTTTTTCACGGCGGCCGAGGCTGATTTTTCAGCCCCGACAACAATATTATTAAAATACCCTTCGCGGACGTGAATATACTTAATGGCTTTTTTCTTTGGGGTGATTGTGGATGGCTTTTTTGGAGAATGTTTTCAAGAAATCTGAGGGAATCGACATAGAGGATTTTCTCAACAACCTTGACGCGCAGGAAGAGGACCTTTACGCGGACGCTGATGCGTTCGTGAAGCCCTTGTCCCTGGTCGGCGACGAGGACGTCGAACTGATTGTCAAGGAAGCGAAGGACGGCAACATAGTGCTTTTGAACATCGCCGACCTTTCCAAGCGCAATGCAATGAAACTGAAGCAGCTCATCGGCTCGGTCCGCGACTCCGTGCTTGAAATAAACGGCGACATTGCAAGAATTTCTGAAGACAGGGTCCTGATCACGCCGAGCAACGTCAAGATCATGAAGGCCCGAAGATAAGCGCGTGTTGGAATTGCTTTCACAGTTGCATTGGCTTCCCGAAAAGGTTTCCCGGGAAGCCGCAATTGAGTCCGTGCGCAGGGTTTTTCTGGCGAAGGGCTGGGACAAGGCTCATTTTTCCGTTTCAGAAGCGGTTTTGTCCCGACCCGAATTCGTTTTTTTTGTTTTCGACGCTTTTCTTGAAACCCAGACCGCTAAAGGCAAAATTGTTTCCGACACAATGCGCAATGACATGGCATTGTCATTGCCATCCCTTTCAGTTGACAACAACGCGGCTGTTTCCATCCGGTCAGACTATTCCTCTCTTTCGGCCAGGAAGCTTGAACGCCTTCCCGCAGGCCTTGAAGGGTTTGATGAGAAAAAGCTTGAGCGCTTGTGCGTCCTGAAAGCGGCCGCTGAACTTGGGGTCGAGGAACGCAATGTAATTGTTTCATCCGTCAAAATCGTTTCAATTCCTTATTGGAGTGTCGGGGCTTCACTTCCGGGCGGGGGCCTTGACGCAGATGTTTCGGCTTTTTCCGGAAAAATACTGTCGGGCTTTTCCGTTCCGGACAGGCCCGTGGGCGTGGTTGAATCGGCTTCCGAAACAATTGCCGGATTGTCCTCTCCGCAGGGTTTGGCAGAGCATGCCTCGGAGTTCTTCGACGAAGCCGTGCTGGTTGTGTCCGGCAAAAAAAGCCTTGAATCGGCTTTCGGAAAGGAATTTTTCCCGGTTCTCCTTGCAATTGTTGCGGCAGTGCTGTTTGTCGCGTTCTTTGTTCTGGGCCTATGACCTTGCAGTGAAAGGCGTTCAATCGGGCTTTTGCTTGCTGCAGGTTTTTCAGTTTTCACAGAGCAGGCTTGCCCCGATTTCAGCATCCTTTATTGCCGCGAGGTCTTCCTTGAACGGTTCGGGGTTCCACCAGATGCCAACGCTTCCAGTCTCGTATGAAACGCACGCCCTGCCTTCCCTGACGCGCCCGAAAATTTCCTTGAGCGTTGCGCCGGACCCCATTCCTGAAAGCGGTAGAGCCTGCACGTTTTCCTCTCCACCCAGGCCGAAGAACGCCATGCCAGAGCCGTTGCAGGCGTTCTGCACGGAATAGTTTCCTGACAGCGGCGAAAAGAAAACGCTTTGCAGGAACAGCCTGTGCGCCAGTACGTTTTTCCAGGCGAACCCGAATGCGTTTTGGCTTTGCAGGCAAGTCCTGTTTTCGGCTTTTGAGTCGCGCCTTTCCCTGAAAAGATTGGCGTTGTAGAAGTCCCTGCAGCTGTTAGTCGAACCGATGCCCGTCCAAACAGATGAATAGTCTTTTCCCGCGCCGAGAATGTTCGAATCGTTTTGGATGGCGTAGTATGCGACCGCCTCGTTCGCTATTCCGGCTTCAGCATTTGTCGTGCCTATGGCCTGCATTATGGCGGGCGTGGCGCGCGAGGGCGCAAAGTAAATGCCTGACGGATTCATTTCAAAGAGCAATCCGGCCTTTGAAACGTTTGTAGTGAAAAAGTCGTCTCCGACCGAGCCGGAAATCATTTTTCTTGCGCTGATCCTTGTGGCGGCTATCGGAACGTTTCCCGCGAGAACTATCGGAACTTGCGTGTCGTTGGTGAACCCGATGCCATAGTTTTTCCTTTCGGTTTTTCCGTCCGCATCCGTCCTGTCCGTTCCGACAAGGCCGTTGAAAGGCAGCCTGTAGAACGCATTGTCGGGTGCATCCGATATTTTTGCAAGCTGCACGTCGATGGTTGATGAAGGCTGGCCGTTGCTGAAGAACGGCTGCGAAACAGGGTAGGCTATTTTCACATGGTATAATCCGGCCTGGATGTTTTTCTTCTCCGCGGAGTCGGAAACGTCGGTTCTTTCGATTGTAAGTTTTCCTGAACCCGGATCACTGAAATATTTTGTCCAGGGCTTCTGGCTGTCGGCGTAAAACGCCGGTGTGCCGAAAAAGGAAGCGGAACCATGCGTGTACAAATAATCGAAGTCCTGCCTGAAGTCGTCGCTGTAAAAGTCCTCTATAAGGTACGAGTCGAATTCGGATTCCGCTGCGGCGTCCGCGTTTTTTCCCTGCGCGATGAGGCCGTCTATGTTCCTCAGCTTTTGCAGTAGTTCGATTGAAAACTGCGCCGGGTCGCAGTAAACGAACCCGCCTGAATCCTTTTTGTCGCACGCGTCAATGGCTATGTCGTTCCAGTTCCAGCTCAAAAGGATTTTCGGCAGGGCGCTTTCGCCTGTGAAGCCCGGTTTCCCGTCAGCCGAAACGCATTGCGCGTTTTGCCCGCCTGCCAGAATTTCGACGTGGAATTTCTGCTTTGCAAGGTAGTCAAGGCGCGCGTCCAGGTTAGGCGATTCGACCCAGTGCCGGCTCAGGTCTCCGCCGGCCGGCCCCGTGACGGACAGCCTGAATTTCGGGCTGATTGCCTGCGGGAAAGCGTTGGGCCTGCCAATCTCTATTTTCTGCAAGGCTATTGCCCTCTGGCCGGTTTCAAGAGTGAATGGCAACGGCATTCCCTCGAATTCGCAGAAATTCCCTCCAACGGGGTCGCATGAATCTATTATGACCGGGTTTTTGCTCATGTTCGAGAAAGTCCACGGCACATAAAATGTTTTTGTTTCATCAGCCTTTTCGAATACGAAATCAGTTTTTTTCGGGCCGGAAATTGCGATTTCGGCAGAGGAAACGAACACGTTCAAGTCTTTTTCCGTCCTCCAGAGCGTCCCGTTGTTGAGCCGGGCAACCCTTATTTCGACATGGAATTTTCCCGGCGCATAGAAACGGTATGCTTCGAACGTCGCCTGGCCGGAGCACCTTTCTCCCGTTGGGGAAATTGCCGAAGGGCCGTAGCAGGAGGAGCCACGGCACGAATATTTGTTGTCTCCGGCAAGGCTCCCGTTCACGAAAACCTGCGCCGGGTGGATTATTTCGGCGGTCGCGCCGTCGCTGCATGCAAGTATGAAATTGCTTGTCGTAACCCTCAATGCCGTGTTGACGGGAACCTCAATTGAATTGTTTTCAGGGTTTATTGCGGCATCAATGCCTGCGCCCAATGTTCCATCGTCGCTGATTGACAGGAATTCCGTTGTAACCTCGAAGTCCTGGGTTTCCTCCGAGCACATGCAATGCTCCGACCATGTCGGGCAGGTTGCGGTGATGCCTGCCTGCGTGCACTGCGCCTGCGCCGACTCAAGCGTGCAGTTGTTTGAGGCGTCAACAGTTGCCGTGGCTACAAAAAACAGAACCGAAAGGAATAGCACGGCTAAGATTGCCTGCTTATGCTTCAAGGTCATCACCTTGCGCCGGTTCATCAAAGCCGTCCGCACGGCCGCCGTTTCTTTTCCTGCTTTTCCAGACAAGATAAGCCGCGCCGGCGAGTGCAACAAGCACGGCGACTGCAAGGGCAACCGGCACAATGCCCGCTGACGGCGTTTTCGTTTCGGCTTTTCCGGTTTCAATTCTCGGCAGGCATTGCGCCAGGCAGCATTCAGCGCTGTCTGAAGCGGCGGCTGTTTTCGCCGAACAGTACGAGGCCTTGCCGCAAACCATTCCGTTTCTTTCCGCGCATGTCCCGGCCGCGGCTTTTTCCAACAGGTTGATTTCAAAGGATTTCTGCGTTCTTGTGCTGAGGTCGTTCACCACAAGAACATATGTTGCGGGCGGGGCTTCAAAGGACACGGTTTGAGGGGATGAGCCTGCAACGAATCCTTTGCTTTCGGGGTTTTGGGTTTCGCTGAGAAGGAAATAAAACGCATTGATGTCAGAGGCGGCATTGGAGCCGTTGGAAAATTCAAGGGCAAGCATTGACTTCGGCCTGTCGTAATTCCAGCTGACGGCAAGTTTGGCTTTTTTTTCCTGCGCCGCAAATTCCTCGGCATTGATCGTGAAACAGTACCTGTCGAACACTTTTGACTGCTTTTCTATCTGCGAGCAGACAGTGAAAAAGTCCAGCTTTGATTTCACGTCAAACGGGAATTTTGTGGTGAAAAAATCCGGTATGGCTATTTTGTCGAACGCCTGTTCCCCGGAAAAAACCTCTTTTCCGGAACGCTCGTCCTTGACGGAAACCCTGAGGGAAAAGTTTTCGAAAACCGGCCTTGGCAGCGTATAATGGTCGGGGCTTGGCCCGATGAGGTATTCCAGTTCAACGTTCTCATTTTCGCCGAAGGAATAATCATTGAGCGAAACTTTCCTGATTTTGGCCGTGGGGCCGAGAACCACGCTTCTGTTCCTGTAAATGCTCTGCGTCCTTCCGCCGGAATCAACCAGTTCGAGCCTTATTGCATAAGCTGATGGCAGTTCGGGCGCTGCAAGCGAAACGTTCACTTCGGCGGTTTTTCCAGCGGCAACACTGCCGACCGGAATCTTCTTTTCCTCAAGGAACCTGTCGCAGGCAGTGTCGTCCCAGTCGCATATGCCGACTCTTAGTTCCAGGCCCCTCATTTCAGACGCGGAAGCGTTTTCAACAAAAACCGTGCTCTCTATTTTCTGCCCGGCCGCGATTCCCGGCCCGACAGGCCCCGGCTGGTGGTGGAACTCGGTTTTGGTTCGCACGATTTTCGCCTGCGGAAACGCGCCGTTTCCGCTGACCTTGAAGCGCACTGATTTCGGGGCCGCGAAAATATGCGCTATTCCTACGACGGGCGCACGCCTGTTGCGCAGGTACACGTCCATCCGGTAGTTTCCGGGCGCGGCGTCTTTTGGAATGGCGTATTCGAACGAAACTTTTTTCGCGTAATGCGGCGCAATGCTTATGTTTCCGATTTTTTTCTCGAAGAAAATGTTGTCGACGTCGCTCGACTGCGACGGGTAATAGAATCCGTTTCCCTGCACGATTTCCGATATCACGTCCGCGTCGAAAAGCGGCGAGTCGTCAAGGTTCAGCAGGTTTATTTCCGCCCTGATTGTTTCGCCGGCGGAAAATTCTGTTTTGTTGAGCCGCACTGAAAGGTCTCCGCTGAAATTCTGCAGGGGTTCCGCAACCTTCTGCGTTTCCGCGGCAAAGGCAGGGGCGCAAAGCACGATAAGCGCAAATGCAAGAAATGCAAACACCGCATGATGCGTTTTACCTGTCATTGTTTCTCACCTGGCTTGCGAAGTCTTCCACTGAAATGAGGGCATATGCTGTTTCCGACAGGGAAACATTTGAAAGCGAGACAATAAAAGAGCCGCCTAATGCAATGGGTTCGCCCGTGAATTCCGCGAACACTTTGCCGCCTTCAATCCACACCCTCACCTTGTCGGTTTCGGTTGTCGGAACCGCGTCCAGAACCGTGTCCGAATAATACCCGCCATGGTAATCCGGGTGCTCGAAAAGGTTGAGGGCGCCCTCCCCAAGATAGTATTTGACGCCTTTTCTCGGATTTGAAATCGCAGCGGTATGCTCCGTGCTTTCCATGCTCCGTTCGACCGCGCGCTTTTCAACGGTTATTTCCGTCACGGGAATGTCGGCTTTCACGCTTACGAAAAGCCAGTTGGTGTTGCCCTTGTTGTAGAACGAACCTGAAATGTCGTTGACGTTGGCTGTCGCGGCCGGCATGCGCACTTCCGCTGAAATGTGCTTGCAGGGCTGGTTCAGCGGGCATTTTTTGGCGTTGTCGCCTGTCAGGCATTCTTCCACGAGAAGGGGGGAACAGCCGCCGCTGGCGGTTGGGGGAAGGGCGCTGATTGTGCAGGCAATGTTCAGGTTCTGCGAGCCGTTGTTTATTTTGAGGTCCTTTGCGGCGGCAAAGTTTGAACCGGGGCACTGGTCTGAGGAATCCAAAGAGTATGCGTCGAACCGCATGTCCTGCACGTTGTTTATTCCGACCGGAATGCTTTCGCTGGAAAACTCGCTTGAAGTGTTCACTAAAAATTCTTTCCAGCCGTTCTGCGTTGACTGGCTTTGGGTTGATTCAAAGAAATTTTCCGTGCCGGTTGCAATGGCCTTCCATTTGAATGAGATGCTTCCGGGCAGAGCGGGGTTTTGCTGCAACGCAACTCTTGCGGAGTCAATGCCCGTTTCTGGCCTGAAAGCGTCAACAAAGCCCGCGGGGCAGTTCCTTGAAATCACCGCAGACTGCGTGCTTTGTGTGCCAAAGTCAAAGCTTGTCCTGTCGATTCCGAAGCACGAGCCTGAATTGCCGGCAATGAATGCAATGACCCTGCCAGCCGGAATGAACAGTATGTCGGATTCAAATTTTGCCCTCACAAAAACAGGGTATTGCCCCAGATAGACTTCCCCGGAATTCGCAGGATTGTCCGCAAGAACGGAAACGCTTTGCTCCGGATTTCCGGGGTTGAGCACAAAGCTTTTTGGCTGCACGTCAAGCTGTGAGATGATGTCGACCTGCGCAGGTTCCTGGCAGTTTTCAGCCCCGACAATGAAAGCATCTTCCTGTTCCGGCACCATGCTCAAAGATTCTTTGCTGATTGTTATGCAGTCGTACAGCGGGTTGAAGACGTTCGAGTATTGCACCGGAACCGGCGTTGACTCGATTTGCCTGTATCCTGGCTTTGTCGCCCGGAATTTCACGGAATTTTCCGCGGCTGGGCTGATGGTGAAAGAAAACCAGCCGTCAGAGTTTGTCATTGAAATTGCCGGGCCGCGGCTGTCGGCAAGCATTTTCACTGAAGCGTTCGCTATTGCATGCCCGTCAGACTTGTCAGTCAGCCTGCCGGAAACCTGCTGGTTGTCAATGGCGGGAAAAACGTTTTGCGGCAGGTTCTGGAATTGCATTTCCCTGTCGCTTGCGATTCCGAAGAAAAGGGTTTGGCCCGCGCCCCCGATTTCCTGCGCATGCGACTGCACGCCAACTACCAGCTTTGCGGTTGCGGCCTCAACAACCGGCTTGAATTTCAACGGCATTATTTCCGCGCCCGCCCCGATCGAGGTTTTCCTGGAATTTTGCGCAAACACCGCGTTTTCAAGTATTTTTGTCCGGGTGGCATCTGCCTTGTCGGGGAAAACGATTGCGTTGTCCGGGTCCTCTGATGCAACGGAAATGTCGAGATTGTCGAAATTGCGCCCGCTTGAATTCAATGCCTCGGCATACAAAAAGCTTTCCGAAAAAATGTCAATCATCTGCCTGTCGGCCTGCCTGAAATTGTCCAAAGGAATCCTGTCCGCCGAGCCTTCCCTCTGCAGCCAGAAATGCCAGATTATGGGCGGGCAGTCCTGTCCGGGCGTGCATATGGGCTCCGAAACCCCGAATTCCCTTGAAAGCGGCTGGGTCAAAACATCGGAGTCAAGCACCCTCGCTTTTGCCTGCCAGTGCAGTTCGATTTTCGTTCCAGCCACAGCAGTGGGTTCGACAAAAATTTTCACGATTTCCGTGTAGGTCGTCCGGTTTTCCGGATTGTTCCAGTAGGCGTTCGCCTGCTTTGCGTTTGCCTGGGCAATGCAGTTCTGCGGGTCGGAAAAGACGTTTTCCGCTGAGAAACAATTGCTCAGAACAGTCTGCCCGCCGGACGAAACTTCGGCTGATTCAATCCTTGCGACATAGCCCGATGCAGGCAAAGTCTGCATTGAATCCGGGCCGGCCCGCACATGCGAAACAAGATTCGAATAAGGCTTGTTCTGCGGCAAAGCAACCGCGAATTTGGCGAAATAGTAGTGGTTGGGTTCAAGCGAATGCGCTTTCCTGGTTGCCTGGCTGTCCTCATACAGCCCTTCCAATGTTGACAGGATTCCGGCATTCTGGTCTATTGACTGCGACATCAGCCTGATGTCAGAGCGAGTTTCCTGGTTCTGGATGACATCGATCCTTGTCGTTATGGCTGAAATGTAACCATCCTTTTCCGCTTTCAGGTAGATGACGGCGTCGGACCTGAAACTGTTCGCCGCCTCGCCCCCGCTGCCCGTTGCTTTCTGTGCAAGCAGTTCCTGCTGCGGAGACAACGCATTGTAGAATGACACCGACGCGTTTTCAACCGGGCTGCCGGTCTCCCAGTCAGTGACAACCGCCTTGACTGAACCGCTGCCGATTGTTGCAAGTATTCTCACTGAAGTCGTCTGCCCCAATGAAACCGCAATGTTTTCCGCCACGCCATTGAAATCGTCCTTTTCGGCTTCTATCCTGTAAGTTCCGGCCGGCAGGCCCTCAAACAAAACATTGCCGTCGTTGTTTGTCAGGGAATAAGGATTGTTGGCAACCGCGCCAGGGTAAGAGGAATTGTAAAGAAAAATTTTTGCCTCGCTTATTGGCCGGAGGTTTTCCTGATTGAGGACCGAAACCCTGATTTTTCCGGAATTCTGTTCGGTTGCCTGTTCCAAAGCGATTTCTTCCGGCGCATTGTCGTTCCTGCTTTTGAGCGGCAGGGGCTGCACAAACCTTGTCACATAGCCAGGGAAGGAAAAAATGCCCAGGAACGTTCTGTTCTCGACAAACCTTTCAAGCACGCCGTTCTGGTCCGAAGTGTACGAATTGAAAAACGACGCTCCGCCGGTTTCCGAATTCGAATCGAAAACGCTTATCGAAACCCCGGGCAATGCCGCCTTTGTCCGGGAATCTGCTGTGCGCAAAAAAATCTTTTTCCCGTCAACCGCGATTGCGTCAAGCCTGATTGAAACAACCGCGGTTTCATCCGCATTCACATTCACGTTCGCGCTTTTCGACCTGCCGTCCCGCGCTACGACCCTGACAGTATAAGGGCCCGGTCTCACTTTATCAAAGAATGCCTTGCCGCTCGCATCGGTTTCCATGGAATCCGCAACCGAATTGTGCGAGTCAAGCAGCGTCGCCTGTGCCCCGGCAAAAGCCGAGCCATTGAAGTCAAGCACAGTCACTTCAACCGCGCCCTTCTGTTCCGGTTTCGATGCAATCGGCTCAAGCTCCACGTTCGTGGTGTCATTGGCAATCGGCACGGATGATTTCGGTTCAAAGCCGTTTGCCGTGAAGGATGCGAGCAAAGTGCCGCAGTCCCTTTCCGATTTTACCGAAAAGCTTCCACCGCTGAAAACAACCCTGTCATAGCCGGGGTTTCCTGAAATCTCGAATTTTTTCTTTCCGGTCGAGCACCTGAGTTCGGCCATCACTGAGCGGTCGTCGATAATTTTTTTGGTTTCCGAGTTAACAACAACAACGGTTTTTTCGCCTGCCTGAAGTTCGGCTTCCGGGCCGCCTCCAATGTACGACAACACCACCCTGGATGCTTCGCCGCTTTTGAGTTCAAGTTTGCCGGAAAATGCGGCAAAGCCTTCAGCCGAAACCGTGACATCGGCTTCAACGCTTTCCCTGGGCAGGCCAAACGCGGCTTCGCCCCAGGCGTCCGTCGCTTTCTCGCTTTCCAGGCCTTCGCCTGAAACCTTCACGTCCGCGTTTTCGACAAAGTTTCCGAGAGCGTCGGCAACAAGGATTTTTGCGGAAAACGCGTGCGGGAAAAAAGATTCAAGCAGTTTGAAAAAGCCCGGGCCGAACGAGGAAAAAGCGAAGGCCGCAAGAACAAGCAGAATGGCAAACAGCAGTATTGCCAGCGGAAACGACGGCACTATCCTGTCAATGGGGTCGACGACCGCGTAGACCGGCACTCCTTTTCCGTGCAGCCAGTCCAGGAGACTGTAGTATTTGTCCTCAAGCGAATAATACGCTTCCTTAAACGAATCAATGATGCCCAATGCCCGCACCGCCAAAACCGGCTCTTTGATGTAAGAAAGAGTTTATCATATTTAATAGTTTTTGGGGTTCTGGAAAAAAGCTTTTATTCGGCTGGCCTCGACTTCCTATGATAGCATGCCTAAAATCAGGATAGAATACGACCGAGAAAACTGCATCGGGGCTTTCGCCTGCCTGGCAGTGCATCCCGATCTCTGGAAAAAAAACGATTCCGACAACAAGGCAGACCTTGAAGGCGGAAAGGAAAGCTCTGGAAAGTGGGTCAGGGAAATAGAATGCAGCGAGGATGAAAAGGAAAAAATCGTGTCAAGCGCCGAAGTCTGCCCCGTGCGCGTGATAAAAATCATTGACACGGAAACAGGTGCAGTCTTGGTCCAATAACAGCACAGGCCCAAACAGTTCCTGCTGGTGCGAAGGCGGTTTCCAA
Source organism: Candidatus Diapherotrites archaeon (assembly GCA_016205145.1). Lineage (NCBI taxonomy): Archaea > Nanobdellati > Candidatus Iainarchaeota > Candidatus Iainarchaeia > Candidatus Iainarchaeales > Candidatus Iainarchaeaceae > Candidatus Iainarchaeum > Candidatus Iainarchaeum sp. The sequence continues at coordinate 61,187 of JACQJH010000001.1, forward strand.
AGTTTTGCTTCACGCCTGCCCCAGCTGCTTTTTGACCGCCAGCGCGGTCTTTTCCCCGATTATGCGCGACAAATCTTTCACGTCGATGTTTTTCATGTCCGCAATGCCTTTCACATTGGCGCGGAACAGCTTTCTTGCGCGAATCCTGCCTATGCCCCTGAATTCCGTCAAAACAATCAGCTCTTCCTTCACGCCGTGCACTATCCTCTTTCTAAGCTTTGCCAGTGGCATGTAGTGCGGCCTTGCCTCCAGCAGCATTGCAAGCTCCAGCATTGAATAGCAGAGCCAGTCGCAGATTTTGGTTTTCGAGTAAAGCGAGCCCGGATACATGGCATATTTTTTTAACAGCTCTTCCTCGGAAGTTTCCGAAATCCAGTCGTTGAGCAATTGCGCGGAAAGGAATTTTCCAAGCAACTGGTTGTCCTCGAACATTTCAACGTCGACATTGACCGGAAGCAGGGCTTTTTCAGCCTGCAGCTGTTCCCATAATTCAGCCTCGTTCCTTTTTCCCACGCGCGGCAAAGGCATCATTTCAGAACAGCTTGAAACAGTGAAAAGATAGCCTAGTTCTACGGCCTTTCCCGCCTTCAGCGCCTTAATCATGCCGAACGCCGACAAGGGGTCCAAGTAAAGTTCCGACACGCGTCTTCCTATGGGCGTGGCGACAAATTTTTTCGCGTCACTTTCCACAAAACCCATTTCCTGCAATTCGAGGACGATTGACTGGAGTTTTGAGAAAAACACGCGGTTGTTTGAGAACTGCCTGAAATAAAGCGTTTTTGAAAAAAACTCTTCCATCGAAGCCAGATCGAAAACGAAGCCTCCGGCGATCAGCGCCAAAAAATGTGCGCGCAGAATCTGTTGAATGCCGAGTTGCGAGTGAACCGGCTCCACGTCGCCTTTCACGAAATTTTCCAAAAAGTCGTCCGCTTCAATCTCGCTTTTCGCCAGAATCATGGACCTGCCCTCGGAATCGAATTTCGGCCTGCCGGCGCGGCCCGCCATTTGGCGGTATTCTCTGACCGGAATCCTTTCCATGGAAAAAGCGCCGTAACGGTAAACCGATGTTATGGCAACCGTGTGCGCCGGCAAATTTAATCCCGCGCTTAAAGTGGGCGTCGCGCACACGACTTTGACCTCGTTTTTCCTGAACGAATCCTCGACCACTTCGCGCTGTTTCTGCATCAGGCCGGCGTGGTGGAATGCAGCGCCTTTTCCTATCTGGCCGGCAATCTTCCTGCACTGGTCCGTGGGATTTTCAAGCGCATTCAAGGCGCTTTCGGACCGCTTCTGCAGCACCGCCTTTTCGTTTTCGCCAAGCATTTTTGCGGAAATCGCGGACAGCTTTTCCGCCAGGCTTTCCGCCCTTTTGCGGGTGTTCGCGAAAACCAGCAGCTGCTTGCCCTTCTTGTGCAAAGTGTCGAAAGCGATTGTTTCAATCGCGTCATCCGAGCCGGCGACAGGTATTTCCTCAGTGTGTTTTTCCGCCTCGAACCTGCCGTCAACAAAGACGCCTTCAACCAGCTTTACGGGCCTGAAATCGCTTTCAACGAGCTTTGCTTCAAGCCAGCCCGCCAGCTCCTTCGCATTCGGAATCGTTGCCGACAAGGCCAGAACCTGCATTTTCGGGTTCACGAACTTGAATTTTGTCATGACGATTTCAAGGGTCGGGCCGCGGTCGGAATCGATTGAATGCACTTCGTCGACGACTAGCAGGCCCACGGAGTTCAGCCAGCCGGCCTTGTGGCGGAGAAGGGAATCCAATTTTTCATAAGTCGTGAAAACGATGTCATAGTTTTCCAGCCGTTTGCCGCTCGCATCGAGGTCGCCTGTGGACAAAGCAGCCTTCACTGACAACTGTTTCGAGTATTTTTTCTTGAAATCGTTGTAGTGTTCCGCGGCAAGCGCGCGCAAAGGACAGGTGTAAACGGCTTTTTTGCGGTTGTTCAGAATCGAGTTGAGGCCAGCCAGCTCGGCTATAATCGTCTTGCCTGAAGCAGTGGGCGAGCTGATGACAGTGCTTTCGCTGATCGCGCCTTTTGCGATTGCCTGCGCCTGCATTTCATTGAAGGCTTGAAAGCCGTTCGCTTCGAGGACGATTTTTTGGATGTCGGATTCCGGCACTGTGCTCACTCAAAAGATTGGCTGGAAAAGTTGAAAAAGCTGCAGGCGGGCTCCACCCATCGGAACCTTAAATATCAAATGCGGGGCGCAGATGGGTATCGAGCAACGCGAGATGCTCCGGAATCCAAAGATTCCGGGCACGCCGCAAAATCCAGGATTTTGCAAAGTACCCGTCGTCGAACCAGCCGGGCGAAACCGGCTTTGGGGTGGTGTGGGAGGAAGGCATTGCCTTCCCCCCGAAATCACGCGTCCTGGTTTTGTGGTGTTTCTTTTATGGTTAGGTAGTTGAAGGCGCTTTGCATGGCAGCAATTGCCTTTGGCAGGTCTGAAACCTTGAAATAACTGGTTTTCTGCCACCTGTCATCCTTGTCCTTGTAGGACTTGTCAAGCGAAACCGTCGTGAAGGTTTTGCCTTCTTTTGTTTCGTTTTCCCAGATTGCGACTTGCACGCCTCCCGCCGAAAACTTTTTTACCGGTGCGGACATTTTTTTGCCTCCTTTGCCTCAATTGAACAGTCCCCTGAGGGACTGTTTTTTTTCTTTGTAAGTGGGAACGAACCTGATGATCCTGTCTTCAAACATTTGCCTCACCTTCCATGAATTCAGCGCCGTAGCCGGCGTAAATGCTTTTCTGCCTTTTTTCCCCGAAAATGATTCCAAGCATTTTTCCATCACCTGCAATAGCTTTGTTTGAGGCGGTTAAAATGCAGGGGCAAGGGGAGTGGATTTCCCGTGAATTGGTTTTCCAATCTCTCCGCTTTTTATGCTCCCAAGCCATAATATGGTAATGAGGTTTTTGCGGAGGCGACCCCGCGGGCGGCCGCAAGAGCAGGGAGGGCAGGGCAGTCCGGAATCTCCTGGTCCGGATGGCGGGCCAAAACTGGTTGAGTTGCTTCAGTCCAGCGGCAGTCTGGCGGACAGCCGGGATGTTTTGGAGAATCCGCATGGCTTTAAGGCCAAATTTAGGCGATGGTTAGCGCGGTTAAGGCGCAGGAATGGCGGTTGATTTTTCCGTTCAGCTTTTCGCCCATTTCATTATTTCCGCGCCTGCTTCGAGGTTGGCGTCGATTTCCTGGATTTTTTCTTCAAGTTCCTTTATTTTTTTCCCGGCTTCTTCCATGCGGAAGGTTTTCAGGTCCTCCGCGAACTTTCCCACTTTCTGGTCCTTTTTGTAGACTATGCTGCTTTTCACGGTTTCAGTCAGCTGCTTCCTGTATTCAAGGTCCTTGACGAACATCTTCACCATCGGCTTCCAGCGCGGGTCCGCTACAAGATGGGCGGGCAGTTTGACTGTTTCGGTGTCCTGCCTGTAGTCCTTGTCGGTTGCAAGCCTGTAAACGTGCTGCCAGTAAAGCTTTTCCTTGAATTTTTTGATGTTCTGCGTCAAATCGTAATGCTGGGCCTCGGAAAACTTTTTCTTCCAGTCCGAGTGCTTTGACAGCAGGTATTTTTTGGTTTCGTTCAGTTCGGACATGTCCTGCTCTATTTTTGCAGGCGTGGGATAGATGAGCATTGGCCAGTCCCTGTCTTTTCCGGAAACCCTTATGACCGTGCCGTTTGAAAGGTATTGTTTGAGCGCAGTGCCGCGCTTGGATTCCTTTTCCGCTTCAAGATGGGAAAACTTTTCAAGGAATTTGTCAAAGCGCGAAAAAATCTCCGGCATGCAGAACAAGTTTTAACGCAAAGCGGTTAATAAGCCTTCAGTTTTTTTTGGCAAATGATTAAAAAAACAAGCAAGGAAAATTTCACTGTGATTGAATGTTTCCAGGCATGAGGGGCGGCATTGATCCGAAGCAGATGCAGAGGATGCTGAAGCAGTTCGGCATAAAATCGGAAGAGCTTGACGCAAAACGCGTTGTGTTCGAGCTGCCCGGCGGCAAAAACCTTGTCGTCAACAACCCTTCCGTCACGGTTGTCGACATGCAGGGCAAGAAAACTTTCACTGTCATGGGCGAAACCAGCGAAGCCAGCCAGGAACTTCCGAAAGCTGACATTGAAATGGTTGCCAAGCAGGCGAACGTTGACTTGAAAAAAGCCGAAGCCGCCTTGAAGAAAAACGAAGGCGACATTGCCTCGGCCATATTGGAGCTGAAAGGCGAGCAATAAAAAAGATAAAATATTAAATTTTAAGAAAAAGTTTCTTTCCTTTGCTGTCTTCGAATATTCCCATATACATAATCGCCGCTTCTTCTCCCTTGCCTTTGCCCGATTGCCCGCCAGTCCGGCGAATCGTTCTGCCCGCGCATACATAACAAATAAGCTTTTTTTAGGCTTTTTTTCGCCAAAAACGCGTCAAAAAACCCCAGTTTACTAAACAGAGTTAAAAGAGAGGTTTTTTTACCGAAAAGCTTTTTAATGACTTTAAACATCTTTTTGCCGGGGAAGAAAAGTGGAAAATTTTTCTTTAAGCGAGCAAGGTTGTCTTTCTCTCCAAAAAGCCATCGAGCTCGGAAACCTTCTGAGTAAAGGCGGAACATCCCTTCCCGACTCTGAAACAGCCTTCCGGAAAAAATTCCGGTAACGCTTTTCTTCCCGCCCCTTTTTTGTGCCGCGTTACCATCGGGCGCATTTTTGTTCGATTGCACCGAAACCAAGGCTTATCGCTGTTGCAATACGCTGAGTGTGCTGTTCCATTTTTTCGCTTCGCCAAACGCGGATTTTATTAACGTGAACGCCAATTTAATTTGTCATGGCGGTCAGGGGCAACAAGCCGGTTTTGTTTTCGATTGACCATGAACCTGCCCCGATTGAGGCCAGGTTGGCTGAATTTAAAGAAGCAATTAATGGAAAGAGTGTTCTTTTCATAGAACTGCCTGTTCAATTTGTCCGGCAACTGATTGAATTGCAGGAGTCTAATAGAATTTATATGCTGGGCCCGTCTTACCAGCTTCTTGTATTGGTTGCGCATAAGGCCGGTCTTATGATTGTCGGTTTGGATAATAATAAGTATCATGGCAGGTTTTGGCGCACAGTAGAAGATAACGCAAAGCCGGGGGGAACGGCAAACCTTGACAAAAAAAGTGACCTTTTTTATTTGAACCTTAACAAGCGCGAAAAGGATTGGTGCAGACAGCTTGCCGGAGTTGGCTCTAAAGCCATAGTTGTAATGAATCCGGTTCACGCGGCAGAGATTGCAAGGCGTCTGCAAATCCCGCAGGAAAACATATTGGGAACGTTGCGGGAAGAACCACAAAGCAGGGCGTTGGCAGAAAAGCGGGCAGAGGGAATTGAAACCGAACGGTTGGACAGAAGACGCAGAAGAGCCGAACAGCGGAAACGCAGAGGGCCTAACAGGGAACCGTGATTTTTATGGCGCTGAAAATCGTTTTGACCGGCTCGCCCGGCACCGGCAAGTCTTCAGTTGCAAAAATTCTCGCAAAAAAGCTTAACGCGCAGGTCGTCAACGACCTTGATTTCTGCAAAAAGAACCGCATCGGCGCGTTCGACCGCAAGGCAAAGGAACGGGTTGTGCCGGTCGAGCGGCTTGAACGCGCCCTGAAAAAATTCCTCGCCAAAACGCCGGCAAAAAATGCGAAAAGCGTTATTCTTGAAGGCCATTTGCTGTGTGAAATCAGCATTCCCTGCGACGCCGTTGTTGTGTTGCGCCTTGCCCCGGAAAAGCTTGAAAAGCGGCTTGCGAAACGCGGCTATCCTGAAGTGAAAGTTTTGGACAACGTTTTTTGCGAGGAAACCGGCTACTGCAAGACGCGGGTTTTAAGAAACTATCCGGCAAATAAATTAGTTGAAATTGTTTCTTCGGATCCGGCGGAAAAAACCGCCAAAAAAATTTTGGATTGTCCTGCTTTGAGGGGTTGACTTTCTTTGAACGGGCGGCTCGCTTTTCTGGCTTTCGCGCTTGCCATGCTTTTTGCTTCAGTTTCAGCGGAAACGCTTTTCCAGAGGACCTTTGCAGAAATGGGCTATGACTCTGCGGTTGTCGACGGTCCGCAGACCGCGAAGTGCGTTGACTTTTCGGTTGTCTTCCCGCAGGAACTGCTTTCGGACAAAGAGGTTTTTGCGGTCGCGTCAATCAATGCCGAGTTTTTGCCGGTGCTGTCCGATGACGCCAATCTCAGCATTTCATTGAACGGCGAACAGGTCGCCGGCAACCAGTCCACAAAGCTTTATTGTAAAGGGGAGTGCTGGCTGAGGGTTGACCTGGACAAGGCAAAAATCCTTCCGGAGAACACCCTAAGTGTTTGCGTGCAAACCTCGGATTCGACGCCGAAAATAATAGTTTCAAACGATTCCATGGTCGGATTGTACAAGGCGCCGCGTTTTCTGGAATCGGATTTTGTCAAGTCCACAAACAAGGCTTCCTATCTTCTTGGCGAAACCGCGACGGTTTCGATTTCATTGAAAAATTCCGGCAGCGAGCCAGCATTTGTCCAGATCCTGCACATCAAGCCGGCGGCGAAGCTTGCAAGGGAATACCGCACTTTCAACGTTCTTGAAGGTGAAAGCGAGTGGAAGGGCTTCATCAATCCGGGCGAACAGAAAACGGTTTCTTACACAATCAAGCCGGCTGACGCGCTGACAATGACTCTGCCGCCGGCAATAGCCTATTTCAAGAACGAGTTCGGAGACGAACTTTCAATAGTGTCGAACCCGCCGACTTTCACTGTGCGCGAACCGGAAAAGAAACTGAGCGCTATAATAGTGCTGTCAAACCCGCGCGTTCAGCTCGGCGAAAACGCCAAGGCTGACGTCCTGGTCAAGAACAGCGGCAAGGACGCATTGTACGGCCTTTCATTTGAGCTTGTCCTGCCCGAAGGCGTTGAAGCGGTTTCCGGCGAAACGCAGTCTGAAATCGGTTTCCTGGCATCCGGCGAATCCGAAAAGCTTTCATTCAGGCTGGCTGCAAAAAAAAGCGGAACCTTCTCGCTGGGCTGTGCAATAACTTTTTCCGGCTCTCCGGAAAAAACCGAATGCGAGCCGAACTCGGTTGAGTTCTCGGAAGCCGGCCTGAATCCTGCAATCATTGTCGGCGCAGTCCTGCTTGCAATCGGCGCGGGCGTGTACTTTTACCTGAAACGCGAAGGCTAAACCGGCATGCGTGGTGCTCCGCAATAGCGCGAGCACCACAAACCGCACCAGCCGGGCGTTCGGCTCTTACCAGTTCTTTAGTATCCTGTTTTCGGTTTCCTTTTTTTCCGCTTCGCCTTTTTCCCTTTTTTTTCTCACAGCAAACAGCAGGGCCGCGGCAATTGCTATTGGTGCCAGGATTGCCGGAACGGGGAGGTTTTGCATTCCAGCAAAGCCGGTCGCATTCTGCCCGGAACCGGAATTCAGCAGGACAATCGCCTTGAGGTAGTGGCCTTTTTCGAATTCCTTTTTTGCAAGGACTATTGCTTCGGGGTTTTGCCTGCCGGAGTTCGCGTTTTCCGCGGCTGAATTGAACTGCACTGTCGCGTCTTCTTTCATCAATGCGAGCGCCTTGCCGGTTTCCTTTTCAATGGCGTCAAGCCTGTCAACGGAGCGGAGGAATTTCGCTTTCTGCTTTTCAAATAGTTCAACCGCGTCCCTGAAATCGCGTTTGCGGTTTTCATTGAAAATTCCTTCAAGCCCCGCTTTCAACACCTCGGAGTCCAAAGCTTCTAGTTCCAGTTCAAGCTGGCCAAGCCTTTCGGATGTCATCGGCGGAACGTATGCGATTGCAGCCAGCTCTTCCATTGTGACGCCGGACAAGGCGTTTGCGACCAAGGCGAATTTTTCGGGAACGGTTTTTTCAATTTTCTCCAGGAATTCCTTTGCCCTGGTTTCGTTTTCAAGCGACTTTTTTTCAACCGCCTTTTCCAGTGCAATGTTCAGGTCGAACAGGTTTTCCGCGAGGCTGTCCGTCAGTTTCTTCGCCCCCGCCAGGTTGCCTTTGAACGTTTCCCTTTCCGCGTCCGAGGCAATGGCAAGCGCGTTCTCCGCGTTCGCGTCAAGGGCATTCGCGCGCAGTTCCGGAAGCATTTTTTCAAGGCTTTCCTTGAGCAGCAATTGCTTTTCATGCAGCGCCTGGTTTAAGCCGTTGGGCGTTTCCGCCAGCCTTGCCTTTGCCGCATACAATGAACTGATGCCTTTTTCCGGCCCGGATTTTTTGGATTCGCTTTCTGCAGCAAGCAAGAGTTGTTCCGCCCCGGAAATGCTTTGCCGTGCCTGGCCGGCTTCTTCCGCAAACCCGTTTTCTTCAAGTTCAGCGGCCGCCGCCTTTTTTTGGTCAATTTCTTTCTGCACGGCTTTTTTCATTTCGGCGAAAAGCATTGCGCTTTCGCTTTCCGCGTTTTCCTTTTGCTGCAATTCCGAGGCTTCTTTTGAAATGTCCGAAATTTTCTGGATGCGTTCCTTTGAGGAAAAGCCGGCCGCGGCGGCTTCCATTTCCTGCACTTCCGCAAGCAGTTCTTCCGCCTTGGCCGCAACAGCCGGGTTCTGTGACACAACAAGCTTTTCAAGCCGGTTTTCGGTTTCCGCCAGCAATGAACTCCAGTACGTCTGCTCGTCGAAGACCGCGAACTCCGCATTGAAGGATTTTTCGCGCAAGGCCGGAAGCAACGGAATCCTGAATGAAATCATTGCGCCGGACTGGCTTGTTTCGATTTTTTTCCCTGTTTCGTCGGTAACGGCCAGGCCCGACACGTTTCCTGCCGCTGGAAACGGCGATTGCACAAAAACGTCTTCGACTTCGATCGGCAGGACGTTGGAAACTTTTATGAGCGCCTTGAGCCTTGACGAGTTCGCCTCAAACGCGGTTTTTTCCAGAACGCTTGTCTGCACGCTGACTGCGTCGCGCACAGTGAAATAAACCATGACGTTTTCCTTTCCGGCAAGGTTTTCCATGTCAAAAGAAATTTTGTTGCCCTCCAGCCAGTGCTTAAGCTCCGCGTTGTTCCTTATGGCGAAAACGTTTGCGGCAGGCTTTGAAAAGTTTTCGCCGAGAAGATAAGTCTGCAACCTGAATTTCGGCGTTCCCGCGTCAGCCGACAAGGCTATTTTTTTCTCGACAAACGCCTGTCCGTTGCCCGCAAAAAACGCCTGTGTTTCCTCTTCGGCCCTGACCGAGAGCACGGCAAAAAATTCTATTCTGGTTGTTCCCTGTGGAATGCTTTTGAACTCTGCCGCAAGGCTTTTGCCTTCCTGGCTTAATCCGGAAACGTTTGCGGGCAGGCTTTCAAAGCGCGCAAAGTTGGATGAAAAAGGGAAATCAATTTCAACCGGCCGGTCAAAGCCGCCGAACGGGTTTGTGATTGCAAGCACAAACCTTGCCTCGGCCGGCTTTCCGGCTTCAACCGGCTGTTCCGCAAAAGCCTCAAGCGAAAACCTTTCGGCAAAAAATGCCCTGATGGCGTCTGCAAGGCTTTCCTCGGCATCAGACTTCAAGTCAGCGGCTTCATTTTCCAGTTCGTCCAGTTCAAGGGCGCCTTTTTCCGTCAGCTTCCCGTTTGAAATCTTTTGCCCGAGCCTTTGCAGTTCTTCCTCAAATGCCTGCGCGTTTTCCGGTGCTAACGCCTTTGGCGAGACCGAGGAAATGGCGAGCAGCGACGCAACCGTTTCTCTCGCCCCAGACAGGTTTGCGGCCGCGTTTCTTGCCTCATCCGAATCAGAAAGAGCCCGCAGCGCATCCTCTCTGAGGCTTTCGCACGCGTTCCTAACCATCAGCATCTGCTGTTCAGAGAATTCAACGCTTTCCAGAATTTCAAGCCTTGGCAGGAATCCTGACAGTTTTTCCCTGAGGCTTTTTTCCGAGAACGCCTTTTTCAGGAAGCCATGGCAATCCGAAAGCAGTTCCTCCTGCCCGGCCCGGAAAGCCGCAAAGTTTTTTTTCGCCGCCTCAAAGTCCTTGAAAGAACTGAACGCTTTCCCGCAAAACCTTATTTTTTCCGCACCGCTTTTTTCGGCCGCAAATTTTTTGGAATAGAACAATGCCCTTTCCTTGAGGCCGGCAATGCCTTCCGGCAAATTCTTTTCCTTTTCGAGGCTGTCAGAAATTTCCTCGGTTTTTCTTTCGCACAGGAATTCCGCCTGCCTGCCGAAACTGTCTTCAAAAAACGCGATTTCGGTTTCAATCGACTTCAGGCTGTTGAGGGTTTCCTTGAGTTTGCCTGCGGTTCCGCCGAGCGAAAGCCTTTTCAGGCCTGATTTGAGTTCAAGCATTTCCTGTTTTGCGGCAATGATTTTGGGCAGGGCTTTTTCCGCGAGTTCCTTTGCCGAGGTTATTTCAAGGCTTCCGGAGGAAATGCCGTGCGTCTGCCTTGTCATGCCAAGTTCGGCCAGAAAACCGTTGTCTTCCGGCAGGCTGTCTGAAATGTTTTGCGACCTCTCCAAAAGTTTGTCCGCCATGCCGAGGTTTTCTTCCAGTATTTCGGAATTGCGCTGCACGAGTTCGGCTTTGTGGCTTTGCTCGGCTTTCAGGATCTGCGAGAATTTTTCCGCCGCCGAGTTCCGTTCGCCGAGAAAATCGTTGTAGGATTCGAAGAAACCGAACGCGGGAAAATTTTTCATGGTCTCGATTGCCGACCTGAACTTCGCCTGCCTTGAAAGCGCGTCGATGACGTTGCCCACAAAATCCGAGATGATTGGCAGGTAAAGCCCGTTTCCGACGGCTTTTTTTTCGAGCGCGGAATCGTGCCTTCCGAGAAAATCGAGCAGGGAAAACTCGCGCTGTGCCACGGGCGAAAAGCCGTTTTGTTCCGCCAACGCGCTGAACTTTTGCGCCTGCAACGCAACAAATCCTGAAAATGACGAGTTGTTCGCTTTTCCTTCCTGCAGGTCGTTGGCGTTCTGGGCCAGCAAAACATGGTCCGCGAAAAGCGGCTCTTCCTTGGCAAGGCCGATGCCTTCGCCTTCAAGGAAAGATTTTTCCAGCAGGAGCACGGCTTCCGCTTTCTGCAACGCGTTTTGCGCCTCGTCAAAAGCCCTTTCAAGGTTGTGCGAAAAGCTGTTGATCTGGAATGAAAGGTCAGCCGGGTTGGAGGCATTGCGGCACGCCTCGTTCATTGCCTTCAGGTTTTTCTGGGCAAAGTTCAGGTAAAGCCAGCTCAAGGCGGCATGGTTTTTGTAGTAATAGAGTTCCTGGCTGATTTCCGGCGCAAAGTCCTGTTCGAAGCCGAAAAAGCTTTTTTCAACGCTTTCAAAGCACTTTTCCTGCGTCGAACATTCCGGCACCAGGGCAAAGCTTTTCGAAGTCAAATCGACGCACAGCTGCCTTTCCCCGATTGAAACCCTGTCATTGACGCAGCCGGCAAGGAAAAGCAATGCCGCAATGAAAAGTGCCGAAAAGCCTTTTCGCACCAAAACCACGAAAAATTTCGGCAAGGCGAAGGAATAAATGGCTTTGCGATTTTTCGGCGGAAGACGAAGTTAATATCTGGGCTGTTTGTAAACGTTTTTTCTGTGCCCTATTTTATGGATTGACAATATGTTATTTGTTGGGAATTTTTCCAGAATCAGCCGGTAATGGCCTATTCTTATCTTGTAAAATCTGGTGCCCTTTACCTTTTCAAGGGCCATGCCATCACTGCCCTCCATTTCGGAAATTTTTTTCAACGCTCTTTCGATAACCGGTTTTTCCAGTTTTAGAAGCTCTTTCTTGGCATCTTCATTCCAAATTATTTTTGACGGCATTCAAAGACCAAGCTCTTTTTTTATCTGTTCAGTGGTATAAAACCTGCCTTTCCGGATGTTTTTCCTGGACTTTTTTATATCCCTGATTGTTTCTTCGCTGAGTTCGAGTTCAGCTTCCCCGTCCTCTTTTGCAATGATGACCAGCCTGCCCAGGACTTCCTCATAAGTTTCCCTCGGATGGTCTTTAAATGAATCAAGTTCCATTTTCATTTTCTTTGAAATCTGGATGGTTGTCGAATCACTCACTATAATCACCTATATTATATTATAGCACACTATATTTTAAATTACTGGATAACGTCGATTTCTTCGGCGCAGTTGGTTTTCGGTCCCCTGAAAGTGGCCTTTTCGAGTTTGTCCCAGGCATTCCCGTCTTTTTTCATTTAGCCGTCAAGTATTTCCTTTAGGCCTTGGAATTTAATCCTTTCTTTGTCTGCGGCAAACGCCGAATTCCGGCACAATTAATCTATTTATATAACTTTGATCACATTCCTTGCAATCAGCTTGTTTTTGGTGTCATCATGTCGTTCGGCTTTGGCAGGAAAGGAGTCATTTTTTCGACTGACGCTTTGTTCGGAGTCTTCTTTGTCGCGCTCATCGCGTCTGTAATGCTTTTGAACAACCAGTCCAATGCCTTCGAGAACAGGGTGTTTGAAAACCTGGGCAGGAAAACCTCTGACGCGGCAATGGTTGGCTTCCAGACCGGCCAAAACGTGTCTGCTCCGGCCTTCACGGCCTTGGGCTTGTCTGATTCCATGCCGGCGTTGAAGGGCTTCGGAAAATGCTCTTACTCTTATTCTTACGCACCGGCCGCAGACACTATCCAGTCAAATGTCGTAATCCAAAAGTTTTGCGCAAGCGAATGACTCATTGCCCGGATTGGCTGAAGCATTCCTGTGCAGTGCTTCCGGTTTTTGTGAGGCAGGAAATGCACCGGCTTACCTGCTGTTCGGACAAATCATAGCGCTTTTCGCAGTCGGCAAGCTTTTTGTTGCCCGCGTTGAGCATTGGCTGTACAACCTGGCTGTCAAGGGCAATGCCGATTATCATGCCGGCAACGAACAGCACGACCATTATCGTGGCGGTTGACGACCAGAAGCCCTTCTTTTCGGCAGGCTTTCTCGGATTGTGGTCATCGCGTTCTTCGCGCTTTTTGAATGCCATGGAAGAGAATTAGCTTAACTTGTTTTTATTTATTGCTTTGCGCTTCTTTTGGCATGAGTTTTGCATTCATTTCATGAGCCGGTTTCGTCCGGCTGGTTCGACGTTGAGGGTTCTCACTGCTGTTCGAACCCTCTGCCTGCCTTCATTAGTTTTGCATTCATTTCATGCGACGGGTCAATTCGGGTTTCAAATTCTCTGTGCTGTTCCGTTTTCACGCCCTTTGTTTTGTGCGCTTTCGCCCAGGCCTTGAAGTCGATCCAGCGCGGGGTTTTCCCGTCCCAGAGCAATGCAACCCTGCTTGGCAGATGCTCGTCCGCGTAAACGAATCCAAGCTCTTCGTTGAATTCGCGCGCAAACTCCCTGACTTCTTCCATTTCAAGCATTCCTTTCAGGCCCACACGCTTGCGCGAAAAGCCGACAGCAACATAACTTTTGAGTTCCACGAAATTCGGCTTCGCGGTTTCCTTGACAATCTGCGCGAATTTTTTCGCGTCCTTCGCATTCACGCCTTTTGTCAGGGTCAGCCTTATCACGCTGCGGTTGAAGTGCCTGAGCAGGGAAAGCGTTTCCATAATTCTCTGCCACGCGTCCTTTTCAAGCGGGTGGCAGGCGCGTTTGAATGTTTCCTCATCCGGTGCCGGCATCGTTACATAAATCTGCGTGGGCTGGTGCTTTATCAGTTTACGTACCATTTCCGGCTGCGTGCCGTTCGAAACCAAAAAAGTCGAGCAGCCATGAGCGTTGATTTCGTCTATGAGTTCCGGCAAGTGCTTGAACAGTGTAGGCTCGCCTGTCAGGGAAATTGCGAAGTGCATCGGCACGTCCATTTCCGAAACGCGTTGTTCCACTGCCGTCCTGTTGCCCTTGAAGCCGACAAGCAGTTTCTTGTGCGCTTCAACCGAGTTGCCGAAAATCGTGTCGACCGGGTCCTCTTCTATGCTCAACTTCGTTTCGCGCTTGCTTATGTCTCTCCAACACCACTCGCATGCCAAATTGCAGGTGTCCAAAACCGGGGACATTTGCACGCAGCGCCAGCTTTCAATGCCGTAAAACCTGTGCTTGTAACATGTGCCATCGCCGCGCAAAGCCTTTTTCGTCCACTCGCAGACCTTCACGGCAGTGTGGTTGCCTGCCAGGCGGTAGCCTTGGCCTAAAAGCTTTTCCAGTCTTGCCGGGGACATCCAAGCATTTTCAGCATCGTCTTCGGGGTTTGCGCCTGCACCTGCTTTTGCGTCCGCCGATTGCCCGGCTTCTTTGTACATCGGCAGTTCGTCAGGTGAATCCTGCAGTACTGTAAGTTCTTCGCTCATGCAGAATTTTAGGGGCGCAAAATTTAAAAATTCAAGGCGCCTTTGTTTAAAATGGCGCCATTGAAGCGCGGCGGAATTCGGCAAAAAGGCGTTTTATGTATTAAGAAGTAAGTTTTATAAATTGCAAAGCCATTTATACAATAAATCATTTCATAATCTTCAATGATTAGTTGGTGAAAGCATGTATAAGTACACTATTGCGAGACAGTTGGCCACTAAAAGGGTCATCACCAATAGGGGCGAAGAGGTCGGCAAGCTGATTGACCTGCTTATCGACGAGCGCAGCGGAGACATAGAGCATTTGCTCATAGAGGTTGACAGGGGCAGCAAATTCGTCAAGAAAATCGGGAAAGAAGACAGGATAATAGAAATCCCGTATTCGGCTGTCACGGCTGTGAGCGATGTTTTCATTGTCGACGAGCGCGAAGTCACAGGCCAGGGCGAGCATGCTCCGGTGCATCCGCACGCGCACCCGTTGGCGCAGCAGACAAGACGCAGGATTTAAGCAAATCCAATTCGACATAATTTTTTTGCCTGCTGGGACGTTTAGCTAACGCAATTAGATTTCGATCTCGACAGTCTTTTCCTTCAGGCTGATGTCCTTCACAGCCAGCGGCAATGATTTGGCACTATACATAATTTCCTCTTTTGTTTTGCCGCCTTCAACAAGCCTTTTCAATAACTCAACTTCTTCACTCAATTTCGTGAAATTTTCGTAGATGGCTTCGCCTTTCTTCCGGTTCTCTTCAGCCTCTTCTTCCAGCCTTTTTTTCGCTTCCCCCTGCTCGCCGAGAGAGTGTTTCAGGGCAAGTATTTCGCGCTCCAGCTTTACTTTTTCCCCGGAAATCCTGCCTTTTTCCTGTCCTGCAAAGGCCGCGATTATTTCGGCTTTTTTCGCCGGCACCTTGAGCGTATGCCTGCCGGTTGTGAGGCCTTCGGAAACAAGCGCCTTGTCCAGGAAACCGCTTATTGACTCGATTTTTTCGCATTCTTCTTCCGGTATGCCCGAAATTTTGAACGGCAGAAGCACAATTTCTTCGCCTTTTTTCCTTGCAACCGGCGCGGCCTTTTTTGCGTCGACTGCAAAAATTTCCCTCGCCTTTTCAAGCAGGCCCTGTGCTTCCACGCCTTTTTGTGCCTCGTTTTTGCCTCCAAGCAGGGCTTCCGCCACGATCGGGGGAATGGCTGTCTGTTTCACCATTTCCGAAACAGGTTTTTCCGAGGAAACGATTTTCTGCATCTGTTCAAGGCTTATGTCTGCCGGGCCGGGCTTGGAAGCAGGATACTTGTAATCATAGCCTTTCCTGAGCGTCCTGTCCTTCCATTTTTCCGTGCGCTTTACGGCAATGATCTTGCCGTCCCCGTCCACAAGCAAAGCGTTGCCTTTTGCGAAAAACTCCAATACAAGCCTGCCGCCTTCAAAGCAGATTTCGGCAATCCTTTCAGTGCCATGCTGCCTCACTTCCGCTATTCTTTTGTTGTACAAGTGCTTTTTGAGCACAGCTGAAAAGCCTGAAGCATTGTGGATTGCCGGCAGGGAATAGTCTGTGAAAAACATGCAGCTGTCCGCTATGATGAGGCTTTTGCCGCCTTCTTTCGTGTGCACCCTGATTTTGAGCCAGCCGTTCTGCAATTGCTGGACCTTGTTGACAAAGCTTCCTTCCAGGCCGGGCTTCAGCTCAAGCACGAGGTAAGCCATGGTAATGTTTGACAGTTCAACGTTCATGCAGATTTTTTTGTCAAAACAGTAATTAAAGGTTGGTAGTCAGTGTTGCTAAAGGTTGGTTTTGTCAGCGTTGCGGCACTGGCCTGGTTTGCGGCTGTTTTAGCTTGTACTGTTCCTTTGCAACAAGCATTCTTTCATTGACAATGATTGCAATCTGCTGCAACTGCTGCCAGTTTGTTTGCGGGTCATGCACTGCCTGCCAGATTTTCCCGATTTCCTCTTCCTCGAACAGGCCGTGTTCCGCCAAAAAGAGCAGGTCCTTGAAAAGGCCTCTCCGCACCCTCTCAGTGCGTTGAACAACCTTATAACGTTCTTCGATGAATTTCTGCACTTCTTGGAATTGCGCCGGCGTTGCGTCTTCGCCACGCGTTTTCAGCATCTGTTCAAGATGTTCTTTTTCCTGCCTTGTGACCAGGCCCAAGCTTTCAAGCCTGCGGATTTCCTCAAACGCCCTTTGCGGCCCGTGCCTGCTGCCCGCCATTGGGCCATGCAAAGCCCAGTCGAGCCCGCGCTCTAAAAAGCCCTTTGCAAATGCTCCGGCCCGGCTGACGGCATTGCCGGTGTTTTCATCCCGTTCGGCTTCGTGGGCCTGCCTTTGAGAATAAGCTTCCGCCCGCGGGTTTCCCCGGATTCTTTGTTCCGGCATATGTGACAAATGTTATGGTTAAGGCTGTTAAAAAACCTTTATTGGCAGCCGCGGCAGAAAAACCTACAAAACTACAAAGTCTTAATAAAAGAAAAAGTTTCTTTCTAAATAGTAAATTTTCTTGATTTTCCTTAATTTTTCTGTCTTTTTATCTTTTGTAGTTCCAATCTTTTCCCGAAAACTTTTCCTTTGCGATTTTTTCCGCCAAAGCCATTTCGTTTTCAAGCAGTCCGCCTTCTTCCAGTTCAACGCCGAAGTTTTCTGCAAAGCCTTTTTGCATTGCCTTTTGGCATTCCGCAAAGCTGACGTTTTTGCCAAGCTCTTTTTCCACTGACGTTACCCTCTGCTTCACGTCTTCTATGAGCTTGCCTTTCAGCTTTTCGTTCGGCACTTTCAGCAGGGAAAACATTTTTTCCACGTCAACTTTCAGCAAAACCGTTCCGTGCTGTAAAATGACCCCGTTCCTGCGCGTCTGCGCATTCCCGGAAATCTTTTTCCCATTAACCGCGATGTCGTTCAATGGCACGAACCGGCAGTTCAGGCCCAGTCCAGCCAGGCCCAGGACAACGGCATTGCAGATTTTCGCGTAAGATTCAAGTATGTTCTGCGGCACAACGCCTTTTTCGGGCAGGGCAATGCTGTAAGTCAGTTCGTGCTCGTGGAATACCGCGCCCCCTCCCGTTACGCGCCTGACAACGCCAACGCCCTGTTTTTCGCACTGCGAAACGTCAACTTCTTCCGGCAGGCTCTGGAAATAGCCTATGCTTACTGCAGCCGGCTTCCAGGCATACAATCGCACGGTCGGAATTTTGTTTTCGGGCAGCAGGCGCATGATTGCTTCATCGGTGGCCATGTTGTGGAAAGCGGTGTTTTCATTGTCGAGGATAACTCTCCATTTTTTTCCGGACATTTTATTCACCGCCTTTCGCGTTTTCCGAAGCCATTTTTATGGCAAGCGCGATGCTTGCGGGGTCCGCGCCGAAAAACTGCAAATCGTTTTCTTTTACTGCCAGCGCGATAACGCTTTCCGCTTCCTCAATGCTTTTGCCTTTCAGGTTTTTTTCAACCAGTTCAATCCCGTTTTCCGGGTGCAAAAAAAAGTCGCCCGTGATTTTCACGGAAATTATCCTGTTCGCAGCAGGCTCAAAATCCAGGAAGACTTTCAGCAGTTTGCCCTGCGGAACCTTGAAAACGGATTTGCCCTGCACAGCATCACGCCTGTTTCCGCCATCTCAGCACCGGCTCTTTTGCCGCCCTGACCGCGTCAAGCTTTTTCACCGGCAGGTTGTGGGGCGCGCTTTTAACGAAATCGGGTTTTTCCTGCGCGTCTCTTTTGATTTGCAGCATTGCCTCGACGAATTCGTCAAGGGTTTCCCTGCTTTCGGTTTCAGTCGGCTCGATCATGATTGCGCCGTGCACTATGAGGGGAAAGTAAATAGTGGGCGCGTGATAGCCCATGTCAAGAAGCATTTTCGCGACATCGCTTGTGGTTACGCCGTTCGGGAGTTTTTCGTCATTCAAAACGAATTCGTGCATGCAAATCCTGTCGTGTGGCAGGTTATACTCGTGTTTCAGTTTTTCCTTCAGATAGTTTGCGTTCAGCACGGCTGTTTCGCCTGCCCTGCGCATTCCTTTTGCGCCCAATGCGCGTATGTAGGTGTAGGCGCGCACCATCATCCCGAAGTTCCCGTAAAACGATTTCACCTTGCCAATGGATTTGGGCAGGTTGTGGTTCAAATGGTGAACGCCGTTTTTTTCCTCGACCATCGGAGTGGGCAAAAATTCGACCAAATGCTTTTTCACTCCCACCGGCCCGCAGCCCGGCCCTCCTCCACCATGCGGAGTCGAAAAAGATTTGTGCAGGTTAAGGTGCATGACATCGAATCCGAGTTCGCCCGGCCTGCAGATTCCAAGCAATGCGTTCATGTTCGCGCCGTCCATGTAGACGAGGCCGCCTTTTTCGTGCACGATTTCGCAAATCTTAACAATGTCTTTTTCGAACAGGCCGAGGGTGTTCGGGTTTGTAATCATTATGCCTGCAACTTCTTCGGACATTTTTTCTTTCAGCACGGAGAGGTCAATCATTCCTTCCGCATTCGATTTGATTTCTTCGGCAATGAAGCCGCATTGCGTCACTGAAGCCGGGTTTGTGCCGTGGCTTGAATCCGGAATCAGGATTTTCCTTCTCTTTGCGCCTTCGCCCCTGCTTTCATGGTATGCCCTTACAATGCGAATGCCCGTGAATTCGCCGCATGCCCCTGCAGGCGGCTGAAGTGAAAACCTTTCGAAACCGCAGATTTCGCACAGCATTTTTTCAAGTTCAAACATGAGTTTGAGCGCGCCCTGCGTCGTGATTTCCGGCTGCAATGGATGAAGTTGCGCGAAGCCCGGAAGCTTTGCCATTTCCTCGTTGACTTTCGGATTGTATTTCATTGTGCAGCTTCCCAACGGATAGAATCCGTTGTCGACCCCGTAATTGCGCCTGCTCAAACCCGTGTAATGCCTTACAACCTCGATTTCGCTCAGTTCCGGCAGTTCCGCAGGTTTTTCGCGCAGGAATTCTTTCGGAACAAGGCCTTCAACGCCAATGCTTTCATCCGCGGCTGGCTTGGGCAGTTCAACGCCTCTCTTGCCTTCCACGCTTTTTTCAAAAACCGTTTTCATGCGAATTTCACTTCCGCCAGGGCCTTTGCCAGCGCGTCAATCTCCGCTTTGGAATTCATTTCGGTTGCGCACACAAGCAAATGGTTTTTGAATTCGGGATAATATTTTCCAAGGTTAATGCCCGCAAGAATGCCTTTCTTTTCCAGTTCAAACAATGACTTTTCCGCGTCCGGGCATTTTACGACAAACTCGTTGAAGAACGGCGCCCTAAACGCCAATTCAAACCCGCGCACTCCGCCAATCTTCTTTGCCGCGTAATGCGCGTTTTTCAGATTCAGTTCTGCCAGTTCCTGCAGTCCTTTTTTGCCCAGCAATGACAGGTGAATCGTTGCCGCGAGAGCGCATAATGCCTGGTTCGTGCAGATGTTTGAAGTTGCCTTCTCCCTGCGGATGTGCTGTTCGCGGGCCTGCAAAGTGAGAATGAATCCCTCTTTTCCTTCGGTGTCAATGGTTTTCCCGCAGATCCTGCCGGGAAGCCTCCTGACAAATTCCATTTTGGTTGCAATCATGCCGACGTATGGCCCGCCGAAGCTCATCGGAATGCCGAAGCTCTGGCCTTCCCCGCAGACGATGTCAGCGTTGCATTCTCCCGGCGCCTTCAGCATGCCCAGTGAAACCGGTTCGGAAACGCTTACAGCGAACAACGCGCCTTTCGCGTGCACGATTTTTTCAATCGCCTTCAAATCCTCAACACAGCCGAAAAAATTCGGGTTCTGCACCAGGACAGTGGCAGTGTTTTCATTCACTTTTTTTTCAAGTTCAGAAATGCCTGTCGTTCCGCCTTCAAAGTCCGCTTCAACCAGTTTTATGTTGTGCGCGCCCGCATAGGTTTTCGCGATTGCAAGATGGTCGGGGTTGATTGCCTTGGAATAAACAACTTCTTTGCGCCCGGTCTGGTAGACGCCCATCATCATCGCCTCTGCAAGTGCGGAACCCCCGTCGTAAAGCGATGCGTTCGCAACATCCATTCCGAACAGTTCGCAGACCATTGTCTGGTATTCGAAGATTGCCTGCAGCATGCCCTGGCTTATTTCGGGCTGGTATGGCGTGTAAGCGGTGTAAAATTCGGCCCTTCCCGCAAGGTGCCAGACAGCGCTTGGAATGAAATGGTTGTAGCAACCCGCACCCAAAAAGCCTGAAACCTTTCCGATGTGATGGTTTTGTTCGGCCAACGACCGGACATGCGAGACAAGGTCCTGTTCGGGCATGCCATCGGGCAGTTTGAGTTTTTCTTTGAGCAGTTTGTCTTGCGGAATGTCTTTGAACAGGCCTTCAACAGAGGAAACGCCTGCAACGCGCAGCATTTCCTTTGCCTGCTTTTCCGTGTGCGGAACGAAGTCCAATGCAACCCCACCAAAAATAATTTAAAAAAATAAAATTGCCTTGGCAAAATTCTCTTCGCTGTTCAGTGCGCCTGCTCTGCCAAATATTTTTTGTACGCCTGCGCATCCATGAGCTTGCCCAATTCGCTTGCATCCCTGACCTTGATTTTGAACAGCCAGCCTTCGCCGTAAGGGTCCCTGTTGATGATGCCGGAATCCTTTCCGGCTTTTTCGTTCACTTCGACGATTTCGCCTGAAACCGGCGCGAAAACGTCTGAAACGCTTTTCACGGATTCGACGACCATCGCTGTCTTGCCCTGCTCGACCTGCCTGCCTTTCTGCGGCAGTTCCGCGAAAACTATGTCTGTGAGGGAATGCTGCGCGAAATCGGTTATTCCGATAATGCCGAGGCTTCCCTCGACCTTAACCCACTCGTGGTCCTTGGTGTATTTCAATCCGTCCAAAACCTTGCTGTCCGACACAACCTCACCTTTTTTTCGTTCAACTTTTCTTGTAAAAAGGTATTTTAACGGTTTTCGCAGGCAAAAACCTGTCCCTCACCTTGATCTTGAACTCCGAGCCTTCCGCAGCGAACTCTTCCGGCACGTAAGCCAGGCCGATGTTTTTCTTCAGTGTCGGTGAAAGCGTGCCGGATGTGACAACGCCGATTTTTTCTTTTTCATCCTTGCCGTAGACTTCGTAGCCGTGCCTTGCGATTCCGCCGGAAACCTCAAAGCCTACAAGAACTTCGGCAAGGCCGTTTTCCTTCTGCGCAAGAAGCGCTTCCTTTCCGACAAAGCCCTTGTTGAATGAAACGAACTTTGAATAGACGTTCTGCAGGGGCGTATGCGCTTCGTCGATGTCGTTGCCGTAAAGCATGAAAGCGCATTCCAGCCGCAGGGTATCCCGGCAGCCGAGGCCGCATGGCTTCAGGCTGAATTCTTTTCCCGCCTGCCAGGCCGCGTTCCACATTTCTTGCGCCCTGTTCCAGGGAAAATAAACTTCAAATCCGTCTTCGCCCGTGTAGCCGGAGCGTGAAATGATTGAATCGAGGCCAGCAACCTTGCCTTCCGTGCCGTGGTAAAACTTTATTGCGTCGAGGTCAATGTCCGTGAGCTTTTTTGTCAATGCATTCGCGTTCGGCCCCTGCACGTCAAGCTTTGCCGTCTGCATTGAAATGTTTTCCAGTTTAACCTTTGCGTTCATTTCTTTTTTCTGCTTTTCAAACCAGGCGAAGTCTTTCGGCATTGTTCCCGCATTCACGACGAAAAAGTATTTCTGCTCGCCAAGCCTGTAAACCGTGAGGTCGTCGATGATGCCGCCCTGCTCGTTGCACATGACGGTTATTTTCATCTGCCCAAGCTTTTGGCCGGCAATGTCCCTCGTCACAATGCGCTGGATGAGGGCTTCCGCGTCAGGGCCTTCCATCATGAATTCGCCCATGTGCGAAACATCGAACAGGCCGACGTTGTTGCGCACGGCATTGTGCTCGTCCATCAGGGTTGAATAGTATACGGGCAGTTCCCACCCGCCGAATTCGACCATCACGCCGTTCAAGGCTTTGTGCTGTTCGAAAAAAGGAGTCTTCAAACCCATTAGTGTCATAGCATACTGTCCGCAAAATCATTAAAAATTGCTTTTCTCCCAAATAGCTGCATGGAATTGCCGGTATTGCAGCAGAGGAAACCGGATTGGCTGAAGGTGAAACTGCCAAAGGGAACTGATTTGCACAAGTTTGCGCGTGTGCGGCAGACTCTTGAACAAAACGGCTTGCACACGATCTGCGAGGAAGGCAGATGCCCGAACATCCACGAATGCTGGTCCGGCGGAACAGCAACTTTTCTTGCGATGGGTGACGTGTGCACGCGCGGCTGCAGGTTCTGCAGCGTGAAAACTGCTGCAAGGGGCATTGCATTGGACGAACGAGAGCCTGACAAAATCGCGCTCGCCGTAAAGGACTGGGGCCTGAAATGCGTTGTCATAACCTCTGTTGACAGGGACGATTTGCCGGACCAGGGCAGTGCGCACTTCGCAAAAATCATCCGCGCAGTGAAACAGGAATCGCCTGAAACCATTGTCGAAGTGCTCATTCCGGATTTCCGCGCGGACATCGATTGCCTGACACGAATCGTTGACGCAAAGCCCGATGTAATTTCGCACAACATTGAAGTCGTGGAACGCCTGCAGTTCAAGGCGCGCGACGCAAGGGCAAACTACAGGAATTCGCTTGCGGTCCTGGAAAACGTGAAAAAGCTTGATTCGAAAATTTTCACAAAATCCTCGCTTATGGTTGGGCTGGGCGAAACGTTCGAGGAAATGCTCGGGGCAATGGATGATTTGCGGAATGCGCAGGTCGATTTTCTGACAATCGGCCAGTACTTGCAGCCGACGCGAAAGCAATTGGCGGTTGAGGAGTTCGTTCCGCCTGAACGGTTTGAACAATGGAAGCGCGTGGGCGAGCAAAAAGGCTTTTTGTACGTTGCGTCCGGTCCTTTCGTGCGCAGTTCCTACAAGGCAGGCGAACTTTTCATTGAAAGCGTCGTAAAAGCTGGGCGTGATGCGTTTGGCTGAAAACGAATTGAAAACCGATGTCCTTGTCATAGGCGCCGGCCCGGGAGGGTATGTCTGCGCAATCCGTTTGGCGCAGCTTGGCAAAAAGGTCGTCGTTGTGGAAAAGGCGGGCATCGGCGGTGTCTGCCTGAATGAGGGCTGCATTCCCTCCAAAGCGTTGATTCACGCTTCGGAATTTTTTTTCGAGGCGAAGAAGGCGGAGCGCTTCGGCTTCAAGTGCGAAAACGTTTCCATTGACGCAAAAAAGCTGCAGGACTGGAAGAACGGCATTGTCAGCCGGCTGACGCGCGGCATAGGGTTTTTGTTCAAAAAATACGGCATTGTCATGGTGAAAGGCTCTGCTTCGTTTGATTCGAAGCAAAGCGTTGCAGTGCAAACCGAAATCGGAACGCAGCGCATCACCTTCAAGAATGCGGTGATTGCAACCGGCTCTTATCCGATTGAAATTCCCGGCTTTGAGTTTTCTAAGGAAATTGTCTTTTCCGCGAAAGAAACTTTGGACCTGGATTTTATACCAAAAAACCTTGTCGTTGTCGGCGGCGGCTACATTGGAATAGAGCTTGGCACGGTTTTCGCGAACTACGGCGGCAAAGTCAGCATAATCGAGTCCTGCCAGCACATACTGCCAAGCGTTGACGCGGATGTCGTTGAGGTTGTCTTGAAGCGCCTGAAAGAGTTGAATGTCGATGTTTTTGCCGGCGCCAAGGCAAAGCGGCTCATTGAAGAAAAAGGAAAGGCGCGCGTCCTGGTTGAGGGAAGCGACGGCAAAACCTTCGAGGTTGACGCGGACAGGGTTCTTGTTTCGGTTGGCAGAAAGCCTTTGACGCAGAGTCTTGCATTGGAAAATGCGGGGGTCGAGCTGAATGAAAAGGGCTTTGTTGTGGTTGATGAAACGCTTTGCACTTCAAACAAAAGCGTTTTCGCCATCGGCGACGTCATCGGCGGGTTGATGCTGGCGCACAAGGCTTCCGCAGAAGGGAAAGTGGTTGCTGAAATAATCTGCGGCGAAAAGGCCCGGGTTCCGAAAATAATTCCTGCAGTGATTTACGGCAACCCCGAAATTGCAATGGCCGGCCTTACCGGGCGCGAGGCGCAGGAAAAGAAAATCGATTGCCTGATTGGAAAGTTTCCGATGATTGCCAGCGGAAGGGCGCTCACGGCAAACAGCTATTCCGGCTTTGTCAAGGTTTTGGCTGACAAAAAATCGCACAAGCTTTTGGGAGTGCAAATAGTCTGCTCGCAGGCGTCTGAGATAATCGGCGAGGCGTGCCTTGCATTGGAGAAAGGCCTGAAACTCGAAGACGTCGCGGAAACAGTGCATCCCCATCCCTCGCTTTCGGAAGCCTTGATGGAAGCGTGCGAGAACGCCATGGGAAAAGCGGTTCATGTGCCGAATGAAAATAAATAGGCTCGGCGGCAATCCTTTAATTCTTTTTTTTTTAGGAAATTTTTTCCAGCTTTCCTGTTGAATGCATCCAGATTGCCTTGATTGCGGGCAATGGCGTGTTTGACATTCCCAGAACGGATGTTCCGCCGCCGATGAGCACAGTCGCCTTTGGCGCAATCTGCCTGCCCTCGCCTCCACCCACTACGATGTGGAAGCCGGCTTCTTCAAGGCATTTCAGTTCTTTCGCCCAAGCCTCGGTTCCCTGCGCGAATTCTTTTCTTTCAAACACCCCGAACACGCCGTTGTGGAAAACAGTCGGCTTGTCATTGCCATGGGCGGAAGAATATTTTCGCATGAATTCCTGCACGGCATTTGCATTGAGTGCGATGCTTTTCGGGCCGATGTCAAACACGTACCTGTCCTTTGGAATGATTGTGCCTTCAACGAATGTTTCATCGTCAAGCTTGAAGTCGACGGGCAAAACAAGTTTTATGTTCCGCTTTTTAGCTTCGAGCACAACGCCTTTCGCCTGCTCCAGGATTTTCGCGTCAACAAAACTTTCCCTGTCGATTTTTTCCTGCGCCGCTGTTTCAACCATTCCTATGCAGCATTCCTTTCCGTCAATTTCGGCCTGCGCTTTGATTAAAGCCATTGCAACGAGGCCGCCGCACACCACTGTTTCAACATGGCCCCTTTCAAGCACTGCCCTGAGTTGTTTGACCTTGTCGAGTTTAGAACCGGAAAACGAGATGAGTTTTGCCTTTCGCGCCTCGCGGATTTTGTGCAATTCGCTTTCAAGCTGCTCGCCCATGACAACGTTTTCCATGAACGGGACAATGCCGACCGTCGAGAAGTTCACGTTTTTTGCATCCGAGACAGCGTTGTTTATGAGCGTTGCCGAAAGGTTTTGGCGGATGTTTTTTCCAAGCGTGAAGAATTTTTGGGCCAAAGGCCTGAGCTTTTCCTCGTCGGCTTCCCACAGATTTATCCACAAGTCGTCCCAAAAGCGCTTGTTTTCAAGGACAAGAACGCCGCCGTTCGGCATTTCCTGCACGAAATCGATTGTTTCCCGGGTCAGCGCTGTCGCGTCCCTGTTAAGCCAGTTGCGGATGTAATGCACTTCAATGCCGAGGAGTTTTGAAAGATGGTCCGTAACCTGCGGGTAAAAATAGAGCGTCTGGTCGGCTTCCCTGCTCTGCTCCCAGAAATGCTTTTGGTCTATGGCTGTCGGCCTGTTCCTGTGGCCAATCACAACAGCCTTCCAGCCTTTTTTGATGCAGTATTCCAGTGTTGCCTTCTGGCTGTCAAGCTTTTCAGCGTCGAGCTTTTTTTTGCTGTCGATGTCGCCGCGCACAATGACAACGCTGCCTTCGGGCAGGTCGAGGTCTGAAAGTTTTTTCGATTCCGCTATGAGGGTTTCCAGCGGGACGTCCGCGAATTCTTTTGAGAATCCCTTTATTTCGTGGAGGAACCTGTAAACCCTTTCAGGCAAGCCATTCACCTTCTTCCGGCATTCGTTTGGTTGTCTGGTTTATTTTTCGACAAACTTGAACAGATCTATGAGCCTGTTGCTGAATCCGTATTCGTTGTCGTACCATGAAAGGACTTTTGCGAGCTTTCCGTGCGTGATTGTCTGCTTCGAGTCGAAAATGCTTGAATGTGCATTCCCTATGATGTCGGAGCTCACGATTTCGTCTTCCGTGTATTCGAGTATGCCCTTCATTTTGCCTTCCGCGGCCTTTTTCATTTCCGCGTTGATTTCGCCAGGACTTGCATCCCTGTTCAGGTAAACCACGAGGTCGGTTACGCTTCCGACCGGAACCGGAACGCGCAACGCAAAACCATCCATCTTTCCCTGCAATGCGGGAATCACTGCACCAAGGGCCTTTGCCGCGCCGGTTGTTGTCGGCACGATGTTTATCGGCGCAGCCCTGCTTCTGCGCAGGTCCTTGTGCGGCAAATCGAGCAGGTGCTGGTCGTTGGTGTAAGCGTGCACAGTGGTCATGAATCCTTTTTCTATGCCGAAGCTGTCGTTGAGGACCTTTGCGATCGGCGCAAGGCAGTTTGTAGTGCATGATGCCATGGAAATTATTTTGTCGTTGCCGTGGTCGAACTGGTCCTGGTTGACGCCTAAAACAATCTGCTTCATGTTGTCCTTCGGAGGCGCGCTGAGGATAACGCGTTTTGCGCCGGCAGTGAGGTGCTTTTGCGAGTCCTCGATGCTCCTGAACACGCCGGTGCTTTCAAGCACTATGTCGACGCCAAGCTTTCCCCACGGCAGGGCTTCCGGGTTCTTTTCGCTTAAAACCGCTATTTCCTTTCCGTTGACGTGAAGGGAATTTCCTGACAGCTTGACTTCGCCGGGGAACCTGCCGTAAACCGAATCGTATTTGAGCAGGTATTCCAGGGTGTTCGGCGGGGCAAGGTCGTTTATTGCCACGATTTCAACGTTTTTTTCGTGCCTTTCGTGCAATGCCCTTGCAACTACTCTCCCGATCCTGCCGAAACCGTTGATTGCGATTCTCACCAAGAACATCCCCCCGGAAAACGATATTATTTTTTGGAATGGCAACGGTTTAAAAACGATGGGCTTAACCGTGTATGAAAAAGTATGATGTGGTGTGATATTTTGTTTTCGTCTCTTTTCCGCCGGATGTTTGCGGCCTAAGCCTTGCCATTGGCGATGGCGGATGCGAGTTCCGCGAGCTTTTCGTCCAGCAGGCTTTTGGATTCGGCTTCGACGTTCAGGCGCAGGAACGGCTCCGTGTTCGAGGGCCTCGCATTGAACCACCATGACCCGAAATCGATTGTCATGCCGTCAACGTTATCCTCCTTTCCGCCGGAAAACCTTTCTCGGAGCATTGCAAGCACCTTTTCCTTGTCGTTGACGTGGAAATTCTTTTCCCCGGAATCAAAGTATTTTCCGAATTTTTTCAGGCACTCCGAGAGCGGCCTGTTCTGCAGTGAAACCGCTTCCATCGCCAGCAAGGCGGTTATCATTCCGGAGTCCGCGAAAAAATTGTCCTTGTAATAGTAGTGGCCCGAGTGCTCGCATCCGAACACGGCGTTTTCCTCGCGCATTTTCGCCTTGATGAATGCGTGGCCGGTCACGGTCCTTATGGCGGAGCCGCCGTTCGCCTCAATGGTTTCCGGCACGGCCTTCGACATGGGCGTGTTGTAAAGGATTTTCGACTTGGGGTGCTTTTTGAGGATTGCCTCGCACAGCAACGCCGAAATGCCCGATGAGGGAACGGCGTTTCCCTTTTCGTCCACGAAGAAAACCCTGTCGGCGTCGCCGTCGAACGCCATGCCCAAATCAGCCTTGTAGTCGACCACGTTTTTCTGCAATTCCATTATGTTCTGCGGCTCAATCGGCGAGGGCGCGTGGTTGGGAAAACTGCCGTCCGGCTCGAAGTAAAGCGGAATCAGCTTTATGGGCAGCCTTTTCGCGATTTCCGCGAAGATTTTTCCGCCCATGCCGTTGCCGGCGTCCACAACAACCGTGAGCGGCTTCATTTTCGGCGTTTCAATGAATGAAAATATTTTTGTGAGATAATCCGGGAGAACGTTTTTTTCCACGCGCTCGCCTTTTTCAATCGGGTCCTGGTAGTCTTCTTCAAGGCAGATGCGCCTTATTTCGCAGAGGCCTGTGTCGGAACTCAACGGAATGGCCTTTTCCCTGCAGATCTTGAAGCCGTTGAATTCCTTCGGGTTGTGCGATGCAGTTACCATCACGCCCGCGTCATATCCGTAATGGCCGACGGCGAAGTAGAGGACATCCGTGCTTACAAGGCCTATGTCCGAAACATTGGCGCCCTGCTCGAGGATGCCTTTTATGAGCGCCCTTGAAAGGCTTTCGGAGCCGAGGCGTGCGTCCCTGGCAATGGCAACGTTGACCGGCCTGAGGTGTGAAACTATTGCCCTGCCAATTGTTCTCGCGGCCTTTTCATCCAGTTCCCTGGGATAAACGCCTCTTATGTCGTATGCCTTGAATATTTTCTGGTCTAATGGCATGAAAATCGGTGAGCCTTGATTTAAGAATTACGATTTTTGCCGAAAAAAAGGTTAAATACCTAATTGTTTCAGGCTGGCGGCGGCCTTTTCGAGCACGCGCTTCGAATTTGCGAAGGAAATCCTGGCAAGGCAGTCCTTGAACGCAAGCCATTCAAAGCCCTTGTGCTCGTGTGACAATTTGACTTCAACGCTTTTTGTTTCAGCCAAATCGAAGGAAACTTCCTTGAAATACGTGGCGCCTGCCTGCGTATGGTAATAGGAAATGTTTTCCCTGAAGCCGGGCACGAATTCAATGTCCGAAATGCCGGTTTCTTCCATGACTTCGCGCCGGATGGTCTGCTCCTCGGTTTCGTTTGCCTCGACATGGCCTTTTGGGAAATCCCAGTGGCCCTTGATGTAATGCAGGAGCAGGAACAGTGTTTCGCCTTTCGCGCCTTTCCTGAAAACCACGGCGCCGGCAGACTTTTCCTTGGGCATGACAGACAAAGAAAGCGAAATTGTTTTAAGCGACAACGCCCTTCGATTTTTTTTTTGGATTTATCTGATGAGGGAATGCCGCGCAAGGTCCGGATGGGCGCGTTTATTAACTTCAGCGCGGTTATTTTTTTATGCGAAAGAGGCCTTCCAGGAATGCGCCAAGGCCGGTGAGGCGCCCCAAGGGTGTTGGGGCTGTCGGTTTTGGAAGGCGCCGCATACTGGCAGACGCGGCTCAGGAAAACAGGCCGCTCCTGCAGGGTTATGACCTGCGGGAACCGCCAGTGGAATTGATATCAGCTTTTAGAACGCTTTATGACCTGCATCGCAAGGAATATGACGGTCTTATGGCCGACCCTTCGCTGCACCAGCTCTTTGACTTTTATCTCGGCCAGGGCTTGAATCCGGGGCAGGCTGCAAGAAAGGCGCTCGGATGGAAGCGGAAAACTTCCGGGGCGGCGGCCGTCAAATGAACTGCTCATAATTCTTGCTGTTGAACTTGTACAGGAAGCCCTTTATTTTGGCCCCGTTGCACGAGTATTCCGCCAAAACCTTTTCCTTTTCGCCGGAAAATTTTTCGAATTCGTGTTTCTGGCTCGGGTCGAACAAAAAGAATTTTCCGCTGATTTCGGTTATGGCGAACGCATGCGTTTCAAGGTTGTCCAGTTCCGCGATTACGACTTCGGCTTTTTCGTCGCCCAGGCCTGCAAGCAGCGAACACAGGAACACTGCGAGGTCCTCGTCGTCGCCGAGCCTTTCAGACATTATTTCCGCGGGGGTCAGCCAGTAGTTGAGGCTCAGCTTTGGACTGACAAATCTTATTTCGCTGCACACGAATGCGAACGCCTTTTTCGCGGCTTCGGCGTAATTTTTTTCGAATTCGAAGCCTTCGGGCTTTATCTGTTCGAGCGCGGACTGGATTGTCAGGTCATCGCCTGAAACCATGGACTTGATTTCGCCGATTGTGCGCTTTTCCCTTTCGTTGATGATGTCCGCGTATTTTTCAAGCAGCATGCGGAAAAGCCTCAGCTCGAGTTTTTCCATTGGGTCCGCGTTTTCCTGTCCGGTGTTTGGCGGGGCAGTTTCCGCTTTTTTCGCGGTTTCCGCATCCGCGGCGCTTTCCGATAGCTTTGTCTGCTTTTCAACGGGCATACAAATGAAAGCCGTAGAAAATGCTTTTTAAGCAATGGAAATTGCAAGGCAGACGCTTTTTTCGTCAGTTGACGTGGCATGCAGTTCATGCCAGTTTTTTCTTGAGCCTTTTTTCAACGCCTTCCGGCACGAAGCCTGAAACGCTGCCCTTGAGTTTGGCGATTTCCTTGACGGTGCTTGAGCTCAGGTAAAAGTATTCCGCGCTTGTGACAATGAAAACCGTTTCGGTCTGCGGCGACAGCTGCCTGTTCACTGTCGCCTGCTGGAATTCGAATTCGAAATCCGAGAGTTCGCGCATTCCCCTCAGTATTACAGAGCATTTTTTTGCCCTCACATAGTCTACGAGCAGGCCTTTGAAGGAATCGACTTCTATGTCCAGGCCTTTCGCCGCGTTCTGAATCATTTCCTTTCTTTCCTGGACCGAAAAAAGCGGTTTCTTGTTCGGGTTGTCGGTCACTGCAACGATTATTTTGTCGAAAATCTTGAGGCCGCGTTTTATGACATCAAGGTGCCCGAGTGTTATCGGATCAAAGGTTCCGGGATAGACCGCGGTTTTTTCAGACATTTTTTATTCCCGCCTTTTCAAGGAATCTGCGCACCCCGGCTTCCAGGCTTTTTTCCGCGCCCGCATTATTTATGCTGAAATCCGCCTTTTTAACCTTCTGTGAAAGCGGCATCTGCGCCCTGACGCGCTGGAGGGCCTGCTTTTCCGTCAGGCCTTTTTTTTCCAGCCTCGCGACCTGCTGGGTTTGCCTGCAGTAGACCGCAACGCTTTTGGAGAAGCAGTTTTCAAGCCTTGCCTCGAAAAGCAGTGGAACGTCGACAAAGATTATGGCGCATTTCCTGCGTTCCAGGGCGGAAAATTTTTTGAGCAGTTCCCTGAGCACGAGCGGGTGGAGTATGCGTTCAAGCCTTTCCCTCGCCTTTGCGTCGGAAAAGATTTTTTCGGCCAGCTTTTTCCTGTCATTCGAGCCGAACTCTTTTTTCACGCGCTTTTTGACTTCCGGCTTTTTGTGCAGCTGCGCGACTATTTCGTCGCAGTCAACGGTTTCAAAGCCCCTGCGTTGCAGGATTTTGAGTACGGTCGACTTGCCGCACGCTATGCCGCCCGTCAGCGCGATTGTCTGCATGCAAGAATTGTTTTTGCGGAAAAAAGAAAAAGGCGCTAGTCGGAGGAAATGACGACTTCCTTTCCGCTGATTTTTTTGGCAATCGCCTGAAGGCTTTCACGCTTTTGCTCAACCGATGATTTGAGCCTGAACTGCTCTGACTTGAGCTGGGCCAGTCCATTGGTGGTTTTGGCGATGTCCTTTTCGTGGTCTGAGGCCTTTCTTTCGGCGTAAGCCATTTCCCTGGCTGTTTCGCTGTCGTTCAACTGCTTTTCCGCGGCTGCAAGCCCGACTTTCAGCCTGTTCATTTCCCAGAAAATGTTTTCGAAAAAATCGAATGCTTCAAGCTGCCTCAGTTCAAGCAGCCTCTTCTCCTTTTCCGCTTCGGCCTTGAACGAAATGCTTCCCTCTTCTATGGATTTCCTTGCCTGTGCGGCTATTTTTTTGAGGTGCTCGCCTTTCGGGTCGCGCTGCAAGGCATTGAAGGGCCTGGCCACGTACATTTCCGCGAGTTCAAGCATTTCGCCCGCAAGCAAATGCTTTGCCTTCGCGAGCTTTGTGAATTTGCGCAAAGGCTTTTCAGCGGAAAGAATTTTTGCCGTAGCCTTTTCTTTGAGCGCTTCCATTCCCGCTTCGAGCTCCGCTTTCTTTTCCCTCACTGATGCCAGGGCGGAGAACTCCTCCGACTTTTGCAGGGCATTCACTTTCGCGAGGTTTTCGGAGTGCGAGTCCTCGATTTCCTTCAGTTCAATCATAAGCTTCTGCTGCTGCGCAATGCTTTCCCTGTGGCTTTGTTCGGCCGAGAGCAGGTCTTCAACGGCTTTTTTCGCGCTTCCAGCCAGAAAAACGTTTTCATTTTTAGCGAACTCCGCGTTCAGGCCTGAAAAAATGTCCTGCAGTTCCGCGACGTGCGAGCCGATTTCCTTGAGCTCGTCCTTCAGGTAAACAGTCGAATACGCTATGTTCTTGCCCGCCGAAAAAATCTCCCGGTTCACAAGGCTGAATGATTCGCGCGAGTATGCCGCGGCTTCCTCCATGGAATAGATTTTGGGCGGCTCAAGCCTTTTGGCGAGGCTCCCGATTTTTGCCATTGCGAGCCTGCTGCTCGTCGAAACGATTTTTTTGAGCTGTTCGTTCTGTTTTTCCTCGAGTGAAACAGACTTTGCGCCCTCGACGCCCGATTCAATGGCCCTGAGCAGGTGCTTTATCTCCGCGAAACGCATGGCGACTCTTTTTTGCAGTTCTTCTTTGCGCGGCGCGGTTTCGCTTTCAAGGAATTCAGCAACGTCCCCTGCTTTCAGCGAAACTTTCTTTTCTGCAGGAGTTTCCCCCGCCCTGCCCCTGAACAGGCCTGAAAAAAAGTCCTTCAACGCCATTCAAACCGAGGCAATTGTGCGGGAAAGGTTTTGAAAACCTATTCTTCCTAAAACGCTTTTCTTTCACCGGCAGCCCGCCCGCCAAACCATTAAAATAACGCCTTTGCAGGAATGTTTTCATGCCTGGAAACGCCAATGATAATGCCTTGACCCAGGTGCACAGCCCGCCCGCGCGCGATTTCAATGCGATGCAGTCGCGCCTTTCGGCAATGTCCGTGGAAGTGAAAAAGTGGAAGGAATGCGTTGTAGTGCACCACCATGACGCCGACGGGATTTCAGCAGGCTCGATTGCTGTGCAGGCCCTGCTGCGCAAAGGCATTGCAGTGAAGCACAAGGCGATAAAGCAGTTGTACAGGGAAGACTTTGAAATGCTCCTCGCATTGGGCGAAAACTTTGTCTTTGTCGACTTCGGTTCCGGCCAGCTCTCGGATTTGAAAAAACATTTTCCGGAAAATTTTCTAGTTTTGGACCATCATGCGCCGCAGGAAGACGAAAGCGGCAGGATTGTCGAACACGCATTCCATGCAAACCCCCTGCTTTTCGGCTTTGACGGCGGAAACGAGCTGTCGGGGGCGGGCATGGCGTACATTTTTGCGAAAACGCTTGATGCAAACAACAATGATTTGGCGGCATTGGCTGTTGTCGGGGCTGTGGGAGACATGCAGGACCTCGCATCCGGAAAGCTTGTCGGCCTGAATTCGGAAATCGTTTTGAAGGATGCGGTCGAAGCAGGCGTTCTTGGAGTGAAAAACGATTTGCGCCTGTACGGAAGGATTTCAAGGCCCCTGGTGCAGATGCTGTTGTTTTCAACCTCGCCCGTGTTGCCCGACCTCACTGCGCGCGAGGAGAACTGCAAGTCGTTCCTGCACGGCGCGGGCATCACCCTGTCGGATGAACACAATGCTTTCAGGAGCTATGAGGATTTGGCCATTGAGGAAAAGAAAAGGCTTTCAACAGCGCTTGTATTGCACATGAATTCCTTCAATGTTCCCGAGTGGAAGATCCAGGAATTGTTCGGCGAAGTCTACACGCTTTTGCATGAAGGCAGAAAAAGCCCTCTGCGCGACGCAAAAGAATTTTCGACATTGCTGAACGCAGTCGGAAGGCACGGCGAACCCGATCTTGGCCTGGCCGTCTGCCTCGGGAACCGTGAAGAAGCGTATGGCAATGCGCTTGCATTGCTTGCCGAGCACCGCAGGCAACTCGCGCAAGGAATCGAGCTTGTTTCCGGAAACGGTCTGCAGGAATTCGAATCGTTTTATTTTTTTGACGCGGGCGAAAAAATCAGGGACTCGATTGTCGGCATCGTTGCAGGCATGCTTTATTCAAGCGGAATCATCGGCACAGACAGGCCGATAATCGCGATGGCAAGGTATGACGACGGCACAATCAAGGTGAGCGCGCGCGCAACCAAAGACCTGGTGAGAAAAGGCCTGCATCTCGGAAAGGCTTTGCGAAGCGTCTGCGACAAATTGGGGGGCATTGCCGAAGGAGGGGGGCATGCGATTGCGGCAGGCTGCAAGATCGGGGAAAACGAAAAGGAAAGGTTTCTTGAACTGATGAATGAAGAGGTAAAGAATTATTTACGCGGCTGAACCTATACTTTTTTGTGAAATGATGCCGCTGAGAATTTTGCGTGAAAGGCGTGTCCCGGAGGAACGGCTCAAGGCGTTCTGGTGCGATTATGACAAGGGAAAAAGGCGTTCCACGACAAGAAGCAGGAGCAATGATCCCCGTGAACTGCCAAAGGCGTGGTTCGACCAGACCGGCGAAAGAAAACACGAGCCCATGGCGGTTTCGCTTGCCCCGCCATTGCCCGGAAGGGTCAGGAGCTTTTACGGCCAATCGCATCTGACGGCTTATCTTGCCGCGGCGGAGTTCTGCAACAGCGTCGGGAAAACCGGCGATTTGAAGTTTGCGGTTTTGCAGCCAACCCACATTCTCGGCGTCGACAGGCCGAATTTCAGGCTTGTTGAAAGGGTTTTTCACGCGCCCACGGTGGACAACGTTTTGTCTAATTCCGGCGGAAGCCTTTCGGGCGTTTCATTGTATGGCAAGGCCTTCGAGGACAAAATGAAACGGAAAGGATTCGGCCTTTCCGGCAGGGAAAACTTTGAGAAACTGCGGTCCGACGTCCGGCGCGCTTATTCCGAACTTCGTGAAGCGCTTGTCGGCACTTTTGTGATGAAGCACAAAGGCGACCCGACAGTATTCGACTTCAAGGAACACAATTTCCTGGTCTTGGATTATGCGCCGGAAACCGGAAAGGTTTTGCTGGCGGTCGTAGATTACCTCAGCGACACCGCATTTTTGGGCATTAACCCGTTTTGATTTCAGGGCTGATTTTTTCCGCTATTACAAGTGAAACAACCGAGCCTGCCGCCGCGAACAGGAAAACGCTTTGCATTCCGAAAGCCTGCGCTATCGCCCCGCCGAGCAGGGGGCCGATGATGAGAGCGAGGCTTTGTATGCTTCCAAGCAGGCCGGTCGCGGTCGCCTTTTCCGCGTTGTTTTCGGATAAGTTTATGAGGCAGCCCACGAATAGCAGGCTGAAAGACGCGGCGATTATCATCTGGATCGGGATGATGTGGAAGTAGTCTGATACGAAGCCGAGGGCGAGGAAAGCGATTGCGGTTGCAATCGTTCCCGCCTTGATGAGTTTCCTGCTGTCCGTTGAATGCTTTTCCGCATAGCCGCCTATCGCGTGCATGAGAATGAACTGCGTCAGGGGGTTGACCGCCCATATTATGCCGAGCCAGAAGTTGCTTGCGCCGAGGCTTTTGAAAAACAATGGATAGACGACCCAGACCGAGTTCGCGGAAGTGTGCCTAACGAGGAATGTGAGGTAAACGGGCCAGTTTTTTTTCAACAGCTGTTTGGGAAATTTCGGCACCGACATTTTTTGCGACCCGATTTCGGGCAGGAACAGGGAAACGATGAACGCGAGGAAAAAGAACAAAGCGCTTGCAGTGAAAATCTGCCCGCTTCCGGCAAGGAACGCGAAGATTATTCCACCAAAAAACCAGCCGAAACTTCCCCAAGCCGAAATGCCTGAAAGAGATTTTCTGGCTTTTTCGTGCCTTGAAGCCGCGGCCATGAGGGGAAAGGAGAAAATGCCGACGGCAAGGCCGGCGAAAAAGCGGATGACTGCCATTGAATAAAAGTCTGTAATGAACAATTGCGCCAGGAATGCGAGTGAACTGGCAAGCAGGCCGGCCTTGATGAACGTATCGCGCCTGCCGGAGATGTCCGACCACCTGCCGAAAGCGTAGTATGAAAGGAAACTGCCCAAACCGAAAGCCGTGCCCGCCAGGCCGATTTCAAACAGCGAGAGGCCCAGGTCTTTTCCGAACAACGGGATGAAAAGATAGCAGAGCGCGTAGGCAACGTATGCCAGGAAGTATGATGCGCGCAGCCGCTTGTCCATGAATTGCTTGCAGGGCGTTAACAATTTAAAACACTTGCCGCAATCTTTGTTTGCATGTCCGTTGAAGACGCATTGAAGCAGAACAAGCCGAAAATCGACCGGGAACTTGAAAAAATTCTGCCGCGCAAAATCGGCAAAGCCTGGGTCGAATGGTTTCTGGGCAGAAGCGCCTACGACTGTGATTATGAAACACTGACAAAATCCGTTTCGGAACCGATTTGGGATTTTTTGGACCGCGGCGGGAAAAGATGGCGCCCTACCCTGATGCTCTGGAGCCTTGAAGCCGTGGGCGGAAAACCGGAACAATTCTACGAGTTCACGGCGATGCCCGAATTCATTCACACTGGCACCATTGTCGCCGATGATTTGGAGGACAATTCAACCGAAAGAAGGGGAAAGCCCTGCATGCATCTCTTATACGGTCTTGACATAGCATTGAACGATTCCAACATAATGTACTTTTTGCCTGCCGTGCTCTTGTACCGCAACAAAAAGCTTTCTCCGGGCCAGAAGGAAAAAATTTACGATTTGTTTGCCGAGGAAATGATGCGCGTTTCCATCGGCCAGGCCATGGACATATACTGGCACAGGCACCAGTCAGTGAAAGTTTCAGAGGCGAACTACCTGCAGATGTGCGCCTACAAGACGGGTGTTTTGGCAAGGTTTTCAGCCAGGCTCGGCGCGATTCTCGGCAACGCTTCCGAAAAGCAGGTTGAAGCTTTGGGCAAGTTCGGCGAAAGCCTTGGAGTTGCCTTCCAGATACAGGATGACATTCTCAACCTGAAGCCGGAGTCCGGAGAGTGGGGCAAGGAAGTGGGCGACGACATCCAGGAAGGCAAGAAGACTTTGCTTGTGATCCACGCCCTTGCAAACGCGCCCAGGGAAAAGGCAAAGCGCCTGGCGGAAATTCTTGAAAAGCACAGTTCCGGCAAAAAGGATATTGCAGAGGCCATTGCAATAATGGATGAAGCCGGCTCTTTCGCCTACGCGGCAAAAATGGCTCTCGGAATAGTCGAAAAAAGCTGGGCGGAAGCCGAAAAGGTTTTGCCTGAAAGCATGGCGAAGGGAAAACTGCGCGAGTTCGCGTTCTTTGCCGTGAAAAGAAAGGTATAAAAACAACGGAGCCGTTTTTTGATTGAACGGTCTTTTTTATGAACGCACGCCTTGTTTTTGTCCTGCTGCTTGCGTTGCTTGCATTGGCTGGCTGTGCCGCGGTCGACAAGAAGACAATCGAGGCGTTCAAGGCAATTCCTGAAGTGCAGTCTTTTCTCGCGCAGAACCCCGATGCGCAGGTAACAGGCTATTCGCTTGACAAGCTGACGGTTGAAGGGTCCAAAAAGGAGCTCCTGAAGCAGTGCCCTGACCTGGAAATCAAGGACTATTTCCTGGTTTCGGCGAAATCCAAGGACGAAAGGCTTGAGGCATTGCTTGACAGGAAGTCAAGGGAAGTTGCCTGCATTTTGCGCACTAAAACCGCGAGGTGCGCCCTGGACGACTTCAAGTGCAGTGAAAGCGCCGGTCAGGGACAGGCAAAGCCGAAGTGCGTGGAAGGCGAGGTTTTGTGCAGCAACCAGTGCGTTGTCCCGTTGTGCGCATCTAACAGCGAATGCAACGACAATGACGCCAAAACCACTGACACGTGCAGCAGCGCGGGCAAATGCAATGCGAAATGCTCCAACAAGGAGGTGACCTGCAGGCCCAACCAGCTTTTGTGCAACGGCGCGTGCAAGAATGTTGCGTGCAGGGAGGACAAGGACTGCAATGACAGGGAAAGCCTTACAACTGACAAGTGCAGGAAACCGGCGTCATGCGAATCCTTCTGCGAAAACACGCCTTCAAGATACCCGGTAAAAGTAAGCGTGCTGTCCGTTGACGATTTTTCGCCCAAGGTTGACGGCCCAATCAGCATTTTTGTCGGAGTAGCCAATCCTGACAACCACCAGTTGCAGTATACCCTGTTTGCCGGCAAGAAGGCGTTTTCAAACGTTGCCGCCATCAAGACGACAATCCTTGATTCAGGAAAGCAGAAAATCAAGGCGGTAATCCACGACGTTGAAGCGGACGAGAACGTTTCCAAGGAAATCGAAATCAATGTGCGGCCGGCAACCGCAACTTCCCTGTGCGCGATTGACGAGAACTGCGACGACGGCATAGACGGATCAGTCGACAAGTGCGAGAAGGCAGGCACCTGGGATGCACTGTGCAGGAACACTTACGCTGATTCTTCGCAAAAAGCGCTTCCATCGATAGCGGGCTTTTCAAAGGCAAAAACCGAAAGCCTGAAATGGATTGAAGGCGGAACAAAAACCGTTTACTCGAAAGGCGGCGTGTCGGTTGAAGTGCTTGTCCTGCCGCTCAAAAACCATTTCCTGGCACTGGATTTTGCTTCAAAAAGCCTTGACACGTTCCAGAAAAAAACCTTTGTCGACGAAAACGGCGGCTATTTCACTGCAAGCTATTTCACCTATTCAAAGGTTTTCTGGGTATCCGGCAACAACGCTGTAGCAGTAATGGCCCTGAACAAGGAAAAAGTCGACCTGGAGCAGTTCAGGAGCGCGCTCTTTGAAGTGCTTCCAAGCAATTCTGCTGCGCAGGGCATCTGCAGGCGCGGCGAGATTGCCTGCAACAACGAGTGCATCAAGCCTGTCTGCGTTAAGGATCTGGACTGCAATGACAAGAACACTGGCACTGATGACAGGTGCGAGAAGTCAAACAGCTGTGAAGCGGAGTGCAAGCATTCTGATTTCGCTTTGCCTCCCGCCATAGACTATGTTTCATCGGATGTTTTCCGGCCAAATGCCGGGCAGAACTTTTCAGTCGCAATGTCCGCTGTCAGCGTTTCCGGCAACGCCCTGGATTACTCGATTGCCTTCGGGTTGAACGAGTTCAAGGGCAAGCCATCCGCAACGAATTGGTTTTCAAAAGCAGGCAAGCAGAAAGTGAAGCTGACTGCAAGAGACGTTGTTTCGGGAAAAACAGCAGTCAAGGAGCTTGAATTCAATATCCTTGCCACCACCGCGGCGCCGAGGTGCACTGCGGATGCCAACTGCTCCGACGGCATAGCAACGACAATCGATTACTGCCAGGGTTCAGGCACCGCCGGCTCGTTCTGCAAGAACATCCCTGAGACCAGCGAGGAAAAGCAGTTTGCCCCGAAGCTCGGCGGTTTCAAGCTTTCGGTTTTGCCGGACGTCGTTTTCCCGGTCCCGGCAAGAAAAGCGGTTTACGAGAACAACGGCCTGAAGGCGGAGGTTTTCATAGCTGAATTTGAAAGCCACGAGCGCGCTCTCGATTTTGTTTACAACGGCCTGAAGACCTTCCCGAAAGAGGGAACCGAAACTTTCAAGCAGAGTTTCGGCGGCTACTTCCAGCGCAGTTACCTGTCTTACCGCAAGGTTGCATGGGTTTCCGAGAACAAGGCAGTGCAGGTTTCGTCCTACAACGCGGAAGCGCTTGACCTCAACGCCTTGTCCGACTATTACATGATAAATTATCCGAGCAAGACAGCCCAGCCGGCAAGCTAAGCTTGGTTGAAGCAGCGGTTCGTTCGCCTATGCATGGGAAATGCCAAAAGGCTTTGATGCTTGAGTTGCGTGCGGACATCTTCACCAGTTGCCGAAAAACAGCATGCGGACGCTCCATTGCATTTATGAAACCATAAATATAAATATGCGGAATGCCTTTAACCGTATAAAATTAACCAAGATTTTTTTTTTGGAGGCGGAAAAGTGAAAAAAACAAGGACGATTTTTATTCCACTAATACTGTTTGCCGCATTGGTCTTTGCGGGCTGCACACAGGCAAACGAAAAAACGGGTTTGCTGACACTCAGCGCCAACGAACGCGTAAACATTCTTGACGGTGACAGGTACTGGTCATTAGGAGCAGGAAAAGCCGACGGCATAACAGGACAACCGTTGCAGGACACTTCAACAATCTACCCCGGCTCATTTTCAATAAGAGACCTCTGGGTGCAAAAAGACAGATTATTCATTGACAGAACCGGCAGAATCGGAATCGGAACAACAGCCCCAGAAGTCAAACTTGACATAAAAGAATCCGACCAAACATACCCGCCCTTAAGAATAACCAACACGAAAAACGATGGTTACGCAGGCATCGTCTTTGGCACAGATAGCGGCATACAAGGGCACATGGGAGCCGCAGGTTATTATGCTGCCAATCAAAAGCTGAGAAACTCCGTTTATTTCGGGTCGACAGGGGACAAAAGAGTGGTAATAACCGCAAACGGGATTCCCAGGATGTTCATTGAGCCGACATACTTTCAAAGCTTTATAACAAATTCGCCAGATGCAAATGGATCTACATCCTTTTCTGCCTCAACGACCATGACTGCCGGAAACCAAGGAAGAGGAATATATTTTAGGGTAATGGATATTCAGGGAACTCGGACAGCATTGAGCGTCTCATTAGATGCAGGGGGGTCCACCGGAGTTTTCAGCGTAAACGCCCAAAAACTGGAAACAAGTGGCGGTACTTCATTCACGGCACCACAGACCGCCTTGTCTGTAACACCGGAAACAATAAGGTTAACATTACTGAATGGCGCAAGAATAAAGATAGCGTCCTCCGCACCGGCTAACAGGCAGCTTTGTATTACTGGACAGCAAGAATTGGGTTTCTGTTCGAGTGTAAATGCGGATGGTACGTGCACATGCGTGCCAGTTTAAATTAGGCAAAACTTTAAGCCGGTTTACAGCCGGCTTTTCTTTTTTTCTTCCAAAGGTTCCGTGTGTCGCCTGTCCATCTATGGAATTCCTGCGCGGCTGATTTTTTTTCCACAAAAGCGTTAAAATAGTTTCTCCGCTTTTTTTAATCCGGTGAAAGCATGGCGTTTGAACTGAGCGAAACCACCAGGAAATGGCTTCCGTCCGCAACCTTGGGCGTGAAGGAGCAGATAACAAGGACGGAAAAGGAACTGCAGGCACTGCACAGCAAATCCGATTACAAAATAGTCGTGCTTACAGCCGGCCAGCCGCATTTCAAGCCGACCGATGATGTCATTGCCGCGCTCAGCGAAGGCGGAAAGTTCACGCCCTACCAGCCTGTTTCAGGCTATCCTGAACTGAAAAGCCTTGTCGCTGAAATGGTTTCAAAGCAGGCCGGCAATTCTTATTCAGCTGAAAATGTGCAAATTTCCGTTGGAGGAAAGGAAGCGCTCTACAATGTTTTCGGCGCAATCACGAATGAGGGAGACGTTTTTTTTGTGCCCGCGCCTTATTGGGTTAGCATTCCAACGCAGATTGAAAGCTTCGGCGGAAAAGTTGTTGTCGTTGAGCCGGATGACAGCCTGAAGATTTCCGCACACGCACTTGAACAAGCCATAAAAAACGCGCCGCACGGGAAAAAGGTTGCATTGTACCTGAATTCGCCGTCCAATCCGACCGGCATGGTTTACTCGAAAGAAGAGCTTGAAGCAATAGCTGTGGTGTGTAAAAAGCACAGCCTTGACGTGGTTTCCGACGAATGTTACACGTCGCTCACTTTTGACGGCCTGGGCGTTGCTCCAAGCATTGCCTCGCTTGAAGGAATGGCTGAACGCACCGTAATCATTGGCACGATGTCAAAGCAATTCTGCGCGCCAAGCTACCGTGTAGGATGGGCAGTCGGGCCGAAAGACCTGATTTCCGGAATGAACAAAAGGCAGGCTGACATCAGTTCAGGCACTTCAATGCCTGCGCAGTTCGCGTGCTGCGTTGGGTTGAAAAGCGCCGCGGCAAAGGCGCGCACAGAGGAAATGGTTGAATATTACGAGAAGGCGCGTGACAATTTCATTGCAGGATTGTCGAAAATAATGGTCGGAGGAAAGCATGCATTCAAAATAAACCAGAAACCGCAGGGTGCGTTCTATTTGTTTCCGGACGTGAGCGAGATTTACGGAAAAAGCTACGAATTCAACGGCCAGAAATTCAAAATCAACGGCTCCGAGGACTGCCAGCTTTTCTTCATGCGTTCCGGAGTGGCGTGCGTCAACGGAAAGTCTTTCGGCGCTGACAAGTGCGTGCGCTTTTCCTACGCTACAACGAATGAAACGCTTGCGTTGGCGGTTGAAAGGTTCAGGGAAGCGATTGGAGCGCTCAAGTGAGATGATGCAATGCCGGTGAATGAAGCTTTTGACCCTGGCCTGGTGCGCCAGCTTCTTGATTCCGCGCTTGCCCGCATGTCTGAGCAGGAACCGCAGCCTCAAAAGCCCGTTGACTGGAACATGGTTTTTGCCAACGCCGAAGCGGCAATAGCCGGCGGCGACAGAGCGAAAAGGGAGGCGGCCTTGGATTTTTTCCGCCTTGTCGACAAATATGCGTTGATTGCCGGGCATGAAACCGAAATAAGGCGGCTGCGCAAAGGCGCCAAGTATTTGGTGCCGGGAACGAGGATTGTGGATGTTTCCGGCTCTGTACTGCGGAAAATTTCGCTTCAGGCAGACCTCATCCAGCGCAACAGGTTTCCTGCGGCCGAAGAATCGCGCCAGGCACTGGAGTTTGCCGATCGTTGCAGGACAAAAGTTTTGGGAATTCTTGTGCGCGCCTCACCCAACGCCAAAGAAATATTGGCGCGGGGCGGGAGAATAGAACGCGCCTTGAAGGCGGGGCGCAGGCCGCGGGACGCGTTGCCGCGAGCCACGAAATCCATGCGCCGCCCTCTGCAATAAAATCATTTTGCCTTTTTTTCCTTCAAAGCCGCCTGTGCAGCTGCCAGCCTTGCAATCGGAACCCTGTAAGGCGAGCAACTCACGTAATTCAGCCCGATGGTGTGGCAGAATTCCACGCTGGATGGCTCGCCGCCGTGTTCGCCGCAAATCCCGATTTTCAGGTTTTCGCGTTTCGAGCGGCCTTTCTGCACCGCGGTCCTGATTAGCTGGCCCACGCCTTCCTGGTCGAGCACCTGGAATGGATCATGCTTTATGATTTTCTTTTCCATGTAAGCCGGAATGAATTTTGCGGCATCGTCCCTTGAATAGCCCCAGGTCGTCTGCGTCAGATCGTTTGTGCCGAAAGAGAAAAATTCCGCGTACTCCGCGATGTCATCCGCTGTAAGGCATGCCCTCGGCAGTTCCATCATCACGCCAATCAAGAAATCAAGGTCGGCTTTCTTTTCCGACAGCACCTGCTTGGCAGTCGCGTCCACCAATGCCGCCATGTTTTTCATTTCATTGACATGGTTCAGGACCGGAATCATTATTTCGGGCCTGACGTCGACGCCTTTTTCCTTTGCCTCGACCGCTGCCTCGATTATTGCGCGAACTTGCATTTCGTTGATTTCAGGGAAGACGATGCCGAGGCGGCAGCCCCTGAATCCGAGCATCGGATTTATTTCGTGCAATGACGCGATTTTCGCCTTGATTTTTTCCACGCTTACGCCCGTGCTCTGCGCGATTTCCGCGATTTCCTTTTCGCCTTCGGGCAGGAATTCGTGCAGTGGCGGGTCAAGCAGCCTTATCGTTACCGGCAGACCATCCATTGCCTTGAAAATGCCCTTGAAGTCCTCGCGCTGGAATGGAAGCAGTTTGTCCAAGGCCTTGCGCCTCTCCGCGGTTGTTTCCGCCAGAATCATTTCACGCATTGCCTTGATGCGGCTGCCCTCGAAAAACATGTGCTCGGTCCTGCACAAGCCTATGCCTTCGGCGCCGAACTTTCTCGCAACATCGGAGTCATGCGGCGTATCCGCATTCGTCCTCACTTTAAGCTTTCTGACCGCGTCAGCCCATTCCATCAATGTCCCAAAATCGCCTGAAAGCTTTGGCTCGACAAGCGGCAGTTTTCCGAGATAGACCTTGCCAGTGCTTCCGTCCAGGGAAACCCAGTCGTTTTCCTTGACCGCAATTTCCCCTTCCGCGGTCTTCACCGAAAACCTGTTGTCCTTGTATGAAACGTGGATGTCATTGCTTCCGGCAACACAGCATTTGCCCATGCCGCGCGCTACGACTGCAGCATGACTGGTGCTTCCGCCGCGCGCAGTGAGAATGCCCTGCGCAACGTTCATTCCTTCAATGTCTTCGGGCGTTGTCTCGACGCGCACGAGAATAAGTTTTTTGTTTGCGTCCGCGTCATGCAATGCCTTCGCCTTTTCCGCTGTGAAAACAACCTGGCCGACTGCCGCGCCCGGCGAGGCGGCTATGCCGGAGGCAATGGCTTTTGCCTTCTGTGCCTCTTTTTCGTCGAACTGCTTGTGCAATAGCTGGTCGAGCTGTTCCGGCTTGACGCGCATGATCGCGGTTTCCCTGTCAATGAGCTTTTCCTTTTCCATGTCGACCGCAATTTTCACCGCCGCCTTTGCGGTGCGCTTTCCGCTTCTTGTCTGCAAAAGGAACAGCTTTTCATGCTCGAAGGTAAACTCGAAGTCCTGCAAATCGCGGTAATGCTTTTCAAGAATGTCGTAAACCTTCAGCAGTTCAGCGTAAACCTTTGGATGAGATTTTTTCATTTCGTCGACGGGCTGGGGCGTCCTTATGCCCGCAACGACGTCCTCGCCCTGCGCGTTGATCAAAAATTCGCCGTAATGCTCCTTCTCGCCGGTTGCGGGATTGCGCGTGAAGGAAACGCCTGTTCCGCAGTCTTCTCCCATGTTTCCGAAAACCATTACCTGCACGTTCACGCCCGTTCCGGCGTCCTCTTTCAGCTTGTTGATGCGCCTGTATGACACAGCCCTCGGAACGTTCCATGAACTAAAGACGGCGTTGATGCCCATTTTCAGCTGCTCGAACGCTTCATTGGGAAAGCTTTTGCCCGCGTGCTTCTGCAC
Organism: Candidatus Diapherotrites archaeon; assembly: GCA_016205145.1. NCBI lineage: Archaea > Nanobdellati > Candidatus Iainarchaeota > Candidatus Iainarchaeia > Candidatus Iainarchaeales > Candidatus Iainarchaeaceae > Candidatus Iainarchaeum > Candidatus Iainarchaeum sp. The sequence goes on from JACQJH010000001.1 coordinate 106,018, forward strand.
GATTGCTTTGTACTCTTCAACCAAAACCTTGAGGTCTTCGACGGAAAGTTCCGTGTCAAGCTTCACGCCTTTCCCTGCCTTGAGCGCATGAATGGCTTCCTCGAAATGCTCATGCTGGACTCCCATGACAACGTCGCCGAACATGTGTATGAAGCGCCTGTAAGAGTCATACGCGCCCCTTTCATTTTTGGTCGAGTGCGCCAATCCCTTGACGGTTTCGTCGTTCAAACCCAAGTTGAGGACAGTGTCCATCATTCCCGGCATTGAAACGTAAGAGCCGGAGCGCACGGAAAACAGCAATGGATTTTCCGGGTCGCCGAACTTTTTTCCGATTTTGGCTTCGGTTTTGGCAAGGCATTCTTTTACCTGTGATTCAAGGCCTTCCGGCCATTTTTTGCCCGAATCATAGAATTCATTGCAGGCCTCGGTTGAAACGGTGAATCCCGGTGGCACGGGCAGTCCGATTGAAGTCATTTCCGCGAGCTGTGCGCCCTTGTTGCCCAGCCTGAAAATCCATTCTTCCGAATTCGCATTTTTGACCTCATCAAACAAATACACGTACTTCTTTGCCATCCACAAAACACCCCTTAATTGTCGAAGCCGCTTTCGTCCGGCGGTTTCGTCCGCCGGGTCCGAAGCTAAGGCCGTCCACTGTTGTGAACGGCCGAGCCGTTCGGCAAAAGCCAAACAGACAGCCTCAAAAGCCAATGAACCGATTTCCTGCAAAAAAGGGTTTTAAAGGGTTTTGGAAACTTGACCGCGGCAGGCTTTTAACCGCCGAAGCCGTATACTGGTAGTGGATCAAAACCTTCCAAAAGGCCAGTCCGCCATAGAATATCTTTTGCTGTTGGGCGCCGCGATTTTGATTGCCGCGGTTGTCGTTGCCTTGATTATTTTTGTGGGTTCCGGGGGCAAGCAGTCGGCGCAAAGAGGGTCGCAGACTGTTGCTGTAGCGCAGGGGAATCTTTCCAAATCCCTTGGCCTGCCAGGCCCCATCACCGACCGCGGCGGCGGAATTTTTGATTTGAAAAAGGATTTTGGCGCGAAAGGCGACGGGGTTTCCGACGATTATGAATCGTTCATTGCTGCTGCGGCCAAGCTGAGCGGTTCGACTGACGCAACGCTTGTCATTCCTGCAGGGGACTATAAGATTGACCGGTACAAGATTTTGGCTGCGACTTCCGACGGCAGGCTTCCAAATGGCGTAACCGACATCAAGTTTTCCGGATGCAACGGCCTGGAAATTGTCGGCTTGGGAAAGGACGCATCGGGAAACTACAAGGCAAAAGTCGAGGTCAAGGGCGACTTTTACAGGTCGGCGGACCGCAGTGCCGTCAATGCCGCGGGCGTGACGGTGTGGAGTTCCAATTCCGGTTCGGTCACGCCGTTTTATTTCGATCACTGTAACGGATTTTCCATTTCCGGCTTGGAATTGTACGGCAACAACGACAAGATGTCGCACGATCCGCGCGTCAGAGAACACCCGTCAGGAATGGGCATTGCGACTTATGGCTGCAAAAATTATTCGATTTCCGACATTTTTGTGCACAACTTCCAGACGGACGGCATTTACCTTGGCGGCTCGGCAAGCCCCGTGGATTCGGGCGCAACCGTTGACGGCGTGGTTTCAAGCAGCAACGGCAGGCAGGGCCTCAGCATAATTCAGGTGAAAAACTCGACAATAAAAAACAGCGTTTTCAAGGACACCGGCATTACGGGCGGAAGCGACACAGGATATAATCCGAGGGCCGGCGTTGACATCGAGCCGAACGTGAACGTCCCCAACATAACCGAAAATCTTGTTTTTGAAAACGACGAGTTCAGCAACAACCGCGGCTACCAGATTGTTTCAAGCGCTTATGTTGGCGGAATCGTGGTCAGGAATTCAAGGGTTTTTTCGGGAAACCAGCGCAAGCTCGCCTATTTCAGGGTGAACGGCATTACAATCGAGGGCTCCGAATTCAAGACTTCTGCAAGGGAGTTTGCCCAGGACTGGGACAAGAGCGGATTCGGGGTCACTCTCATGGCGGGCGGAACCGCGCTTATAAAAAACAATCTCATAGAGGCATCCTCGTTGGCGTATCCTGTGAAAACCGTTGGAATCCACAGGCCTTACGTGCACTTCTTTTCGGGAAGCGGGATAACCTTTGCGGGCAACAGAATTTCCACCGACTCAAGCTTTTTTTATCCCATTTCAGGGCAGGCTTATGACACCGCAATTTATTTGAACGTCGGCGAATCCTCGAACAACACTTTTTCGACCGGCATGACCGGCTTAAACCATTTCGCAGTCGTTTACGGCCCGGCCACAAAAGTCGTTTCAGACGCGTTTTTGCCGCGGGACAATTTCAGGCCGCAGCCGGGATATGTTTGGACTGGCGCAGGCAACTCTTATTCGCAGAACTGACGTTTGCCTTTTGTGCACTTGGGCGTGCCAAAGGATTTAATTTGTGTGAATGATATTTGATGGTGAAACCGATGTTTTCCCGTGGCCAGTCCGCAATCGAGTATCTGCTGTTGCTTGGCGCCGCGATTTTGATTGCCGCGGTTGTCGTTGCCTTGATTTCTTTTGTGGGTTCGGGCGGAAAGACTTCGGCGCAGGAATCAGGCGTGCAGCAGAGGCTGGCAATGCAGAACCTTGCGGCTGTTGGGGGCATGGGTTTCTCCTATTCCTGTGTTGCTAATGGTGTCTGCGAAGCCGATGAAACAATGCAGTCCTGTTCCGCGGACTGTGCTGGCAAGCCTTTCAGGCAGTACCTGCATTTTTATTCGGCGGAGGCGGGGGGTTCTGAGGTTTCTTCCGTGCCGGCGCCCATGCTTAACGTGCCCGCTTCGGGTTTGCGGCATTATATCTATGTCGAGCTTTCCGAAATGCACGGGCATCTCAGTGTTTACCGTTCCGCCACCGTAAACAATGCGAATAACCGGTCTGTCGCGCTTTCACCCGGCGAAATCGACGCGCTGTTCAATCTTTACGGCGTGGAAACGGGCAATCCTGTTAGAGGGAAGAGCATGAACATGAGCATACTGCAGCGTGCCGACGTGCAGAAAATCCATCATGAACTTGCACAAGGCAATCCTGCGTATAATGCAAAGTACGGCAATGGCGGCCTGGAAACAGGGGTCGGGCTTGACGGTTCCGGAATGCCCGTTCTTGATGCTTCCGACAAGCTTGTGCCGGACAGACCGGTACAGGATTACCAAGACGGCAAAACAATGCTGTGGCCGTTTTACTACAATGCCAGCGGCAAGCATAAGATGAGGGTTCTCTGGAACCTTAACAGCCCGGCGGTCAGGGAATATCTTGTGCGGTACGGCGTGAAAACCGCCTCTTTCAGTCCAAGCGGCGACCTGTTTATTGACAACACTATTTTTCCGGGCCAGGTGCTGGAGGATTATTCATATGTTTTTTCAGGTGCAAGGAACGGCCTTGCGGCGCATCTTTCCGGCATTACATTGGAAATTCGGGCAGAAATCGTGAAACGGCTTGACGGAAAGGGGCTGATAATGAACGCTCTCAGGTTCACAAACTCCGACAATGAGATATTTTCTGATGCTGTTGTTGATTCCGGCCAGTTTGACGGTTTGATGGCCGAAAACCAGTTTTGGCGTGATGGCATTGCCATTGGCGGTTCTCCAAGGGGTGCGACGTCCGTTGCATGGTACCGGGATTTGACGCAGAAAATGAAATCAAAAGGCAAAAAGATTCTTTTTACGGCCTCCGGCTCCGGTTTTACGCGGGCTGATCCCTCAAAGATTTTGCCAGTTTGGTTATGGTTGCACTTGGTTGCTGATGACAGCACGTATTTTCTATTGCCGGGCAATGGAGCCGATGGCGATTCGTTTGATAACCAGTTCCTTCCGTTTGTTTTTCCGCTCGGCTATCCGCTTGACCAAGCACCGGTGCAGGACGGCAGTGTGTGGAGCAGGCGCTATGAGCGCGGCACGATTGTTTTTGACATTTCAAGCGGAAGGCTTGACGCCATAAGGTTCGAGGAAAACCCGCCCGGGTGAATTTTCGCCCAAGTCGGAATTCGGTGGCCCGGAAAGCTTTTTATATGGTTTTACACTATTTTCTATTGTGTTTTAATATGAATTTGACCGTCAATTTTTCCGGCCACGTTGAAGACGTAATTGAACGCCTCGTTGAAAAAGGCGTTGTCAAAACGAAATCCGAAGCGCTTCGGCTTGGCATTCTGAAGCTTGAAGAGCAGTATCTGCGCAGCCTTGACGCAGATGACCTGATTTTGGCTGAAAAGGCATGGGATGATTTCAAAGCAGGCAAGAACAAATCTCTGTCGGAAAGGGAGTTCTACTCTAAAACAGGCCTGAAAAAATGAGTTTTGAAGCGGTTTTTCTTGAATCTTTTGCCGATGACGTGGCAAGGCTTGACGGCAGCCAAAAAACGCTTGTTGAAAAAAGGCTCCGCAGGCTCACTGCAAACCCGTTTTCCGAAAAGCCACTTCACGGCCAGAAACGGTTTTGGGCTTCGAGGATCCTGAACCTGAGAATAATTTACCGCATTGAAGGGCAAAAAATATTTTTTGCCAGGGTTTCAAGCAGGAAAGACGTTTACAAAAACCTGTAGCTGAAATTTTGGCAGGTTTGAAGACCTGCCAAAATTTTTCACGCAAGGATTTTTGGCACGAAGTCCGCCATTGTTTTCAGGCCGGCGCCCGCCGAGAATGCGACCGGAACCATGTTGACCGCGATCGCGGCCGTTGCCCTGTCGCCGTGAGTTCCGCCCGAGATTTTCATGTCGATTGGCGGCACGCCGTGGATTTTGACTGCGTCAAACGATTCCGCTTCCCCGATGCCGGCGCGGAAATTCATGGAAATTATTTCTTTTCCGTTCACTTTCGCCGAGGCAGTCTGCTTCACGCCGCGAACGCTTCCCATACTTATCGTTCCCCAGCTTAACGCAATCTCCTTGTCCGAGATTATCGGGCTGATTGTCTGGCTGAACTCGAAATCCTTAAAGCCAAGGCAGTGCGCTATCATTGAAAGCGATTCAGGCAGGCCGACGTGCCTGATTGTGCCTTCCGCAACCTTTTTGTCGAACTCTTCAACCGAAAGCGTGGAACCGATTTTTTTCTGGAAGGGAACGCGCCTGTTCGAGGCGTCAATCTGCCTCGTGATTTCGATTTTTTCGATTTTCTGGCATGGCGCTGTAAGCATCAATGGCAATGCGTCCATTACAAAGCCGGGGTTGACTCCGACACCAAGCACGCTGACGTTGTTTTTGCCGGCGATTTTGTCCAAGCGCTCCGCGATTTTCCTGTTCTCGCCTATGGGGAAAGAAAGCTCTTCGGTTGTCGAAACCACGTTCAGGCCCGATTCAAGCGCTTCGATGATCTGCGGTTCTGCCTTGGCAAGGCTTGAAACGGTTGTGTGAACAACAACGTCCGCTTTTGCCCCGGAGAAAACTTTTTTCGCGCTGTCAGAAACCGTTACGCCTGCACGTTTTCCATTGCACAGTTCTCCGGCATCCTTTCCGGCTTTTTGCGGGTCGATGTCAATCGCGCCAGCCAATTCAAGTGACTGCTTTTCAAGGCAAAGCCTCGCGGTTTCCATTCCAATAGTTCCCAAACCGTATTGAATGACCCTGATTTTTTTTGCCATGCTTTTTTCCTCCCATTCCAAAAAAATTATTTTTTGCCAATGCGCTCCAGCTTTTCATCCGCCTTCTTTTCCGCTTCCAGCCTTTCCAGGCCCGCGCCTTTCTCGTAGACGAATTTCATGAGTTCGAAGACAAGCGGGGTCGCCTTTTTCGCCTGATGGAACATTTCGATTGAAACCCTTCGGTAGTCGGCGTGTCCCTGCGGCGTCGACCTCAGCTCAACCAAGTGGTACATTTCACGCGCGTTGAGAGTGAAATACCATCTTATTTTGTACGCGAGCGGGACAACGTATTGTGCCTGCAACGGCATTTCCTTCGCGATTTTATCGTAAGTTTCCTTCGCTCCTGCCATTGCCTTTTCAAATTCCTTCAAAACGCCCGCCTTTTCCAGTTCGGGATAAGTGTCATAGCCGAAGTTTGCCGTCAAAAGCTGGCGTTCCTGTGTAAGCTGGCGATGTCGGTGCAAGTCACGGAAGCCGCCGTAATTTGAGAGCAAGTCGAAAGTGTAGTATGCGTTTTCGAAGCTTCGCAAAGGCTTGTGCCTGCGGTTCTGCCTGTGCGCAAGAGATGCATGGATGACTTTGCGCTTTTCCTCTTCGCCCATTGCGGCAACGATTTTTTTGAGCTGGTGCAGGGGCTTGTCGCTGTGCGCGTAAAGCAGCGCGCAAACGATTTTGTTGTCGGCTTCCATGTCAAAGTCGACCAGTTCCACTTCCTTTGCCTGCTCCGCATGTTTGCCTGCAAGCAGTTCTTTTGCGGTTGCGTCAAGGTTTGCGTTCGCCTGCCTGAAAAAATCCTGTGTCGGGCCGCCGTATTTTCCGGCCGCGCGCTTGACGAAAGAAGGAATGTAAGTCAAAAGCTCTTCGTGCAATGAAGAAGCGATGCCGTTGATTTCCTTCAATGGCGAGGCGTGCATTTTGAGTATGAGGTATTCGAACGCCCTGCCATTGCCGTACAGGCCGAGGTTTGTCAGCGTTGAAGCAGGCAGGAGGCCGCGCAGGAGGTCGCAGGTTTTAGCCTTGATTGTCGACTTGTACGCGCGGTCGGTTGTCTCGGAGTCCTGCGGAAACCATTCCTCGGCCTGTGTTCTCACTTTCGGCACGAGTTCGGCGTACGTGCCGAACAGCAAATCGCACGTTTCCACGTAATCCTTTTCGAATGCCGACTGCATTATGCCAGGCTCGAGCAGGTACTGGTATCGGCCGCCCTCTTTCTCGTCAAAGTAAACGTAGCGCGTGCTTTTTTCCAGGGGGGAGAGGCCAATGCGTGAATCCTCGAGGACTTTGCTTGCGATGATTGAAACCTTTTCGCATGCGACGTGCGCTCCGCCTAATTCCGCGACGGAATCGTCGCCGTAGCCGACCAGAACGCGGTCGTAAAACTCTTCGGCTTTCTTGGTTGCGATTGCCTGCTGTTCTCCGTTTCCAAGTGAATAGTTGACGATTTCCCGGAAGCCGGATTCCTTGTCGGCAATGAATTCGTCGAGCAAAAGCCTGCGCAATGGTTTCGGCGAGCGCGAATAGCGCGAGAACAGTGCGCCTGAAACGACTTCGGGCAGGTTTTTGAGGACAAAGACGTTTTTGTCCATGTTCGAAAAAAACGGTTCCAGGATTTTCCGCTCTTCCGAGGAAAAAGAATTTTCCGCCATTGCCCCACCAGACTAAATTAAAGCAATGGCAATGGTTAAATATTTCACTTTTGATTATTGTTTTCATGCCCCATAAAACCGGCCGGCCGCGCCATTATTCCGACAGGGCCATTAAGCGGCCCGGAAGAGGCTTTTCGCATGGCCAGGGCTCTTTGGACCGCCTGATTCTCCTCGGAATCGTGGTTTTGGTTTTCGCAGTCATAATGCTTGTTGCCTTTTCCCGTCCGCATGAAAGGGCTGACGGGAAAGTGCAGGCCTATTATGCGGGGAATGGGCGGAGTGGCGTTCGTGAAGTGTTCGACTTTTTGGGCGTGCTAAAATTTGGCATGAATTCCGGTTCCGGCGGCCCTGAAATTAAGCCCGCCGTCATTCCGGGTGACGTGAACCAAAGCAAAAAGCCGGATGTCGTGCCCGCAACAGGCACTGACAAGGAACCCGTGATTCGGGCCTGCAGCAATGACTGTTCTTCCGCCGGCTTGAGGCAGTGTTCCGGTTCCGGCTATAATGTCTGCGGAAACTTTGACGAAGACGACTGCCTTGAATGGGGTTCCTGGACAGGCTGTCCTGACGGCCGGGCGTGCGCCAACGGAAACTGCGAAGTTTCTCGCGGGGTTTTTTCTTCTGAGGGCCTTGTTTCATACTGGCGTTTTGATGATTTGTCGGATTCGTTTGGTTCAAATGATTTGGTTATGTCCGGCAATGTTGTTGCGGGTTCTTCGCCTGATTGCGCTTTCGGCGGCTGCCTTGCCCTTGATTCTTCTTCCGGGCAGGCCGAAGCCAGGGGTTTGCCGGATTCGGGCGGTTTGTCTGATTTGTCGATTGCGTTGCGCGTCAAGTTTGGCGCCGGTGGCGATACTGCCACCCGGGCCTGGGTGGCGGGCTGGGCCGATGCGCAGGGCCAGGGCGTAGGTTTTTACCGCTATGGCGCCAGCCAGCTTGTTTTTTTCGCCAACGGCGCGGATGGCAGTTTGACTGATTGCTGGAGTTCCGCCTTGAATGACGGCAAATGGCACCGGCTGGCGGGCGAGGCGTCTGAACAGCACATAACCTTGTTTGTGGACGGGTTTCCTCTTTGTTACAAGGCGCGTTCCGGCGCATTTCTTTCCGGCGCCAGCTTCAAGGCCGGCGGCCCGGTTTCCCCATCTGGCAGCGTTCTTGTTGACGAGCTGATGGTTTTCGACCGTTCGTTCACGCAGTTCGTTCACCCGCAGGCCGGTTACACTTTGCTGGGCGCTTTGCCATCCAACGCGCTTGGCATGAGGGGGCCGGTTATAGGCGCCGGCGGCGCGGTGCCGGGCGTGTACCTGTTTGACGGCAAAATATACTTTTTTTCCAGCATGGACGCATACAACTATTATAGCCTTTGCAGTTACGCCGTTTCAGGCAGCTCCGCGCGCTCTTTTGCTGTCGAGTACGGTGATCGTTACAATACCTTCTTCGTGGACGGGGGCTTGGTGTGTGCGTGGCCGGCAAACCGCGGGCTCGCCGTTGCGCGTCCGCCTGACGACGGCTATGCCAATGAAGGGGCGGCCGCAACCACGCGGCTGCAGGCGGGCACGTTCCTGTCAACGGCCGGCCTTGACGGGCTGCCCGTGCACCGCAAGCGCCTAATTACCGCGGGCTGGCTCAGCCCTGATTTGAAGTCCTTAAAGGAAGACCTTGGCGTGTACGACGAGTCCGGATTCGACGGCATCGCGATAGACGACGAGGTATTCTTCAATGAACCGGGCAGGCCGTGGCCATTGAATATATTTCAGAAGACCGCCTTAAGCACGGGCCGCAGGTACCGGGAAGGGCAGTTTGACGCCGTCGCCGGAGAAGTCGGGCAGGCCCTGGGAAAAGCGAAGAACCTGAAGCATAATTACATGGTACTCTATCTGGGCTGGACGCATTCGTCGGTTCTCGGCAACCACCTGAGCCCGGTGCTCGATGCGGACGGGATACCGGTATTCGACGCCAACGGCCTTAAGCTCCATAACCTGACTGCGGACGAGCAATGGCAAATCATTGCCGGCAACGCGCGGGTTGCAGCAGGGCTGGCGAAAAAGGCCGGCCTTGAAGGAATCATAATTGATACTGAACAGAACTATTCGGTCAACACCCAGGACCCCGGTTACATTGCTTACAAGGGTTCTCCGCTTACCCTCAGCTACGAACAATCCGTGCCGGTCAATCCGGCGCCGTTCGCCGAGTACGAGGCCGCGGCCCGCCAGCGGGGGCAACAATTGGCATCCGCGATGGCCGAGGAGTATCCGGACATGACCGTGCTCTTCCATTTTGCGTACAGCCTGTACAGCGACAAGGACAGAAAGGAAACAGGCGGAATCGACCAAAAGAGTTATTTGGAACGGTATACCCTACTGCCTGCCTTCATCGACGGCATGCTCGAAGGCGCTCCGGGCATCCGGTTCATTGACGGCGACGAGTGGACCTACACCATCCGGCGGCGCGGGCAACTGCTTGACCGCAAGAAGCATTTCCTTGAAAACGCGCTTGAAAAATCCGCCACAAACACGCCCGGGAACCGACAGATTGAATACGGTCAAGAGCTGTGGGCTACCGTGCTTGAGCAGACGCCCGATGATGCAGCTTGGGTTGATGTAAACTTTATTCCCGAAGATGAGATTGAATTGGCTAAGCAGTTCGGATACGGAATCCGCGACGCCTTGCGCGCAAGCGAGGGCATGGTTCTGATTTGGCACGCACAGCGTCCGCCGTGGCCGGTCTACCGGACTGCAAGAAATGGGCAGAGGTACCGCGCCCAGGGCGTGATGCCCGATTCTTTCAGACAGGCGATAAAGGATGCGCGCAAGAATGTCGAGGGCAACACCAATCCGGTGATGCCGGTTGTCGGTTTTGTTTCGGCAGGCACGGGGGAAAAAGTTTCAATCACTTTGCCTGAGGCAAGCGACGCCGACGGGGATTCCTTGATTACCTGGGTTGACGGCCTGCCGGAAGGCGCGTCTTACGAGCCGCTTTCCCGCACAATCGAATGGCCGAACCCGCGCGCGGGAATCTACTCCCTGTCTTACGGCGCTTCCGACGGCTTTTTGGAAGCCGCGGCACAGTTCAGCCTTGTGATTTACGGCTAGCGGCCTATAACCGTTTGGCATTCTTTCATGGGCATGCTTTCTGTTTTAAAAAACCTTTCAGGGCAATCGTTTTTATGCATCCAAGCGACGCCATCAAGGGAACCGCGTCAAAAAGATTTTTCATGCCGCATTTGAAACCGGTTGTTGTCTGCGCATTTGTGTTGCTTGTTTTGCTTTCCGGTTGCACCGCCACAAAAAGCAAAGGCGTGGAAAAGCCGGTTGATTCCGACAAAAACTTTTTGGATTCAAACCAAGCCAAGTCCGCGCCCGAAACTGGCGGGCCGCGACAGCCGCCAACCACGGAATTGGTTGCTGAACAACCGGACGCCAATGTTCCGGATGCAAACGCCGGCGCACCCGACGTGAATGCAGCGGCTGCTGTCGTGTTTTGTAACCGGAACGGCGCCTGCGACACAAACGAGTCCGCGGTTTCCTGTCCGGCCGATTGTGCCATTCTTTCCGGAGGCGGAGGAGGCGGCAATTCGCCACAGCCGCCGTCAGGAAACGATAGCGGTTCGTGCAATTCGGACGGCGCATGCAACGGAAACGAGGACACAGCTTCATGCCCTGCTGACTGCAGTGTAAGGCAGTTCAGGCATTATTTGCGGTTTTATGCTTTGGATTACTATAATCGGTTTTCAACAAAGCCGCCGGCGCCGGAAGGGCTGGTTGAATTCACCATCACGCAGGGCACGCCTTTTGGCAACCTGCAGGATTATACTCATTTTAATGTGACGGATTCCGGCCATGTTGTTTTGACAACTTCCACTGCGCCCAAAACTCTTGTTGCGTTGAGCCAAAGCGAGCTTGACGGCTTGTTTGCGCAGTATGGTTTTGGCGGGGATAAAAACAACATCTATTCTGGCGTGATTGCAAGGGCTGAAGTCGGGAAAATCCATGAGGAACTTGTAGAACGCCATCCGGAGCTTTTTCCGAACGGCACTGAATTGTTTGTCGGCGCCGTCATAGGGCCGGACGGGTTGCCCGAGCTCGTGGACAACTTTCCGGTCAGGGAAAGAAGCGACATTGCCGACTACCAGCTTGGCAAAACAATGGTTTACCCGCTTCCATATTCGCCGGTCGGCTACGGGCGGTACCGGACGCTTTGGAATCACGGCAGCTGGGCGGTCAGGGTATATCTTGCAAGAAGGGCCAATAAGCTGGTGAATGGCGTTCCAGGCGTGGAGAATATTTTTTTGGATAACGTGCAATTGCCGGCTTATATCAAATATCTTGGCTCCCGTGTTGGTTCGGTTCCGGTGCCAAATTATGTTTCGCCCGGAAGCAGGGATGAACAGTTTGCTGTTTATGCGAACAATTTTGTTTCGGTTCTTACTGCCGTTCGCGTAAAAACCGGCGCAAAAATGCTTCTTAACGGTTTGTATGAAGTGAAGGCTAACCAAAGCATTTTTTTTCAAAAACTAATTGCGTCCGGCCAGTTTGACGGCCTTATGACGGAAAACGGGTTTTTTGCTGACGGCGTGGAAAACAATTTGGGCGGCAGCGCGGCAAGCGTGCAATGGTACTGGGATCAGGTGCAGTGGTTGAAGCAAAACGGCAAAAACGCGGTTTTTTTGGCGGGCGGGAAGGACGCTTCGAAGGCATCCAAGGCCTGGCTTTGGGTGCATTTAGTTGCTGACACCAATGTTTTCTTTTCGACCAATCCCAATGAACATTTTGACGTTTACGATTCTCCTTTGGGGTATCCTCTTGACCAGGCTCCGGTAAAAAACGGCAGCGTGTGGAGCAGGCGCTACGAGCGCGGCACGATTGTCTTTGACGTTTCGGGCGGAAGGCTTGACGACATAAAGTTTGTCGAAGGCCCGGCATAGGTCAGCCGTTTTGTTCGCTGTTTGTCGTATCCGCGCTGTTTTAAAAATCCTTTTCCGGCCATTCGTTTTTATGCATCCAAGCGAAGCAATCCGGGCTTCCGCGTCAAAAAGCCTTTACGGAAAGCTCATAGTGTTGGGAGTTTCATCAAGCATTGCCGCAGTGAAGACTGTTGAAATTGCAAGGGAACTGATCAGGCACGGCGCGGAAGTGCAGGCAGTGATGTCAAAGGGCGCGGAAGACATCATTGCGCCGGGGGCGCTGGAGTTTGCCACGGGGAAGCCTGTCATAACGCATCTCAGCGGAATGGTCGAGCACGTCGACCTGTTCGGAGCGCATGGAAAAGCCGATTTGCTTTTGTTGTGCCCTGCAAGCGCAAACGTGATTGGAAAAATCGCGAATGGCATAGCTGATGATGCCCTGACAACCATTGCAATGACTGTTGTTGGGGTGAAAAAGCCAGTCCTGGTCTGCCCGGCAATGCATTTGGAAATGTGGCAGAACACTGCCGTCAGGGTGAACGTCGAAAAGCTTGGCGTGCTGGGCGCGGAATTCGTGCCGGCGAAAAGCCTTGAAGGCGCGGAAAAAATCGCGGACAAGGAAACGATTGTGCTGTTTGTGGAACGGGCGCTTTCCGGCAAAAGGCTTGCAGGCAAAAAGGTTGTCGTTTGCGCCGGCGCAACGCGCGAGGAAATCGATCCCGTGCGCGTGCTGACAAACAAGGCATCGGGAAAAACCGGCGAGGAAATCGCAAAAGAGGCTTTCAGGCAGGGCGCACAAACCACACTTATACATAATCGGGATTGTTTTGTTTCCGGCATCAAATGCGTGCAGGCGCAAACCATCGAGGAATTCCGCAAGGCAATCCTTTCGGAGCTTGAAGGCGCGGATGTTTTCGTCTCGGCGGCGGCAATCGGCGATTTTGTAGTGGAAAAGGCGAAGGACAAGCTTGCTTCGGAAAAAGGCGTTGAATTGAAGTTCAGGCCCGCCCCTAAAATCCTCGCGGAAGTCGTGAAGAAATTTCCCGATTTGTTCGTTGTCGCGTTCAAGGCGGAAACGAACAAGGGGACGGAAGAGCTTGAAAAAATCGCAAAGGAAAAGCTGAAGGAACTGAAGCAGGGCTTTGTGGTTGCGAACGACGTGGCACATGGTGGAATGGGAACGGATGAAAATTCGGTTTTGATCGTCGGCAAAAACTTTTCGGAAAGCGTTTCAGGAAAGAAAAGCCTGATTGCCAGAAAAATCGTGGAAAAAATTGAATGCGGTCTGCCATAATTTCCTTTGCGGAACCAATTGTTTCACCAACCGAAAATGTCGGCACTGCCCGCCGCTAGGTTAACTGCCATATTTATATAGTACTTTGTTTCATGCTAATTTCGTTGTCTGCAAATGCCGGCCGCGGTTGGAGTTGATTCGTTGAAAAAAAGCATGTTTTTCGTTTTGCTGTTTTTTGGTGTTGTTGTTTCGGGCTGCCTTCAAACTGACTCTGAAAAAGCCGCCATTGAGCTTTCAGCTTCGACTGTTGAAGGAAAACTCGCCAAGACCCTGATGGAATCGCTGAAAAAGACAGGCGAGTGCAGCGTATCGGATTATGCCGGGGTTGCCGGCCCGGCCAACCCGCTGATAAGAAACATGGGCTTTAACGTTTCTCTTCCGACACAGGAGACCGAAGCCGCCGAATTGGTTGAAAATGCAAAAGAATGCAATGTGCAATTGCTGCGGAACGTTTTGGAAGTCGAAAAGGACAAAAAATACCAGGTCAACTACACTGCAAAAGTTGACAGTTCCTGCAAATACTCCGGCCTAAAACCGGTTTTGTCGGCTTATATTTTGACGATTTCGGTCGACCTTGAGGAAAAAACAGCGGTTGTTGAAAAGGGAAAGCTTAAGGACAGCATTGCACAGCAGGTATCAGAGTTCCAGCCGGCTTTTATGCTCATGGGAAAGTGCGCGGCTCCAATACTGCTCGGCATTGGATTTTTCGGGGACTTTTTGGGTTCAGACAGCGGCCCGGGCTTAGACGGCGGTCCAGACGAAGGGGAAAAGATAGCTTACGGCTTTGACGCTTTCTGGGATGATTCGAAACAAAACCCGATTCAGCTGTCGTGGAATCACGCCCAAAGTGACGGCCAGTACTATGTCGCAATTGAAATGTGGGCCACCGGCAACAGTTCGCCGCTTGGTTCAATTGAAACGACCATAGAGAACTTAAAGGACGGCCCGGCGTTCCCGTTGGGCCACGTTTTCAGTTATGACCTGGACGGCGGGGAAATTTATTATGGCGGGCAGCTGTCATACCCGCACGAATTCAAGGTCGATGCCTATCTTTTGGACAGTGAATACAGCATTGTGGAAAAGTTCGGCTACAAGGAATTTTCAATTGGCGCGCCCCAACAGCAGGAGGCGCCGGATGCAGCAGGCGTTGTTTCGAATTTTGTTGCAAGATGGGACGCCGAAGACAGCCAGAACCCCCTGAAGTTTACATGGGATTTTGTTCCGCAGGGCGGCCAGTATTTTGTGGCGCTTGACATGTGGAATACCGGCAACAGTTCGCCGCTTGGTTCGATTGAAATGACCATAGAGCGGTTAAAGGAGGGCTCGCCGTTCCCGTTGGGCCATGTTTATGCCGCGGAAGACGGAAGCGGCTCGCTTTATTGGGGCGGGCAATACACTTATCCGGACGTGTTCAGGATACACGCATACCTCTTGGACGAATCATATGATTTGGTCGGGGAAACAGCGTATGTTGAATTGACAAGAAACAATGCTGACGAAAGCCCGACATCGGTTCCCATCGGATGAAAAACCGTCCTGAACAGAAAAGGGCACGGCTTGTTGGCATCGTTCCGGTCTGGCCGGGCTTTGTTCGGGTGTTGCGCCTGTTTTTGCGGCAACAGTTATTGTGCGTCTTCTTTTTTTGGCGTAGTTGCCCAAGGAATTTTCAGCCGGACCCAAATGCGCCGGGCTGACCGGGAATCGTAAAATAAAAAAGAAAAAGGCGCCGGCAAACGCCGGCGTTGAAGTGTTTTATTTCACTGGCAGCCGCACGTGCCGTCAGCGTTCGGCGCGGTCGAGCAGACGCCGAGCTTATTGTCCGGGGTAATACACACGATTTTGTTTCTTGCCCCGACCTGGAAGCCGGTGGTTGGCCTATGCCCTCTGTAGCTAAGCAATACGTCTCCGCCCAGCTCAATTTGCTTCGCGTCGAGAAAAATATTGCTTTTGCGGCCAACGTAACCGCTTGCCCCATTATTTTCCATGGTAATGCCGGCATAATCATTTGAGCCGGCACTGCCGGACGGCGCAACAAACTGTTCGTTGCCCTGCTGTCGCAGTTCTATTCTATCGGCACTCACTGAGATACTTGAGTACAAAATGTTTCCGTCTGTCAGGGGTTGTTTCCGGTCTTCCATGTAAATCCCCCTCTGCACGTGATTTGGCATCCCAGTATTAAGCGATGAGTTCAAGCGAATATATGTAAAACCGTCGGCATTTTTCGTCGCTATTTTGGTTGGAATGTCGGCATTTGTGCTGCCAAAATAGACCGAGTTTCTAAGCGTTTCGTTCGCCGCGTTCGGCCCGGCAACGCCCATGTGCCCTTGTATGCCGCTGCCCGTGCCAAAGATGAGGCCAGCGTAACCGTCGTTTTTCGTGTTGGTTATTCTGAGCGGCGGGTATGTTTGGTCGGATTCTTTTATGTCGAGTTTTACTTCCGGTGTTGTGGTTCCGATTCCGATTTTGCCGGTTCTGTCAACGAATAATCTGTCTTTTTGCACCCAGAGGTCCCTGATTGCGAAAGAACCGGGGTAGATTGTTGAAGTGTCCTGCAGCGGCTGTCCTGTTATGCCGTCGGTTTTTCCTGCTCCAAGCGACCAGTACCTGTCGCCGTCAAGAATGTTAACTCTTTCGTTGGCGCTGAGCGTCAGCAATCCGGTTTTTTCACTTGCCTGCGCGCAGCCCGCAAAGAGCAGTGCGGCAAACAGTATTAGCGGGATAAAAATCGTCCTTGTTTTTTTCACTTTTTCGCCTCCAAAAAAATCGTGGTTAATTTTATACGGTTAAAGGCTTTTTCTTGTATTTATTTGTTTCTTTGGCGTTTTCGGCTTTTTTTTTGCAAAACGCATAAATAGCTGTTTGTTTTTTTTGTTTGCTGGTGGTTTTTGTGAAATTTTCGGGTTTTCTGGCTTTAAGCATTTTTTTCTTAGCCTTGCTGCTGGTTTTCGGTTGCGCAGCCGAAAAAGCGGGTGCAGTGGACAAGGGTTCGCTGAAAGAAGATTCCGCGGCGGGCGAAAAGGAAGCGGTCTCCGATGATTCGGAAGGAATTGCTGGCGAGGTGTCTGACGGAGCCTCTGCGGACATAAACGGCGTTTACAGTGTGGATTCAAATAATCCAGTTGAAACCCATGCGCCCGGCGTTTCCGCAGATGGTTCGGGCGCGCAGGATGCGAATGCACCGGATTCAAACGCTTCCGGCTCTGACGGCTTGAATCCGATGCCTTATGGTGACGGAGCGGCTGTTTCAGACGGAAATGATGCGCAGGCTTCGGATGGCGGTTCAGGCGGCTCGCTGAGCGACATTTACGGGTGAGGCGGCCATTAGTTTGCCTTGGGCCTGCATGGTTTCGGCGATTGGCTGAATTCTTTTCCCTTTTTGCCTTTCGCCAAAATCCTTTTTTAAAACAAAAGCCATCAACTTTTATTGTTGTTTTATGCATTCATCGAGCATTTCAGGCTTTTATGAGCTTCCGGGGAAGGAGCGGCTTGCCAGGCTGAAGGATTTCGGCTTGTCGGCCGAGGATCTGAAGCTGTTTGAGGGAGCCGGGGCATTGGACTTTGAAACCGCGAACCGCATGGTTGAGAACTGCATTGGAACTTTTCAGTTGCCTTTGGGCATTGCCACGAACTTTTTGATTAACGGCAAAGACGTTCTCGTGCCCATGGCCATCGAAGAGCCGAGCGTTGTGGCCGCGGCAAGCCATGCAGCAAAGCTTTGCAGAGAAACAGGCGGCTTTACCGCAACTTCGACTGAACCCGTAATGATCGGCCAGATTCAGGTTTTAGGGATTCCTGAAAGCGGGCTTGAAAAGGCGGTTGAAGATGTTCGGAATGCCAAGGCTGGTTTGATTGAGAAGGCGAATTCGGTTGACAGCACAATCGTGAAATTGGGGGGCGGGGCAAAGGATGTCAAGCCGGGCATAATTGAAACCGCGTCCGGAAAAATTCTCGTAATCCATTTGCTTGTTGACGTGCGCGATGCAATGGGCGCGAATGCCGTGAATGGCATGTGCGAGTCTGTTGCGCCTGAAATAGAAAAAATCACCGGCGGAAAGGTTTTGCTGAAAATCCTTTCCAACCTTTCAGTTTACCGCAAGGCGGAGGCGAAAGCCGTGTGGACGAAAGAGGCATTGGAAGCAAGCACTAAAGGCGAGTTGAAAGGCGAAGAAGTTGTCGACCGAATCGTGAAGGCTTTTGAGTTTGCCGATGGCTGCAATTTCAGGGCGGCAACGCACAACAAGGGCATCATGAACGGCGTTGACGCGGTTGTCATTGCGACCGGAAACGACTGGAGGGCGGTTGAAGCGGGAGCGCATGCTTATGCCGCAAAGACCGGCAGTTACCGTTCGCTTTCGAAATATTACAAAAACGAAAACGGCGACCTGGTCGGGGAAATAAAATTGCCTTTGGCAGTTGGCCTGGTTGGGGGCGCGACAAAAACGCATCCGCTTGCAAAGGCATGCGTGAAGCTTTTGGGAGTGAAAACCGCGCGCGAGTTAAGCGAAATCATTGCGTGTGTGGGCCTTGCGCAAAACTTTGCGGCTCTGCGCGCATTGGCGAC
Source organism: Candidatus Diapherotrites archaeon (assembly GCA_016205145.1). Classification (NCBI taxonomy): domain Archaea; kingdom Nanobdellati; phylum Candidatus Iainarchaeota; class Candidatus Iainarchaeia; order Candidatus Iainarchaeales; family Candidatus Iainarchaeaceae; genus Candidatus Iainarchaeum; species Candidatus Iainarchaeum sp. The sequence goes on from JACQJH010000001.1 coordinate 124,044, forward strand.
GGAAGGCATCCAGCGCGGCCACATGAGGCTGCATGCCAAAAACATTGCAGTGCTTGCCGGCGCAGTTGGAAAGGAAATCGACGTTGTAGCGGAAGAAATGCACAGGCAGGGCAGTGTCGGCGCGGACAACGCGAAAAGAATTCTTGAAGGGCTGAAAGCAAAACGCGCCCGGGCATCCGGTAAATTGCCCGCGAAAAAACCCAAAAACCCGCGCGCAAAAAGCAGTGGAAAGGCAAATGCAAAAAAAAGCGTTAAGGCAAAAAAGAAGCGTTAAGGCAATCGACGAAATTATGCTTGTGATTGGACGAAGTTATTTAAAGCTTGCATCGGATAGGTTTTTTACTGGAAAAAGTTTTGCCGGATTTGTGGTTTGATGGTTGGCATTGTCGGTTACGGCATTGAAATTCCGAGGCTGCGCATTACTGTTGACGAAATCGCTTCCGTCTGGAAAAAGGACGGCGCGCGCATTGCCGCGGGCCTTGGCCTGAAGGAAAAAGCCGTTGCAAGCTTTGACGAGGATTCCGCAACCTTATCAGTCGGGGCTGCCAGAAAAGCCGTTGATGTCGCAAAAATCAATCCGCAGAAAATCAACGCGGTTTTTGTCGGTTCGGAATCGCATCCTTATGCTGTCAAGCCGACCGGCACGATTGTCGCGGAAGCGGTTGGCGCGGTTCCCGAAGTGTTTACGGCCGACTTGGAGTTTGCGTGCAAGGCCGGAACAGCCGGAGTGCAGATCTGCTATTCCATGGTCAAGTCCGGAATGGTCGAATATGGCCTGGCTGTCGGCGCTGACACTGCACAGGGCAGGCCGAACGACGCGCTTGAATTCACTGCCGGCAGCGGCGCGGCCGCGGTCATTGTCGGCGGGAAAAAGAATGAAATCATCGCGGAAATCGATGCGACCTGCTCTTTTACGACCGACACCCCGGATTTTTGGAGAAGGCAGCATGCGGAATTTCCAAGACATGCCGGCCGCTTTACAGGGGAGCCGGCTTATTTCAAGCACATTCTTGGCGCGGCTGAACTGCTTTTTTCAAAGACCAAATCAAAGGCTAAGGACTACGATTTTGCGGTTTTCCACCAGCCGAACGGAAAGTTTCCTGTTCAGGCCGCAAAAATCCTTGGCTTTGAAAGGCAGCAGATCGAGCAGGGCCTCATAACCCCGCTCATCGGAAACACTTACTCGGGCAGTTCCATGATTGGATTGTGCTCGGTTCTGGATGCGGCAAAGCCCGATGACAGGGTTTTGGTTGTAAGCTATGGCTCCGGCGCGGGCTCGGATGCGTTCGCGTTGACGATTACAAAAAACATCAGGGACAAGAGGGCAAAAGTGCCGGTCCTTGAAATGGTGAAGGACAAGGAATACATTTCCTATGCCGAATATGCAAAGCACAGGAGAAAAATAAAAAGCCTTTGAGGCATGCGGATTTGCATTTGTGGTTTTTATGAGAAGCGTTTCAATTATCGGGGTAGGCCTTTCCAAGTTCGGCGAGCAGTGGGACAAGAGCTTCCGCGAGCTTGTAGCCGAGGCCGGGGTCAAGGCAATTCAGGATTCCGGGCTTGAAGGCAGGGAGATCCAGGCGGTTTTCGGCGGAACAATGGCTTCCGGAAAGTTCATCGGCCAGGAGCACATCGGCGCTCTGATTGCCGACCAGCTCGGCCTCAATCCATTGCCTTCCACGCGCATGGAAGCGGCGTGCGCTTCCGGCGGAGTTGCGTTGAGGAACGCTTTCACTGCTGTTGCGTCCGGCATGTACGATGTTGTCGCTGTCGGCGGCGTTGAGAAGATGACTGAGGTTTCAACTGAAGCCGCGGCTGACGCGTTGGGCGGAGCGGGCGACCAGGAAACGGAATTGTTTCATGGCGCGACCTTTCCCGCGCTGTACGCCTTGCTTGCGAGGGCGCACATGGAAAAGTTCGGCACGACGGAGGAAATGCTTGCCTCCGCCGCAGTGAAAAACCACGCGAACGCAGTGCACAATCCTTATGCGCAGTTCCAGCGCGCGATAACGATTGAGGATGTCCTGAATTCCGCGCCTGTTTCCTCGCCATTGAAGCTCTTGGATTGCTCGCCGATAACTGATGGCGCTGCGGCATTGCTTTTATGCGAAACCTCGAAGGCGAAAAAAATCGCAAAGCAGCCGGTTGAAATAATCGCTTCAGCGCAGGCATCGGACAGCCTTGCCCTGACCGGAAGGAAAAGCCTGACCGAGCTGAACGCGACCAAGATTGCGGCGAGGCAGGCGTTTGAAATGGCGAAAGCCAAGCCTGAACAGGTCGACTTTGCCGAAGTGCACGACTGTTTCACGATTGCCGAAATTCTTGCAATCGAGGACATAGGTTTTTTCAAAAAAGGCGAGGGCGGAAAGGCAACTTTGGCTGGAGAAACCGCGATTGGGGGCAGCAGGCCGATCAACACGTCCGGCGGCTTGAAAGGAAAAGGCCACCCCGTTGGCGCGACAGGAATTGCACAGGCGATTGAAGCGTACTGGCAGTTGAATGAAAAGGCCGGCAAGCGCCAGGTCAAGGGTGCAAAGCTCGGCCTCTCGCACAACGTCGGCGGAAGCGGGGCAACGGCTGTAGTGCATGTGTATCGGAGAGTTTGAGGTTGAAGGTGGATTGAATGGTTGACGGATCGCTTCCATTGATTTGGCGCAATTTTTCCGAACGCTACAACCTTATGGGCAGCAAGTGCAAGTCGTGCGGAAAATCGTTTTTTCCGACACGCCTGATCTGCCCGAATTGCAGGACAAAGGGAAAGCTTGTTGCGGAGCAGATGCCTTTCACCGGCAAAATAGTTTCGTGGACAAAGGTTTTTGTCGGGCCGCAGGGCTTTGACATGGAAACGCCTTACTTCCTTGCATTGATCGAGCTGGACAACGGCGCAATGATTTTGTCGCAGCTTGTCGACAACGACGACGGCAAAGTCAGGACGGGTGCGCGCGTCGAAAAGGTTTTCCGCAAACTCCAGGACAATGACGCGGAAGGCGCGATTGCATACGGTTATAAGTTCAGGGTAACGGGCTGATTTAAGCGAACCCCGACCGACCTGCACAGCATGCATTTCCTTTTGTTGGTTCAATTGCAAAAAAGCGCTTGTCCATTTTGAACCAAAAACAAGATAATCCGCTTATTGCCATTTGTTTGCATGGCGAAAAAATTCTTTTTGGCAATGGCAGTTTTGCTTCCGGCAATGGTTTTGGTTTCGGGCTGCATTGGTCCAGGGCCGACAAAGCCCGAACTATGCGAAAAGATTTCTTCCAATGAAATAAAGGCGCAATGCTATTGGGAAAGCGCGACAATCGACAGGAATCCGGGCCTGTGCCAAAAGGTTTCGGATGCGCAAAGCAGGGACCTATGCTACAAGGATGTCGCAACCGGAAACGTGCACTGGTCGGCTAACGGCAATAGCCCCGCTGACTGAAAGGCCATGAGAACAATTTTAACGGCTTTTGCGCATTTTTTTGACTGTCTTTTGCATGCCATTCGATTTTTTTCCGCTGGTTTTGACTGCTTTGGGCCTGGCCCTGTTTGAAATCATCACAAGCCTCGACAACGCAGTGATTAATGCCGACGTCCTCTCAAAAATGTCTGATTGGGCGAAAAGATGGTTCCTGTTGTGGGGCCTGCTTATCGCGGTTTTCATTGTGAGGGGCATCCTGCCCTGGCTGATAGTTTTCGTTTCAAATCCCAGGCTCGGCCTGTTGGGCGCGCTCACTGCAACCTTCAGCTCCGACCCGGTAGTGATGCAGGCTGTCGCGGCTTCAAGGCCCGTGCTGTTGATTGCGGGCGGCGTTTTTTTGGTATTCCTGTTCTTCCACTGGCTTTTTCTGGAACAGAAGAATTTCGGATTGTTCGGGGAAAGGCGCATCCAGCATTACGGCCTCTGGTTTTTCGCGGTCGTCTCAATCCTGCTCACGTTAATAACCTGGTTTGCAATCAACAAAAACCCTTTCATGGCTTTCGGCGCGGTTGTCGGCTCGACCGCTTTTTTCATAACGCACGGCTTCAAGCAGAACGCGGAGCAGAAGGAAAAGGAACTGCTGCACGGCAATGCCATGGGCGACTGGAGCAAAATCCTTTACCTTGAAGTGATTGACGCGACGTTTTCCATTGACGGCGTCGTGGGCGCGTTCGCATTCACGATGTCAGTGCCCCTCATAATCTTGGGCAACGGCCTGGGCGCGCTTGTTGTCAGGGAATTCACCGTGCACAACATTGAGACAGTGAAAAAATACAGGTATTTGAAAAACGGCGCAATGTATTCAATCATGTTTTTGGGCGTGATAATGATTCTTGAAAGCTTCGGCGCCGAGTTCCCGCAATGGCTGTCCCCTGCGATAACCTTCGGGGTAATAGGCTATTTTTTCTGGAAATCGAAAAAGGAGCTCGGGGCGAAAACAAACCTTTAAAGGGAGTTTTCGGCAAAAAGGCTTTTGGTGTTTCTCTTGGCGGAAGGAAAGGGCTTCGGAAAAACAATCCTTTTCGGCGAACACTTCATAGTTTACGGCCTTCCGGGAATTGCCTCCGCTTTGGGCGATTACACGACCGCACAAATCGAGAAAAGCCCTGGCTTCGAATTTGTTGACAACCGCCCTGAAACGCCCGGCTACAAGGAAACCAAAAAAGACGAAATCAACAGGCAGGTTGACGCCCTGCTGGAATATTTCAAGTTCGACAGGCAGACCGCGCCTTTCAGGATAACGCTTTCCGGCAGCCTTGTCTGCGCTTCGGGTGTCGGGGCGAGCGCTGCGCTCGCGACAAGCATTGCCCGCGCATTCAATCAGGAACTCAGGCTCGGCTTAAGCGACACGCAGATAAACAATGTTGCTTTTTTGGCGGAGGAAGCCGGAAGCGGCGCCCCATCCGGAATCGACAACACCTGCTCGGTTTTCGGCTGCTTCATAACGTTTGAAAAGAACCTTGCGGGCGGGCCGAACAGGATTGATTTGCTGAAAGTCAAAAAGCCGGCTGAAATCGTTCTGGCGAACTCCGGCATAACCCAGGAAACAAAAATCGTTGTCGGAGACGTGAAGGCTTTGAAGGAAAAAAAGCCGGAATGGTTCCAGGGCATAGTGGATGAATACCTGGCGCTTTACGGCAAAGCGGTGGATGCGATAAAAATTGAGGACTGGAAGACCGTGGGAACGCTGATGAACAAAAACCACGAACTCCTGCAAAAAATAACCGTTTCCTGCAGGGAACTGGACGAAATGCAGGCAACCGCCTTGAAGGCGGGCGCGTTCGGGGCAAAGCTGACGGGCACGGGCAGGGGCGGAATGCTTGTCTGCCTCACTCCCGGAAAAGCTTTGCAGGAAACGGTTGCAAAGGCGTTGGACCAAAAGGGATTTCCAACGACAAAGACTTCGATTGGCGGATGAATGGAAGAAAGGATTTCGCATGATTTGCATGAAATATTTTGGTGAGACGCTTTGAAGGCAACCGCAACCGCAAACTCGAACATCGCATTGGTGAAATACTGGGGCAAAAGGGACAAGGAACTCATTCTGCCGATGAACGGCTCGGTTTCAATGGCGCTCGACAAGCTGTTCACGAAAACAACCGTCGAGTTTTCTGAAAAGCTTGCGAAAGACGAATTCGTTTTGGGCGGGAAAAAGTTTTCCGGAGCGGAAGAAGAGTATGCTGAAGTAAAGGCGTTCCTTGACATAGTGCGGCAGAAAGCCAAAACAAGGGCGCATGCAAAAGTCGTTTCCGAAAACAATTTTCCGACCGCGGCGGGACTGGCAAGCAGCGCTTCAGGGTATGCGGCGCTCGCATTGGCGGCAGGCAACGCGGCAGGCCTGGATTTGGATGCAAAAGAATTGTCAATGCTTGCAAGGCGCGGTTCGGGAAGCGCGTCGCGCAGCATTTTCGGCGGCTTCGTCGAATGGCTGAAAGGCGAAAAAAAGGACGGAAGCGACAGCTATGCAAAGCAGGTTGCGGATGAAAATCATTGGCCGGAATTCACGATGATTACAACGATTGTTTCAAGCGCGGAAAAGAAAGTGAAGAGCCGCGCGGGCATGGCGCAGACCGTTGCGAACTGCCCGCTTTACAGGGGCTGGCTTGATTCCGTTGACAAGGATATCGCGGACGTGAAAAAAGGCATTCTTGCAAAAGACTTTTCCTTGGTCGGCAGAACCGCGGAGCACAACTGCCTGAAAATGCATGCAACCATGATTGCAACCCGGCCCGGCATAATCTATTGGCAGCCTTCGACAATGCGCATAATCCACGCGGTGCAGGGCTGGCGCGATGAAGGATTGGAATGCTATTTCACGATTGACGCCGGCCCTCAGGTGAAAGTGATGTGCCTGCAGGAGAATGCGAAAAAAATCGAATCACGGCTGAAAGCAATCGAGGGCGTTAAGGAAACGCACGCCTGCCGTGCGGGCGGAAAGGCAAAGCTTGTCACGGAGCACCTGTTCTGAATTGCGTTTCAGGATGTTTTGGCTGCCGGATTTATTTTTGTCGGGTTTTTTTCATGGGCGAAATGCTGCAGATTTTCGACGAAAACAAAAAGCCGTTGGGTTTGGCGGACCGCAAGGACGTTCATTCGAAGGGATTGTTCCACGAAGCCGTGCACGTTCTGCTGTTCAATTCGAAAGGCGAAATGTTTCTCGGTCTGAGGGCAAAAGACAAGGACATAAATCCGGGCAAGTGGAGCACTTTCGGCGAGCACAAGAAGCCGGGCGAAAGCGACGAAGCTGCCATGCGGCGCGGCCTTAAGGAAGAGCTCGGCATAACCGAAAAAATCCCGCTTGAATTCGTCGGCGAGTTTTTGATGAAAAACCCGAAGGACAGGCAGTTCTCGCTAATTTACAAGGCGGTTTTTGACGGCAAAGTAATGTTTGCGGACAATGAAATGGAGGAAGGCAGATTCTTTCCGGTTTCGGAAGTCGGGCGCATGGTCGCAGAGGAACGCGACAAGTGCAGCCCGAATTTTTTGCAGGTCTGGGAATTCTTTTTGCAAAAAACGGGCGGCAAGGGAGACAAACAGCATGATTGAAGTGACTGTTTCTGCTCCGGGCAAGCTGATGCTTTCCGGCGAGTGGAGCGTTCTCGAAAACGGCGTTCCGTGCATTGTGCTTGCGGTTGACTCGCGCGTCAGCGCAACCGCAAGGGAAAGCAAGGCATTCGAGTTGCACGCGCCCGACGTCGGCCTGAATCGCGTGAAAGGCACGATTGCAGAAAACACGATTTCTTGGACAGGCGTTTTGGACGAAACACAGCGAGAGGCCATCCTTCTCCCGAAAGCCGCCATCGAAACCGCCCTGAAATTTTTGCACGGCAGGGGCATTGCCGTGAAACCGTTTTCCGTTGAAACTTCTTCCGCAATAAGCAGTGTTTCCCTGCCGAACGGCGAAAAGAAAAAAATCGGTTTCGGAAGCTCGGCGGCGGCCGTGGTTGCAATCGTTGCCGCGGTCCTCAAACTGCATGGAGTTGACGTTTCCTCGCGCAGCGGAAAAGATTCGGTTTACAAGCTTGCGGCTTTGGCGCATTTTTTGGGACAGGGGAAAATCGGTTCGGGCTTTGACATCTGCGCCTCGGTGTTCGGGAATGCCACGGTTTACAGGAGATTTGACGCGGAATGGCTGCTGAAAGAAGTTGAAAGCAGAAAGCCTTTGCCTGAAATAGTCGATTCGGAGTGGAAGGGCTATTATGCAGAGCCGATTGTCCTGCCGCCGGATTTCAGGCTGTGCGTGGGCTGGACCGGCAAGAGCGCTTCCACGAAAGAGCTTGTGCTCAAAATAAGGGAATTCAAAAAGGAAAATGAAAAGGATTACTGGAATGTAATCAACGCAATCAAGAGAACAACGGAGCAGCTGATCGGGGCGCTCAAGGCAAACGACAAAAAAATGGCGATGGCGATGCTGGATGAAAACCGCGCTTTGCTCAAAGTGCTTTCCGACAAGAGCAAAAACAACCTTGAAACGCCCGAGCTGGCAAGGCTGGCCGACCTTGCCGTTGAATGCGGCGCCGCGGGAAAGTTTTCCGGCGCGGGCGGCGGCGACTGTGCGATAGCCGTTTGTTTTGATGGCAAAACCGCGGAAAAAGTCAAGCGCGCGTGGAAGGAAAACGGCTTCGTTCCAGTGGATGTGCGGGTTGCGGAAAAGGGCGTTGAATGAAATGCCGATGCAAAAGCTTGAAGCAGTCATTTTTGACTTCAACGGCGTCATTGCAGATGATTTGGAAATCAGTCTCGACAATTTTGTCGAACTCGCGAAACGGCACGGTTCCATGGCGTCCCGCCAAGATTTTGTGGACATTTTGCCCACGCCCACAATCCGGAAAATGCATTTGATTGTTGAGACCGGTTCCGACATAAAAGATGCGGCACAACTGCTGAAAGAAAACTCGGAAATATATGCCGAAAGCATCCGAGAGAAAAGCGTCCTGTTCCCGAAAGCCGAGGAAACGCTTATTGGGTTGGCGAAAAAATTTCCGCTGGCGCTTGTTTCAAATGTTTTCAAGGCTAAGTTTGATGCCGCGATAAGCGCAAAGGCAAAGGAATGTTTTTCATTCATTATTACTTCGGACCAGATGGAAAAGCCGAAGCCGGAACCGGATGCCTTATTGCTTGCGGCAAAAAAGCTCGGCGTGAAACATGAAAACTGCGTTTATGTGGGCGATTCCGAGCCGGACATGATTGCGGCAAACAAGGCCGGCATGGTCGCAATAGGAGTCGCGAAAAACGATTCAATCAGAAAAACGCTTGAGGAGAACGGCGCGCATTTGATAATTTCAAACATTGCTGAACTGCCGGCCTGCCTTGCGGTGATTGAGAAAAGCATTTAATTTCGTTCAGCCTTTCTTTGTGTGGCCGGGTTTGGTGGAATGATGGCAATCGAGGACCGCAAGACAGAGCATCTGCGCATTTGCCGCGATAGGAACGTGCAGTTCAGGGAAAAGACAACGGGCCTGGAAAACGTTGCGTTCAAGGGCATCGAACTTGAATACAAGGCATTGCCTGAAATCAGCAGGGCAGACATTGACCTGTCAACATCTTTTTTTGGAAAAAAGTTTTCCGCGCCGCTCATGGTTTCGGGCATGACCGGCGGGGTGGAAGCGGCAAGGCAAATCAACCGCGACATTGCAATGGCTGTTCAGGAACTCTGCCTGGGAATGGGTGTGGGCAGCCAGAGAGCCATGCTTGAAAAGCCGGAGCTTGCACGCACCTACCAGTTGAGGGATGTTGCGCCCGGAATTTTTTTGGCCGGAAACATCGGCATTGCAAACCTCCATCTTTATTCGGTTGAACGGATTGCCGAAGGCCTTGACCGAATAGGTGCCGACGCGCTTGCAATTCACGTTAATGCCTTGCAGGAGGCGGTCCAGCCCGAAGGCGACACGGATTTTCGGGGCAGGCTGAAGGAAATAAAGCGCGTGGCAAAGGGCCTGAAAAAACCGGTTTATGTCAAGGAAGTAGGCCATGGAATAAGCGCAAGTGTGGCGAAATCTCTGGGCAAGACGGGCATCAAGGCGATTGATGTTCAAGGCGCAGGCGGAACAAGCTGGGTCGGCGTTGAAGCCCTGCGCGAAGGGGCGAACCGCGAGCTGGGCGAAGCGTTCTGGGACGAAGGCATACCAACGGTTGACAGCATTCTTAACGTTAAAAAGTTTTTCAAAGGCAAAATCATTGCTTCGGGCGGCATTCGCTCGGGTTTGGACATTGCAAAGGCAATCGCTTTGGGCGCGGACCTTTGCAGTATTGCATTGCCCGTCTTCAAGGTCCAGCAGGCCGCGGGAAGCGCGGGCGTGAAAAAGTATCTGGGACAGCGCATCCTCGAACTCAAAACCGCGATGTTTGTGTGCGGTGCGAAAAACGTGAAGGAACTGAAAAAGCAGAAAATCGTTTTCAAAAACGACTGCAAAACAAAACGCTGATTCTACATAATACTTGAATTAAATAAAAAATAAAAAAAGAAAAGTGAACGCCTGCGCGTTCACTGGAATGTGCTGTCGTCGACTCCGGAATCTCCGACATTCGGGTCCATTGCGTTTGCGCCGGTTTCAAGGTCGGACGCATCCTGAATCATCTGGTCGACCTGCTGTTCGGTCAGGGTTGCGGTGCCATCCTTTGTTCCGGCGTCCTGCGCACTGGATTTGTCGGGCTGTTTCTGCTGTGCGCAGCCCGAAAACGCGACCAAAACGAAGAGTGCCAGAATGGCTGTCGCTATTTTGGCTTTCGCTTTCATTCCGTCACCTCCGCGTTCGTGTCGGCGTTCACATCGGCATTCGCCTGCATGTCCTCTATTTCAAGTTCCTCGTCGATTTGCGCGGAAGTTGTCGAGGCCGACTGCACTTCGATTGTTGCCGAAGCCTTTTCGCCGTTCGCCAGCTGCCTGTACTCTATGACGATCTGCTTCAGGGCCTTGAAGGCTTCGACGTACATCCTGTTTGCCTTCACGGACAGCCTGTGCGCTTCGACAAGGACCGCCTGCTTGTCCTGCGCGGTTTCGGCCTCCTGCCACCTGGTTTTCAGGTCCGCGTGAATCTGTGTCACGAGTTCTATGTGCGCCTTGAACTCTTCAAGCGCGGCGCGAAGCTTTGCGACGTCGCCGCCTTTCGCCTCAAGGTCGTCGATTCTCTTCGACATGTTGTCGTAAGCCTGGTTTGCCCTCGTTTCAAGCGAGTTCAGCTTGTTGTCGAAGAATCTTGCGGCTTTCAGCTGCGCCTTGTCGCGCGCATTTTGCCAGATTTCACGAACCCGTTTTGCCGCGGCCACGATGTCGTCCTTTGACACGTTTTCGTCCTGCAGTGAAACCTTGAGGTCCTGCAATGACTGGATTGTGGCGTCGACATTGTCCGGAGCGTTCCCGCTTTCCTTCAATGCATTGAGCTTGTCGAGGATTGCGTCGATCTGGTTTTCAATGGAAACGGCCGCCCTGCCTTTGAGTTTTACGAGCAGTTCAGCTTTTTTGTCTGAAGACGCGTTTTTGTACTCGTCGCGCGCTTCAAGCAAGCCTTGTTTCTGGTTCTGCAGCCTCTGCTTCGCATCCAAAAATTTTTGGCGCGCGTCAAGGTAATTCTGCCTCGCATTTGAAATGTTCTTCTGCAGTTCCTGCGCCCGCTCCTTGATTCTTTCAAGGGCCTGCGCCCTTGCCTCGGCATTGGCGTTCAGTTTTTCCCTTATCTGTTCCCTCTGCTGCGGGGACAGGATTCCGCCGATTTTTCCAGAAACGTCCGCGTTTGCATTTGCGCCGGCTTCCGCTTTTGCCTGTCCGCCGACACCCACTTTAAGCCTTGTATTCAAACCAGTTCCTGCGCCCGCGCCAAGCTGTGCAAACGCAAAGCCCGACAAGCCGACAAGCAGGAACAACGCAAACAATGAAAGAAGAATTGTCTTGCTTTTCATAACCAAGCCTCCATGGTTTTACGATTTTTCTTTTCCGAATTTTTTCCGGCATGGCCGGAAGCCTTGAACAATTGCCGCCGAGATTCTTTAAAAGCATTCTTTTCGCACGTGAAACAACAAAGCTTTATGCGCCTTTTTTTGCGTGCACAAAGCTTTATGCGGGCGTTTCAAGCTTTAATCGGAAATTTTGCGGTTTTTTGGCAAATATTTAAATGCGTTCATCGGCTTAATTGTTTTGTGAAAAAGGCTTTTTTTGCGATTGCAGTTTTTTTGGCGTTCGCGCAAATCGCATTTGCCGCAACCGTGCACGGCGAAATCTTTTCATGGGACGCCCTAGACCATGTAACCGATGCGGTTATCACTGTCGACTCCGTGCCGGAACAAAGGATCGTTTCATCGGACGGAACATACTCTTTTGACCTGCCCGCCGGAGATTTCATTGTCCGGGCCGAACTCGTGCGGAACAATGAGCTTGTTCTTTTTGCCGATGAAAATGTTTCAATAAATGCCGACGGGAACTTTCGTTTGGACCTCATAATGTTTCCCCCCATAGGCAACCATGAGTCCGATTTGCTGCTGCCCGAACTCGATTCGGGCATAACCAACGACACGTTTTCGGAAACCGATGCAAACTCTCCTGCGCAGGGCACGCCCACGGTAAACGAAAAGGGAGATTCCGGCAATTCTGCCACGGAACAAGGCCAAGGCCAGGACAACGGTTTTTTCCTTGCGGCAATAGTTGTCGCGTTCCTTGGCGTTCTTGCCGCGGGGCTGATGGCGTTTTTCAGGCGCGGGAAAAAACCCGCAAAATCGGCGGAAACAAATGCTGTGCCGCTTCAGGAAAAGGAAAAAGGCGGTTCCGAAAACTTTGACAAATACGCCCTGGAAGTGCTGGATGTTTTGCGGAGAAGCGGAAACAGGCTGACACAAAAGGAACTCCGCGAAAAAATTTCAAGCGTGGGCGAAGCCAAAATTTCGCTCATCGTTTCCGAGCTTGAGGCCGCCGGAAAAGTAAAAAAAATCAAGCAGGGCCGCGGAAACATAATCGTGCTGAAAGAATAATGTTTTTCATGTCTTGTTTTAGGCAAGAATTTCGCGCACGCCTTTCGCCGTGAAACCGCTTTCTTGAACAAGTTTGAGTACACGCGCTTTTTCCGTGCCCATTCCCTTTTCGTCGAACAAAAACCCGGCAAACCTTTCGCCAGCGCATTCCACGGCGGCAACGCTTTTCTCCAGCATTTTCCCATCGAAATTTTGCAGATTGTATTTCGGGCAGACATGCGAAACGCAGAAAGGCGTTTCAAGCAGCAGCTTTGAGAATTCCGGGCAGTAATGCCCGCCGCCAAGGCCGACAAACGTTCCGCTCCGAACCGCGGAGGGGCTCCCATCCCCAGTTCTAGGGGATTCCTGACCCTCCCCCGAAAAACTTTCGTTCAGCACGGTTTCAACGACCGCTTCCGCCGCGCGCAGGTCATTCCATTGCCCTTCGCTTGAGCCCAGTTCGATGAACACGCACGGCTTTTCCAGGAACGGGCCGTGGTGCGTTGCCTCCAGGCACACGTCATAAGCCAAACCCCCCTTTTCCTTTTGCGCCTGCAAGCCGCGCAGGTAGTTTTTCATCAGCGAGCCGGAGGCCGGCACAATTTCCCTTGCCTTTCCCCCATGCGAATTGTCCTTGCCCCAGTTGCCTATGGCGTGCACGGATAGCGTGGGCTTTTTCGACTCCGAGGCATGCCTTGAAGCAAAGACAAAGCAGTCCGTTTGGTTTTTCCATCCGCGCAAATGCTCCGCAAAAATCTGGAATTCGTTCAAGGTCAGCAGTTCAAAATCCCTGAACGCAAGCACTTCGTTGCCGTCAAAAGTCTTGCCGGTCGCCTTGAACGCCGCCTTCTCCAGAAACAGCCTGCGGAAATTCATTCCGGCAACGTCGGCCTTTGAAACCACAATCGTGAAGCTCATAAATTTTTTTGACGCCAAAACAATTAAATATGTGGACGCGGTAAAGTCTTTCATGGCACCAACAGGAAAGCCACGTGAGCCGAGAAAAATCGGTCCGGGCAGGCTTGCGCAAACCAGAAGCGGCCAGCCTTGGGAATCGCCTTACGACCCTGCAGATGTTCCTGGGCCGCATAGGGCGCTGATGCACGGCGACCAAGGCGATGCGGCAAGGATGAGAAGCTGGGTTGCGGACTTAAGTGCGCGGAAAACCCGAAAACCAACCGACGCGGACAAATAATTTTTCTTATGCTTGTCTGCAAAAATTTGGTTTACCTGTTTTGCCCGTAGCTTTCCGCCAATTTCGCGATCACGTTTTCGATGTCGTCCATTGTCTCGTTGACGGGCTTTTTGACCCAGTGCGAAAACGATTCCTTCAGGTTCTGCTGTTCGCCGTAAGGCGAATTGTTGATGTGGTATTTCGCTTTCTTGCGGACGACAATGCCGGCGTCAATGAGCCTGTTGACGTGGTAGCGCAAAAGCTTTTCGGATATTTCCTTGTTGTACCTCAGCTTTATTTCGAGCTGGATGTCGCCGGTCGAAGGGCTTGCTTTTTTTGCAAGCAGGAAATCGAACAAAACATCGACAACTTCAAGCACGGTCGAGCGCGACTCCTTTTCCGAAATCAGGCCGAATGAAAGGCAGAACCAGCGCAGAAGGGAACGCTTTGTCAGAAGCACTTCCGGCGGCAAATCCATTTTTCGGAAAGTGAAGGAATTGCGGACAAGCGCGCTTTCCGGAAACTCAAAATTATCCGCCAAATTAGCACCAAGTCTGTTCGAAAAGGAAACACTATATTTCCCAAACTTAAAGTTATTAGTTGACGGTGCTATTTATTCTTTTCCCCGTTTGACTTCGAAAGGCATATATTCCACTTTGCGATAACATTCTTTTGGATAACATTCTTGCTTCTGGATTTTTGAGGAATTTAAGATGGTAAGTGCAAGATCGCCCCATAAACTGAATATGGTTGCCCGGAATTCCTTAACGGAGCCGGGCGTGAGAGTGAAGCCTGCCCGCAGGCTAAGGCTTGTGAATGCAATGCCCGTCAGCGAGCCGGCTTCGAGCGGGCCGGAATTGGCAACGCTCATGACTCCGGCAGAACGCAGGGAACTTGCAAGGCAACGGAAAAACGCCGAATTTGTGGCCCGGCTTGTGGCAGCGCACCCGGATAAAGTGGGGCCGGAAGATGTCATGGCACGCCTCAAGGCAGCGGCAAGGCAGCGCGCCGTTGCCAGATTTGAACTGGAACAATCAATGAGCCCGGCAGAACGGGAACGGCAAAGGCAAGAGCAGGACAGGGCAGTCAAAAGATTGCAGGACATCAGGGATACGCTGACCGTGGGCCAAATGGTCGGAGTGGCAAGAGAGGCGCTTGGAAGAATCGGTTCCGCCAACGGAAAAGTGTCCCCGCGGATTTCCGTCATAAAGGCTTTGCAGGACAGCCATTTTCTTGTCCTGTTTGACGGCGACGGAATTTATGTCCGGGTCAAGGATAATTGGTTCAATATTTTTGATCCAAGAAAAAAACAGTTTTTGCTGGATCCGCCCAGAAAGCTTTAAGAATTCCTGATTAATTAAATTAATGGTGCCGGGTGAAATCCGCGAGAAAAAACCAGGCACGCCAAAACCGCGAGTGATGTTTTGTGAGGCAACCGCGCGCATCCAGTCCAACCGCCATGGATCCACACCAGTCAGCTACATAACGCCAGCCAGTCTTTTCACATGAAAAAGTCTTTTAAGCAGGAAACAACAATAGTAAAATCCAGGGCATAATTTTTTCGCTTGGTTTTTTTGAAGCGGAAGTGATGGCTATGGTTGTTTCAATTATGGCAAGGTTTCATCCCTTGCGGTTGAAAGTTTCTAGAAGGGAACCGGTCGAACTGGAACTAACTCTTGCCAACGACGGCAAAGCAAAAAAACTCAGCGTGGACATTGCTTTGGGTTTGGGCCTGAGCTTCCAGCGCGGCGGCTTCAAGACTAATGTAATGGAACGGCTTGACGCAATCGGCCCGAACGAGTCAAAAACCCTTTTCTACCAGATATGGCCAAAGCACGACGTGCGCTTCGGCGAAATGCCGATCCGCATCCGCGTGCTCGAACACGGCGAATCGTTCGCGCAAATCCTCAAGCAGGACATTGCAGAGGAAAGCCTGATAGTCGAGGAATAGCTTTTCAATGAATGTGTGGCGGTGTGCTGTTTGAGGGAACCGGCGGAACATGGTGCGCGCCGGAAGCAAAGGCGGATTAGGCTGGACTTTGCCAATGCGGGAAAGCTTGCGGAGTTTTATGCCGGCCGGGGCAATCTTTCGGAAGAACTTGACCGGGTTGGAAGGCTTTTGCCGGACGACCTGAAACGGCACGTTCCAAATTTTATCCTGTTTCCGAGGCCGGTCTGCCGGCTCGCAATTGCAATGAGAAGCAATGCGGCGTACGTGCCGCTGTTGAAAGTCGGGGTCTATGTCTGGCATAAGCCGTCCGGAAGAATGTTTTTGATACGTTTGCCGGACGACCGCCATGAAAATCCTCTGGTTTCTTCGGTGAGTGGTGTGCGTGAAATGAAGCTGGCAATGGAGTCTGGGTATGTTTCGGTTGAATAGCCCGTGTGCATTGCATTTTTTTGATAAAGATTAAAAACCGCCGCGCCTTAACTTATTCTGGTTAAAAATGCCCGAACCGCGCAAAGGCTTTTTTGGAAACCTGCACGAGCGAGCCCATGAAACGGTCCGCAGACTCGTCGAACGAGAAAGGTCAAAGCATGCTTTCAGGCGCGAAAGCGCGCCGATTGTTCAAGAACTCGCAGACACTCAAAGGCAAATCTCGGAAGCCGAGCGAACTTTGACGCTTGTCCGGGAAGCGCAGGTGACCAGAGCAAAATCAAGAAACGGTCCGCGCAAGCCGACCGTGGCGGAAATAATTGCGGATGGTTCCGGCCGTTTCAATAACACGACGCTTGAAGCAGCGGAAAGCGAACGGCAAAGGGCTGAAGCGTTTCTCGCGGACCTTGAGCCGAGAGTTTCGCAGATTGAAGCCGGACTTAAAATTTTGCGGAGAAAGCAAACCGGGCTGCTAGGACATATCAAATCGCTTCGGGAACAGCACGGCCTGGCAAGGCAATAAACCAAAACGATTATGTATTTTCAATCTACATAAACATGCGTCTAATGTCTGTTTTTTTGTCTTATCTTTCCATGCCTTCTCACGGATGGCTTGGTGCGACCAATACTGCCAAAGGGCACATTTTGAAGAACATGTGGGCGGCCGGCGCAGCGATGAATGTGTCTGGCCGCGTGGCAGCAATGCGCCTAAGACAGCCAGGAGAAATGGGGTCATTTGGTTGGGCTGCGCGAAGAGTTGGTGCTATTCCTGCCGCTCAAGGACCGGATTATCGGGGAAGTGCCGGCACGTCCTGCCGTTCATTTGGCTGATTTTGAGGCAAATCCGCGTTCCTATTGCAGTTGTGGCAGTTTTGCGGGAACTATGGCTTGAGGTGCAGGGGCGGGCTTGTCAGGCAAAGCGCATGGCCAGCACGGCCGGCAGTGGCCTGTGTTTTCCTGCTATTTTCGAGCCACCCACAGCACATCTTATACATAACCTTTCTGGCTTTTTTCCCTCCAAGCCACCCGGCAAAAACCCTGCTCCGCGCCTTTGAGCCACCTCGCGCTCCAGCCAGCCGGTTTGGGAATCATTTTTGCAAATTAACGGAATTTTCCGAAGGGATTTTGCGGTCTAATAGAGGTTGTGCCGAATTACGTGTGTTTGGGGGAAGTTTGGGGGTGAAAACGCGCCCAGATTGCCGGAATCGGGGGTTTGTGGCAACTGTTTGAGTCAAGACGAAGCGAAGGAGGTTATGTATAAATTAGTGTTTAGTTTGCCTGTTTTTCCAGCAAAACCGCGTAACCTGTCTCCTTCGTTTTTTGGCCGCGCGGTTCACATTCAATCGGCGTTTGAAGTCCTATTACGGTTTGGCTAAGTGGCTGTGCGTCATCGCTTCCAGGAACGAATGGCAGTGCATTTCTTCCGCGCCGAAAAGGCCTGTCGGTGCGCCATGGCAATATGTTCCCGGCCAAAGCAGTATTCCAAGGATTATGGCCACGGCCAGCAGGATAATGATTACAGTTTTGCTGTCCATTAAAAAATTGCAGCGGTTTTGCTTCTTATGCCTTTTGCAGAAAATTTTGGATTTTTTTCCTAAAAAAAGGTTTTTTATGACAAAACGGCGTTTGCGGCTATCTTCTCCCGCGCTTTGCCAAATCCCTTGCAACCGCGGTTTCGTCTTCTCCGCCCATTATCCTGTCAACGCCCCTTTCCAACGATTCTTCCGGCACGCCCCTTTCCGTCAGCCTGTTGGCGTGCTTTTGCCTTATCCCTTCGGCACGTTCAGCAATGTCAAGTATCGCATACCAGCCTTCACGGGCAAGATAAGACCGTTCCTCGCCGGCGGCTGTCCGCATTTCTTCCGTTTGCATCTGCTCCAATATTTTCCTTATGTTTTCATTGGTTGGGCGCAATCCCTGTTCGGCAAGCCGCCTGCCCGCCTCTTCAACGATTCTTGCGGAGTGCCCGTCGGCTCTAAGCCTGCTTTCCGCGCGAACCTGCCTGAAATGCAAAAATATTTCTTCATCTGATTTGCCCTGCTGTGCCATTGCGAGCGCCAGCCCGATTTGCCTTTCAGAAAAGCCTTCGCCTCTCAGAACTTCCACCACTGCGCCTTGCGTGCCTTTGGGTTCCGGGCGTTCGGCGGCCTGGCTTTGCCTGCGTTGCGCTTCCCTATCCCTACCGTGAACTTCGGCAAGAATTTCTTCCCCGGTTTGCCTGCCTTCAAGCGTGCGCCTCAAAACTTCCCGCTTGTCCGCCGGAGAAAGCCCCCGCCAGACAGGGCTGGCCGAAAGTTCCATTTCTGCGCTGACCATTTCCCAGGCCTGCGCCGGCGTAAGGCTTTCGCGCTCCGCGGTTTCAAAAACAGTCAGATGATACTCTTCAGGCACGCCTCTTGCAAGAAGCTGTTGCGCAACGTGCAACGGAACGCCCCCCGCAGCTTGTGGTCTGCGTTGCCCCTGGCTTTCCGCGTATTTGCCGCCGCCTCTGACACGCAGCGCCTCTTCGGCTTCCGGCCCTTCCGGTTTTTTTGGTTGGCGTGCCTGTCTTTCGCCCCTGTCATGTTTTCGCTCTGCGGCAGAACCGCTTCGATTGCGTCCTTTTGGCATTTTTTCACCTTTGCGTTTGCCTTCTGCCCCGTGTAGTGAAACGTGCCACAACGGCGCTCATGCTGTCCCCATTTTCAAGCCCTTCAAGCGCTTCCTCAAGACTTGCGGTTGGAACGCCGTTCCGCAACAAAATTCCCTTGGCTTTCCTTCTTTCTTGAAAGCGGATGCCCCTGTCAAGCGCGCCAGCCGCAATTCTTTTATTTGCATCCCGCCATTTTGTAACCCCTTTGTGCCTTGAACCCGAACCGGGCCTGCCGGAATTCCTTGACATTCAAACGCCTCCAAATTTACTCGCTTCAATTAAGCTGTAAATTATTGGCTGGCGGGATATAAAAGCTTTTACAAAAAAACAGTTATGTATTTGTTTTGCGTTCGGCGACCACGTCTTCGATTGCCATTCGTTGCGGTGCGCCTTGCTCCATTTTCTTCAAAACCGCTTCGACCGCGCCGCGCATTTGAACGCCGCTCAACCCCCGCTGTCTCAAGGCACTGTCGATTTCAGGGCGCAAGGCGCTTATTCTATTCAGGCCCGCTTGCTGGGCGCGAAGTCTGTCTTTGCCTTCTCTGGCTTCCTTTCGCCTCTGCCTTGCCTCGGGCGTTGCCCAAGGGAAAATCCTTTTCCAAAGCGGTTCGCGTTTCGGTGGTTCTCCTGCCATGTTTTCACCCGCTGCCTTGCGGCGGTTTCCTGAGGCTTTCGTAAAATGTTTGCGCTGTTTTTTCCACCGCAAGGCCATCGTCAAAGCCCGCCCGCAGGTGTTCCCTTACAAGGTTCATTGCAGGCGTCAAAAGGTTCTGCGGCAATGGCGTGCCCAATTCAATCAATCTCGCCTGAAGGCCGCGCAACAGTCTCACGCTGTGAAACTGCTCGATGTGATGGGCTTCAACTTCCGTTGCAGCCGCCTGGACGGCCCTGGCTTCCTCCATCCCGCCGAATATTTTTTGCATTGCAATCCGGGCGGTTTCGTCCACAAACGTCAAAGGAACCAACCGGCCGGCTGAATCTCTTACCCTTTGTTGTTGTTCTTGATGTGCAACGGTCCGCCGGCCTGCTTCTTCAAGTTCCCGTTTTGCGGCTTCCATTCGCGCGCGGGCTCCGGTAATGTCTGGCTTCCGCCCTCCGGTTCTGTCAGGCCCTTCCACCATTTTTTCCCTCATTAATCTTTGCAGATTAAGATTGTATTGATTTGGGGTTTGTTGAATAAAAACATTTCTAAAAAAACGTTATGTATCTGTTGCTTCTTTTTTTTGTCTGAACAGTTTTCATTTTCGCTTTTTCCTGAGTTTTTGCGCGGAAAAGCGCGAAAAAGAGAACAGGCCGAACCCTGCCAAAACCGCTACCACTCCGACAGCCAGGTTTTCCACTGGTGGAAAGAATCCGAGGAAACCTGTTATGCCTGTGCCTGGTGCCGCTTCAGGTTTTGGCTTCGGCGCCAAGGCAGTGTCTGGCGCGCCCACCCGCCCGGCTATTGGCCTTTTGATTGCATCTGGCTTTGTTTCCGGTGTCAGGCTTTCGGTGGGCTCTGCCTGCTCCGCAACCGGCGCCGGTGCGGGCAATGCAGGGGTGGTTGTTGCGTCCGGTGCCTGCGCCGGAGTCTGGTTTGCTGTTGTGCTTCCTCCCCCCGTTTGCGTTTGCGCGCTTGCCTGGCTTGTCTGCGTGAATGTTGCAAACAACGTGAAGTGTTTTGTCCAAATCACCAGGTCAGAGCCGACGGTTATCCTGCAGTCGCCTTCCGCAGGCAAAGCATCTCCCGCTGCCTGCGTGTCGGCTGAACAGGTGGTTGAAATCGGGTAAAACGTTCCGTTCCTTGAATAGCCTGCATATTTTCCGGCCTGGCCTGAAAAGAGCAGTCTTGCAGCCTTGTCGAACAGGATTTTCGTGTCACCAAACCCTATTTCAATGACGCCCACGTCGCCTGCTGTTGTTCCGGAATCAGGCGTTACCGAAACCATCGAACCTGCCTTCACTGTCGGAACATTGATTGTCCCGTTCCAGCCTGCCCCGCCCGTTATTTTTGTTCCGGCCGGAAGCACGGCAGAATAGTTGTTGTCCCCCGCCCTTTCCATTGAAAGGCCGTTGGACAGGGTTACGCTGTTGTTCGAGTCGACCAAGCCTGAAAAGTCGAGCCAGACGTTCTGGTCCGGCTGCACGGTGTCAGGCACAACGATTTTTTGCAGGGGCGAACCCGATTGGACAATTATTTCATGTGTGTTTGCGTCGGTTGTCATGCTGTTCGCGTCAACCACAAGCTGATTCGCGTCGGCAATCCTGATCATCCTGCTTTCGGTTCCTTCAATGTTGCCCGCGCCGTCGGTGCTGTAAAACCTGATGTAAGAAATGCCTTTGGCGTTCACTGAAACCGCCGCGGAATATTCCGTTGCCGGCGCGCATCCGTTATTTGTGTCAGTGCAATATGCTGTTGCAGTGCAGCCTGCGCCGTTTCCGTCTTCGCAGGCCAGGGAAACAGAAACGCTCTTGTCATTCGTCCACGAATTGAAATCATAGCTTCCCGCGTTCGCGCCGGTTGAAGGGGCGGTCCTGTCAATGTTCAGGTTTCTGGTCGGGCTTGTTCCCTCGTTTGCAACATTGTCTGTGCAGGAAACGCGCCAGGCGGCAGGGCCGTCGTTCAGGCCGGAAATGTTCTCGTTCGCAAATGCAGATGCAATGCCGCTGTTGAAATCGCCTGAATTGCTTTGAATGCCGTTGAGGAGCAGCCGGCATTGCAGTTGGCTGCTGTTGTCATCCGCCGAAAAGTTGAAGTCCGCTGAATTTGATGCAGTGAAAACGCTGTCATCCGGGCCCGCGAGCGCAATTGCCGGCGCGTCGTTGTCAACGGTAACCTGTACTCCGCCGGTTGTCAGAGAGTTTCCGGCATTATCGTAAACTTTGAGGTACAGGGACCGGGTTCCATTAACGTCTGCCGCGTTTGTGTCCCATTGGATTGAATACGGCGCGCTTGTGTCCTCGCCGATTTTTGTTCCGGGACTCCCGAACCAGAATTCCACTCTTGCTATTCCTGAGCCGCTGTCAGATGCGTTCGCGTCGATTGTGGCTGTTCCATTCAAAGTGCTGTCCGCGGCGGGCACGGTGATGTTTCCGTCCGGTGCAATCGTGTCAATTATTGAATGGCCCGCCGGCGATATCGGCGCACTGCCCGTGCCCGGCCAGTCGCCGCTTTGGAATGAAAGCTTGTTTTTGCTGACGTTGAGGTCGACAGTGTTTCCGTTTTCCGCTGACGGCGCAATGTCGACTGCGAGATAAAACTGTTTCGCCGCATTTTCATCCAGGTCGCAGGCGCTGTCGGGGTTTATCCTGTATTCCTCATTATCAGGCGAACTGTCCTGCCCGCACAGCACGTCGGTCGAGGAATCGAACGTTCCGTTGTTTCCGTCGCTTTCCGCATAAAGGTAAACAGCTGAAACATCAGCCGTGTCTGTTCCGGAATATTCGATTTTCGCTGAAGTGCCGCTGCCCCAGTTATCGCCGTTGTCCCTGATGCTCGTCAGTGTGAATGTGGCCATTGGCACTTTTGTTGCACCCGCACTCACATAATCAGGGGTCAGGCCGGCAACCGCGCTTTGCGTTATCTTGGATGATGATGCAGCAGCCTGTCCAGCAAGGAAAAGCAGGAAAACGGCAATCCAAAAGAAATTTTTCGGGTTCATTGGCCTGCTCCTGTTCTATATGCGCCGAGTTTGTTATTTAATCTGCCGTTGCCGGCCATGGCCCGGAAGGAAAGATTCTGGTATTGGCTGCCTTAAAGGAAGTCTTCCAATGCTTCCAGCGCCTTTCCCGACGCCATTTTCGGGTTCCACGGCGGTTCAAAAGTTATTTCGATTTCAGCGTTTTTGACGCCTTCGACCTGCCTCGCAACGGTTTCCGCCTGCGCAATCATCTGCGGCCCGGCCGGGCAGGCGGGGCTTGTCAAGGACATGACAATTTTCACGTCGCCGCCGCTGACTTTGATTTCATAAACCAGGCCAAGCTCGACGATGTTGAAATGCAGTTCCGGGTCGATGACCTGCCTGAGCGCCTCGCGGATTTTTTCCTCGGAAACCATGCCATACACCAAAACAAGAATTGGACAAAATAGTATTAAAGCTTCGCGCCTCCCCCAGCCGGCCAACTCATCCATGCTGGCGGATTTTGCAGGCCGTTCGATTCCGCGCGGCTAAGGCAATAGGATGGTTGGGGGTTGTGCAGATTTAAGCCCGGTCTTTATGGGCGATATCGGGCAATTTCTGCACACCCGCTATGAGGCAAAATAAAAGCGCCAATGCGTTTTACTTGCTTGAAATTTTCTTTTTCTTCACGTAAGCCCAGATTTTTTTAGTCATTTCGCTCGGGGCTATTTTTCCTGATCCGAAAATGTCTTCTGCTGTGTCCTTACAGCCCTTGAAGCAGATGTTGTATCCGCCAAATGCTGGTTTCGCCATTTTTTCATCAAACTCCTTTGCATTTTTTGTAAAGCCAAAAAGGCTTTTATTTAACAAATTGCGTTCGGGTTTAAATAGGTAATGTCGAAAAACGCCAAAAATGCCCTGCCAAAGGGAAAAATCGCAAAAAATGCCAGTCAGGAAAATGTGCAAGGCCGGGCTCAAATGCCGTGCAGGGGCACCGGGATTTTCAATAGTGAGGAAAGGGTGGTTGAGTAGCCTGGCCGCGAAAAAGTCATGCCGTTGATTTCGGAGGACTTTATTCTTGGAACACGGATTTGCCCAGGGTGATTTTTTATAAAGTCCAGCCAGTTCATGCAAACTCAACCTCCCTTGATTTTCCTCTTTTTGCCTTCCAACCTTTTTTCCCCTTTGCCGAGGAGTAATAAGTAGCAGCGGGTTGTATTTAAATATCAGCTATAAAAAAGTTAGCAGATAAAAAAAAGAAAGCTGAATAAATAGGTATAAAAATTCCATTTGCTATCTTTTGTATACTATGTTTGACGGCGCAAAGCTTTTGTCTCTCAATAAGGCTGTTCCTTTGGTCGAACCGAAGTTTTCCCTTCTCATTCTGGCGCAGCTGCTGGTTTCCGGCGGCTCGGGCAATTTCAACAAACTGCTTTCAAGCGTCGAGGGCCTGACGCCTAAAACGCTTTCAACGCGCCTCAAGGAATTGGAGGAGAAGGGCCTTGTTTCAAAGCAGATTCTTGTCGGCAGGCCCATCCGCATAGAGTACAGGCTCACGAAAAAAGGCCTTGCATTGGAAAAAGCCTTGGCGGAGCTTGCGGATTGGACGGCTGGGTCGGCTTGAAACAGCCGGATTAATTTTTTATAGTTGCCCTGCGTTATTTTCTCTGTTGATTTTGGATGGTTTTCAGGCCCAAATTGTTCAAGCCTTCAAGTGTTCACCGGACAGAATGCCTTCACGGGCCGTGGGACGCGGTGGCCACTTATCGCGTCGAAGCCCGTCTTGAGGGGGGCGGAAGGCGGGTCCTGCATTTGATTGAGAAGAATTTTGCTTTTGACCCTGCATTGGTCAGGCATCAGAATATGGGGATGGGCGGGCCTGACCGGCTTGCTGAGGCTGAGCGCATATTGCGCCTTCAACAGGAAGAACATGCTCAACACTATTCTGTCGTTTCACAGGTTTTGAGGCGTGCCGGCATCAACACGGTTTCTGTTAGGCTGATGCGAAACGAAGATGGCTCCCACCGCATTTTTTTGGGCGACCTTAGCGAGGGAGGCCAACACAATGTAATTGAATGGGCAGACGTTTCAGAAAACGAAACTGAGGAAGCGCGGTCTCTGCCAAATTATTCTGAAGTGAAGGCTCTTATTGAAAGCCAGACGGCCGATGCTGCAAGCGCCGGCGCCAGGATTTTTTCACTCCGCGCTTGGCTGATTCTTATTGACGGCAGGACCGGCCGTGGCAGGCCGTTTGTCGCGGATTTCAAGCACGTGTTTCTTCCACGTTTGCCGGATTAGGCTTTTTTCTTTTTCACGCCGTATTCGAGTATGCCTTTGCCCCTGTATTCGAGGTTGTAGCTTGCCAGCAGTTCTTCGAAGCCCCTTTCGCCTAAAACCCTGCGCAGGTTGTAGAAGTCGAGCTTGATTGTGCCTTGCGCCGGCACTCCATGCTCTTCTTTCGGCGAGTAGATGCCGACTATGACGTTTATTTTATCGCCTTTTTTTGCCAGTTCGCGGTTTTTTTTCTTGAATTCCGGCGTCCTGGTTTCCTTCCACGCCTGCAGGAAAACATTGAATTCCTCGAAAACAAGGTTGAGGTCGTTTGCTTTCAGCAGTGTTTCAAGGCCTTTTTCCGAAAGCCTTTGCCTGAGCTTTGCGAGCAGTTTTTCAAACTCTTTTTCGTCTTTTCTTGCCCAGTCCGCCAACGGCCCTTTCGGGGGTTTTGCCTTTGAAACCTTGTGTTTCGAGCGTACGTGGTCGCAGAATACTGCTATGAGGCCGCATTTTGCGTCGTGCCCAATGCTGTAAAAGTCGCCGCTGTGGCCGTAGCCCAGAATGCTTATGCCGTCGTGCACGATTCCGGTTTCGCTTTTGTTTCCTGGGTTTGCGTCCGTGTAGGAGTTAAGCACGTTTCTTTCGTGGTGGTCCAGGCCAACGTCCTTGAATGCCTTTGCTATGAAGCCTTTGTGTACTCTCCTGTCAACGCAATGCACGATTTTGCCCAAATTTTATCCCTCCGGAGACCGAACCAAAAAAGATTTACGGCTGAAAGGCATAAATACTTGCAGCCTTATTTTTAATGGTTAACAATATTTGAACCTTGAACCTTTATAATAATTTAATGGTTCTTTTTTTGGTGGCGGTGGCTTTTGGCTCGCATTTGCAGGATTGTCGACTTTTTTCCTTCGGAAAAGGAAATTCTGGGCGATTTGGGCCCCAATTACCATTATTATTCGAAGGGCACGACCGATGCCGGCTTCGAGGAGCATGTCATTTGCACCCGCGGAAAAGGCCAGCCTGAATTCGAAGAAGTGGGCAAGGTGAAAGTGCATCGCGTTGCACCGTCTTATGTGAAGCATGCCCGCCGAAGCCTTCTTTGGGGCGCTTTTGCGAAAAATTCCCTGGCCAAGGCACTGGAATTGAAGCCCGATTTGCTGGTGGGCCACAACGCACTGCATTTTTGGCCGGCCCTGCACAAGAAACAGCTTGAAAAGCGGGACATCCGGCTTTTGACGCATCTGCACGGCTGGGTTGACTTCATTTTTTTTGCCGAGCATTTTCCCTGGCTTGAAAGCCCTTCCATTGCGTTCCGGGACCGCGCAATGGATTTTTCGTTTTTTTGCCAGTTTTTGCCGGTTGTCCTGAACGCTGACTTCATTGTGGCATGCGACAATTCCACGAAACTGGACGTGCAAAAGTACGCCGGCGGCAAGCCGGTCGAGGTTGTCTACAACGGCGTTGACCTGGATGTGTTCAAGCCAATGAAAAGCAATGTCAAGGAAGGGCTTGGCGCGGAGCGGCTTTTGCTGAATGTTTCAAGGCCCGTGCCCTGGAAAGGCCTGCAATACCTGATTAATGCTATGCCGTTAATCAACCGCGAGTTTGATGATGCCAAGCTTTTGCTTCTGGGCTTCAGGCGCGATGACTACAAGCCTTACACTGCGTGGCTTGAGCGCCTGGCTGAAAGGCGCGGCCTTTCAAACGTGGTTTTCGGCGGAAAAGTGCCTTACTTTGACCTTCCGAAATACTATTCGGCTGCCGACTGCTTTGTCGCGCCCTCGTATCCTGATCCGAGCCCTAAAACCGTTTACGAGGCGCAGGCATGCAACACTCCCGTTGCGGGCGTAAATGGCGCGGGCATTCCCGAAATTTTCGGCCCGGAATCCGGCCTGCTGTTTGAAAAGCGCAATCCGGAAGACCTGGCGGCCAAGGTCATTGAAATCCTTGAAAAGCCCAGGTCTTTCCGCAACGGAAGGGAAACAGTCGAAAAAAAGGCGACCTGGAAAAACTGCGTGAAAAGCCTTGTAGGCGCGTACGAAAAGGCATTGGCGATGCCTTGAACTGCTTGCCTATTGCATTGCTTTTGCCTGTTAGCCCTTTACGCCCTTTTTTTTATCTCTTTGGCGGGGTTGCCCGCAACAATGGTGTAAACCGGAACGTTTTTCGTGACAACCGCGCCGGCTCCGACAATTGCGCCTTTTCCTACTGAAACGCCGGGCAGGATTGTCGCGCCGGCGCCAAGCCAGCAGTCCTCGCCGATTTCGACTGCTTTCTCCTCAAATGCCTGCTGCCTGATGAGCGCGTTTTTTTTGCGCCCGTGATTGGATGAAGTTATTGTCACTCCCGGGCCGATCCGGGTGTTATTCCCGATTTTAACATTGCCCCTGCCAAGGATTACGCAGTAAGGGTTTAAGGAGCAATTGCTGCCGATGTCAATGCTTCCCGTTACAGCGTCAAGCAGGCATGCACGCAGGATCTTGGAGTTGTCGCCGATGGAAATGGAGCCTTCCCGCTCCACGGTTTTCACCGTGGTCAATGAAGAAAGTGTTTCGATGGCAACGTTGTTTCCGAGTGAAACCCGTTTTGCCGAGTCGATGTGCACGCCTGGCTCGACTGAAACGTTTCTGCCGATGCGCCTGAAAGAGCCCCGAAATACGAGCAGCCAGAGCCACTGCCTCAGCCTTTTCAGGGCTTTTGCCAAAAGCTCCGGCAGGGAATTCTGGCCAAAATAGCCAATTCTTTTTTTCGCCATTAAGCCTATTGTAGTGCTTTCCCCTTTTTTATTGTTGCTGGTTTTAAGATTGCGGGCCGGCAAAACGCCTTTTTTTGCAAGGGTTTTGTCTAGCCAAAACAACAAAAAAACACCAATTTTTTTATGTATATGTGCCTTTTTCTCCCAAAATTCTGCCATCTTTGGCGGTTTTCGTGCTTTTTCACCTGCCCGGACGGGCAAAATTTTACAATTGTTTAACGTTAATCATTATGTGGTGGCTGGTAATTTTTTATCTGCATGAAGTTAAATTGTTCATGGCCATCCCGCCCTCGCTTGAGCGTTCGTGTGCCTTGCCTTCCAGGCACTTTTTTGCGAAAATCGTACTCTTGCGCTTTTTTGCCGCCTGCTCCGGCCCGTTGAACCCAAAAATAGCCTCAAAAACAGGTGGTTTGAAATATGATGTTTTAGGGCATATTTTAGTTGTTGTTTCAAACCATTTTTCGTCCAAAAATCCGCAAAAAACAACCATTTTGGCATTTTTGGCGTTTTTTTGGCAATCGAGTAGGGTTTGGAAACCAAACTATTGCAAAGAAAGCAATATAAAAAAGCGTATATTTTTTCTCTTTAAGATAAATTATTTACGTTTTTTTGTTATGTAGTTGGCTTTTTTGCCTGTTTTTGGCTTTTTTGCCAAAATGCGCTCACGAATTCATTGTCTTTGATGAATAAACTATCTTGGCAGTTTCATTAGCAGGCAAACCAAATTCTGCCAGAAAACCCAGCCAAAAACGCTAATCTATTAACCCAATAAAGTGTTTTGCCCTTTGTGCTTTTGCCTTGCCTTTCATTCAGGTCTTGGTTGGAAAGCCGGCCTCGTCTGTTAGGTGAAGGCGGCGGCCATGCGCAAAGGTGGTGTAGGGGGTGGTGTTTTGGCCGGGGAGGAGAGCCGACATAGCGGTGGAAGCGGGAGAGGAGAGGGAAGTGTGGTGCCAGGCTTCCGTCCAAGGCAAGCAGCCAGAGCAACCTGAAAGATTTGTCTTGCCGGGTGGCTTTTTTGCCCTTGGGCGGCTATCCGATAAACGAATTCGGCCAATCTGATGAAAATCTTGCCAAAAAAGCCTTGTTCTTTCAGGCGGTGTAGCCTTCGATTTTGGCAATTTTCCATTCGACTGAAACGTCCTTGCCGGCTTTGCAATCGCTTATTCCCACTGTGGCTTCCTTGCCGTCCACAAATAGCTTCAAAAACTCGTCTTTTGCAGGTTTTATGCCATTTATCGACTCCACCATGGCGCCGAAAGAGTATTCTTTTACGCCCACGTCGGCAAGCGATTTCATGGCTTCAAGGCAATTGGTTCCTTTTGCGACCTGTGAACTTTTTTCCAGCAAAACCTTGCCATCCAGGTTGCTGACCTTGAGCGAAAACAAGACGGTTTGCCCTGCATCCGTGCCTTTGCCCTGCCTTTGTTCAGTCGTCTGACTTGTACAGCCTGACACTAGTAGTAGTGCCAGCAGCAGTGCGGCTAAAGCTGATTGCCTTGAATCCATTGTTTTTCCTCCATTTGAGCAGCGGCTTGAGCGCCAACGCAAAAGCCACATTCGAAATAATGTGAACGAGTGAAAACGGCAGGGATGTTAGGAAATACAGCGGAATTGCCAGCAGCCCCAGGCCGAAAACGCCCGCGCCAATGCCCATGAACGCGCCTGAAATGTTCATTATGGCTTCAAATAAAACCGTGCCCAGGACGCTTAGCACAACAAGGTCAATCCAGGTCGGCTTTTTCGCTTTTCCTGCAAAGCCTGCAACCATGCCCGCCAGGCCTGCTCCGAGCGCCTGGAAGACAGTCCAGGGCCCCTGCAGGCCCCAGATGAAAAAGTTTGACATGATGTAAGCCGAGCCGCCAAGGGCAAAGCCTTCCCGTGCGCCGAAAAGCAGGCCTGCAAGCACTGCAAACGGAATGATCGGCTCAACGGATGGCACGAACTGCAACGCTATTCTTCCGGCGGTTGCAGCCGCCACAAGGCCCAAGAACAATGCAGTTGCCTTCGCCTCGTCCTTGAACTTGGAACCCTTTACTTCAGAAAAAATCTGCCTGGCGATGCCTTCCGCCTTTAGTTGCGGCTTCTGGCTGGCTTGTGTTAGAGTTTTCTGCACCAATTTTTTTCCCCAAAACATTATTCGGAGTACGCGGTTTTATTTGTTTCTGCGCAAACTCTTTTTATGCCGGAAACAAAGGCAGGGCTTGTCAGGAAGGCAATCCTGGCACAGTATGTCCTGCTCGCGTATAACCTTGCCGAAGGGATTCTCTCGGTTTTTTTCGGGCTTGGCGCGGGAAGCGTTGCGCTTCTCGGCTTCGGCTTGGACAGTTTTATCGAGGCGGCTTCAACTGCCATAGTGCTGTTGCGCCTCAAAAAGTCCGGGAAAGTGCCGGAAAAAGTGGAGGAATCGCATGAATTGCGCGCATTCCGGCTGGTCGGAGCGCTCTTTATCCTGCTTGCAATCTACGTGTCCTTTGATTCCGCCAGAAAGCTCCTGCTGCATGAGCAGCCGCAGGCAAGTCCGGCAGGGATTGCGATTGCCCTCGCTTCAATTGTTCTCATGGGATATTTTTCAAAATACCGCCACGGTCTTGGCCATGAAATCGGCAGCCGCGCCCTCATTGCGGATTCCAGGCAGACACAGCTTTGCGTTTTCATGTCTTATGCCCTGCTTGCCGGCATTGGCTTGAACGTTCTTTTCGGCTGGTGGTGGGCTGATCCACTGGCGGGAATTGTGATTGCAGCCTTGGCCTTCATCGAAGGAAAGAAGGCGCTTGAAGGCAAAACCTGCTGTTGAAACAGCAAACCAGACCGGCGTGTTTGGCCGGTGAAATAAAAATAGAAATGAAAAGCGGTTTTTTTCCCGCTTTCACTCAAACTTTTCTTCGTCTTCGGGGCTTTCCTCGGACTCTTCTTCCTCGTCTTCGGATTCTTCGGAGTCCTCTGAGGGTTCTTCTTCGCTTTCCTCTTCGGAGTCTTCTTTTTCAGAGTCCTCGTCTTCGGAGCTTTCGCTTTCCTCGGCTTTTGCCTCGCTTTTGCCGACGATTTCGGAGAATGCAACGCTTTTCCTTATCGCGTTGATTTTGACCTTTATCTTGTCGCCTTTTTTTGCGCCCGGCACTATGATGACAAAGCCCTTGATTTTGGCTATGCCATCCCCTTTCTCGCCGACGCTTTCGATTTCAACGTCGTATTCCTGGCCTTCCTTCACGGGCTTGTCAGCCGGAAAAGAGTTTCTTGGAAATCTGCCATTCATTTATGCTCACTCTCCCATAAGTCTGAATGATTTTTGTACGAATGATCTTTTTTTGCCTGGTCAGAACCTTCTGCGCGGGGTGAATTCCCTTCTGTCGCCGAATCTCCTGAACGGCCTTCTGCCCTGCTGCCTTTCTTCGTCTTTTTCCTCGCCTTCCTTGACAATGTATTCGAATTCCACGAGCTTTTCGTCAAACTTGGCCTCGTCTTTGAGCGCGCCGCTTTTTTTGAGCAGCTCTTTTGCCAGCAGCCAGTATACGAGGGCAAGGCTCTGCCTTCCCTTGTTGTTTACCGGTATTACCATGTCAATGCCCCTGAGCGAATTGTTGGTTGATGCGAGCGCAACCACCGGGATTTTCACTACTCCGGCTTCCTTTATGGCCTGCTCGTCCGCGTCTGGTTCGGTGCAGAGCAAAACTTTGGGTTCGAAGAACTGCGTCGATTCCGGGTTTGAGAATGTTCCCGGCACGAACCTGCCCACGAACGGCCTTGCCCCGACAACTTCGCAGAATTTTTTTGCCGGCGTCTGGCCGTAAACCTTTCTTGAAACGACCGCGATTTTCGACGGTTCGAATCCTGAAAGGAATTCTGCAGCCATGCGGATCCTCTGGTCGATTGTTGCAATGTCCAGAACGTTCAGGCCGTCCTTTCTTTTCTTGAAAATGTACCTTTTCATGTCGCCTGACGTGAATTTTGTGCCGATGTGGCAGCCTGTCTTCAGGTATTTTTCGCTCGGCACCAGCGTTTTTTCGCCTGCCGTGGTTTCCGTTGTAGTTTCTTCAGCCATGAATGTATCCGCCCTTAAACATTGAATTTCATGAGGTCGTCTATCATTTCCGTGTTGGAGATGAGCATGCGCCTGCAGCAATACCTTGTTATGCCGAGGCTGTTGAGCACCTGCTCCGGGTTTTCGCCTTTCGCTGTCCTGTCCTTGAACTCCTCGAATGCGTCGGCTATGACCTTGCCGCACGAAAAACACCTTACAGGTATCATCATCTTGTATTCCCCCGGAATGTTTACCTCTTGCTTTTCTGTTTCTTCTTTCTTGCCTTTTTACCCAAAGGCTTCTTGCTTTCAACCCTTCTGGGGTCGTCGACGACCATGAGCCTGTCATAGGCAATGAATTTTTTCCTCAGCTTCTCGTCTTTGGTGAATGCCAGAAGCGCTTTTGCAATTGCGGCCCTGCTTGCGATTGCCTGTCCCATGAAGCCGCCGCCCTCGACCTTGACGTCAATGTCAACGGTTTTTGCGAGTTCCGGTGCCAACGACAATGGCTCCATTGCTATTTCCTGCAAGTATTTTGACTCGATTGTTTCGATGCCGCGGCTGTTCACCTTGATTGAGCCCTTGCCAGCGGTTATGGTGGCTCTCGCCGTAGCCATTTTTCTCTTGCTTTTCGAGTTCACGCCGGTTTTGACCTTTTTCCTGCGCTTCTTTTTTTCCTTTGCGATTTCTTCAGCCATTCATTTCACCATTTTGCGCCCAGCATCGCGCTTAATTCTTCGACCGTGACAAAGTTGTGCTTTTTTTCGCTCAGCGCGCTTTCAACGGTTTCAAGCTTTTCGTTTTTGAGTTCTTCCGGCACGCCTATGAAGACCTTGACGTTCGCGTACGCCTTTCTTCCGCTTGCCCTCTCGGACGGCAGCATTCCCTTGATTGCCTTCCTGACAATCTTGTCCGGCATCCTGCTCCATTTGGGGCTCATGTGGGGATTGCCTTTTGCGGTAAGGTTGAGCCTTGTCTTCCATTTTTCCGCAAGCCCGACCCTTGAGCCCGTGAAGCCCGCCTTTTCGGCGTTCACCACGTTGATTTTTTCGCCCGCAAGCGCTTTTTTTGCCAGCACGGAAGCAAGCCTTCCAACAACGAGGTTTGAAGCGTCAACGTTCATTTTTCCCACCTAACCGATTATTACAATGTTCTCCGGCTTTTCATTTTCCTCTAAAAGCTGGTTTATTGAAAGCGCCTTGCCCTTGACGCCAATCTTGTCGATTGCCTTTTGGCTGAAATCGAAGGCGCAGACCTTGGCCTTCACTCCGATTTCGCCTGAGCCGAGCACCTTGCCCGGCACAAGCAGGGTTTTGCCGGAAAACTTTTTCGCCATTGCGTCAACCTTCCAGAGGTTCATATGTATTCTTTTCCTGCGCGGCCTTTTCAGCTTTTCCGCAACCGCTTTCCAGACGGCCCTCTTTTCCTTCCTGCCTTTCTTTTCAAGCGCTAGGATGAGCTCCTTGGCTTCCAGGTTTTTCGGCCCTTGGTCTTTTCTTGTCTTCATTTTTCAACACCGGTTTTCATTTCATTTTTACTGTCGCTTACTGCTGCGCCTCTCCCGTTTTTTTGCAGGAGGGCGGATTCGAACCGCCGAAGGCACTAAGCCAGCAGATTTCCCAAAAAAACTTTTTTCCAAAACATTTTTTTTCTTAAGTCTGCCCCCGTTGACCGCTTGGGTACTCCTGCACAGGGGCTTGCGCCCCTTGTAAACCCCCTTCGAGGCATTGCTGCGGCAACGCCTCAAATTCGGTTTTTTTCTCGGTCATAACTTGGAGAGTTCTTTCCTGAATTCCTCCGCTTTTGCTTTCAGCGCTTCCGCTGCCTGTTCAAGTATTTCGTTTGCCGGGAGGCTGCCGCTTGACTCGACCGTGAGCACGAATTCGTCGCTTTCGTAGTCCAATGCCAGGGCTCCGCCGGAAATTTCCCCGGTTTTTTCCTTTGAATAATGGAACGTGTAAGGGTCAACCATCGAAATTTTTTTGCCCTTGAGTTCGAAAACGTCTTTCGGCGCCTTTTTGAGTATGTCCTCGGGCTTGGCAGAATCGTTTTTCTGCACGAGCTTTGGGACCTCGTTGAACGCGATTATGCCTGGCTGCCATTTCGAATTCTCTTTTCCGGTCGACATGACTGCTTCCATTTCCAGCTTGAGCTTCTGGCCTTTCTTGAGCTTTGTTATCGGAATCTTTGCGCTGGCAATCTCTATTTTCGGGTCCGCGCATTTTATGTCCTTGCTGTAGACAGTGCACGGGCCTTCCTTTTCAAGCACGAGCTTTACCTTGTCGCCTTCCTTGTAGGATTTGGTGTCGGTTTTCACGGGCAGCAGGCCGAGCCTATGCGCGAGCATTTCGTCGAACATCACGGAATCATTTTCGTAGACGGAAACGGTTTCTATTGCGAGCACGGGCACGTGCGCCATGGCAGACCTGCGGATTGCGTTCATGAACGTCGTGGTTGCGCCTTTAACGACAAACCTGGAAACGTTGTTGTCTTCGCTTACCTTTTTTATCTCCACAGCTTTTCCCTCCGTCAAAATTTTACTTTCCCCTTTTGCCCCTGTTCCGCTTTTTTTTCCTGCAGCCGTCGTGCGGCAATGGCGTTACGTTTTCTATTTTCCTTATCCTGAGGCCGTTTCTTGTCAGGCTCCTGATTGCGGCTTCCGCTCCCGGGCCTGGAGAAGCGGGCTTGTTGCCGCCCGGCCCCCTGACCAGAACGTCGACTTCGAAAATTTCCTTTTCCTTCGCCTTGTCAGCCGCTATTTCAGCTATTTTCATTGCAGCGTAAGGGCTGCCTTCCTTGTGCTGTGCCTTTATGACCTGGCCGCCCGAGCATTTTGCGATTGTTTCGGCGCCGGTTATGTCCGTTACAAGCATGATTGTGTTGTTGTGTGACGCGAAAAGGTGCACTATGCCGCGCTTTCCCCTCGGCGTGTATTCCCTGCGTTCCCTGTAAGCCGGGGCTTCTTCCTGCTGTGTTTCCTGGCTTTTGGCCTGCGGCTTTTCTTCCGCTTTTTCCTGTGCCTTTTGGCCTGATTCGTGCGCGCTTGTTTCTTTAGGCATTTTCTGTCACTTCCCCTGCGGCAGCTTCGGTTTCCGGTGCGTTTTCCCCGGTTTCGCCTTTCGCTGCCTCGAATTCTTTTTTGAGCGCCGCCTTGGATTTTTCCTGCACGGCTTCCTTCAAAATTTCCTTTCCGTAAAAGCCGACCTTGTTTTCCTGTTCCCTGCTTACAAGGTAGCCCGGAACGCTTACCTTGCGGCCGTTTACGCCGATGTGGCCATGCGTTATGAACTGCCTTGCCTGCACAGCCGAGTTTGCAATGCCTTTCCTGTAAGCGACTGTCTGCAATCTCCTTTCAAGGAATGCCTCGATTGTCAGGCCGAGCACATCGTCCAAGGTCGCTTTGGGTTCGAGCAGGCCCTGCCTTACAAGGCTTTCAATGAATTTCTGCTGCGAGTCGCCCCTTTTTTCCAGCGGCGTTGCAATAAGCTTTCTTGCGGTTTCCCTTTTCTGCCTGAGCATGGTTTTTGTCTTCCACAGCTCGCGCTTGTTCTTCAAGCCGTATTTTTTCTTAAGCTCCCTTTCAACTGCAAGCGTAGCGCTTTCCCACCGCTTTTTCGGGCCTTCGAATTTCTTTGTGGTCTTTTTAGGGTCTCCCATTCATGTCACCTTACTTTTTCTTCGGCGCCGCTTCCTTGCCTGCCGCCGGCTTTGCAGCCGCTGCGGCCGGAGCTTTTGCCTGGCTGCTTTTTGCGTCCTTCTTGAAAACTCCCACTGTCGCGCCCTTTCCGCGGTGCGTTGACTTTGTCCTCTGGCCCCTCACCGGCAGGCCCCAGCTGAGCCTCAATCCGCGGTACGACCTGATTTCATTGAGCCTTTGCATGTCCTTCCTTCGCGCAAAGTCAAGTTCCGACATGACCAAATGCGAGCTTTGTCCCGTCTCGTAGTCCTTGCGCCTGTTGAGCATGAATTCGGGCAGGCCGAATTTTCCCGGTGCGAGGATTATTTCCTCAAGTTTCCTGTCCTGTGCCTCGCTCATCCTGCCGAGTTCCCTATTTGCGGAAACCCCTGTCTGGCGTTCAAACGCGCCCGCAATGGCTTTCGCGCTTCTCTGCCCAATGCCCTTCAAATCCATTATCGCCCTTCTGACTGGCAGCGAACCATCAAGGTCCTTGTTGTTTATCCTGACAATCAGCCTTGTCTCTTCCTGGTTCTGCTGCACCGGCGCGGCTTTTGCGCCTGCCGCCGGATGCGCATCGTCCTTTTTGTGAACCGGGTTTACGGGTGTTTTCGTGTCCATTTGCATCAAACCTTCAAAAGTTTAACTATGTCCTCATGGGGCGCGTTTTCCTTTATCGCTATTTTCTGGGATGTCGGAAAGAGATGCCGCGGATTGCATTTCGCCCTTTTCACCTGCGGGCCGTCGACCAGGACAAAGTCTTTCTCCCACGAAACCACGACGGCCTTTTTGCCGGATTCGCGGCCCTTGGTTTTAATGCAAACCGTGCCAATTTCGAGCGTTGTCATTTTTTTTCACCAGAACAAACACAATCCAATTTCACTGCCTTTCAAGCGCCTTGATTTCCTGTTCAACGAACTTCCTTATCCTGAAGTCGACGTCGTTCAGGCCTTTCAGGCTTTCCCTGACTTTCACTGCCTCTTCGACTATCTGCGTCCTTGCCCTGCTTGAAAGCACTCCGCCGTACCTGACCGAGGGCCTTCTTTTTGTCTTTGCAAGCTTTCTTGTCTTGGCAATTCCCTTGCCGTGCGGCACGCCGTGCAACGCTTCTCCCGTTATCGGGCACGCCTTTTTCGACGCTTTGCGTGCCGAGGAGACCTTCCTCGTCTTCGCGGAAATGCTTTTCCTGAATTTTTGTTTCCTGTACCTTTCACTTCTTTTCGGCATTTTTTCCGCCCCTGAAATGTTCAAATGCTGTGAACGCGAGGTTTATTGCAGCGCTGAATATCAGCGACAGCAAAACATACCATCCAATCCAGCTTGTCTGCTCGTAAAACACTATGCTCCAGTTGCTCCCGAACCATGGCACGGGCACGGGCAAATCGATTATTGCCTTGCCGTACAACGGAGGGATGACAAAAACGAAAACTGCCAATGTGACGGGAAGGTAGAAAAGCAGGTACTTGTTCATGGCCTGCATGCTTTCAAGCGAGATTTCCATCATTTCCTTCTGGACCGCCTCAAGCTCCTTCATTGCGTTCTTGTCATCGGTTTTCTTCATTAACTCCTTTGCCTTTGCCTGCTTTTCCTTGAGCTTTTTCTGGCTTGCCTTCTGCTTTTTTGTTATGCCCATTTTTTCCTGGAGCGCCCTCGACCCGATTGCGAGCAGCGCGCTTATCACGGCAATGTCTGCCGCCGGGTTAATGAATGCCATTTTAAAACCCCGACCTGATTGAATTGCCGGAATTCAATCCCAGAAAATAGCGCAAGCAACCATTATTTGTCATGTAAATGTTATAAAAAGCTTTTGACGCGCCGGGCACACTTGCCTCTGCCGCCTCCTGAAATGGCCTTGGAACCTTTGCCATTGTGCCTGTTTTCACTTGAAAAACCTCTCCGAGGCAGGGGACTCCGTCCCCTCGCGCGCCCCTTGAGCCTTTAATGCTGTTTCTGTTTTTCACTTGAAAAACCTCTTCAGCAGGGGGTGCGTCTGCATGAGCTGTTCCTTTGCCAGATCCTCGTACAGCCTGTAGACTATGCCGACCGTGAGCAGTATGCCTGTGCCGGATGCCAATGCTCCGACAGTCATGTCGCCGACGCCTGCAAGCAGGGCAACAAAAATCGAGCCGATGATTGTTATGGGCGGAATGTACTTTTCGAGTATGCTGAGGATGATGCGCTTGTCGCGCCTGAAGCCTGGAATGTACATTCCTGATTTTGAGAGCTGTTCGGCGACCGCTTCCGGCCCCTGCCCGCCCATGTTGACCCAGAACATGCCGAAGACAACGCAGCATGCGGTAAGCACGATGATGTAAGCCAGGCCCTGCACCAATGCCGCGCTCGTGGCGGCGTTCAGGCCGATTGTGATAAGGCCTTCTATCAGGGGCAGGCCGCCGACGCTCGGAACAGTTGTTATGTATGCCAAAAAGTCGAACACGCCTTTCAGCAGCACTCCGATTACGGGAATGTTGCCGACAGCGAGCGCCCAAATGCGGATGTTTGCAAACAATGCAACCGCAAGTATGACTGGAATGTTTGAAACGTACAGCAGTTTGACCGGAAAGCGCCCGCCCATGCCGGTTTTTCCCATTGCAATCGGAATGTTGACGTGCATTCCTTCCGCGAACACGATTATCAAAAAAATCGCAAAGACTATCAGTATGGGCAGTATGAACGAAATGAAGTCAAATGTCTTGACGAACATGAACAGGTATCCGCCGTCTGCAAGCAGTGGATTGAGGCCAAGGCTTGTTATCAAGTCAATCGGCAATGGCGGCCTGAAAACCTGCCAGAGGAAAGACTGTGCAACGCCGCCCGCAATGAAAAGGCTTATGCCCGAACCTATTCCGTATTTTGAAACCACTTCATCCAGGTAAAGCAGTATGAGCGAGCCGAGCGCAACCTGCAGTATGACAAACGGAAGCATGCCGGGATATGGTTTCAGCAGCCCGGACATCGTGTAGACCGCGGCTTCGAAAAAGCACAGCACTATTGCAAAAAGTTTCTGCAGGCCCTGGAAGTGCGCCTTGCCTTTCGGATCGGTCAGGTCTATTTCGAGTATTTTTCCGCCGACAAGCAGTTGCAGTATGATTGACGCCAGGACAATCGGGCCGATTCCCGCCGTAATGAGAGTTCCGATGTTGCTTGCAAGGATTACTTGCAGTGATTCAAGCTGGCCCGCATTCGCGGCCTGGTCGATGCCGACAACAACCACTGCACCCATTATGAAAAAGAGAAGCAGTGCGCCCGCGCTCCACATTATTTTCTGTTTCAGCGGCGGCGAGGCTTCAGGGTTTTTGACTTCCGGCAGCAGCCTGTACACCGGTTCCAAAGCCTCGACTATTCCCATTCATTCACCTAAAATGCACTGATGCCTATTTCTTGTTTTCTGTTTCCCCCGTGTCGCCTTCCGTTTCCTCTGCCTCGAACTCTTCGTCCTCTTCCTCCAGGGCTTCCACTCCCTCGATCCTGCCGCCGGCTTCGCTTATTTTTTTCGCCGCCCTCTTGCTTGCCTTGAAATTTTTCAGCAGCACCGCATCCTTTATCGCCCCGGTTCCGAGAATTTTCTGGAAACCGACTTTTTTTGCGTCAACGACAGTCAGGCTCTCCTCTTTTCCGACAAGCTTCTTCGCCTCCCATTCCGCAAGCTTTTGCTGCAACTGCCCGACGTTCAGCGCTTTTGCGTTGGTTTTTGTTTTGAGCTTTCCCTTTTTTCCGAACGCATCGTAGTACTTGCTGAACTTGTGCTTGTGGCTTCCCGCCCGTCCGACGCCGCCCTTCACACCAGAACCGCGCTTGTTTTTCGTGTTGCCTTTCGCGTGCGTCCTCTGGCCGCGCAGCTTGTTCTTTTTCCTTCTCGTCCTGACTGTCATTTCAACACCTTTCAAACTTCAAACCATTCTTTTTAAGAGGGCATTTATTTCCTTTCCCCTGTTGCCCGAGGCCCCGCCCACGACAAAAGCCTGCTTTATGCCGAGCCTTTCAAAGCCCTTTCTCGGCGCCTTGAGCCTGAAAAAATTCCGGATGCCGAGCTCTTCCGGCTTTTTGCCCGCAAGCAGCTGTGCAGCCAGTTTATCAAACGATTCCGCTTCCGCCTTTTTGCCTTTGGCCTTTGTTCCGGTTTCCGCGTTCGTTGCATTCCTCGTTTTTTTGCCCCTTTTCCTGAGCAGTGTTTCAAGCGTTTCCTGGTCGATTTCGCCGAACGCTATGAACGACTGCGCCTTTGAAAGCATTCCCCCTGTTTCGGGCCTGTCGGCAACCAGAACCATGCTGTTGTTTTTTCCCAGCCCGAGCAGTTCAAGCGTTTTCTTGGTATCGGGTTTGAGGTGGACCCCGCCCCTGATCCTTACTGCAGCAATCAATGTCATTTCCTTTCACCGCTTTTTTTTGTCATGTCATCGGACTGCTTCATTTTCGTGGTCTGGGAAAGCGCGTCAATCGCTGCCCTGATGAAGTTAAGCATTGTGGAACTGTTGCCTTTGGTCTTGCACCAGACGTCCCTTATTCCGGCAAACACCAGAACGTCCTTGATGTTGTTTCCTGCAACCAGGCCAATGCCTTTAGGCGCGGGCAAAAGTGCGACCCTGACTGAAGCGCCTTTTCCCTCGACTTTGAAGGGCACGGAATTGTCGTCCGTTGTGGTTGCGGCTTCCCAGCTGCCTGAGCCCCTTCTTACTTCGACCAGGTTGAGTTTTGCAACCCTTGCGGCCTTTCTTGCAGCGGGCCATTTTTCGACGTCCTTGGCTGTTCCGACGCCGACAAACTTGTTCCTGTCGCCGACCAGCACTGTAACCCTGAAAGAAAACTTTCTTCCCGCCCTTACAACCCTCGCGGTTTTCTTGACTTCCACCATCTTTTCCTCAAGGCTTATCAGGCTGTCCACTATTTCCGGTTCCAGTATTTTCGCGTTTGACGCGAAAATTTCCTCAAGCGTCTTTATTCCGCCGGCCTTAACCCTTTTTCCAAGGTCGGTTTTCGGAATCCAGCTTTCAAGCATCCTTTCCTTCTGTTCCTCTTCCCTCGTCTTCCTAGGCGAGAACTCCGAGCCTTCTTCGGCTACGACTGTTTCCTCTTCCTCGCTGCGTTTTCTCGTTCTTTCCTTAGCCATCATTTTTCACCGTTCAAGAGCCCAGAATCTTCTGTTTTGCTTCGGCAAACTTTTTTGAAATGCTTTTCACGTCAAAGCCGCTTTGCGCATATTTTGAAAACATTTTGCCGAACTCTTCCCCGCCGAGGCTTTTCGCGTAAGCTTCTATTGTCCTGCCGTCGATTCTTTCCTGCGGCGGGAACGCCTTCTCGTCGGCGGGCAATTCAACGCCCGCGTCAATCAGCCCTTTGAGCGCACCAAACACAGTCGAGCCGTGCACTGGCGTGGCGAACCCTATGTCGAGATTGCCTTTTTTCACGCCTTTCTCCTTCGCCCTTTTTCCGCAGAGCAAACCGGTCAGGTAAGCCGTCGGCGTATTGTTTGTCGGATACCAGCCGAATTCTTTCAGCTGCTTTGATTCGGCCTGCGCCAAAACCGAGTCGTCTTTTCCGTTGAACGCGATTGCCTGCACAAGGATCCTGGTGTTTGTTTTCCTTACAACTATCCTCGGCGTCTTGCTTTTGAGCATTCCAAGCCTTTTGGCATAGTTTGTCTTCTTCTCGTGCCTTCTCTTGAATTGCGTTTCATAAGTCGAAGTTTTAGTCATGCTTTCTCACTTTTGCCCAGAACCATTTCGTCAATGTACTTTTTGCCTTTGAAATAACCGCCCTTTATTTTCTTGTAGATTTTCCTATACCCCGCAGTCTCAACCGCTTCCGGGTTCGCCTTGCGCAGTTCCCTTAGCCTGTTCCTCTGCGCCCTCACTTTTTCCATCCAGTTTTCCTTTTTTGACGTTCTTGCAGTTGCCCTGCCCTTCCTTTTGCCCTGGCCCTTTTTCCTGCCCTTGCCTTTCTTGGCCGCAGTTTTTTTTGCGCGGCCCCTGCTGTGCGAGCTTTCCTTCCTTTCGGTTATCGCCTTGGACTTGATGAGCTGCCTGACGTCGTCCTTTGTTATCGCTTCCCCGACTTCAGGCATGTTTTCCGGGTCTATGGCTATTTTTGTCTTGCCGGTTTTCAGCAGCCTTGCCGCGATCCCCTTTGCTTTTTCCGCATCCATTCCAAAGCACCTCAATTCAGCAGGAGCAGGTTTTTCTCCTTCGCCTTTTTCGTTATCTGCTCGCGCTTTTTCTTGCCCACGGTTCCGGAAATCCTCAATGCGATTTCCTGTCCCGCGGACAGCCTTTCAATGTCCTTTTCGTTTGCCACAAGGATTTCAGCATAGCCGGAGGGATGCAGATGCCTTATTCTCCTGTCCGTGCCATAACCGGTTTTCGGTATCGGGCCGTTCTCAATGTCCCTGATATTGTCGATTCCGCGCGGCTTCCTCCACTTCTGCCATTTCTTGTTGGCAACTCTCCTTATGCTGCGGTTTCCGAACCTTCCCTTGAATAAAAGCCTTCTCTTCTGCCTGATTTTTTCCTGCAGTTTTTTGGTTTCCTTCGACCTTTTCGGGCCGGTGCGCTTGGTTTTTGTCGCGGGCCCGGTCGACTTTGCAGCCTGCTTTTTTTCCGCGTTTCCGGAACTCTCCGCCTTTTTCTGCGCGGCCTTTTTCGCTTCCACTGTTTTTGCCTTTTTTTCCACAGCCATTTTCATTCACTCAGTCGTTTTTTTTCCAAAAATCATTTTTCATGCAGGCTTCCGGTTTCAACCAGGTAGACTCCGTCCTGGAATATGCGCCAGTCCTTTCCCTTGACGCGCGAGGTCTGCTCCAAGTTTGCGGCGGTCTGCCCGACGTCTTCCTTGCTTGAACCGCTTACTATGATTTCCTTTCCCTTCACTTCGACCTTTGT
Source organism: Candidatus Diapherotrites archaeon (assembly GCA_016205145.1). NCBI lineage: Archaea > Nanobdellati > Candidatus Iainarchaeota > Candidatus Iainarchaeia > Candidatus Iainarchaeales > Candidatus Iainarchaeaceae > Candidatus Iainarchaeum > Candidatus Iainarchaeum sp. Next base: position 165,826 of record JACQJH010000001.1, read on the forward strand.
AGAGCCGACGATTTTCGATTTTCTCGGCTTTTTTTCGCCCAAAAAATTGTTTATTTCCACGACACTGCCCTTCACTGCCAAGGTCATGGGAAAGTGCGAGTATGCCACTTCAAGCCTGTACCTGTAGCCTTTCTGCAGGCCTTCAATCATGTTCTTTATGTGCGATTTGAGCGTGTTCACGACAACCATCGTCTTTCTCTTTTCGTCAAGCGCGATGATTGCCACTGCATTGCCTTCAATCCTGAAAGAAACGCTTTTTGCCTTGAATTTTTTTGAAACGCTTCCTTTGGCGGACTTCAGCGTAATGGTCTTCGCCTGCAATTCGGCGTGGATGCCTTCCGGCATTGCGACTTTTTCCTGAACCTTTTCGTTTGCCATCCAAAAAACCTTTTCCCATTTCAGTAAACGTATGCCAGCAGCCTTCCGCCGAGGCCCTGAGTTTTCGCGTCCATGTGCGTCAAAACGCCTTTCGGGGTCGTAACGATTATTATGCCCACATCCTTTGCCGGCAGGTACCGTTTCTCGAACTTTTCGAACTCGTCCTTCTTGACCGCGTACCTCGGCTTTATCGCCTTGCACTCGTTGATTTTTCCGCGAAGCTTGATTTTCAGCCTGTCGCCTTTCCTGTCCTCCAAAAAATCAAAGCCCTCGATGTAGCCCTTTTCCTGCATCACCCTGAATATTTCCTTCAAAAGCTTTGACCCAGGCTTGAACTCGCATTCCTTTTTTGAAGCCTGATCGCTGTTCTTGACTGCAACCAGTGCATCTGCTATCGGGTCAATCATTGTCATGGCTTTCCACCCCTTCAACTGTACTTTGAGAACCCCATCTTCTCCGCGACTTCCTTGAAGCAGCGCCTGCAAATGTTCAAACCATACTTCCTTATCAGGCCGGCCCTGACGCCGCACATCTTGCACTTCCTCGCCTTCTTCTCGGCCTTCAAGTCCTTCTTCTGCCTTTCATTGCTGCCTGAGTTCATTGCGCTCATTGCACTTCAACCCCGAGCCGATTTCGTCCGGCTGGTTCGACGACGGGTATCTCGCTTTGCTCGATACCCATCTGCGCCGTACTGTAAAATTCAATTTTTTTCATTGCACGTCCACCCCGAATTTTTCCCTCAAAAACGCCATCGCTTCCTCTTTCGAGACAAGCTGCCTTTTTCCGACAACGGCTTTTTTCCTTTTTCTCCTTTTGACCCTGTAACCGGGCTTTTCCAGTGAAACCAAAACATCCAGGCCGCGGATTCCGAGTTTCGGGTCGTACTTTGCCTGGGGCAGGTCAATGTATTCGCTTATGCCGAAACCGAAGTTGCCGGCGCGGTCAAAGCTTTTTGCCATTATCTTGTTGTCCTTTGCCTGGAATGCCTGCTTCAGGAATTCCTGCGCCTTTTTGCCCCTCAGCGTAACCTTTGTCCCTATTGGAAGGCCCGGCTTCAGGTTCCATGTGGGCTGCTTGACCTTTGCAAGCGTCTGCACTGACTTGCTGCCGGTGATTTTCTCAATTATCTGCTGCGCCTTCTTGAGCTCTTCGCCAGACTCGCCGACACCCATGTTGACCGTAACGGCGAATACCCTTACATTGCGCATTGCGTTTTCCTGCATCAAATCCCCTCTAATTCAGGCCGGGTTTCACCGACAACGAAGATGTTCGCCTCGTTTGTCAGGAATTCCTCTCCTTCGGACGGCTTGACTGCGATGAGCTTTCTCCTTGTCATCGTTCCCTCTGAAACCTTTGTGATTATGCCCTTGAGCCCCACTTTTTTTCCGCCGATTATGAATGCTATGTTGCCTTCCTTCATGGCAAGGCTGCCTGAAACCTTCTGGCCCGGCACTTCAACAATGATGGTGTCCCCGACCCTGACATCCTTATTTATTCCGCGGAAATTCCTGCCGTCGTTTGTCGTTATCTGCTGCTCTTTTCCTTTTATGGTGAACTTCCTTACAACCTTGCACAGCTTTTTGCCCTTTTCCTTGTCGCTGATTTCTTTTGGCAGGAGCTGGCCCGAATCATTGAGAATAATCCTGTAATTCTTTTTCTGGCCCTTGAGCGAGACAACGTCGAACAATCCGACCGGATGCCTTTTGTCCGTCACGGCCTTTCCGTCAACCTCGACTTTGCCCGCAAAAATTATCTGCTGGGCCTCGGACGCGTTCCTGGCTATTCCAAGAAGGTCCCTTGCGACAAAAAGCAGGGGCACGGAATTCTTGTTGTGCGGTCCCGCTTCCGCCTTGACCGTCCACAGATTTTTTTTCCTGTGGATTTTCCTCGCCTTGCTCACGCTGAGGGTTTTCTGCTGCCGTCTTTCGCCTTTTTTCGCCATAAACACACCCTGCTCATTCTTTCTTTTTCTTAACCTTGCTTTCCTTTTTTTCCTTGAACCTTTTCCTGTCCTTAGAATCGGTCTCGACAATGATTATGTTCGACGGCCTGATTCTCAACGGCACTTCCTTGCCGTCCGCCTTTTTCCTGACAAGCTTTTCAATGAAAACGAAATTTTTCCTGTAGTTCACTTCCGTTACTTTGCCTTCATGACCCTTGTGCGCGCCCCTTTCGACTTTTGCCTTGTCGCCTTCCTTAACTATGATCGTCCTCTTGCCGATTTCTTTCCGGAGTTCCTTTGCGACGGGCGCGGAGCACTGCTTCTGCAGTTCGTGCAGCCTGCTTTCAAAGAACCTTTTCCTTGCCTTTCCGGGCTTTTTCGATTTTGCCATAAAACATCAACGCTTTCTTTTCCCGCTTCCTTCCGGTTCATTCCTTCATTTCGCATTTCTTTTTTTTTCAGATGACCGCGGATGCCATGCCCGCTATTTTTGGCCAGCGCTCGCCGACTTCCTTTGCCACGACGCCCTTTATTTCGGACGCCTTGGGAAGGCCCTTCTCGTCGACCAGAACAACGGCATTGTCCTCAAACTTTACCCTCAGGCCGTTCGCCCTCCGGTATTCCTTTGCAACCCTCACAATCACTGCTTTTTCTACTTTTTTCCTGATTTCTGGCTTTCCTTTCTGCACAACGACTATGACAAAGTCGGCTATGCCCGCGCTGGGCGACCGTCTCTTCTTTCCCTTGAAGCCCTTGACCGCGATTATTTCCACGACCTTTGCGCCCGAGTTGTCGGTGCAAAAGCACATGCTTTTCAACAGAAGGCTTTTCGCCCTGTTCGCGCTGATCGGCTTCATTGCTTCTCGCCCCTTTTCAGAACTTCAAGCACGACAAAACTTTTGGTCTTGCTCAACTGCCTTGTTTCCCCGACCTTTACCGTGTCCCCTTCTTTTGCGTTCAGGCTGTCGGGATTGTGAGCGTAAATCTTTGACCTGCTTTTCTTGAACCTTTCATACTTCTGCACGTAATGCACTATGTCCCTTTGAACCGTGACGGTCTTCTGCGCCTTAGCGCTCTTGACGATGCCGACAAAAACATTGCCCCTGACAGAAAACTTTTCCCCGCCTTTCGGCCCCGCAGCCGCGGCCTTCGCCTCGGGCTTTTCCTTTTCCCGCGCGGCTTTTCCGGCCTTAGCTTCCGCCTTTTTCGTCATGTGCATTTCCTCCAGCATTCCTTTGACCTGTCTTCCGGCCTGAACGCCAAAGCCCTGCCTTCCAGCACGGCTTTCTCATTGCCGAGGGAAAACCCGAAGGTCGCCTCTTTTTTGGGAACCTTTTTTTCGGTTCCGCCGCTTTCAATCACAAAAACGTTTTTCGTCTCGTCTACAACCCTGCCTTTCAATCCAATTCTTCCCGCGTCGGAGCTCTCCAATACCTCGACGTCCAGGCCGATCAGCTCGTGGCACGCAAGGTTTTTTTGCGAAATGCAGTAATGTTCGGTTTTGATCATTTTTTCACATTCCAAATTTTTTTCATCCAAGCATTTTCTTTTCATTTTCCCATTCGTTTTTTTCCCAAACCCAATTTTTTTCCGTTTCAAGCGTCAATCTGTTCGTCCTTGTAGCCCTGCTCGAGCAGAACCTTTTTCGCCTTGTCCCTGTGGTTTCCCTGCAGTTCTATTTCATCGCCTTTTATCGTGCCGCCGCATGCAAGCCTTTTCTTGAGGTTCATTGCCAGCTCGTGGATGTCAATGTCCTTTCCGATGCCGCTTACCGTCGTGACAACCTTTCCGAACCTTCGCCTGTCGATCCTTATCTTTATTTTCTGCGATTCCTTTGCGATTTCAACGCAGACGCAGATGTTTTTCGGCAGGCCGCATTTCGGGCAGATTCCCTCCATTGTTATTCCTTCACCTCAGATTTTCCCCTAGCTTTTTCCTTTCCAATCTTTTCCTTTTTCGCTTTCTTCGCTGTTTCCGGCTTCGCCTTTTCCGCAAGGCTTATTTTAGTGAACAATCTTGCGATGTTTTTCCTCAGATTTTTTATTTTTCCCGGGTTCGAGGCCTTTGTTCCGGACGCGACAACCGCCCTCTCTTTCGCAAGCTCGTTCTTGAATTCAAAAATCTTCTGCCTGGCATCCCCGACAGTAAGCTCGCTTGCCTCAATCCTTGCGCTTTTTTTCGCCATCAAAAATCACTTCTGTTCCCCGGCTTCAGTTTCTTGTTCCTTGGGTTTTTTTTCGCTTGCTGTGCCTTTTCCCGCTTTCTCGTGCCTGGGCTTTTCCGCTTTATCCTTCTGCCCTTCCGGCGCGCTTTCCTTTGCGGTTTTTGTCCCGGCGCTTTTTTCCTTTACCGTTTCAGCTGCCTCTGCGTTTTCAGGCTTTTTTTCCTTTTGCTTTGCCGCCTTCTCCTTTTTTTCCTTCGGCTTTTCTTTTTCCTTCTCTTCGGCCTTTTCTTCAACTGCTTCCGTTTTTTCCTCGTTCAGTTCAATCTTCTTTCCGGCTTCCTCTTTCGCCCTGGCCTCGTGCTCGGCCAGCTTTTCTTCCGCCTCGAACTTCCTCTGCTCGATTATCTTTTTCACGCTGATTTTGTCCGGGAAGAGAACGCCCGGCCTGATTATGCGCAGCTTTATGCCGATTGCGCCCGGTTTCGGATAAGCGTCTGCCTTTGCGTAGTCGACAAGCTTTACCTGGTCGCCGACCTTTTTCATGTAACCCATTGCAATGCGCTGTTTCTTTTTCCTTCCGCCCTTTCCCGCAAGCTTTCCTGAAAGTATGAGCTCTATGCCCTGCGCGCCCTTTTCGGAAATGCTCCTGACTGTCTTGAATGCAATGCTTCTCCACGAGAAGCCGCGTTCAAGCAGGTTCTTGACCTTGTCCGCCATAGCCTTCGCGTCAAGCTCCACTTCCCTTATCTCCTGGATTTCAATCTGGGGATTCTGGATTCCGAACTTTTCCTCGATGTCCTTTGTCAACTGCCTGATGTTCTGGCCGCCCTTTCCGATTGCAAGGCCCGGCCTGGTCACGTGCAGAACGATTCTCGTGACAAGCGGCGTTTTCACGACTTCAAGCATTGTAAAGCCCGCCTTGTCAAGCTCTTTCCTGAGATAGCGCTCAAGCTCTATTTTCTTGTAGTTCTGCTGCAAAAAATACCTTTCAATCATTGCCCATCACTTTGCCTCGATCACTACTATTTCAAGGTGCGTCGACTTCCTTTCGCGCATCCTCCCCGAAATGTGCCCTTTCGGCTGCATTGCGGTTCTCCTGATGCCCTGCGTTGCAAGCGCGTCAATCACCATAAGCTTTTCCGTGTCCAATCCTTTCGCATCAGCGTTGGCTTTCACGCCTTTCAGCAGGTCAAGGAATTCCCTGCACGCCTTTTCCGGGAACCTTCCGGCCTTCACTGCATGCACTCCTCTGCCTTTCCTGTGCGCGACCTTTCTCTTGTATTTCTGCAATGGCACGTAATCAGAGTGTTCGATTACCCTCTGCAGGAACGCTTCGGCCTTCTTCACGGGCTTTCCCTTTATCTCGCGGCAGATTTCCACTGCAAATTTTGTGGAAATGCGCCTGTTCGAACCAATGGCGCGCGCGGCCTTCTTGTTTTCCGCGTGCCTGCTGTGGTAATCCGTCTTAGCCATGAATGTTCATCCTCTCGCTGTTATAGCAGTCGACGACTTGGTCGCGCCGATTCCCGCCTTTCCGTGCGACAGCCTCTTCCTCGTCATTGCCATTTCGCCAAGGCAGTGGCCGAGCATTTTCGGGCTGATTTCGACTATTTCAAACGTGTTTCCCCTATGCACTGCAATGCGCACGCCAACCATTCCCGGAATGATTATTGCGGAGCGCAACTGCGTTCTTATCGGCTTCGGCTCTTTTCCTTTCGCCTTTTCCGCCAAAGCCTTTTCAACTTTTTTCAGAAGCTTCTTGTCAACCCCGCGTTTGAGGCTTCTCCTCGCCCTCGCGCTGACAAGCCGTGAAAACTCCTCAATGCCCATCGCCTGCAGTTCTTCAAGGCTTTTTCCCAGATACTTTTCTTCTTTCGCCATATAGTGTCGCCCGTCATCCCTTCAAACTTACAGCATTCAAAGCTTCTTCTTCCTTCCGGTCCTGCGCGATGCGATTGCGCCGACTTTCCTTCCCGCCGGGGCGCTCCTTGCAGTGCTCTTCGACTGTCCAGGATGGTGCTGTGCGCCGCCGAACGGGTGGCTCACAGGATTCATTGCAACTCCCCTGACAGTCGGATACCTCAAATGCTTGGACCTTTTCGCAAAATACGCGACGCCCGCCTTGATCAGCGGTTTTTCGGTGCGTCCGCCGCAAGAAATGTTGCCGACAGTTGCGCGCGCGTCAATAGGAAAAACGCCGTTCTTGCCTGAAGGCATTTTGACAACCGCTTTTTTCCCGTCCTTTGACACAAGCAAAGCATAACTGCCGCCGGTTTTAACGGAAACCCCGCCGTCGCCTGAAACCTTTTCAATGTTGAAAACCGGGCAGCCCTCCGGCACGGAAAACAAAGGCAATACATTGCCAATTTCCACTGATGCATCCTTTCCCTGCTGGAGCTTCTGTCCCACAAAAACGCCTTCCGCCGCGACAATCAGTTCCCTTTCGCCGTTTTCAAGCATGACGTCGGCGAGAATGCTGTTCCTGCCGGAATCCTTTACAAGGTCCATTACCTGGCCGACAAGCACTCCGCCTGTTTCAGCGCCGGTTTTCGCAGCATACCTTGTGTCAAGCCTGTTCCTAGTCGCAAGGAACGGCAGCGTTCCCTTTCCCCTTCTCTGTTGAATCAGGCTTTTTCCCATCGTTTCACCACGGCGATTTCGTCCGCCGAGTCCGACGCACTATGCTCCTTTCAGTCGCATAGCGCTGGCTCGCGTTGCTCGCATTCTATAACCATCTTTTTAGATTACTCCCATCTTTGTGGCAATCTCGTCTGCCTTGAATTCCTTGTTGACCTTCACAATCGCCTTTTTTCTTCCCTTCAAATCGTTGATAATCCTTATTGCCCCGACCTTTATGCCGTACAGTTCCTGCACAGCCTTTTTCACGGACTGCTTTGTAGCTTTCCTGCTCACGATAAACGACAGCTTGTTCTGGGTTTCAATCATGCCGACCGCTTTTTCAGTTATCAGCGGGTACAACACGATTTCAAAATCCTTCAAACCCTGTTCAGCGGAAACCTTCTGCTCAAAGCCTTCCCCGGCTTCGGCTTTTTTTGCCTTCCTGGCCTTCACTGCAGGCTGTTCAACTGCGGCTGCCTTTCTCGCCTTCGCCTTGACGGCTGATTTTGCCGCGGCTTTCTTCGCCTTTTTTACCGCCTGTGCAGCCTGCTTTTTGACTTTTGCCATAAAAATTTTCACCTTTTGCTTAGGGCGTGGATTGCCTTCTCCGTCCAGATCGTCAACCTGCCGGCCTGGCAGCCCGGCGCAAGCAACACTGCATTCAGGCTGTCCAAAGCGACTATTTCAACGCCTTCAAGGTTTCTCGCTGCCTTGTAGACTTTCGCCGGCTTTTCCGTCACTATGAGAATGCTTTTCTTTTTCTTGGTCGTCCTGCCCCTTCTCTTGCCTTTCCCGGCTCTTGCCTTGCGCTTTCCCTTGGCGCTTTCAACGTCCGCGTTCAAGCCGAACTTTTTCAAAACCAAAACCACGTCTTTTGTCCTCGCGATTTCCGAGAATTTGTCCTCGAACACCACTGGCAGAGAAATTTTTTCATTCAAAACATGCCTTTTCGAGACAAGCTCCCTGTTCGCGGTTGTCGCAATCGCGGAATCCAATGCAGCCCGCCTCTCCTTCTTGTTGATTTTTTCACCCGTCTTCTTCTCGGCTTTCGGCGGATGCGCCTTCGGTCCGCCAACGGACTGCGCAACCCTTGCAACCCTGCCCTGCATCAGGTTTCTCCTGTTCTTGAGCCTCGGCAGCCTTGCGTGGCCGACGTTAATGTTCCTTTCGCCTTGCGGCATATACCTGCTGCCCTGGTATCTCGCAGTATTGTCCCTTCCCGCTGGCCGGTAAGAGCCTTTCGGCTGTTTCGCGTTCGCCTGCGCCGACAAAACCGCCCTCTTGATGAGGTCGGGATGGTATGGCGTGGCAAACACCTTCGGCAACGGAATTTCCTTTTCCGTGCCGCCATCCAGTGCCAAAACCCTTGCTGCCTTCATAAACAATCACGTTGAAATATCCATTATCACTTTGAAATGTACTCCACGCAGGGGGCTCCGTCCCCTCGCACGCCCCTGAAACGCGGACTGTCCTCGCACGCCCCTGAACTTGCCTTCATCTAACATCACTTTGAAATGTAATCCACCTGGCTTATGTCCGGCCCTTTCAGGACAACTTTGCGGATGTTCTTGCGCAGGCCGATGACCCTTTTTGCCGGACCCGGAATGCTGCCCGCCAAAAGCAAAACAGTGTTTTTCGCCAGGCCGTAATTTGAAAAGCCGGCGCCCGGATTGACTTCTTCCGGCTTTGCAATCTTCAAAATCTTCTTGTTGTATTCCGTGCGCGTGTGATAGCCCATCTGGCCCGCCCTTGCAACAGTCCACATGACTGTCGAGGGATTCCAAGGCGAAATCGCGCCGACTGTCCTGGTCTTTTTCGCTTTCGGCCTCGCGGTCTTTATGCCGAACCTTTTGACAACGCCCTGAATGCCCTTTCCCTTGGTGACAGCCTTAACGTCAACGAATTCGGGCGCGGCAAAAACGTCTTCCGCCGAAATTTCCTTTCCAAGCTTTTCCATTGCAAACGCGGTCTGCTGTCCGACATTGCCTGAAAGCTTGACTTCCGAGACTTCCGGTTTCTTCTTGCCGATGCCCGTCAGATAGGGTTGCGTATGAACGAGCAAACAAACTTCCAAAATCCTTGCTTTTTCCTTTTCCAAATCGCCGACTGTTTTCGGCTGTTTCACGGTTTCCGCTTTTGCCTTTTTTCCCTCTTTTGCTTCAACGCCTTTTTTGCCTTCCTTTTTCGCCCCGAAAGAACCGATTTTTCTCGCCAAATGCTTTTCCTGCCTTTCAGCCAAAACGTCAAACAACGCCCTCGAACCATAGCCCTTGTCGTCTTTCGCGTACGCCCTGATGCCGAAAACCTTCAATGGCGGGGCTTCCAGCACAGTAACAGCTGATGCGACTTCCTGCCCGACGGTCGTGCCCTTAGGGTGGGTGTCCTTTCCAAGAACGTGCGCCATGCCTGCCTTGTAAGCCAAAAAGTTCAATGGCTTCGAGGCCTCGCCTTCCTTTGCCTGGGGAGCCTTGAACGAGGTGAAAGTAGGCGTTTCCTTAAGCGCCCGCTTTCTCGGATAATAAGCCAGGCTTCCGGACCTGGACTTGTGCTTCTTTGTCATCGGATTTCAGACTCCAAAAACTGCCATGGCGGTGTTTCAGCCACGACAAAAAAAATTTTTGTCCTATGAAAAGCCAAAAACAGGTAATTTTTTGGCATTTATATCGCAGGCGGTTCGCATTGCGATACAGTGTACGCGATAAATCGCAGACAAAATATAGCCCGCGGAAGCTTTAAAAAGCAATCCCTGTTATTGCCGTCTGCTGTGCCCTTCATTTTTTTTAGGCGGCTTGGCCTAATCGTAAACGTTCCGCCTGTGCCCGGCTTTTGTGACCAGAATCTGCTTTTTGCCGAAGTCCAAATCGGCAATAACCCGATAGTCTCCGACCCGCAGCTTGTAGTCCTGCCTTCCCTGCAACCGTTCAAAAAACAGTTTTGGCTCTTCTTTGGCTTGCCGGAGTTTTGAAAAAATGCGCCTTTTTGTTTCCTGCTCAAGCCCGTTCAGTTCCCTGAGGGCTTTTTTGTCAAAAATCAGTTCGAAAGCCATTCAGAGTCCCAGAATCTTTCTGGCTTCCTCTTCTGAATAGTACTGGCCTGCTTTGATTCTTTTTCTCGCTGCCTCGATTTCAAGGGCGGTTTTCCTGCTCAATTTCGGGTTGTTTTTCGCGGTTTTGCCTATGAAAACAAGCTTTCGGATAATCTCGTCGAAAGTTTCGCTTTCGTATTCGCGGAACGCTTCAAGGTTTGACTTTGTTTCGGTTTTCAGTTTTATGGTTGTTATAGTGCTCATGCGCATCTAGTATACCATAGTATACTAAATTGTTTAAAAGTTATCCTATGCAGGTTTGCCCCGCCACGAGCGTTGCCTCGAAATCGTCCAGGCTTGTTCCGCCCGAGCCCTGCTTGGAATAGACTGTCAGCGGGTTCCAGAAGAAAACGCTTTTGTCGCCGGAATCCGTGAGGCAGACTTGCCCGTCTTTGACCAATCCGAAAACGTCGTTCAGTTCGCTTACCGTGTCATTGTTCGACTTGCTGTTCTTTTGCATTCTGCCCAATCCGCCCAAATGGACTGACGTGCTGTGCTCGCCGTCCATTGTGTTGAATGAAAGCTTTCCTTCCGCCGGCGAAAGCGATTTGAGCACGAAGTTTGACTGTGCCGGCGCGTAAAGGATTGTTTTCAGGAACACGTCTCCCGTTTTCACTGCATTCAGCCAGTCGATGGCGTAAGCGTTTTGCGCTCCGCTTACAGGGTCTGCGGTCTGTCCGCGCCTGTCTGGCCTGAGCCTGAAAGCGTTTGTCGAATAATCGCCTGTGAAGTCCCTGCAAGCCGACAATCCCGACCAGTAGCCTAAAACCGAGCCCACGACTTTCGGAGAATCGTTTTCGAACAGCTGGTAGTATGCCGAGAACCTGTCGTTCTTCTGCCCGGCAACGTTCATTTTCATCACGACTGGGGTTGCGTAATTCGGCGAGAACGTCAAAAGCTTTTCATTTCCCGTGCCCTGCCTTGCGATTGAAAGCAGTGCTCCCCTTGTGTCTGCCGCGCCGTTGATTTTCGCGGCATCGGTTTCAATTTTTGTCGCAAGCGTCTGCAATGCGTTCGAGTTTTCAACGGGCTTTGCCTCGACGATGTTCTGTCCGGCTTCGGTTGAAATTTTGACCGGCGCGCCCTGGTTCAGGTAATTGAGGCCATAGCCCTGCCTGCCGTTGTCAGTGCCGATTCCTATCTGTCCATCGAAGGGCAGGTAATAGAACATTGACGCGGGGTTCGGGTAATCGGCATAGCTGAATTTGACTGTTGCCTGCGCTTTAGGCTTTCCATCGGAGCCGAAGAATTTCCAGTCGTTTCCGAAAACAACGCGCAATTCGGCGTCGTAAACGCCGGCATCAGGCAGGACATCCGAGTCGGGCGTGTACCTGAAGTCAAGCTTTGACGTGTCGTTGAAATAATCCGCAAACCTGCCCGTGGCATCCGAGTCAAAGTAGCTTGGCGTGTTGTAGAATGTCTTGTTCGAATAAAACTGCGCGAAGTCCTTCTGGAAGTCATCCGAATAACCGTCCCTTATCAAATTGACGCGCGGTCTCAGAATCCTGTGCAGTGTTTCCTTGTCTGGCACGTCTTTTGTCCAGTGCGGTTCTCCTTGGTCCTGGCTGACGAGCTGGCCGAAGAAGGGCAGTTCCCTGTCATAGAATGCTTCAAGGCCAGTAACTCCCGGTGCAATGTCGAAAGTCGTATTGTTCAGCCAGCACTGCGAAGCGTTTTCCCGCGCAATGTTCCAGAAAATAACTGAAATTGCCTTTGTTGCATACTTTTGCGCTTCCGTGCCTGAAAGGCCCTGGATGAACGCGGAGTCAAAGCCTGCAACAACCGAGTACGGGTCAATGTTTTTTGGCAGCTCTCCTGCATCGAAAACAAATTCTTTCGTCGTGCCCCTGGCAATGCTTGATTCCTGGCCAGCAAGGCTTTTCGTGAAACTGTTCTGGGGCAGGCCGTTCGCCGACAACACAACCTTTGCCGTCCTGTCCGCGTCGGAGAGGTTTTCGACCTGCACCTTGAAAGTGAAATGGTTTTCATTCGCCGCGTCCTTTTCCAGCAGGATTTTCTTGAAGTAAACTTTTCCGCTTTGCGATTCGCTTTGGTTTCCGTTGCTGGTGTTCTGCTCCGCATACGCTTTTTTCAAGGCGTATTCCGGGTCGGTCGGGCAGGCAAACGAGGGGTTTGCGTTCAGGAAATCGCGCAGGAACTGCATTCTTTGCGTCAAGGCAATCGAGAACTGCGTTGCGTCGCAGTAAATGCCATCCGGATTGTCTGCATCGCAGCTCCAAGCATTGATGTTGTTTGTTCCATCAGTTGACCATTTCCAGTTCAAATTGATTTTCGGCAAGGCTTTTTCTCCGGTTACGCCCCTTCCCTCGCATGCCGCGCTTGCAACGTCCGCGCGAATCGGCTCCCATTCCTGCACTTCTTTTGTCTGAACGCGGATGTGGAATTTTTGCGAGTAATGCCTTTCGCTTGTGCCGGAGCATGCGCCTTCATCCGGGCCATTGCCGATGTTGAACTGGTCGACAGTGCCGCTTGAACAAATGACATCATAGCTTTGGTCGCCGCTTCCAGTCCTTCCTTTACTGCTGTCATGCAATGCGTCGCCGTTGATGTGCTCGGTTGCCCCGACTTCGAGTATGGCGAATTTTGGCGTGTCAGCCTGGTAGCCGTCATTCGAGAAAACGATTTCCTGCATTTCAACGTCTCCTCCGCGGCCTTCCTCAAGGTTCCATTTCGGCCTGATTTTGCCGTCCAGGCCGCTGACCTTGAGCTGGTCGTCGGTTGAATCCGGCGGAACCATTTTGTTGCCGTCTTTCGTCACAACCGTCATGCCGGAAATGTTCAGGACATAATCGTTCATGGGGTTGACAGCCGAAACGTCATGGCAGGAATACATCTGGTCGGCAAGCCAGTTGACAACCATGTTAGTAATCCAACTCGCAACAAGCGAAATGCCGAAGCTTGCGGCCAGATTGCCTAGCTGTGAAAGCTGGCCTTGGGCGGAATGGAGTTTGGCTTGGGTTTGTTCTAATTTTCCATATAGGTCTCCCGATGCTTCTTGTCCCGTGCCACCAATGGCATCTATTTCGCCCCTAATGCTTGCCACTTTTGCGCTTAACGTGGCGATTTTCACAAGCGACCCCAGCATCGGCAGCGCGGCGTTCAGGAACTTGTAGGTCGAGTATGCGACGTACATCAGCGTCGCGGTCTTGATGTATTGTTTCACGTTGTCCCTTTCGCTGTTTGCAACGTTTTCCCACACGCAGCCGTCCGCTTTCACGTGCACGACTTCCTGGTAGGCCGAGTTCACAACCGTTGTCTTGTCCTGCAGGCTTGGGAAAACCTTGAAGTCATATCTCAGCAGTTCGAAATAGTCTTTGCCTCCGAACGGCTCGCTTGCTTTCGGCCTGTCCGGCGGGCTCGTTACAAGCACGTCGTCCTTGCGCAGTTTTCTCGGAGCGTTTCCTGCAAGGTTGCCGTAAACGTTTATGCCGTAAATGCCTGAAATGTCGGAATTGTTTGTCACTTTGATTGTTTTGGATTTCTGGCTTGGCGTCAAAAGGAAATCCTCTTCGTCAAGCGACAACCCCCCTTCCGTTCCCCCCGCGCAGTGGCTGTCGTTATAGCAGAGTTTTATGCGCACGTCCTTGTTGAGCGAAGGGCATTTTTCCGTTGAAATTGAAAGTTCGCCTTCAGGGTCGAAGAAAACCGTGTCGGGGTTGTCCTGCAGTTCAAGTTTTCCGTCTTCAGGCGTGTAGGCTATGCACGTTGAAAGGTCTATTATGCTGATTGTGCCTTCAACGTCCCTCACTCCCTGCACTTCGTCGAATCCTGATTGTTTTTTCAGCAGGCCTTTCACTTCAATCTTTACCGCAGTCGTCTCGTTTTGCGCGCCGGGCTTGGCTGTAAAGACAAAGCTTGCAACCAGGCTTTCCCCGGAATTGATTTTCGCCTGCACGTCAACCGGCACATCAGGCGTCAGGGCGTATGTGCCGATCGGCGTGCCGTCGATTGTTTTGAGTGAAACCGAAACGTCGCCCTGGTATGGCGCGGGGTGGTAAGTAAACTGCAGTCCGTCAAGCGCTATCGGCGCGCCTTCAAACTGGCAGTTGTTTGAAATGTTTGAAATGTGCGGCCCGGTTTTTCCGGCATCGGTTGAATCGTTCCATTCGAAGTTGTCGACTGAAACGCATTTGTCGGCAGGAGTTTCCCCGAAGCCGATTGCAACGTTCAATGGAATGAACACGTCATAGGTTTTTGCGAACGCCTGGTTCTGGAACGTGAGCCAGACCCACCCGTCAAGGCTTTCCTGCCTGTCGACAATGCCGGCTGAAACGAGCTGTGTCTTGATTATGTCCGCGAGCTCTTTTGCCTGCAAGGGCTTTATTTCCAGGCCGTTAGTTTTTGTCTGCAGGAACGAAAGCATTGCAGTATAATCCAGTACTCCGAAAAACCTTGAGCTTTTTTCCTTGTAGTCCGATTTCGTCAGCTTCAGTGTTTCGCCGATGTGGCTTGTCGCAGTGAGAATCGTGGAAATAGTTTCGTTGGTTTTTGCCCGCGTGTCAAGCCTTGACTGCAGTTTTTCCGGTTCGAATGAAAGTATCTGGCCTGAAACAGTCAGAGCGAGCGGCTTGTCGAGCCAGTAGCCGATTTTTTCGGCTCCGAAAACAATTTGCGTCAATGGCGAGCTTGCCGGAACATGCACAATAACTTCGCCGTTGTCGCTGCTCATGCAGTTGTTCCCTGAAACGCATGCGAGCCAGCTTTCGCTTGCATCGGCAAGAATTTTTTTTGCCTTGACAAGCACGCCGGAAAGCGGTTTTCCCGAACTGTCTTTGACTGTCACAAGAATGTCTTTCTGTTCGAATGCGTTGACCGCCGAGGGTTCGACTGCCAACGCCATGTCTTCCTTGCTTGCCGTCTTGAATTCTATTTTTTTCCTGTAAACCGTCTGTCCGCCTGAAACAATGCGCGCTTCAAGGCCTGAGCTTTCAAGCTTTTTGCCTTCAATCCACAGCTTTGCGAGAACGCTTTTGCCCTTTGAAAAGCCGCCAAGCGGAATTGCCGGCGACTTGAATGCGTTGAAATTGGCGTTCGCGTTTTCATGCGAGTCCGCGTCAAGCAGCGAGTATTTGCGGATGAGAATGCTTTCGTTGTCCGCACCATGCGAATCGACGCTTGCAATTATGAGCTGTATGCCGTTGAATTGCGCGTCGGAATTGTTTTTGATTACAAAGTTCAGTAGGTATGGGCCGAAGACCGTCAGAGCGTACGGCTTGTCGTCGAGGAAAAGGTTTGACTGCTCGTCCAAAACATCCTCGCCTGCATAGCAGAAGTCCTGGCCGCATGTTACGGGCACGCCTTCCAGGAATTCGTTGATTTCAAACGTCTGCGCGAACAATTCCTTTTTCGCCGCGGTTTCACGCGCGCTTCCCAACCCGGCATCGGCCGGCATCCTGCTGTAAGTGTCTCCGCTGGCGGTCCAGGCCCGGTAGTGCATTGGCAATGGTGTCATCGGCGCAGTGCTTTTCTTCACCACGACCTCGAACGCCGCGTAAACCACTTCCGGTTCGGTTGTTGAAAATTTCGCATCCGCCCACTTGCCGACGCTTGCAGAGCTTTCAAGCAGGTTTTCAGCGTCGCTTCCAAGCGGCGGATTGAATGCGGAACCTTTCTCTATCTTGGCATTGCCGGCATCTATTTCGCCGATGTAAAGCGCGTCCCCTGAAACAGTGTTCGTGTCGCCGGTCCTGAAATGTATGCCTGCCTGCTGGACAGCTGAGGGCAGTTTGAATTTGAAGAGTGCGAGATATCGTTTTCCTGATTCCATTGCCTGGGCTTCGGAATAGTTTTCAAGCATTCCTTCGAACGAAACGCTTGGCTGGGAAATGCTGCCTTGCAATGGCAGTTCGGCCTTGAATTCCGCGAGAGTGTCGGGCCACAGCATTTTCGGGATTGTCTGTGCCTTCACGTGGTTGGGCGAGGTTATGACTGCAAACACTTTTCTTCCGGCCCTGATTTTCTGGGAAAGCGTGCCCTGCGGCATGTCATACCTTGCAATGCTTTGCCCCGCCATGTCGAAGAATTCGGCCTGCGAGTTCTGCAGCAATTCGTTCTGCTCGCTTCTCGCCTCGACCGAAACATCCGCGTCGCCGACAGCCAGTGTTACCTTGAATTCATTGAGCTCTTTTTTCGCAATCTTTTTTGCAAGCTCCCTTGCCGCGGTGTAAGCCGGCCATTTTTCGGCTGAAGGATAGAGAACCTCTTCGCGTATGCCCTGCCAGCCTGCCGTGCCATTCGCGTCCGTTGACTGCACCGCATACGGCGTAAGGCTTCCCGCCGCGCTGCCCTCGCCGAAAAGCAGTTTCACTTTCGCGCCTTCAACCGCCTGTCCGCTTTCATCAACAACCTGCACCCTGATTTTTCCGGAATTTTCCGGAGTCACTTTTTCAAGCTCTATTTTAAGGCTCTGCTCGCCGCTGAGCGAGGCAATGCCGGTCTGCGCGTAAAAATAGTCGTCCTGAATCGCGTAAACAATGAGGCTTTGCTGGGGGTCGAAGAATGCAAACGAAAGGGTTTTTGCCTCGCTTCCCGTGTTTCCCTTTTCAATGGCCACGCCGGAGCTGTTCCTCACTTCGACATCCGCATTGGCAATTGCGTTGTTTGTGCCCTTTTCCACGACCTGCACTGAAAGCCTGGCGCGCACGTTCCTTGAAACAGTCGCAGTCACAAGGGTTTCCCCGGCAGGGTTGACCTGAATCCCCGCCTGTGTGTAGCTTGAATACAATGCGTTCTCGTCGCTCACAGTTACCGCATATTTTTTAGGCGCAAGGTTCTTGAACGAAACCTGGCCGTAGTATTCGGTCTGCTTCGATTCAATGGCGCTGCCGTCGTTGTCCTTCAATGAAACATTGAAGCTTGCCGCAGTAACGCTGTTTGCCTGTTCATCCTGCACGATTACCCTGATTTTGCCTGTCGCCCCGGCCGGCCCCTCACGCGGCTCAGGCTGCTGGCCCGAGCAGTCTTCCGCGCACACTTCAGTGTTTTCGTTTGACTGGCAAACTCCGTCGCCGCAGCTTGCACCCGTGCCGGGGATGCTGCCGGTTGATGGAGTAAGCGTTATGCTGTTTGTCGGCTGCGGCAACTGGAATGTTTGCTCGGTAAAGCCCAGTGCAACGACAGTTGCACTCATGCCAATGCATTGCGCGGCGTTTTCGACTATGATTATGCCGTCGCCGTCTTCGTCTGAAAGCAGTTCAATCGGAATAGTGCCTTCCCTGCATGAAAGCTTCACTGTCGTGCCCTTTTTTGCGATTCTCTCGCCGGTCGGCGCCTTGAAAATTATTGTCTTTGTCTGCGGCCCGATTTCAATTGACGGGCTTTGCAATGTGAGCGTCTGTTTTTCCCTGGCGCTTGCGACAATCTTTTTCTGCAATGCGTCGAACTTTTTGCCGTTGATGACCTGCGATTTTATGAGCAGTTCGACTTCGCTGTCAAGCGGCACGGTTATCGAGAAAGCGCCTTGGGCATCGGTTTCCGTTGAAAGGCTCTTGTCAGCAAACCTGTAATCGACCTTGACTTTTGCCAAAGCCTGCCCGGAAGCGTCTTTCACTTCGAATGGAATCGTTATGTTTTCCTGGAACAGGTTCGGCAGGCCGCCTGAAAGCGCGCTGATGCCCCACACTCCGACCAAGAGAACGGCAAGCAGCACGAGCAAAAAGCTTGGAATCATGCGGTCAATCGGGTCGATTGCCCTGTAGACAGGCACGACCTTGTTGATTCTGTCCAGTAAACCGTAATAGCCGTCTTCCAGCGAATAATAGATGTCTTTAAGGCTCTGAATCAGTCCCATCCGAATCCCGCGCCGCCACTGCCGGCGGGTCAGCGCCAAGGCGTATCGCTGTCGCGATACGCCGAGCAACAGATCCCGCTAAAACTCGGATGTATAATAGCGTTTAGATAAATAAAAAGATTGCTCTTGCGCCCAAATGAAATTTTCTGATTATAAAAAAGGGCTGCCCGGCATATTGCACAAGCAATATGCCTTGGCTCCGAACGCAGGGGGCTCTGCCCCCTCGCACGCCCCCAATCATTTACTACTGCTTACTCGGCGTATTGCACAAGCAATACGCCTTGGTTCCGAACCAGCCGGACGGAACCGGCTAGTTTCTCATTTTGATTATGAGCGCTATGACGAGGATTATGATGATTATGATGAGGCCGGCTGTCAGGGCGTTGTCCGCGATTATCGCGAAAGCAGTTGAAACAGCGTTGCCTTCTACCGGTGCGGGCTTGAGCTGAACGGTTTTTGTTACCTGCTCGTTACCGGCAGTGAACCTGACTGGAACGCTGACTTCCTTGTCAATGCCCTTGTCCTGTTTGACAGTGAAAGCGATTTTCCTGGTTTCGTTTGCGGCAAGCGTCAAATCCTTTGTGGTTTCGCCGCTGAATTCCTTCGGCAGGCCGATTTCGATTGTGCCCGAAACAAGGCTGTCGGACTTGTTCTGCAACGTTACAGTGATTTCGGTTTCATTGCCTTTCGCTTCGGTTTCAACGCCGATCGTTACCCTGTCCGCAAGCCTCTGCCCTGAAACGAGTTTCAACTGCGAGGTTTTTTCGCTTATGCTGCAGCCTGAAAGCGTTGTGTCGAAGACAATCTGTGCGCTGCCTGAAAGCAATTGCACGTCGATGAGCTTTGCAGTGAAAGAATTTTTCGGCACGGTGATTGTGTCGGGTGCAGCGGTTGCGCCGATGCCCTTTACGATGATTGTCGCGCTTCTCCCGAGGGGGTTTTCGATTGAAACCAGGACCTTGTCCTCTTTTGCCAAGGCAATTTCTTTCGGCACTACAAGTTTGAAGTCCGGGCAGCTCGCCTGGTCGACATAGCCGTTAGTGTAAGCATAGCCGTTGTTGTTGAAATTGTCGCTGCCATTGTAATTGTTGCCGGAGCCGCCGTAACTGTTGTCGACCCTGACCGAAAAGCTTTCGCTTATGCCTGAGCACTGCCTGTTGCCGGCGCTTTCGCTGAAATAGCCGCTGGCCCTGACAGTAGCAGTGCCTTCCACATTGCTCCTGTCAAACGAGTCGACCCGCACTCTTATGCGGCCTCTTCCGCCCGGCGCAATCGAATTGTCGTAGTCGAGTTCGCGGACATTGAAGTAGCCGCTGTTGTCGGTTGCGCCCGCGCTTGAAATGTAGAACCTGCTGTTCGAATTGTTGACTATGTCGAACGACGCGTATTCCGTCGAATTCGTGCCAAGCGAAACGTTTCCGGCGTTTATGTAAACGCTTGAGCAGCTTGACGAAAAGTTCGCGGCATTGTCGTTGAGGTAGACGGTTATTTCCTGCAGGCCGATGTCGTCAAAGCTCACTGCCGGGCCGCCCTCGAACCTGCCCCTCACCTTGTAATATGCCTTGACTGTCTTGTCGCCCGTGAGAACGGATGACACGAACCTGAGCCTTATGCGGCCGCTTCCCCTGCCGTCAATCTGGCTGTCGTAAGTGGAAACGCTTGGGCTGAAATCGGAACTCGGAGTGTAAGTCTGCACTTCCTCAACGTAAAACCTTTTTCCGGAATCGTTTCTTATCGTGAAGGTTTCAATCCTCTGGTCGTTTTCGTTCAATGTTACCGAATGGTTGTCAAAGCTTATGTCGGAAGCATTGCCGGAAGCGCCGTTGTTGCTGATGAAAACATTGAATCTTTCATCGCCTATTTCGGAGAACGAGCATGTTCTCCCGTCCGAAAAGCGGCCCCTCAGTCCGGCTGTAGCGCTCGAACTCTGGTCGAAGTCGACGCTGCCGGCCGAAATCCTGGCTTCAAGCTCGCCCGAGCCGTTCGCGGCTATGCTTGGGCTGAAATAGCCTTCGGTCGCATTGAAGTAGGAGCTGTTGTCGCTGACATTGACTTCGTCAACGTAAAACGTCCTGTCGGAATTGTTGCGCACGGAAAACCTTTCGGTTACGCTTTCGTTTTCATTCACGTAAACTGAGTGCGTGTTAACTGTTATGTCGGCGCAGCTTGAATTGCCCGAGCCGCCGCCATTGCCGTTTCTTGGCAACACTCTGACAGTTCCTGTCATTTCGGAATGGAACCTGCAATGGTAATAGTATGTGCCTTCAGTGTTGAAGGTTTTCCTGTAAGTGCCGTTGTAGTTCAGGGTTCCGCTGTCGCCGCCCGTGTTTTCAAACGTGACCGTGTGCGAGTTGTTTCCGAGGTTGACCCATTCGACTGTGTCGCCCTCATAAACCGTTATCGTGCCCGGGCTGAAATAGTTGTCCCTTATCTGCACGTCGGCGTTGCCATAATAGCCGCCGCCATTGCCCCCGCCATAATTGCCGCCGGAGCCTCCGCCGGAAACGTTCACGTAAGCCCATTCTTCGTCCTGTATGACGTTGTCCTCTTCAAGGCCCGCGTAAACCACTATCTTGTAATTGTTGTACCTGTCGTCAATCCTGAAAGCGTCGCCCCACTGCACTTCGCCGTCAGCGTCCTGGTAGAGTGCGACTCCCTTGTTGGGATAATTGAAATAGTATGCCGAGCCCGGGGCAAAGTATGCCTCTGAATAGTTTCCAAAAGTGTAACTGGTGTTGGCGTAGTTGTAGGATTTCGGGTACAAATAGAATCTTTTCGTTTCCGTCTGCTTGATGTACTCGTAGCCATTGCCGCGGTCGCCGTAAATTTTAGCATAGGCGAAGACTTTTGCGTAAGGCTCGTATCCTGCCGTGTTCAGGTAAAGGAATGCCCTGACGTCGACAAGGTCATTGTCGCTTCCGCTTGGCTGATAGGCCCAGTCCGCGCCCGAATCCGTGCGGGCCTGCACGAAAGAAATGTCAACTGAATAGTTTGAAGCCGCAAAAACGGTTTGCGTGAGAAAAAGCAAGACGAATGCGATTATGAGATGCCTGAACAGTTTCAAGTTTTCAACCCCCGAAAACTCCTTCGCCTAACCTAAATAGCCGACGAACAAGTATTTAAATATAACTATTTTCTTAACTGGACAAAATTAACACAATCTCCTTTTGATGTGGCCTTGGTTTTTTTGGCAAAAAAACCATAAAAGAAAGACTTTTTTTCTTAAACTTCATATATTTATATTAAAGATATTGTATTGAAGTTTTCAACCTTTTATGTTTCCTATCGGTTTCAGGCCGAAAACCTTCCTGCTGATGCCTGCCTTGTCCATTGTGTCAACCACTTCCGAGATACTCTTGTACGCGCCTCCGGCCTCTTCTGCAAGGCCTTGCGTGGAAGCCGACTTCACAAAAATGCCCTGCCTTTCCATTCTTTTCAGCAGTTCCCCGCCATTGAACTCCTTTTTTGCCTGTGCCCTTGACATGGTCCTTCCAGAACCGTGCATTGTGCTGCCAAAAGTCTCATCCATTGCCTTTTCAGTGCCCGCGCAGACAAAACTGCCGGTTTCCATCGAACCGCCGACAATGACCGGCTGGCCGATTCCGCGGTACATTTCCGCCAACTCGGGCTGGCCGGGACCAAAGCTTCGCGTGCTTCCCTTCCTGTGAACTACAAGCTTTTTCCTCTTGCCTTCGACCTTGTGCTCTTCGACCTTCGCGATGTTGTGCGCGACGTCGTAAACGATTTCCATTCCCATGGACTCCGCGCTTTGGCCGAGGACCCGTTCAAAAGCCAAGCGCGTATTATGTATAATAGCCTGCCTGTTGCAGAACGCATAGTTGCTTGCACAGGCCATCGCGGCATAATATCTTTTGCCTTCTCCGCTTGCAAATGGCGCACACGCAAGTTCCCTGTCCTTTACGTTCAGGCCGTATTTTTTCATGGCCGGCTCGAACTCCCTCACATAGTCCGTGCAAATCTGGTGGCCGAATCCGCGCGAACCGCAGTGGACCATCACAAAAATCTGCCCTTCCTTTACAAGGCCCTCTTCCAATCCAAACGCCTTTCCCGCCTTCCAGTCAAAAACATTTTCCTCACGGACAACCTGCACTTCAAGGTAATGGTTTCCCGAGCCAAGCGTGCCAAGCTGGACCATGCCCCTATCAAAGGCTTCCTTGCTCACCATTGCAGGATTCGCTCCTTCAACCCTGCCTTTCTCTTCAATCCTTTCCGCGTCATTCTTCCAGCCGAAGCCCTTGCGCACAATCCACGGAACTCCTTCAACCATCATTTCCTGCATTTCACTTCGCGAAAGCTTCAATGTTCCCTTCCTTCCAACGCCCGCCGGCACCAGTTCAAACAGCCTGTTCACAAGGTCCCTTATTTTGGGCTGAACGTCCTTCAAAGTCAGATTCGTTTTCAACAGGCGCATGCCGCAGTTCACGTCAAAACCGATGACTCCGGGGCTGATGACGCCTTCTTCCAGATCAAATGCGGCAACGCCGCCAACAGGGCTTCCGTATCCTTGGTGCGCGTCGGGCATGGCAAGCGCATACCTTTGGATGCCTGGCATGCAGGCAATGTTTGTCACCTGCTCGAAGACGCCGTCATCCATTCCGTCAAAAAGCGTTTTGTTCGCGTAAATCCGCGCCGGAACATTCATGCCGGGCTTTTCCGTTTTCGGAATTTCCCAGACAAACTCGTTCACCCTTTCGACTTTCATGCCCTTTTTCTGCATTTCAAAAACCGGTTTTTTTATTTTTATTTTTCTTTCTTTTTTTTTGCTTTCAAATGTCCAATACCACCGTCGCCTTCCACGCGCTTCCATCCTTTTCAACGGCAAACAGGTGCTTTGTTATGGCCTTGACATCCGTGCCCGCGGATTCGACTTCTTCAACCTTCTGGCCGAAAACCCTGGCCTTCAGCACGAATTCGGCGCCCTTTTTCACTATGTCGACGTCGAACTTTCCGAACAAGGCGCCTTCGACATCCTTCAAATAAATCAGCCTGCTAAGCCAGTCGTACAGCAGATTTTCAATCGAATCGGATTTCAATTCGACCTTTTTTTCCAGTTTCGGCCTTACCTTTTTCGTCCTTGTCATGACCTCAAACAATGCGAGCGCGCAACTGCGGAACAACTCTTCCTCGCTTTCGCCGAAAGCCTCGAATGCGACATCCGCTATCGCGACGTTCTCGATGTAAACGAATTTCCTGAACTTCTGCTCAGATTTCTTCGCCTCTTTTTGCCGCATGCCCAATCACCTGCCGGCCTTATTCTTCAATCTTTTTTACCCTGCGCAAATGCCTTTCGCCGCCATCGCGTGCGCCGGCAAAGTCGGTTGAAAAGAATTTGTCAACTATTTCTTCCGCTTTTTTCTCGTCGGTGGTGCGGCTGCCGAAGCACAAAACATTCGCGTCATTGTGCTCGCGCGCCATCTGCGCGGAAAAAGCGTCATGGCAGACCGCGGCGCGCACGCCCTTAAACTTGTTTGCCGCCATCGACATGCCGATGCCCGTGCCGCAAATCAAAACCCCGAAGTCGGCCTTGCCAGCAGCCACTTCTTTTGCAACCTTCTTCGCGTAATCAGGGTAATCCGCGCTTTCCTCGCTGTGCGTGCCCAAATCCTCGACGGAAAAGCCTTTAGCCTTCAGCCATTCCTTGGTTTTCTCTTTCAGCCTGAACGCTGCGTGGTCGGAGCCGATAGCGATTTTTGGCATAAATAGGAAAAATCGCGTTGTTAATTTAAACGTTGTCAATAAAATTAGGGTTTTTGAAATATGGCCGGTTTATTCCTTGAGCTCTATTTCCACGTGCACTTTTTCGGGAATTTCAACGCGCATTACCCTGTGCAAAGTCCTTTCGTCTGCCTGGATGTCAATCAGCCTTTTGTGCACTCTCATTTCCCAGTGCTCGTAGCTTTCGGTTCCGCCGCCGCACGGGCTCTTCCTTGTCGGAACGACAAGCTTTTTCGTCGGCAACGGAATGCTGCCGGAATGCTTTACGCCGGTCTTCTCCGCGATATCAAGAATCCTGTCACAGATTTCATTCAACAGCTTGAAATCCGGGGAAGTCAGCTTTATTCTTGCTTTCTGCATTTGCACGTTCACCAATCAACAAACTTTTTTTTTTTACTAAATTTTACTGAAAAAATTAAAGAAGAAATGACTGTTGCCAGTCATTTCCCTGCTTCTTTTTTGACAATGCTCTGCACGAGCCCTGCCGCAACGGTCTGGCCCATGTCCCTTATCGCAAAGCGGCCGAGCTGCGGGAACATCTTGTATTCCTCGACAACAACCGGCTTCAACGGTACAACCTTGACGATTGCCGCGTCGCCTGCTTTCAGGAACTTGGGGTTTTCTTCCTTGACCTGGCCCGTTTTCGGGTCAAGCTTTTTCTGCAGCTCTGTCAGGGTGCATGAAAGCTGTGCGGTGTGCATGTGGAACACCGGAGTGTAGCCGACCGGAATTGCGGTCGGGTGCGACAGCACCACAATCTGCGCAGTGAATTCCTTTGCGACTGTGGGCGGGTTCTTGTCGTGTCCGACAACGTCGCCCCTTGAAACGTCTTCTTTTGTCAGGCCGCGGACATTGAAGCCGACGTTGTCGCCCGGAACCGCTTCTGAAAGCTGTTCGTGGTGCATTTCAACGGACTTCACTTCGCCGGATTTTCCCGACGGCATGAATACGATCTTGTCGTTCGGCTTCAAAACGCCTGTTTCGACCCTGCCGACCGGTACAACGCCGATGCCCTTGATGTTGTAAACGTCCTGGATTGGCAGCCTCAGCGGCTTGTCAACCGGGGGTTCCGGCGCAACAAGGGTGTCGAGCGTGTCAATGAGCGTCAGGCCCGTGTACCATTTCATGTTTTCGGTTTTCTTGGCGATGTTGTCGCCCTTCCAAGCCGAAATTGGAACGAACTTGATGTTGTCTTCCTTGAAGCCCACGCCCTTCAAAAGCTTGAGTATGTCGTCGTGGACCGTCTTGTATTTTGCCTCATCGTAGCCGACTTCGTCCATTTTGTTCAATGCGACAACGAGCTGCTTGATTCCCATGACCTGTGACAGGAACGCGTGCTCTTTTGTCTGCGCCTGGATGCCATCCTTTGCTGACACGACCAGGACTGCGGCGTCTGCCTGCGATGTTCCGGTTATCATGTTCTTGACAAAGTCCTTGTGGCCCGGTGCGTCAATAATCGTGAACTCGTTCTTTTTGGCCTTGAACTTTTTGTAAGCGACGTCAATGGTTATGCCCCTTTCCCTTTCTTCCTTGAGGTTGTCCATTGCGAACGCGAACGCAAACGTGCCCTTGCCGAGCGCCTGCGCTTCCTGTTCAAGCTTCCTGTAATCCTGTTCGGACAGTGCTCCGGAATCGTACAGAAGCCTTCCGACGGTTGTCGACTTTCCATGGTCAACATGCCCGATGAAAACCAGGTTGATGTGGTTTTTTGCTGCCATTAAAACTGCACCTCCAAATGTGACCTGCAACAACGAAAACGCTTTTGCATTGTGAAAACGCAAAACGCATTTTTTGGGGAATGTGCCGCGTAACAGCCCACAATCCGGCCGAATTTGCCCCTAACAGCCATCTTGTGTTTGTAAGCCAGGTGTCTGCAGCTGATTTTACTCTATACTTCCTGTACCAGAATATTTAAATAACATAGCCCCTTTGCCTTCCGCTTTTTTGCGTGTGGGGTGCTGCTTGCAAAAACAAAATTTTGATGCGAAAAGAAAGCAGGCAGGTGTTGCGCGAATGCAAAAAGAAAGCAGATGGGTACGACGCAGCGCGGCGTACCCGTCGCGCACCAGCCGGGCGTTCGGCTAGCAGCAGCAACAGCCTTCCTTGTGCGAATGCGAAGCTTTTTTCTTTGCGCCTGATTTTGCCTTTGTTGAGCTTGCCATGTTTTTTTCCCCCGTTTTTTTGTCAGCCGCGATTTGGCGTGCCTGAATTAGAATTGTCCGCTGGGTTTTAAACTTTTATTGTTGGGTTTCGGGCCTGGTGCGGGTGGCATGCAGGCGATAAAAAATAAAAGCCATCCTGCTTTTTTTTGCAGGATTTCATTCGAGGAAGAATCCGAACGGCTTGACTTCCGGGTCCATGCCCTTGCGCTTGCGGACTTCCGTGACTATGATTTTCTGGAGTTCCCTTGGCAATGGCTCGTAACCGAAGTATTCGGCTGTCCACAATGCCCTTCCCTGCGTCGCGCCCCTGATTGCTGCCGAGAATCCGATGAGTTCCTTGACCGGAGCCTTGGCAATGATTATGCAGGTGTCGCCTTCCGTGCGCATTTCGTTTATCTGCGTCCTTCTTGCGCCAAGCTCTTTTGATGCCGAGCCCATGAAGTCCTGGGGAACGTTTATGGTGAGCGTCTGTTTGGGTTCGTACAGTACCGCGCCGCCTTGCAGCATTGAAGCGTAAATGGTCCTTGTTATGACCGGGAGGATTTGCGCGGGCCCGCGATGTATGGCGTCCTCGTGCAATGACGCGTCGTCCAGAACGACTTCGACGCCGAAGCATTTTTCCTTCGCCAAGGGGCCCTGGTCCATTGCGTCGTTGAAGCCTTCCATCACTAGCTCGCGGATTTCGTGCAACGCCGTTATTCCGCGCGTCATGTCGACAAGAATGCAGTTATTGTGGATTGCCCAGATGCGTTTTGCGGTTTCCTTGTCAAAGCCGATTTCTTCCAGCTTTGCCGTCATGTTCTTGTCCTTCGGCTTTATCTTGCCGTCGATTTTGGATTCAATGAGCTTTTCCATTATTGCGGGCTCTATCGGCCTGGCGTACATTTTGAACTTGTTGTGCTTGTTCGGCGATTTTCCTTCAAGCAGTTCGGATTCGCTTGTGATTGTTTCCCTGTAAACGACGATTGGCTGGGACACGTTTATCGGAATCTTGTGGTCCACTTCTATTCTGTACCTTGTTACGTCCAAGTGCAGTTCGCCCATGCCTGAAATGAGGTGCTCGCCCGTGTCAGAGTTTATCGAAGTCACGACGTTCGGGTCTTCCTTTGAAATCTGTTTCAGCACTTCGATGAGTTTCGGCAGATCCTTTGTCTGCTTTGCCTCGACGCTGATCGTCATCACAGGTTCCGCGCTTGACTTGAACGATTCGAAGACATCCATGTCAATCGTTGAAACGGTTTCGCCCGCGTAAATTTCCTTGATTCCTATGAGGCAGGCAATGTTTCCAGCCGGGGCCTCGTCAATCGTTACCCTTTCCGGGCCCATGTACAGGCCGACCTGCTGCAACTGCACTTCCTTTTGCGAGCCTATGAGCTTGACTTTCATGCCCTTTTTGACTGTGCCGCTGTAAATCCTGCCTGTCGCAACATCGCCCGCGTGCGGGTCGACTGTGATGTCGGTAACCATCATTGCGAATTCGCCGTTCGGGTCGCATTCCGACATCGACTTGTAAATCGGGCTTTCCTTGTCGCCGCCCCAGATGACCGGCGTTCGGTACTTTTGCGCCTGGATCGGGTTTGGCAGGTGCTTCACAACCATTTCGAGGACGCATGCATGCAACGGCGATTTTTTTGCCAGCTCTTTCTGCTTTCCGCCCTTGCAGTAATCGTAAATGTCCTTGAATCCTATGCCCGTCTCCTTCATCTGGATTATGGAGATTGCCCAGTTGTTGTAGGCCGAGCCGAATGAAACGCTGCCGTCCTGCACCTTTACAGTCCACTCATCAATGAACGCTTTGGGCGCAGTCTTTTTTATGAGGCCGTTGACCTGCGTTATTGTCTTGATGAACCTTTCCTGCATCTGCTGTTCTGTCAGCTGCAGTTCATTTATGAGCCTGTCGATCTTGTTGATGAACAGCACGGGCTTCACATTTTCCTTGAGCGCCTGCCTTATGACTGTTTCGGTCTGCGGCATCACGCCTTCAACGGAGTCCACAACGAGTATGACTCCATCAACTGCCCTCATTGCCCTTATCACTTCGCCGCCGAAGTCTATGTGGCCGGGCGTGTCAATGAGGTTGATGAGGCACTGCTTTCCGTGCACTTCGTGGACAAGCGAAACGTTCGCGGCATTGATTGTTATGCCCCGCTCCTGTTCCAGGTGATAGTGGTCCATGAACTGCTGTTTTCCGGCAAGCTCCTCTGAAATCAGGCCGGCCGCAGCAACCAAATTGTCACTTAGTGTCGTCTTGCCATGATCAATATGTGCGACTATGCCCATGTTGCGGATGTTTTCCCTTGTGTTCATCAGCTTTTCAGCAAGATGCGCTATTTCCTCTTTCTTTGCCACAAGACCACAACCTTTGCATGCACCGGTTTTTACCTTGAGCTTTTCGCTATGCGCTCGACTTCATCGCGCCTTTTGATTGCAAGGCTTTTCGCGTCGTTCTTTGACGCTGCAATGATTTCGTCGGCCAGCGCGTCCGCCGCGCTTTTCGGGTTGTTGAACGAGTTGCCGAAGCCCGCCAAGGCGAGGTTCTTCAGTGATTCGTCGACCCTTTTCAATGGCGCTATGTCGACTGCCTGCGCGTAGCTTATTCCGCCGCGCTTTATGCGCGTAACGTCTTCGCGCGGAGCCGAGTTTTCAATCGCCCTGACAAGCGTCTGCACGGGGTTTTCCTTTGTCTGCCTTTCGATTTTTTCGAACGCGGTTTCGACTATTTCAAGGGCCTGCAGTTTTTTTCCGCAGCTGCCCCTTCCCCTCACATACTTTCCGCTGAGTTTTCTTTTGCCCTGGCCGCTTCTCATGACCTTGTTTACAAGCCTTTCAACGACGTTCGCCTTTCCTTTTTCAAAGCGCCCGCGCGTGCTCCTGCCGAAAGTGTGCGGAACAATGCGCGAGTCAAGGCTGATGTACCGTGCCAGACCCAAATCCGAAATCTTGACGTTTGTGTCCCACTTGTTGAACACAAGGGGTTTTGCCGTTGCCTGCGCCTGCTGGTGTTCCGCCATAAAATCACTTACCTTTTCACTTTTTCCTTCTTGCCCTTTCTCAGCATCTCAAGGCTTTGCCCGTTGACCTGTATGACCTTGAACTTGACGCCCCAAAGGTCGCCCGGCGAACCGCCTTTCCTGCCGCCAAGGCCTTCAATGAGCACTTCATCGTGCTCGTCAATGTGCTTTATCGCTCCGTCGAACGGCGCAAGCGCTGTAACCTGCCTTCCGTTCTTTATCAGCTGGACCCTCACGCATTTCCTTATGCCCGAGTTCGGCTGTCTTGCAGTGACACCCCTTTTTTCTATGACAATGCCCTTTGCCTGCGGGCTTCCTTCCAGTATTTCGGCTTTCGGCTTCTTGTTCCTGTGCATCCTTTCCCTGTAAGGGCGCTTTCTCCACTTCTGCTGTTTCCTCTTTTTTTCAAGCGACCTTGCCGCGTTTTCGCCTTTCGCCATAAAAATCACCATTTGCCTTGCCTGACATCCTCAAAACTTTCATCTTATTCTTATATCCTCAAAACCGTAATCACGCGCAGGGGACTCCGTCCCCTCGCACGCCCCTGGAAAAACACAATTTTTGTCCTGCAATCTTTTCACCGTATTCTTACTTCCTCAAAACCGTAATTGCGCTTTGCTATTTCCCTTACCCTGGCAACCTTTTTTTTCGACTCCATGAGGGTTCTCCTGCTTTCCGAGGAAATCCTGACCGACACTGCCTTTCCGCTTTCGCCCCTGCGCGATTCAACGCCTTCAACCGCCATCGGCGCCAAGGCCTTTTTGAAAAACCTTTCAGGGCTCTTCGAATATTCGACTATCTCGATTTTTTTTCCAAGCCTTTCGGAGAGCCTTTTCACGTTCTGGGCGCCCTTGCCGATTGCCCTGCCCACATCTTTTCCCCAGACAAGGAAAGAGACAGTGGAACCGTCAACAATGCAGTCCCTTGCCCCGACACCCGAAATTTTTTCAAGCGCGTTCATCAGCATTATCTCCTCTAAGCCAAGCTTCATCCAATGTCACTTTGCAATTATGTCCAAGACCCTGCTCTTGCCCGTTTCTTCCACGGTGAGAGTTGAAATCACAAAAGGCTTTCCGCAGACCGAACCGAGCGAAAGCCCCGTTCCTTCGAACTCGAAAACCGGGACGTTGCAGGTTTTTCCGAGATTCCGGATTTTTTCCTTGACCGTCACGGGCGAGTCGAGGCTCACTACGACAAGCGCGCCTTTTCCGCCTAGCACGCTTTTCTCGCTCTGCCTCACGCCGAAAACAACCTTTCCGGTGTCCACGGCCCTGCGTATTTCCCTTTTCGCGTCAACTTCTGCCATGCAGTATCACTGAACAAAATTGCACAGCCGGAACGAAAAAAACAGAAGGATTCAAAAGAAGCGCCTTCTCATTTTTTACTCCAGCGCAATAAGACCTGTCCGGGCAAGCATTTTAAAAAGCAATCCCCGGCGATTTCGTCCGCCGGGTTCGACGACGGGTATTCTTCGCAAACCATTGGTTTGCGACGTGCCCAGAATCTTCGGATTCTGGAGCATCGCTTCGCTCAATACCCCTCTGTCCGCCTTTAAATCTCTTTCACTTGCCCCCCTTCATCACCAATTCGACTATTCCCGTGCCGACTTTTATCGGCTGGCCGACGATTATGTTTTCAACGACGCCTTCAAGGTTTTCGACTTCGCCCTTGAATGCCGCGTCAAGCAGATGCTTTATTGTTTCCTCGAACGCGGCTCTCGCGAACGGCGAGCTTTTCTCGCGCGTTATTCCCGTCCTGACTATGCCCTTGATGTCGCCGCTGTAAGTCATCATGTCCGCAAGCAAAATGATGTGCCTGACGTCGACGGCGATTCCGTTGTCGTCAAGCGTCTTCTTGAGTTCCTTGACAATCATGGCTCTCGCAGCCTCTATTCCGAAAACCTTGCTGATTTCCATGACATCGTTTGTCGTGGTCCTCGCGGGATCGATTTCCTTGAGCTTCAAAACGCTTTTCATGTTGCTGCCGGAAGTCTTGATGACGAACTCGCCTTTTTCCTCGACAAGAAGCGTCTTTGTTATGCCCTTCACGCCCTGCACCCTTGAATTCAGCAGCTTCAGCAAGTGCTTCCTTATTTTCAGCAGGGATTCCTTTTTTGAAAACGAGAATTCGACGACGTTCTTGCGCTGCCTCGCCTCGCCAAGCTTTAGGCCGGTCTTGATTTTGTCGACAAGGTCTTTTTCGTCGACGTTTCTCGCCTCGGCCTTGGCTTCGTCGATTTCTATCTGCAGCACGTTGTTGGCAAAGTTTTCCTTCACGCTGACAACGTCGGAAATCCTGACGTCCAAGAGAGATTTGGCAAACTTGTCGGCTTCCTTGCCGTTTTTTCCAAGCCCGCCGTCCAGATAAATCGTCATTGTCGGATACTTGGCTTTGCTCCTGCCGTCGACTATCTCTTCAACCCTCTGGATTCCCGAGCCGACTGAAACTTCCGCTGCGCCCGCATAGTGCTTTGTCCTCAAAGTAAGCTGGGTTGCCGGCTCGCCAAGCGACTGCGCGGCGACAATGCCGACAGCTTCGCCCGGTTCAACGACAAGGTTTTCATAGCGCTCCTTTATTTTTTCCGCCAGAATGCCCGCTTTTTCCCTGCTCATGTTCTTTTTTTCCGCAAACAAGACGATTTCGTCAAGCACTTTTTTCGGCAGTTCGACTTTTTCCCAGGAGCGGAGCTCTATTTTCGGGATTTCACGGTCCTTCCTGCTTTTTTCCTCGGCCTCTTCGGCAACTTCTTCAGCTTCTTCTTCGGCCTCTTCGCTGTCCTCAAGGGCTTCGTCTTTTTTTTCCGGGGTTTTCTTTTTCTTTGCCGCCATTTTTTCACATCAGTTTTCGATTTTCTTTATTTCCTCTTCAACGTCAATCGTCTTGCCCCTGCGGGTTTTGCGCGGGAACACTCCGTCCTCGCCGTAAACGAACTGCACGACATTCCTGTTGGCCGTCCTTACGGTTGCGTCGTTCCACACGGTCAGGTCCTTGAGGCTGTTGGCAAGGCGCCTGTACAGGTAGCCTGAAACCTTTGTCGAAACGCCCGTGTCGACTTCACCCTGCCTTCCGCCCATTGCGTGGTAGAAATATTCCTTCGGGTGCATTCCCTCGAGGAAATTCTGCTGGATGAAGCCGCCCGCCAGCGCTCCAACGTCGCCTTTCTTGTTGTGGGTTATGAGCCTTTTGTCAAAGCCCTTTTTCGGCCTTCCTTCCCTTACAGAGGCCTGGCCCCAGAAGCCTGAAATGTTCATGAGGTTCGTGCTCGAACCGCGGCTGCCCGAAATTATCATCACGGTCGTGTTGAGTTTCGGGTTTTCCGTGAGAACATCCTGCTGGAGCTTTTCCTTCAAAATTTCCTTTTCGACCTTCGCCTTGACTTCCGAGCCCAGCCTCATCATGCTGATTTCAAAGCTCTCGTCCAGGGTCCTGCCCGGAATGATGTGCAGGGTTCCCTTATTGTACTTGTCGACCAGCTCCCTGCCCTTTTCAAGCTCTTCCTGGATTGCCCTGTCCTTGGCCCTCTTTATGGTGTCGCTTACCTCGTATTCGTCCAGGCCGACTGTCATGCCCTTCTTTGTCAGCAGATCGCCTATGATGCGGCTGATCCTGTAATAGAATTCCTCAAGCACTTCGCTCGGATAATTCCTTGCCAGCGCATCCGCAATCCTTCCCCTGCCCTCGCCCAGGCCGGCTTCGTCTATGACACCGGAAACGAGCTTTCCGTTTTTTATGCGCACGAAAGCGTCAAACCTGTCATATTCTTCGACGGTCTTCTCCTTCACAAGGCCCGCGTCCTCAAGCAGCTTGCACATGTTCGACTTGAATTCGAGGTTCAAATCCTGCGGCAGCATCAATGAAAAGATCAGCTTTCCGGAATACCTTTTGCCTAAGTCGGGCTTGGGCATTTCAGTGAGGCCGATTTCGTAAAAGTATTTCATCGCCTCTTCCCTTGAAAACGTCGTCGATTTCATTGTGAGCGCGAACGCGCCTGAAATGCCGTCCTCGTCCATGATTATGACCGGTGCGCCGTACCTCGGCGAAACTATCTGGTCCCTGACAAGCATCAATTGCCTTGCCTCGGTCTTGCCTTCCTCTGTCTGCGGCACATGCATGTTCATTTCGTCGCCGTCGAAGTCCGCGTTGTAAGGCTTGCAGACAATCGGATTGATCCTGAACGTTCGGCCCGGCATTACCCTGACAAAGTGCGCCATCATTGAAAGCCTGTGCAGTGAGGGCTGCCTGTTGAACAAGACAATGTCGCCGTCCTGCAGCTTCCTTTCAACCCTGAAGCCGATGTCCAGTTCCGCAAGGATCTCTTCCTTCATTTCCTCGGAAACCTTCTTGCGCGTTCCGTTCGGCCTGATGATGTAGCTGATTTCGTCGCCGTGCTTTATCATCTTCTCGATTTCCTTCTTGTTGTATTCGGTAACCGCTTCCGGCACTGTAAGTTCGTCGGCGATTTCCTTCGGCACGCCGAGCTCGCTTATCTTGATGTAAGGGTCCGGCGTTATCGTCGAGCGCGCGGCAAAGTTGACGCGCTTTCCCGTCAAATTGTGGCGGAACCTTCCCTTCTTTCCCTTGAGCCTCTGAACAAGAGTGCGCAAGGCCCTTCCGCTTCTGTGCTTTGCCGGCGGCACGCCCGCCGTTTCATTGTCAAAATAAGTGGTAACGTGGTATTGCAGCAGGTCCCACAAATCCTCGATTATGAGCTGCGGCGCGCCCGCATCGATGTTGTCCTTCAATCTCAGATTTATCCTGATGATGTCGACAAGCTTGTGCGTCAGGTCGTCCTCGGACTTTATGCCCGACTCGAGTGTTATGGACGGCCTGATTGTTATCGGCGGAACCGGAAGAACCGTTATTATGAACCATTCCGGCTTGATTATTTCCGGATTGTAGCCGAAAAGCTTAAGGTCATCGACTGAAATCTTTTCAACCCATTCCCTTATCTGAGTGGGATAGATGCGGTCCTTGTCCAAATAGAAGTTTGTCGGCTTGTCCAGTGAAACCGCGCCCCTGTCAGCATTGCAGTGCGGGCATTTCCTTGACTTCTTCGCTTTCGCAACAACTGTCTTGCTCAAATCCTTTCCGGGCACGTGGCCGTCGCGCACTTCCTTGAGCTTGTCGTCCTTGATTGAAATTTTGCCGCAGCTCTGGCAGGTCGCGTTCATCAGACTTTCAAGCTTCCTTCCGAATTCGGGATGGATTATCGGCCTGACAAGCTCCATGCTGCCGAAGTGGCCGGGGCACTGCTTCATTTTCTGGCCGCATGTCTTGCACCTAAGGCCCGGGTTTATGACTCCGAGATGCGGGTCCATGAGGCCGCCTTCCATCGGATAACCGTCCTTGTCGTACGTTTCCGGAGTCTTGATTTCAATCGCAGACATTTTCCTTATCTGCGAAGGGTTCAGCATAAGAAACTGCACGCTTTCAATCCTTTTTGCCAGCATTCCATTCCACCTTTTCGTCCAGCCAGTCTTTCATTTCTACGGTTGTTCGGCCTTCAATCCCGAATCCTCAAACCTTGTCCTTTATGATGAGCTTGGGGAAAACTCCCAAAGCCTTCAGCTCGTCAAGCAATAATTTGAAACTGTAACTCATTTCAATCGGATAAATGCGCGCGCTGTCGCACAAAGGGCAGAAACGCTTGTTCCTGATGACGTCGTTGACTGCCAGCACGCCGCACCTTTCGCAGACGTATTCGACGGTCTTGTCCGAGCTTTCAATGAGCTTTTCCTGCAGCAGCATGGCCGCGCCATGCCCAACCAGTGTTTCGGCTTCCATTTCGCCGAAGCGCAGGCCGCCTTCCTTCTCTTTCCCTTCTGTCGGCTGCCTTGTCAGAATCTGCACTGGCCCGCGCGACCTGGACTGCATCTTGTGCGCGACCATGTGGAACAGCCTCCTGTAACCGCATACGCCCACAAAAATTTCGCCTTCAAGCCTTTCGCCTGAAACCCCGTCGTAAAACACTTCCTTGCCGTCGCTCCTGAAACCGTAATCCGACAGCATTCCTTCAAGCGCTTCCAAAGGGGTTTCATTGAACGCAGTGCCATCAATCGCTTTCGACTTCAATGAGCCGGCCTTGCCTGCAATCATTTCCAGCAAATGCCCGATCGTCATCCTTGAAGGAATCGAATGCGGGTTAATTATCAGATCCGGCTTTATGCCTTCGGCAGTGAACGGCATGTCTGCTTCAGGTATGACCCCGCCGATGACGCCTTTCTGGCCGTGCCTGCTTGAAAACTTGTCACCGCGCTCCGGAGACATTTCGGTCCTCACCTTGACCTTGATCAATTTGTTGCCGTCCTCGCTTTCAGTCACGATAACTTTGTCAACATATCCCGGCTTGCCCTTGCGCGTTATCACGGAGCTTTCCCTTCTCTTTTCCTTGACAACGCCGAACTCGGATATTTCCTCCAAAAACCTTGGAGGCGAGGTTCTTCCGACGATTATTTCCTTTTCCTTGACTTCTGCCTCAACTCTCACAAGGCCGTCCTCTCCAAGATTCTTGTAGGCATCCTCTCCAAGATAGCCTTCGACGTCTTCCGCCGGAATCTCAAGCTTGTCCTTCTGCCCGCCCGGATACCTGTTCTCGGTTCCGTCGTACGTCCTGTAATATGCGGCCCTTCCGAGGCCCCTTTCAACCGAGCCCTCGTTCAGCACAAGAGCGTCCAAGACATTGAAACTGTAAAACGGCATGATCGCAACGACAAAGTTCTGGTTCTGCGGCCTCTTGTCCACGCCGATGAAATCCATGACTTTCGTTTTCACAAGATGCGACTGAGGATAGTAAAGCAAAAAGCCCTCGGTGTCCGTGCGCAAATTCATGTTGATTGCCGGAATGCCAAGCGCCTGCTTGAACATTTTTGCGCCGTGCAATGCCTTGCCCGCCATGTTATGCGTAAGGTACGGGATCATGGAAGTGATGAGCGAAAAAACCGCGGAAGCGTCAATCTCAAGATGCGTGTGCTCGTTCGAAAGCTCGTCCTCGGAAACCGCGACAAAAGCGTTTTCCTCCTCTTCGGAGTCAAGGTACTCTATTATGCCCTTGCTTATCAGGTCGTTCCACGAAAACTTGCCTTCCTTCGCCATGCGCACGTGCTCGTCCGTCAGCAACGGCCTGCCGTTCTCAACAATAATGAGGGGCCTCTGCACCCTTCCGGAATCGGTGTTGATGTAAACCTCGTTCGTCTGCCTGTTCAAGGCAACATTCACGAGATGCGAGATTTTTCCGGAACGCCTCGACTTTATGAGCTCCTGCGTCAGTTTCTCAGGGCTCTCATGGAAACCAATGAGCCTTCCGTTGATGTAAACCTTTCCGATTTCCGCCATCATTCACACCTTTTTTGCCCCATTTCCCCTTTGCAAAAATTCACAGCTTTTTCAGCTTGACGCCTCTGCCGTACAGGAACTCTTCAATCGGCTTTTCGTCAGTCTCGGTCGTGACTTCAACCATCAGCGAGAGGTTCTTCACCAAACCGCATTGAGGGCCGTCCGGCGTCTCAATGCCGTCAAGCCTGCCCCAGTGCGTGCCATGCACGTCGCGCGCTTCATACAGTTCGCGGTTCTTGTTCAGGGGACTCTTGACTTTCCTCAAATCCGTGAGAGGCGACAGGAAGTTGACCCTGTCCATGAACTTTGAAACGCCCGTCGACCTGCCGATCCAGTTGCCCGTCGACATGGCAAACCTGACGCGCTCTGTCACTGCGCCCGGCCTGACAATCGTTGAAATGTTGAGTTTCCTTCTCCTTGTAATAGTGCGGTCGATCTGGAACCTCAAATCCTTTATGAAATACTTGAAAGAATACCTGAACAAATGTTCCAT
The DNA here is from genome assembly GCA_016205145.1 of Candidatus Diapherotrites archaeon. Taxonomy (NCBI): domain Archaea; kingdom Nanobdellati; phylum Candidatus Iainarchaeota; class Candidatus Iainarchaeia; order Candidatus Iainarchaeales; family Candidatus Iainarchaeaceae; genus Candidatus Iainarchaeum; species Candidatus Iainarchaeum sp. The sequence continues at coordinate 202,558 of JACQJH010000001.1, forward strand.
GAGCTTGCCCGACAATTCAAGGCGCTTGTTGGCATAATGGTCCTTGTCGTCCTCGCCGCGCAAATTGTAAGTCCTTTCAACTGCTTTTTCGGCCATCATGACAAGGTAATAAGCTTTCGCAAGCCTCGACTCCTTTGCCTGCCCGATGTGCGGCAAAAGGAAAGCGTCGATGACTTCCTGCGCCCTCTTCAGCCTGTAATCGATGACCTGTCCGGGCGCGACATACTTTCCGATCTTGTCCAAAGCCTCTTTCTCGTCGGTTATCTCGCAGTTCTCAAGGTTCAACAGCACGTCGTTCTGGATTTCAACGCCGTCGGAGAACGCGCTTGAAATTTCCTTGTCGGACTTGAGGCCAAGCGCCCTCAAAAGCACGAACAGCTTCAGCTTCCTCGGCGAAGCGGGGAATGTTACTGACAGCAACCCATCAGGTTTCCTTGAAATCCTGACCCTGCCCTTGAACGCCCCCTTCGTCGAAATGACTTCCGAAATGACGCCTTTCACGCTTTCGGATATCATGACCCTGTCTGACGCGAGCACTTCCTGCGTCATCAAAGCCTTCTCGGAACCGTTGATGATGAAATAGCCGCCGAAATCCATGGGGTCCTCGCCCATTTCAACCAATTCATCCTCGCTCTTGTCCTTGAGCCAGCAGAGGTTCGACTTCAACATTATCGGCATTTCGCCGATGTAAGTGCGCTTGACATCCTGTTCAACGTCCCTTCTGAGCAGCCTCATTGTAATGTACAGCGGACCGGAATAGGTGCGGTTCCTGATCCTGGCCTCCATTGGATAAAATTGCAGTCTCGGGCTTCCGTCAGCTTCGACTATGCGCGGCTTCAAGACTTCTATGTCCGACAATTCGATTTTGACTTCCTCTATCTTCGGGATGATTTCGCCGTTTTCCGACACGATTTCCGGAAGCTTCTTTTCAATGAACTGGTTGAAAGAGTCGACTTCCATCTTGGCGATGCTTCTGTTCAGAAAATAAGAGTCGATTAGGGGCCATTTATCCATGATTCACACCATTCACAACTGAAACACTTTTTTTTCCGCAATCGCGGCTGCTTTTTTTATGGCTTGTTTTTTTTATGGTTTTATGGTAATGGCCGCCCAAACGTGCCGGCGGCTGAAATGCGGTCAAACAACTTTCCTGTAATAAACCGCCTGTCCCGCGGTCGGGGAATTCCTTATTATCTTGATAATGTCGCCCTTTCTGGGCTTGAGGTTTTTCACTGCCGGATCGGTTTTGCTGATCTGCGGCAGGTTTTCGGCCTGGGTTCCGAGCCTGGCAAGCAGCCTGTCCACGTCTTCCGCAGGCAGGATGAAGTGTTCCGGAACCAGAAAATGTCTTACAGGCTCAAATGACAATTGGTTTCCCCCCGGGAAAAGCGGCCTTTTTTCGCTGCAGGGAATTGGGCGCGCTTTTGGCTGGCAATCAATGCACTGCACCAAAAACGGTTGTGTCCAAACCTGAAACCCCAAGCAAGCGGAAAAAAATCGCCACGTATAAGTATATGTGCGAGAATTTTACTTATTTACAGACGGAAAGAAATAAAAAGGTTTGTAAATTGGTTTGTCTTATATGGCATTGGACGCTTTTGCGGTGCTTTTGCAGTTTTCCTCCGGTTTCTTCAGCCGGGAGTATTTCGGCAATGCGATTTCCCAGTACGTTGTCTTCCTGGCAATAGTCGGAATCTCGGTCCTTGTGGCGAAGGCCGCCGATTACCTGATCAAAAACTGGTTCCGCAGGCTTGCCGACAAAAGCTCGAACAAGTTCGACGATCTTGTTCTCGACGTCATTGAAAAGCCGCTTGTGCTGGCGATAGTCATTGCGGGCATTTTCATCGGCTACCATTTCCTTTCGTTTCCAGACGCGATTGACGGCATTTTCCGGAACATAATCCAGATTCTTTACATCCTCGTCGGCGCATGGCTTGCCATGCGGTTTGTCGACGCGCTCATAAAGGAATACCTCGAGCCGCTTTCCGCCAAAACAGAGTCAAAGCTTGACGACCAGCTCATCCCGATTCTGCGCAAGGTCGTCAAGGCGGCAATACTGACAATCGCGTTCATAATCATCCTGAGCAATTTCGGTTACGATGTCACCGCGCTCATAGCCGGCCTTGGAATAGGCGGCCTGGCAGTCGCGTTTGCCGCGCAGGCGACCATTGCCGATGCTTTCGGCGGCCTGTCCATTTTCACGTCAAAGCCGTTCCTTGTCGGAGACATAGTGAAAACTCCCGATGCGTTCGGCACAGTGGAGGAAGTCGGCCTGAGGTACACGCGCATCAGGACATTCGACAAGAGGATTGTGGTGGTTCCGAACAGCAAGGTCGCAGGCGGGGTCATTGAAAACGTTTCCTCCGAGCCGGCCCGCAGGATACAGCTGCACCTCGGCCTGACTTACGCGACGCCGGCAAAAAAAATCAGGCAGGCAAAGGAAATAATACTCAAAATAATCAAAAGCAACCCCGGCTGTTCAAAAGGCGCGGAACTTGCGCCGCAAGTCACATTCTCGGAATTCAAGGACTACAGTCTTGACCTCTGGGCAATCTATTTTGTTGACAAGGACAACTGGATTGAAGTGCAGGGCCAGGTCAACGAGGCGATAAGGGAAGAGTTCGAAGATGCGAAAATCGAGTTCGCGTTCCCGACTCAGACAATCCACTTGGCGAAAAAGTAGTGCTATTTTTTCGCGGCCCTTTTTCTTTTGAATGAGCGATAGTCAGCAGCTTCCTTAATGTGGGAAATCAAATAAGCATTTTTGCCTATTTTTTTATAGCTTTTTTCTTGTGCTTCCTTGAATTTTACTATAACAAAAAGCAGTAATGTTGCAGCGAGGATAGTCAACCAGACATGTACTGAATTGGTACTATAATAGCGATTTGGGTCTGCTATAATTTGATTCAAATTTAATTCCCATAAATAATTAGCAACAATGTTCGTTAAGATGCCAACACTAACGCCAATAATAAAAATGTTCCTCATTTTTATTTGAGGCTCTTCGCTTTGGTTGTTTTTTCCAATTCTTTAATCAACTTTTTTTCTTCTCGTGTTAGATTCTGGTCACCAAAGTCAGAATTTTTGCCTATGCTCATTTTATCGCCTTTCCCGTCGCCACCGCCTCGCTGACGATGCCTATCCGCCTGGCTTTTTCCTCGAATTCTTCGGGCGTATAGCACAGGCTTTCAAGCTGCTGTTTTTCGTTCCAGTAATCGTACATTTTTTCCATTCTGCTGAAAAAATTGGTCCCCTCAAACTTCTTGCTGACGATTATGAAATCATAGTCGGATTCTTCCAAAGCCCCGCCTTTGGCCCTTGAACCGAAAAGGATTATTCTGGCGTCCGAGAAATCCTTTTTGACTTTGTGCGCGAATGCAGCGATTATTTGCTTATCTGTTTTTCCGCCCATTCAAAAACCTCTTTTGCGTTTTCAAGCAGTTCTTCCGCCATTTCGTCGCTGTAAGCGTCTTTTGGAATCGCGTTTGCGGCATCCGGATAGCGTGTTTGCACGTAGTGCGGATTGATTTTCCTGCAAGCTGAAACGATTTTTTCCGGCGCTTCAAGCTCTTCGGCCAATGCAATAATATTGTGCAGTGTCGTGCCCTTGTTCTTTTGCAGGATAAAAATAGCTTTCAAGGCCTTTTCAGCCGCCTGCTGGCAGTAAAACGCGCATGCGTAATAGACATCCTGCGAAAAAAGGATTTTTGCTGTTTCGAGGTCGTCTTCCGCCGCGTTAAGCCAGTCTAGGACTTCCTTGCGCATCATAAGGATTTGCCGGCTAAACCCATTTATTTATATGCCGCTTTCAAGGCATTTCTGATGCAAAGGGAGTTTTTTTATAACTACTAAGCACTTAGGTGGTTTATGGCATTTTTTTCCGCCCCGCAAAAGTTTTCTCTTCCCCGACCACGGTAACCCTTCTGGCTTCAAACATTTTCACAATCTTTCTCGCATTGACCGAAGGCTGGTCGCTGGCATTGGTTTTGTGGGTTTACTGGCTGCAAAGCGTAATTATCGGCTTTTTCCAGTTCCTCAAAATCCTTTCATTGGAAGAGTTTTCCTCCGACGGCGTTTCATTCAACGGCGTGCCGGTGCAGCCCACCACAAGGACAAAAATTTCCGTGGCATTCTTTTTTGCCCTGCACTACGGTTTTTTCCACCTTGTTTACGCGGTTTTTCTGGCATCCTTTTTTCTTTTCCAGGATTTTTCCGGAAGTTCCGCGCAGGCGCAATCCCAGGACCTGTTTTTCTTTTTTCTTGCCGCGGCTGCCTTTTTCATAAACCATTTATTTTCGTTCCTGCATTTCAGGAACGCAGCCTCCGCTGAAAAGCCTAACATCGGCGCGGTGATGTTCGCGCCGTATGCGAGAATCATTCCGATGCATTTGACAATAATTTTCGGCGGGGTTTTGATTGCAACCGGCCAGGCCAAAAGCGCCCTGCTCCTTTTCCTGCTGTTGAAAACCGGGGCGGATTTGGCAATGCACCTGTTTGAGCACAAATCGCAATCGGTTTAGCCCGCGAGAAAGTTTTTTTCTCCGCTTTGCGCCTGCCTTGCATTGAACAGCACCAGGCCGAGCAGGCCGAGCGCGAGGTTTGTTGCCAGCACTCCGAGCGAGAACGAGATTGCCTGCTGTGCGGGAATGCCGGCAAATGACAGGAAAAATATGAGGATTGCCTCCCTTGTGCCCAGGCCGGAAAAGGAAATGGGCAAAGATTCAAGCAGGAAAGCCGCAGGCAGGACCATGAGCAGGAAAAAATAGGAAACGTTTATGTGCACGGCCAACGCTATTATGTAGTATTGCCCTATTGCCGCAAGCCATGTTATGATTGTCAGCAATGCAACAAACAGCGTGACCTGCTTTTCCCTGCCGAAACTTTTCATTCCTTCGTAGAAGTCGTGAAAACTTTCCCTGAATGTCGCCTTGAATTTTTCGGGCACCAAGAACCCGAAGAACGGCTTTGCAACCTTCGCCATGAACTTTTTCCTTGAAATGAAAAATATTGCGCACACAAATGCAATGAACCCCGCACCGAGCGCTGCGAAAGCCGCGTTTCCGGCATTGTAAGCCAGGGAAAAAGCCGCGAGCCCGGCAAAAGCCATCAAAAAAAGCGTTGCCATGTCAAGCAATCTTTCAACGAACACCGCGGAAAGGCATTGGCCCCTGCTTGCGCGCGGTGTTTCCTTGTTCAAATAAACCGCGCGCAGGAAATCCCCGACCTTGCCAGGGCTCAGCAATCCGAAAAAGAATCCGATTGCCCAGATTTCAGCCGACTTGGCGAGGGAAATTTTTCCTTTCACCGGCTTCAAAAGCAGTTGCGCCTTCAAGGCCTTCAAAAAAAGCAGTGGCAGCAAGGCCAGCACGCCCAAGGCGAACAGCAGAAGGTTTGTCCTGAGCAGGCTTGCAATGATTTTCTGCGGGTCGAAGTAAAGGACAATTCCCGCAAACAGCGCCACGCCGACCAAGCCGAGGTATTTTGAAAGGCCTTTCATCAAAAAAACCGTTCAAAAATTTAGGCCGGCAATTGTTTTAAAGCTTGCCTCGCCGTCATCGCCCGGCGGGTGCGAAACCAAGGCCTTCGTTGCAAAATCTTGGATTTTGCGACGTGCCCAGAATCTTTGGATTCTGGGGCATCACTGTTGTGAAAGACCGAGTGAGCTAATTTTCAATATTACTGTGCGAAAAGAATTTTTTTTTGTTTCAGCTTGCCAGCCTTCCGAAAATGCCGAACAGGTTGTTGAAATTATTGCTCTCTTCTCCGAGGCTTTTTATCTGCTCGTCAAGCAGTGCAATCGTTTCCTTGTCGGCTGAGCCGCTTGCCTCAAGCTTTGCCTTGATTTCATTCAGCTTTTCCGATCTTTCCTTCAGTTTTGCCGCATAATCGCCGTTGCCAACAAGCTTGTCAACAAACCCAAGCTTCTCCTTGTCCTGCACGGTCATGTCGGCAGTGGCGCCAAGCTGGTTTGCAAGCGCGGGATCGGATTCCGCCCATTTGGATGCAATCTTGTAAAGGTCTTCCTGAACTCCAATTTTGGCTTCCCCGCCGTATGCAACGCCGAACTTCCTGCACATGTTATCGACTACAAGCCTTGCTGTCTGATCGGGGTTCCTTTCGGCATTAAGGCATTGCTTTGCCGCCTGCTTTTTGGCTTCGCACCTCAAGGCAGCTTCCGCCTTGCATTTTGCCGCCTCAAGCCTCATCCTGTCCAAACCGGCTGAAACCTGGCTGCCGGCCTGCCTGCACATTGAAGTAGCCTGCGCTTCACTTGGGAAAAACCTTGTCATGTTCTGCGCGTCGCCCAAAAACTGTTCGACTATTTCATCATCGGTCATTTCGCACAATTCTTCAGGCGACGGTCCCGGTCCCATGGGTCCGCCGAAACCGCCTTGCGGTCCTTGCGGCCCGAAACCCTGGCCGCCAAAGCCCTGTCCTTGTCCGCCCTGCATTCCGCCAGGTCCGACACCCGGCCTTATACAGTTGCCCTGCTTGCTTGGGTCAGGATATTCGCCTGGCGGGCATTGCCCTTGCCCCTGCTGGTTCGGTCCGCCGAATGGCCCGCCCTGTCCGAATCCTTGTCCCTGCTGCTGCATAGGCTGGCCTATTCCCTGATTGGGGAACGGTCCCTGGTTTGGAGAATTCGGCAGCATGAGGCCGTTCGGCCCCTGTTGCATTCCGAATCCGAAATTGTTAAGCACGTCGTTTGTCTGCATGACCGGCTGGCCATTCTGCATTTGCTGCGGCTGGACGTTTTGCTCTGCAACCTGCTGCTGTTCAGCCTGTGGAGCCTGCACTATTTCTTCAGCGCTTTGGCTCAGGCTTTCATCCGCTTTCTGCTCGGCTTCCTGGAGCCTTGCAAGGATTGCAAGCATTGTCGGCGAAGAAATTGAAATTTCATCCGAAGCGGTTGCACCGCCATCGGTTGGCGCGGGTGCTGGTTCTGGTGCCGGGGCAGGTGCGGGTTCAGGCGCTGGAGCCGGTTCTGGCTGCGGAGCAGGCTGCTGCTGTTCCACCTGCGGTTGCTGCTCGCCTTGAGGCTGTTGTTGCTGCTGGTCTTGCGGCGGCACGTATCCAGGCGGAGGAGAATTGCACTGGTAGCTTCCGGTATTGCAGTTCCATCCGAACTCACATTGTGGCGGCTGTCCCTGGCATCCGTTTGGTCCGGGTCCCTGTTGCGGTGGACCGAATCCCTGCGGTTCGGACCTTTGCTGTTCCCAGCCGCGCTGTTCAAATCCCGGTCCTTGGTTGCGATATTGAGAGTTAATGCATCCGCCCCTTCCATCCGGTTCAGAGCCTTCGCCACATGGCATTTGCTGGTTTCCGCCCTGTCCCGGTCCGCGCGGCCCGAAATTTGTCGGCAACTGCGGTCCGAATCCTTCCTGGCCCTCGAATTCTTTCATTTTTGAGCATTCGTCTCTGAACTTTGAAATCTGCTGCCTTATCTTTTCCTTCTGCTTTTCAAGCTGCCCGGCGATTTTTTCCTTTTCCTTGTTCAGCCTGGCAAGGCAAACATTTTGAATCAGTTCGGGTGTCATGTCCTTCAAAGTCAGGCTGTCAGGGTCATAGCCTGCGTCCCTCATGTCCTTTTTCTTGTCAGCAGGAATTGGCATTTTTCCTTCGCTGATCTGGCTACAGAACAACTGCGAATCAGAATCGCACGAGCTTGACTCCGCGTCTATTGTGCCGCACGCGGTTGGAGCATCCTCTTTTATCGCGCCGACAATTTCGTTTGTCAAAGCGTCCCTGTCGGTTTTGCAGCCCTCAATGAACTTTGCGCTGTTTGATGCAACCCAAGTGTAGGCGGTCGTCATTGCCTTTGTGACGTCCTCTTCAGCCACGTATTGCGAGTCGGCAAAGCTTGATGAAACATAGCTGTCTATTCCCATGCCGGAATCAAAGCCGAATCCGCCAAATCCCTGCTCGTCTTGCTGTCCGCCGAAGCCTTGCTGCTGGCCGAAACCCTGCTGGAAACCCTGGCCTTGGCCCTGCTGCGGAAACTGTCCCTGCTGCGGAAACTGCGCAAACGCCAAGCCGGCAAAAACCGCGAACGCGAAAAGCAATGCGATTATTCCAATGCCTTTTTTCTGCAAATTGACCACTGTCAAAGCAAAGTTTAATCCCCTATTTAAGCTTTGCTTTTTAGCTTTTCGAACCGGCGGTTTCGTCCGCCGGGTCCGAAACCAAGGCGTATTGCTGATGCAATACGCCGAGTATGCCAGCATATGATGCAAAAGTGCACACTTGGCTTGTATTTGTGCCTGCAACCGGAATCGTTTTTCTTTTACCAGCCGTAGCTTTTCGCGCGCGAATACTGCAGGGCTGAGAAAACGCGGATTGTTTTGAGCTTTGGCAGTTTTGGGTTTGCCAGCAGCCTCAATCCGACAAGCAGCTTGTCCGAAAACGTCAGGCTTGTCAGGTTTTCCGGCATTATGCCGCCCATTTCGTTCAGCTTTTTCTCGTCGAAAGTGTAAAGGCTTTTCTTTCCGCCGATAATGGAACCGTAATTGGGGAACTCCTTTCTCCATTTTTCAGAGTATTCCGCGAAAGCCTTTTCCGAAAAATCGTTTTGCTTCGCCGCCTTCGCAATCGTTTCCGCGCAAAGCCTGCCTGACATGAGTGAAAGAGCCGTGCCGCCTTCAAACATCGGGGACGTAAAACCTGCCGCATCTCCGACCAAGGCAAACCTTTCCCCGCACGTTTTCGAAACCGGCCCGGATTCCGGTATGAGCCCGCCGAAAGTTTTTGTCACCTTCTTGTCCTCGAGCCGCATTTCCCTGATGAAACCGTCAAGGAATGCCTTTGCTTTTCCCTTTTCATTCGTAACTATTCCGACATTCGCCCTGTTCCCGCTTTTCGGGATAATCCAGGCATAACCGTGCGGCGCGAATTTGGTGGAAAAAAAGAAGTCGATTAAATCCTGGTCGACCAGGCCGTGCATTTCAACCTGCACGCCAATCACTGTTTCAGGTTTCCTGTTGATTCCGGTTTTCTGCGAAAAAACCGACGTCGGGCCGGAAGCATCGACAACGGTTTTGGCAATGAATGTTCCGCCGCTGGTCTGTATGCGCCATCCTTCCGTGTCTTTCACGAACTGTTCCGCCCGCGTGTTCAAAAAGATTTTTGCGCCGGCTGCCTGCGCCTCGCCCACAATGAACCTTTCAAACTTGTGCTTTTCGAGCACAAAGCCTTTTTCGCGCACAACGGAATTCTTTCCGTTCGGAAAAATCACGCGGATGCCTTCAACGCGCTTTGAAATCACGCTGTCGGGCAGCTTCAGGCCGATCCTGTCAACCGCCAGTTCGGAAAGGCATTCGCCGCAGTGCACGGGTTCGCCAACCGCGGGGTGCTCTTCAATCACGCAAACACTGAGGCCGAGCCTGGCGCAATGCAATGCAGTTGAGCCTCCGGCCGGGCCCGAGCCTATGACCGCGACATCAAAAACGTTTTCAGCCAAGCAAAACAACCTTTAAGATAGAAGCCAGAAGCCCTTTTTATTATTTGTTCCAAAACGTGTTTTCGGCGCATGGCCGAAAACAAGGCATCCGCTTCATGAGGCGTCAGGTATGCCTGTTGGCTATTGGCTTTAAGACCAGCAGTTTTTCACAGTGTATTCAAGCGAAGCGCTTGAGTCCGCTTCAACGGGCACGGAGAACTCGAACGTGTACGCGTCCTTTTTCACGTACTCGAAGTTCGCCTTTGTTATCTGCGCGTTGCCGCCCGCGTTCTCGATTGCCTTCACTGTAATCTTCTCTTTCTTGTGGTTCCTTATGTCGACCTTGTACGATTGCACCGAGCAGGCCGGAAGGTTCTGCTGTTCAACCGTGGTTTTTTGCGCGGCAATGTCGAATGCATAGCCGACAAACAGCTTCCTTTCCTCGTCTTTCGGAGTATGAGTTATGCTGTCTTCGCCCAGGAACTGCGCATTGCTTCCGTCGGCCTTGTAAACCCTCACAGTGCCGGCAGGCAATGGCATTCCGAGACTGCTTTTTTCGTCGTTCTTGAAGTTGACCATGACTTTAACGCTGTTCGCGCCATCCGAATCGCTGCCCGTATAATAGTAGCGGTTGCCCTCGAAGACGAATTCCTTCTGCACTGCAACGCTTTTCGCGCGCAGCAGGGAAATCTGCTTCGACTCCTTGTCCAAAACGTCGGTTTTCCGGTCAAGCGTGTAAGTATGGTATTCGAAAGCGTTGGCCTGCGAAAAGCCTGGCGCGCTTCCCCCTGCGGCATCCGCTGCCTTGGATTCTGCCAGCATGGGCACAGGGTAGGCGTTTCTGCCCTGCAGATTCAGTTGTCCGGCAAGCAATGTGAGCGAGGCATTCCTGAAATCAATGCCGGTGCTGTTTGAAACAGTCACGTTTCCAGAAAAGTCCATTGCGGTCTCGTCATCATTGAGCTTTGCAACGTAGTCCGCGCTCCAGCCGAGGCCGCCGGTCAGATAGCTGACATTGACTTTCCTGTTGCCGGAGCTTTCCGCGAAAACTTTGAGCACAAGCGTGGGCTTTGTCAGCAAACCGGGTTTCTGCCCGAACGAAACCGTTGAAACGTTCTGCAATGAAACTATGCCGTCCTGAGTTTCAAGGACTATGCCGTCGGAATGGCTCAGCAGCTTTCCGGTGTATGATTTCGCTTCCGCGCCGCCCTGCACTTCAACTGTTATGGTTTCGCCGACAAATTTTTCCAGCAAAGCCTGCCTTGACGCGGTATCATAATCGTAATTCTGTTCCGCTACGAAAGTTTCAGGGAACATGAGATCATTGAACAAAACCGTGCCCGTGTCGATGAGCTGTGAAACGTCGCTGAAGTTCACTAGATTCAGGCCCTTTTCAAGGGAAATCTCCCTTGTCTCGTTCACCAGGCCGAGATTGCCCTGGTAGATTGTAAGCGCGAGGCCTGCATTGTCCGGCAGGCTCTGGACTTCCTGTGCAAACGCCTGCAGGTAGGCTTTCGGCCTTTCCGAGGAAACGACCTTCGAATACTCGCCTATCCTGTACTGCGGTGTTTCCTTCATTCCGGGGTTGAACAGCAATGCAACCACTCCGACAATGAAAATGACCGCGATGACCGCCAGCAGCTTTTTCGCAAAACCATTTTCCAGAAAATCCTTTCCAACCATTCTTTCTCACCACAAAACTCTTTTCCGCTAACACAATAAACGCGCGACTTTTATAAATCATTTTGCTTTTGTTTAGGCGAAAGGCTAACCGCCCAACGCTTTGAAATCGATGTTCCTGCAGACCGCGGCTTTTTTGCCGAAAAAGAATGCGTGCAGCTTTTCCTTTCCCGACAGCTTTTCCTCTATCCTTTTTTTCATTGCAAGCTGTTCTTCCTGGCCAAACTTTCCGCGCAAAACAACCTTTCCAGTGCCCAGCCTTTGGAGCGCGGGCACAAGCGCGCTTTCATCCGCGTTTTCCAGCGTTTCAAGCACCCTGAACCTGTTTTTGAAAAACGCGCTTGCAAGCTCTTCGTCTGCGGACAAAAACTTTTCGTTGAAACCCCATGCTTTTCCGCCCAGAGCTTCCAGCAGTTTTTCCTTCAGGCCTGCCTTTCCGACAATTTCATCCAGTTCGAACAGGAAACCGCCGAGCTTTTCATCCGGGGCAGAGTTTTGCGCGCCATCGCCTTCAATCCTTTCGCCTTCAGGCAAAACGACCGCGGAAACCACCGCTTTTTTGAGCTTGCCAAAATAAAGGCTTACGCAGTTCGGCTCGTGCTCCAATGAAACGAATTCCTTTTCACAGTCAGCAGGCAAATCCTTCAATGCAAGCTCATGCGAAACCTCAACGCAAACGATTTCCACCCCGGCTTTCTTCGCAAACTCTATGAGTTCGCGGGTGTCCGGCTGTGTCTTGTGCAAATCCTTTTCCCTTCTCTCCGCGCTTCTCCTTGAAGGATCGGCGAAGACGACTTCCGCTTTCAGCGCCTTCAGGTCGGCTTTCCTGTAATCCGCGCGGATGAATTCAATGTTTCTGCACCCGTATGCTTTGGCATTCATTTTTGCGCACTCTATTGCCTCGGCATCGTTGTCGAAAGCGAAAACCCTTTTGCAGTTTTTAGCCAAGGCAATCGCGTCCATGCCGATGCCGCAGCACAAATCAACGCCAATCCCTGCCTTCAGCCTGCCTGCGCGATAGAACGCGACCTTTTCCGGCGTCGCCTGCTCCAATGCGGCTTTTGAAGGGAAAAACATTTCCCTGGCCCTTGAAAACTTTTTCTTTGCGAAAAAGCGCAACTCCTTGAGTTCCTGCTTTGAAATTTCCGGCATGCAAGAATGCTTGTGGAGAAACAATTTAAAACGCGCCCAGCCGGCAACAGCCTTTTATTCACAAAAAGCAATTCTTTTTTTTCATGCGCAAAATTTCACGGCCCGGAATGATTGCAATAATCCTGCTTGCCTTGGGCCTGCTGCTTTTGGGCTGTGTTTCCCCGCCTTCGACTGCGCCTCCCTCCGGCGTGCCACCGCCGGACCGCATTCCCACAAAAGAAGAGCGCGCCGCTTCGAAGTGCGTTCTCACAAATTATGGGCACATTGTTCCCGGAGAAACGGAATGCGAATTGCTTTGGGGCTATCCTTCGTACAAGCCGGTTGCCGCGGCCTGCGCCAACCTTGAAGCGCCGGATATTCCATCAGATATTGCCGGTCCGCCTGGAACAGGCAACCTTGTTGAATGCACTGATGAAGGGTTGGCGCACAAGGACTGCTGTGATTCCCTGAAAATAGTCTGGCCTGACTGGACCTGCTCGGCCGGCAGGCTGTACTGCCTTGGCTCACATGGCCTTGCGCAGCAAAAGCGCCTCTCCGGTCACAGCGCGCGCTGCGCAACGTGCGAGGACATGTGCCCGCCCAGCTTCGGCACGTGCAAGAATGGCGTGTGCTACGCGAAAAACCAGCCCGGCAACTGGACTCAGCGCGTGGACTGCAAAACCCTAAAACCGAAATGAAATCCGGCTTCTTTGCTTCTTCGTTTACTGACGAAAACAGCAAACATATTTAAGAACGGCCGAGCCAAATTATTTACCGGTGATTTGTTTGGCGAGAAAGTTCACTGTTGTCGTTGAAAAGGACCAAGACGGCGTTTTTGTAGCATCGGTTCCGGAACTACCCGGATGCCATACGCAGGCAGACTCCCTGAAAGAGCTTAAGGCAAACATAAAGGAAGCGATTGAAGCCTATTTGGAATCCATGGAAAAGGATGAGCTTCCAACAACTAAATTCGTCGGAATCAGGGAAGTCGAGGTTGCGGCAAAGTGACAGCGCTCAGGCCAGTGAAGCCTGAGCAAATACTGAAAGTCGCCAAGCTGCTCGGCTTTGAACTTGTGCATGTCAGAGGCTCCCACCACGTTTTCAAAAACGCGGCTGGCAAGCGGATAACTATTCCGGTCCACAAAGGCAAGCTTATTGGCAAGGGCCTGCTGTTGAAAATAATCAGGGAAGACTTCGGTCTGACGAAAGAAGAATTCGAACGCTTGTTGTGAATGTGCAAAATAATCATCTCATTACTGCTCACGCTTGAAATGAAGTGAAAATTTTTATTCTGCGCCGGCGTTGTGGTTTGCATGAACAGGCAAACGCTTTTCAGGCTCGCTGCTTCAATCGCAATCTGCGGGCTTGCCGGCGCAGTCGGCTCAATCTTCACGTTTCCCGCAATCGCTTCGTGGTATGCGTCAATCAACAAGCCTTACTTCACTCCGCCGAACTGGGTTTTCGGCCCGGTTTGGACAGCGCTTTTCCTGCTCATGGGCATAGCGCTTTTCCTTGTGTGGGAAAAAGGCTTTCAGGAAAAGGAAAACAAGTTCGCGGTAAAGGTTTTCGGCGCACAGCTCGCCTTGAACGTTTTGTGGTCACTGCTTTTCTTCGGCCTGCACAACCCTTTCCTAGCAATGATTGAAATCGTTGCGCTCTGGCTGGCGATTGCCGCGACAACCATTCTGTTCAGCCGCATCGACAGGCGCGCGGCTTTGCTGCTGCTGCCTTACCTTGCGTGGGTTTCATTTGCGGCGTTCCTCAACTATTCGGTCTGGCTTTTGAACGCCTGAAAAAAGCAGGTTTACTCGGCGTGTCGCGCAGCGGCACGCCTTAATCCCGACGCAGGGGGCTCCGCCCCCTTGCAAACCCCTGAAACATTTACCGCTACTTACTCGGCGGTTCACAACGTGAACCGCCTTGGTTTCGGCACACGCGCCCGAAAGCGCGTTGTCCTTTGTTAATGCAAAAGCAGATGGGTACGGCGCAACAGCGAAATATCCGTCGTCGAGCCCGCTTGTGAAATCATCGCCATCAGGCGCAGCGCTATGCGAGCAAAGCGAGCGCAGGGGTTGCACCCCTTGCGAACCCTGCAAAGCATGCGTGGTGTTCCGCAGCAGCGCGAACACCACAAAGCGCACCAGCCGGGCGTGACGGCTTCGCCCGCACCGGGAGTCGGACCCGGCCCACGGCCTCGCTGCATTGCAGTACTCCATAAAAGAAACTTTTCTTTCTTTTTGGGGTAAAGCACTTTTTCTTTCTTCGCAAGAAAGAAAAAGGGCTTCGACAGGGCCGTATCCTAGCCGATAGACCATACGGGCTTTTTGCCGAAGTTATTTTGTCCGGCGTTTTGTTTTTATTTGTTGCGCGGCCATTTTTGCCGGACCTTTGTTCAGAAGTTCAATGCAATCAGGCCCAGGACAAGCAGTGCGATTGCGGCATACTTTCTCGCTTCAAGCTTTTCGTTCAGGAAGACTGCGGCGAAGACTGCCGTCGTTATGGGCAGGCCCGCGCTGATGGACGCTGTTATTGCGAGGCCGGTTTTTTGCATTAGCAGGTTGAAGGCAAGGCTGAGGTCGACTATTGCAAGCCCCCCGCCCAGCAGGAAAAAAGAATTTTGCCGCGTTGGCAGTTCGATTTTTCTTTTTGAAAGCAGAACGTATGCGAGTATGATTAATCCGATGAGCGCCTGCGAGTAGAATGCGGTGTTGTAGGGGCCGAGGCTTTTCGTCAAAAACTTCAGCATTATGTAGTAGATCGTCCAGCCTGTTGCGGTTATTGCTATGAATTTTGCGCCGTCGACGATTTTGTATCGCAATAATGATTTTTTTGCCGCGATGACCGCCGAGGACAGCAGTATTGCCGTTGCCCCAACTGCCTGCATTGCGCCCAGGCTTTCATTCAGGAACAGGGCGGAGATTGCGATTATCATGAGAACGTAGATGTTTGCAAGCGGCTGGGCTATCGCGGTTTCCATCTTGTGGTATGATTTGAGCAGTGCGACGATTGCGATTGCGCCCGCAATGCCGGCAACAATAAGCGCAATTATGTCCGCCAAGCCCGGAATTTTCGGTTCGGAGAAAAGAAAAACGCCTGCCAGCAGGAACGGAGCTGACACGGCATAGAAATAAACGAGCGCCCATTCCTCGGCCATTGACTGCATTGCCTTCTTGCTTGCAATCGGCGCAAGGCCGCCGAAAAGCAGGAGCAATGCCAGGACAAAAGTTTCCATGCTTGAGTATTGTCGTTTGACGCTTTTTTATTTTGTTTGCAGGCAATCATTAATTATGCAAGTTGTGCACGGCAAACGGATTTTTCAGGCCCTTTGCGTTTTGCTCGTCGTCTTGTCTTTTGCAGTGGGCTTTTTTGCTCTGCCTTTCCTGCCTGCAAAGGCGCCGATCCACTGGAACATTGAAGGCAAGGCTGACGGCTTCGGCCCGGCCTGGATGGCGGCATTCCTTGTTCCAATAATGATTGCATTCCTCGCCGGACTGTTTTTCGTGATTCCGAAAATCGAGGTGCGCAAGGACAACATCAAAAAATTCGAGTCAAGCTACTGGCTGCTCGCGTCCGGCTTGTGCGTGGCGTTGTTCGCGATTTTCCTTTTATCGCTTGCCTCGAATTTCGGCTACAATTTCGACATGACGTTTGCGGTTTTAGGCATAATCGCATTGCTGTTTGTCTTCATGGGCCTGCTAATGCCTTCGTTCAAGCAGAATTATTTTGTCGGTGTGAGGACGCCCTGGGCTTTGGCCGATGAAAGGGTGTGGGTTGCAACGCACAAATTTTCGTCAAAAGTTTTCATTGCTTCAGGCATTCTTTTCGGTTTATGTGCTTTGCTGCCGAAACATTTCTTTTGGCTCATTCTTGCGGCAATCCTGCTGATGGTTTTCGGCACGTTCGGCTATTCGTATTGGATTTACCGAAAACTGCACAATGCGCAGGCAAAAGACAAACTGCCTGAAAAAAGCAAGCCTCCCGCAAAAGGCATAAACTCCGCCAAAAAAGGCAAAAAATAGCGTTCTGAAAAACTCTTTTATTTTAAGAAACAGAGTTTTTCCTTTTTGGTTTTGCGGTTTGCTTTGTTGAGCTATTTTTTTATGCTTGAATGCAGTTTCTAATCATTATGCCCTTGTTCGAGGATTTTGTCGGCATCTACGAATTCTTTTTCATGGCCCTGATTTACATTTCAATCGGCCTGCATTTTTTGGCCGCCAAGGGATGGTTCAACAAGCTCAAGCTTGTCATTGCGGTCATCGGCTTTTTCTTTTTGGTTGGAACAATCCCTTTCTTTTACGCTTTTGTCTTCATTCTCGCATGGCTTGTCCTAATGGGCATTCCACTGATGGTTGACAGGACAACCGCTCTAATCCTGCTTGTGGTTGCGGCAATAATCGGGCCAAGGAACCCGTTTTTCCTGTTCCTCTCCCTGGGCCTTTACGCGATCATAAACTTCTGGTTCATCTATTCGGCTTTTGAAACTCTTGAAAAGAAGCCCGCCGGAAGGCAGTGAAACTTGCCGGGCGTTTTTGGCCTCGCCGGAATGGTTGCCTATTCTTCTATCCTGCTGAACAGGTATGCGGCGATTGCGACTGTTGCAAGCATGAACGCGGCCGTAACCGGCAGGCTCAACGCTATGCTTATGTATGACTCTCCGAACAGCGCGAATCTCATTGTTTCAACCGCGTACGTGAAGGGGTTGAATGCCGCAATTGTCCGCAGTATTGCCGGAGAACTCTCCAACGGAAAGAGCGCACCGCTCAGGAAAAACAGCGGCATTATGACCAGGTTTGAAATTATCGGAAAGCCCTGCATGTCCTCCATCACAGAGCCGAACATCATGCCGATTGAAACGATCGAGATTGAGATTATTATGACCGCGACTGCGAGCGCAGGCAAAGCCAGCAAATTTATGTGCACGCCCAGCAGGATGGTCACTGCAAGCATCACGGCTGCCTTGAACAGCGCGTCGGTTGCCCCGCCCAGCGCCTTTCCAATCACTATTGCCGGCCTGCTCACCGGGGCAATCAGCGTTTCTTTCAGGAAACCGAACTGCCTGTCGATGAGTATTCCCATTCCTGAAAAGAACGAGCCGAAAAGTATGGTCATCAGGATTATGCCGGGTGCCATGAATTCAAGATAGTTTGTGCCGGCGCCGCTCACGGCAAACGCCCCGTTGAGGCCGGTTCCGAGTATCAGAAAAAACAGCAGCGGCATGCCGAACTGCGAAATCATCCTGCTTTTGGAACGCCGCATCCTCAGCATTTCCCTTTTCCACAGGAAAAAAACCGCCCTTAATTCGTTGCCCAAAACCATTCCCTTCGCCTCAGCCCCAATTGCCATTCCGCTTTTCATTTCCGCGTGCTCTTGTGCCATGCCTTCCGCAGTATCCTCATGGAGTCCTTCGCGCTTCCTTCCTCTTCCCTTATCGTCCTGCCCGTGAAATGCAGGAACACGTCGTCAAGCGTGGGCTTCCGCACGCTGATGGAATTGACTTCAACGCCGGACTTTTCGCATTCCCGGAGAATCTGCGGAACCTTCTTGTCGGCTTCTTCCACGGAAATGTCAACGCGTCCGTCGTGGCAGGTCACGCTTTTTACCCAGGGATATGCTTCAAGCGCCGCCTTCACTTTCGCGCATTCGGGCGTTTCGATTGAAACAGAGTCGCCGCCAAGCGCGCTTTTCAGCCTTTCAGGCGAATCAAGCGCGATTATCCTCCCCTTGTCCATGATTGCAACCCTGTCGCACACCCCGTCCGCCTCGTCAAGGTAATGCGTCGTCAAAACGATTGTCACGTTGTTCTCTTTTTTCAGCCTTTTCACATATTCCCAGATTCGCTTTCTTGTCTGCGGGTCCAGGCCGACTGTCGGCTCATCCAAAAACAGGACTTTCGGAAAATGCATGAGGCCGCGCGCGATTTCAAGCCTTCTCCTCATTCCGCCGGAAAAAGTCTTGACCTCGTCTTTGAGCCGGTCCTCCAATTCAACCATGCCCGCGGTTTCCCTTATGCGGCGGCTCCTGTCATCCTTTCCGAGGCCGTACATTGCGGCGTGCAGTTCAAGGTTTTCGAATGCCGTCAGGTCTTCATCAAGGCTCGGGTCCTGGAAAACAATGCCGATGCTTTTCCTCACGGAATCCGCGTTTTGGACAACGTCAAAGCCGTTGACCTCGGCTTTTCCATCCGAAGGCCTTTTCATTGTGACAAGCATTGAAATGAGCGTCGTCTTGCCCGCGCCGTTCGGCCCGAGCAGACCGAAAATCTCGCCTTCACTGACGGAGAACGAAACGCCGTCCACGGCCGCAAGGCCGCCGAATTTTTTCGTCAACGCGCTGATTTCAATGGCATTCAAACGCTTCACCAAATCTGCTGAAAAAAAGAACCAGTATAGAAAGAAGAAGTGGTGTTAATGGTTTAAATTAGTTTTCCCAGTTTGCATTCAGTCAAGCCCGGCAAAGCTTTTTTCCGCGTTCACGGCCGAAGCCTCGACAAAGGCGTTCTGCCGCTCGATGATGCAGGCTTTCATTTTTGCGAGCGCCTTTTCGCCCGGGCCAAGCGCATCCAAGTCGCAGTTCGTGCAGTTTTCGACCTTCACGTTTTCGCTCTGGCGCAGGCTGACTTTCTCGGCCTTTTCCGCGCCGGCGTTTTCGATTTCCACGACAACCTGCGAGTACTGCGGGCACGGCAGGAGCCTTCCCTCAACGGGCCTTGCCTTCAGCGCGGTCCGCCCGAGGACCTCGAAAGAAATCTGCGCGGAAACAGCCGTTGTTTTCGCCGAAGTTCCTTCCTGCGCGGAGTCTGCGCCTTTTTCGCCTGCGCTGTCCGCGGTCTTTCCGTTTGCGCTTTTCGCCGCAAGCGAAAGGAAGCCGCTCGGATTGTTCAACGCAAAAAACGCGCCCACAAAAACCAATGCGATTGCGAGCAATGCGATGCCTGAAGTTTTTGCATTTGCAGGCGAAACTTTCAGATTCATTCAAACCCCACTGTGGCCTCAAGGCTTGCCTCTTCCGACAGCAGTTGCGCGGAGTCCGCGGTTTCAATGCTGTCCGTTATGGTGTCGCTGGAAATCACTGCCTTGACGGAATAGCTGCCAAGGCCCTGGATTTTCGCGAAGATTTCCGCATTCTTGGTTTCGCCTTTCTTTATCGAGTCGAAAAACGTTGTCGAAGTGCCGCTGATGATCCAGCTTGCCGGAATCCCGTCCAGCGAAACGCTCACGTTTTTCGCGTCAACCCTGCCGACGTTCTTTATTGACACGATGAATTTGACTGTCGAGTTCAGGCCGACGGTCCCTTCGTTCCTGCCGCCGCTTGGAGCCTGCACGCTCAAAGGAAAAGTTTTTTTGTCCAATGCGATTGCCGCCAAAGCCGTGTCAATGGCATTTGACGAATTGCTTTGCCTGCCGAAACTGCCGTCGGCGTTCGCCTTTGTTTTCAGGCAGTCCAGTGCCTTGTCGGCTTTTTCCGTTTCATTGAATGCCCTGAATGCAATGCTGCCGAGCGCGGTCCTGAAACCGTCGCTTATGCACCCGTCGGAGTCCTGCTTTGCCGCGAGCCAGTCGATGCTTTTCTGCGCAACGCTTTTTCCTTCGCCGGCGGCACCCAACGCTATTATCGCTTCTTCCGTGAAATCAACGCTTTCCGTTTCATCCCCTGAGTTGTAGCCGAAACTGCCGTTGGAATGCATTGCGGAAACAAGGTAATCGGCGGGAGTTTCACCGCCATTTTCAGGCATGCTTTCTCCGGCCTGCGCAAACGCAACAACCGCCCAGGCTGTGGTGTCGACGTCGCTTTCACCGCTTCCGCTCTTGAAACCGCCGTCGCCCTGCTGTGAATCCTTCAGCAAATCAATCGTCGTCCTGCCGTTTTTTTCGAATGAGTTCAGGTCCTCGCCGGCCGAAATGAGCGCCATCGCCGCAAGCGCGGTGTTCAAAGAATCCCCGAAGCTTGCGTCGCTTTGCTGCTGTGCTATGATGTAGCTTTTCGCATTTCCCGGAACTGCTGAAGCGAGCGCAATGTTGTTGTCCCGGCCCATGCCGAGGCCCATCATTCCGAACGAGTGCTGGAACAAATTCGCGCCAATCCTGCCGCCTGTTTCCTGCGAATCCGCAAGCCATTCAACTGCGTCAGCGCCCGCACCATCCAAGTAATCGAGTGAAACTGTGCCGTTGTCGTTCGGAACTGCGGCGCTTATGCCTGTCATTGAAGGCAGGTTGTTTTCGCCGAACTGCCAGTATTTCGAAAAATCGCTTGAAGCGCCCAGGCCGTTGACTGAATTGACGAACGCCGATTCCTTCACCCCATCGCCGTCGAAATCGTAGTATGCGATGTCGAGTGCAACGCTTTTTTCCTGTGCCGCCTGCACGAACGCCGTGAATGCATTCGCGTCATCCGCAACGTTCACGCTTGCGCTCGTGTCGGCCGAAGCGTTTGCGTACGGAAAGTTGAATTTCACGTTCACGGTTTTCGCCTGCGCCGCTTGCGCGAACACGAAAAGCAGAACAAAGAACAAAAAGCCGATTTTTCTCATTTCCCCCACCGCCCGCAGATGTTTTTTTTCTTGCGTTCAGAATCAGTGCCGAAGCCTTTTAAGCAGTTCCATTTAGGATAATTATCATTAGCATTCATGGTAACGTTAGCACGCTATTAGCACTTGGTTTATCATGGTGGTTTGTTGGACATACTGAAGGCTTTGGCCAACTCCAACCGGCGCAACATGGTCCAGATTCTCCTCAAAAAGGAAACCCACATTGCCGCGCTCGCAAGGGAATTGAACATTTCCAATCCGGTTGCATTGAAGCACGCGCGCATTCTTGAGGATAACGGCCTGATTGAACGGGAAAAAGCGGGGAACACGCACATACTGCACATCCGCAAGGACGCGCTCAAGAAAATACGGCTGGCATCGGAGCTTTTTGAAAAGCCAATTTCTTTCAGCGTCGCGAAAGGCACTTTGCTTTTGGACGCGCTTTCAAAGGTCGATGGCCTCGAGATCGAGAACACGAAACAGGGCGCGTTCATCAAGGCAATTGACGGCAAGGAAGGCTACTTTGTCTTTGAAATCAACGGCAAGTTTCCGACAAAGCCGATCGAGGAAATCGAAATTTCCGGCAGGACGGAAATCGAGTTGAAGCGCCTTCTGCCCGTCATCGGAAAAAAAATCGTTTTCGAAACAGCCGGTTCCGTCCGGCTGGTCCGGGACTAAGGCGTATCGTTGCAAAATCTTGGATTTTGCGACGTGCCCAGAATCTGTGGATTCTGGTGCATGCTTACGCAATACGCCGAGTAATTCTATTCCGCATTTCGGGGTTTTACGCGGGGGTGTCCCATGTGTTCACGCCTTTTCCAGCGCCTGCTTTAAGTCTTCAACCAAGTCGTCCGCGCTTTCCAAACCAACGGACAAACGCACCATTGTCTCGGTTATGCCCGCTTTCCTGCGCTCGCTCTCCGGCAAAGCGCCGTGCGTCATCGCCCAAGGATATTCTATGAGGGATTCGACCCCGCCAAGGCTCACTCCGAGAGTGAACAGATTGGTTGCAGCAAGAAACTTCTTCGCTGCAGCTGCGTTTCCTTTGAGTTCAATCGTTATTATGCCGCCAGTGCCTTTCATCTGCTTTTGCGCAAGGCCTTTCTGCGCAAAGCTTTTCAGGCCGGGATAAATGACGCGCTTCACTTTCGGATGCCTTTCAAGGAACTCCGCGATTGCCTGCGCGTTTTTTTCATGCTGCAGCATTCTCTGCTTCAAGGTCTTTATCCCGCGCAGGACAAGAAAGCAGTCCAAGGGCGAAGGCGTAGGGCCGAAGGCATTCTGCAAAAACTTCAGTTGCCTGTAAATCTTTTCGTCGTTGCATGCAATCGCGCCGCCGATGATGTCGGAATGGCCGTTGATGTACTTTGTCGTGCTGTGTATGACAATGTCGGCACCCAGGTCAAGCGGATTCTGGAAAACCGGTGACAGGAAAGTGTTGTCCACCGCCACAATCAGGCCTTTTTTGTGCGCGAGCCTTGAAATTTCCGCGATGTCAACAAGCTTCAGCAAAGGGTTTGTCGGGCTTTCAAGGTAAACCATTCCGGTGTTCGGCTTCAACGCCTTTTCAAGGCTTTCCGGTTCAGTCAGGTCCGCAAGCGAGTAATCAATGCCGAACTGCCTTTTGAATGTTTCCAGCAGCCTGAAAGTTCCGCCGTAAACATTGTCCACTGCAACAATGTGCCCGCCGCTTTTAAGCAGGCTCAGGCAGACCATTTCCGCGCCAAGGCCGGACGAGAACGCGAGGCCAAAGCGCGCGTTTTCAAGCGAGGCAACGCTTTTTTCCAGGGCATCCCTTGTCGGGTTTCCCGATCGCGAATAATCGTATCCCCGGTTTTTGTCAACCGAATCCTGTCTGAATGTTGACGACAGGTAAACTGGCGTCATGACCGCGCCGGTCAGGGGATCTGCGCCCGCTTCGTGGATCGCCCTGGTTTCGAAATCAAGCCGTTTGCCTTTAGCCATGGTACCAAAACCTTGTCGCTTGTTATTTAAAAAATACGCCCGACAGTTTAAACGTCGATTTTCTGCCTGCTTTCCATGCTTAGCAGCAGGGCTGCGCCCCTCAGCAGCAGAACAAGCAGTATGAACGCCATCGCGATCTGCCCGGTCAGCCTTGACAGGAAAACCCCGTTTTCGAGCAGGAGGATGTGCAGCAAAAGCATTGCCATTGCGACATAGCCGGTTCTCTGCAGGTTTTTCCAGTTTTCATAGCCGAGCTTTTGCACCCACTCCGCAGTCGACGTGAACGCCATGAGCGTGAAAATCATGAACGCTATCGCCGCGACCGCCAGTGACATCACGTCCGCAAAAGAAATTTCCCGCCTTTCGGAAAGCAGGACAATGGCCGCCAATGCGACGTGCAATGCCGCAAGCGAAAAACCCCACAACCCGAACGCCTTCCTGTGCACGAGAAAGCGGTCAAAGAATTTGACGAAGCGCGCGAGCGGGCCCAAAAAGAATGCCAAGCCGAGGATGATCACTGCGGAGAACGCAACAATGGCATTCGCAAAGCCGATGCTTAAAGGCATCGCCCTGAAAACAAGATAGTACCACGCGAACGTCCCGATCACAAGCAGGGAAACGATGTGCGGCAATTTCCTGTCCATGCACTACAACAACGACTTTCCGCTTTAAAAATTTTTCCGGCCTCCATCTTAGCGCTTGGCTTTGGTGGCTTGATGCGCGCTTTCGGCTTTGACAAAAAAGAACTGGCGGTTTTCAGGCGCCTTGACTCCGCGCAAAAAATCCAGGACTTTCTGGACAAAAAACTTTCGTACAACCTTGAGGAAAAAGGCGAAACCTGCTATTCGCCGAGGCTTGTCCTCCGGCACAGAAAGGCGCACTGTTTCGAAGGCGCTGCCTTCGCTGCCGCGGCCCTGGCCGTGCACGGCCACCCGCCCCTGCTAATGGACTTCCGGGCAGTGAGGGACGAGGACCATGTCGTTGCCGTCTACAAAATCAACGGCTTGTGGGGTGCGATCGGCCAGTCCAAGTTTTCCGGCCTCAAATACCGCGACCCCGTTTTTGCAAGCGTGCGCGAACTCGCAATGTCCTATTTCGACCATTACTTCAATTTGCGCGGCGAAAAGACCTTGCGCGAGTTCTCCGCGCCCGTCAACCTTTTCCGGTTCGGAAAGGCCTGGCTTGTTTCCGAACGGCCAATTGGCTTCCTTCCAGACGGAGTTGAAAAGGCAAGGCACTTCAAAATCCTGCCTTCCGCGGAACAGGAAAAGCTGCTGAAAAGCGCTTCAAGGCAGCGCATCAAGGCGGAACAGGCAGTG
Source organism: Candidatus Diapherotrites archaeon (assembly GCA_016205145.1). Lineage (NCBI taxonomy): Archaea > Nanobdellati > Candidatus Iainarchaeota > Candidatus Iainarchaeia > Candidatus Iainarchaeales > Candidatus Iainarchaeaceae > Candidatus Iainarchaeum > Candidatus Iainarchaeum sp. Next base: position 226,613 of record JACQJH010000001.1, read on the forward strand.
GTCAAACAAAAGAAATGACCAAACAGCTTTTTCTCCGGCCTTGCGGCTGGGATTTGAAAAATAAAACAAAAAATAGAACAAAAAAAACTTTTTGGGAAAAAATGCTTTTCCCAAACTGAAACCTTTAAACAGCCAATTTTTCAATCAGTTGTTGTCGGATTTTCTTTTCTGATAGCAGTCCCTGCAGTAAACGGGCCTTTTGCCATCAGGCTTGAATGGAACCTTTGTTTCAGCTCCGCAGTCAGCGCATACCGCATCGTATAGCTGCCTTGGGCCGCCAAAGTCCCTGTTGCCGTAAGCCATTTGTTTTTTTCACCTTTTTTTCTTTTAGTTTTGCGCGCAAACTCTCGCCTGCGCACACATTCTTTTTCACACGCTAAACCTTAAAAGCCCGCAGGTTTGCCTTTTTTTTGCCTTTTTTTCCCGGTTTTTTGCCCGCCTGAAACCTTTAAAAGCCTTTGTTGGCAGAACCTTCTACAGAGATTAAAGGAATAAGAACCCTATTTTTTTCTTAACTGAAAAACTTCGCTGCCCGGGCGGTTTCCGCTTTTGCAGGATAGTGTTTTTTTTGCCTTTTTCTTCTAAAACCAAGGAGAGGTACACATTGAAATTTGAAGAATTAAACATCAGCGACAGCCTGAAAAAGGCCATCAAAAGCAAGGGCTTTGAAAAGCCATCCGAAGTGCAGGAACAGGTAATTCCGGCAGCGCTTTCGGGAAAAGATTTGGTCGGAAAATCGAAAACCGGCACCGGCAAGACAGCCGCCTTCGCAATCCCATTGATTGAAATGGTTCAGCAGGGCAAGCCGTTTTCCGCGCTCGTGGTTGTTCCGACAAGGGAGCTTTGCGTGCAGGTGAAAGACGAAATCGCTTCCATTGCCCAGGGCAGCCGCATCAACACTTTTGCGGTTTTCGGCGGGCAAAGCATTTCAGGCCAGGCAACTGGTTTGAGGAGAAAGCCGGAAATAATCGTCGGCACCCCCGGCAGATTGCTTGACTTGCTGTCAAGGCGCATGCTCTCGTTTTCGCAGGCACAATTCCTGGTGCTGGACGAAGCCGACAAAATGTTCGACATGGGTTTCAGGTTCGACATCGAGCGCATAGTCTCGTATTTCCCGAAATACAGGCAGACAATGCTGTTCTCGGCAACAATGCCGAAGGAAATCCTTGCGCTAGTGGAAAAGCACATGAAGCATGACAAAATTGTTTTCGATTTGAGCGAGGACAACGCGCCCGTCGAATCGATTGAGCAGTTTTACGTCAAGGTCAGCCAGAAACAGAAGGTTGACACGCTGTGCAGCATTCTTGCAAAGGAAAAGGACTCGAAAAACCTTGTTTTCTGCAGGACAAAGCGCACGGTCGACTGGCTTGAAAAACTGCTTGCAAGGCACGGAATCAGGGTTTTCGCGATTCACGGCGACAGGCAGCAGAATTCGAGAAAGCGCACGATCGACGAGTTCACGCGCTCCGAAAAAGGAATACTGCTTGCAACTGACATTGTCGCGCGCGGCATACACGTTGACGACATCGACAACGTCATAAACTTTGACTTGCCGACCGAAGCCGAAACCTACATCCACAGGATTGGCAGGACTGCAAGGCAGGGCAAGAAAGGCAGGGCAATAAGCTTTTGCACGAACCCGATGGACGTGCATGACCTGTCACAGGTTGCTGCTTACAACAACAGCCACATCGCGGAATGGCGCTTCTGAAAAAAGCGCCTCATTTCCTTCTTTTCTTTTTCTTTGCTTTTTTTAATTTGCGCTTGGCTTAAGGCTTTTTTTTGCGGCTTTTTTGCCTGGAAGCAGGCATTCTTTGTACTGGTTTATGTATGCTTTGTAGAGGTATTTGACGAACGGGCTTTCCTTTTTTTTCGCGTCGACTTCCCTCAGCATCAGGTAATACAGCATTTTTTCGGAGTTGAAAATGTTCAGCAAAGGATAATTGTTTTTGAACAGCAGATGGTTCATCGCCAGCCTTGAAATCCTGCCGTTCCCGTCCATGAACGGGTGGATTCTCACGATTTTCAAATGGGCCAATGCAGCGGTTTCAAAGGGGTGCAGGGTTTGTCCGGCCTGCTTAATCCATGAGAAAAATTTGTCCAGTTCCGGCTGGACCTGTTCCGGTTTCGGCGGCAGATAGTTTCCGACAATGTTCTGCCTCGTCCTGATTCTGCCTGCTTCGGGATGGATGCCATTCATTTCGATTGCATGGAGTTTAAGCAACAGGCTTTGGTCGAATTTGCCGTTGTAACCAAACAGGAAATCAATGCATTCTTTCATGTTTTCGACTTCCCGGACGTCGCGCTTCGCATGCCTTGCCACAGGCTTCCCTTCAAGGATATTTTTCGTTTCCTCATAGCTCAGGGAATTGCCCTCGATTGCGTTGGTGTTGTAAATGAAGCTTATTATCTGCTCTTTTTCGGTTTTCCACAGGCCTTTGCCTATTTTGCGGGTTTTCAGGTAATTTTCCCTGAGCAGGTCGATTATTTTCATCTGCTTCAGCGTCAAAATCCTCCCGATCGGCTGGGCAAGTTCAAGCTCCTTTTCGGCCTGGGCAAGGTTCGACAGGTCGGTTCCGACATATTTGCTTATTTTTTTCCACTTGTTTTTGGAGACACGGATGTTTTTCATCAGGTAAAAATACCCGCGGCCGCCGATTTTCTTTTTCTCGATATATGGCATGGTAAAAATTAGGGGGCACAAAATTTAAAAGCATATATTAGGGGGCACAATTTAAAAATTGTGTAATAATTCCCTCCTCCCTGATTTGCACAGGGGATCTCACCGTTGCCGCTTTTTTCGCGGCGCAACAGCGTTCTTTCGAACCTGCTGCCCAGCCATTCAAGGCAGTGCACAAGAGCGTGCACGAAAATCTACAGCGGTGCGTGTTAGCTACTACACCAAGGAGGGCTCGGCATGCTGCCGAGCGTGCAGCCTTGTGGTATCGCTGACGCGATACCACGCGTGCCCGCCCAAAACAGTTCCTGCCGGCTAATTATTTGTTTCACTCAATCGTTTTAAATGTTTTCAGGCGAGTTTTTCCGCCAAAACCGGCTGAATCAGGGAAATCCACAGGCCCGCAATGAAGAATGCTGCGGCTTTCAGGTAATAGTCTGTTATCACAAACTGGCCCGCGCCGAGCAGTGCGCCTAAAACAATGAGGCCAATAACGCTTTTGGGCACAAAAGCTTTGGCGGATTGCGTTTTTCCAAGCTCTTTCCATGCAAAGAAGCCCGCGTAAAAGCCGAGAAACGTTGTTCCCAAGGAAACGGTTTCCGAATCGCCGAGGACAATGATTGCTATTACCGCCAGAACGACCGCCGCAACAAGGCCCAATTCTTCTTCTGGCTTCGTCAGCCTGAAACCGTGTTTGAGCCACTGTTTCCTGCTCCAGGCATTGATTGTGCCAATGCAGAGGCCGAGGATAATGCCGCCCAGGACATCTGTCAGGAAATGCACGCCAAGATACATTCTTGAAACTGCCACGGCTATAACCGCGAATGCCAGGAGAAGTTTTTTCTGCCTGTCAAGGAAGCCGCGCGTGTAAGCGAAAACCGATGCAATGGTTGTGGCGTGCCCGCTTGGAAAAGACGCGGTATTGTAAGTGTCCTGCGCCACCACGCGGAAAACGCCCTGGTCCGGCCTCGGCCTTGCAACAAAAATTTTTATTATGCCTGCTGCAAGCGCGGCAAACATGACCGCATTCATCAGGAAGAACGCGTGGTTTTCCTTTCCCTTCCAGTAAACCAATGCGGCAACCATTATCCAGACAACCGGGTGGCCGAGAAGAGTGATGCCTTTCATTGCAATGTCAAGCAATCCCGAGGAAAAAGTTGCCTGCAGTGCGTGCAGGAACCACTCGTCAAAAGCCTGGATTGCAGCGGGAAAAAGCACGTTCATCAAACCAAAAACATTTCAGCTTTCCGCCTTTAAACCTTTGTTTTCATTACGCGTTTCATGCCGGGAATTTCCACGCTTGAATAGTCGACGCTCAGTCCTGCTTTTCCAAGCGCTTTTTTGAGCGCGTAAACCTTGCAAAACCCCGCCAACTCTTTCTGCTCGTTTTTCTGCAGGCTTTCGACTGCGGTTATCTCGTTTATCACGCCGTTGACTTTTCCGGAGGACGCTGCCTTCAGGATTTCCGCGATTTCGGCTTCCGATTTTCCGGCCGGCAGTTCGGCCAGCATTGCGTCAAGCTTTTTCAAATCCACAAGCTTTCCGAGGTTCTGCTCCACTTTCTTGTCCACGCTTATCGTCAGGCTTGCCAGGAATTCCATTACCGTGCGCGGGTCGGTTTTCTCCTCTATCTTGAGTTTCTTGATTGCGACCCAGTCATCGTAGTTTGCGATTAATTGAATGCTCTTGTCCACGCTCTCACCTTGTAAAAATAAGTTTCTGGTGGTTAAAAATCCACATGCTTACTCGGCGTTTCACAACGCAGGGGCCTTTGCCCCTTGCAAACCCCCGAAATATTTGTTGTGTCCTACTCGGCGTGTCGCATCAGCGGCACGCCTTGGTTTCGGACCCGGCGGACGAAACCGCCGAGACGAGCCCGGAGGGATTTGAACCCTCGACACGCGGATTAAGAGTCCGCTGCTCTACCAGGCTGAGCTACGGGCCCAATTAGGGCGGTTAAATTTCGCTGGTCATTAAACTTGTTATTAATTCACTTATGCCCACTGATTTTAAACTTTTGTCAATGGGCTATTGGTCTTTTGGGGTTCGTGTTGGGCATGTGCGGTATCGGCGGTAGCGAAGATACCACAAACAGCACTGGCTTTTGCGTGATGGCTTGCCCGGCGTATTGCGATACGCAATACGCCTTGGTTCCGCACGCAGGGGGCTCTGCCCCCTCGCACGCCCCCGAAACATTTACTACGATCACTCGGCGTATTGCGATTAGCAATACGCCTTTGTTCGCACCAGCCGGGCGTTCGGCTATGCCCACTGATTTTAAACTTTGCAGTGCCAAGCCTTGGGAGGGATTTGAACCCTCGACCAGCAGTTTACAAAACTGCGGCTCTACCAGGCTGAGCTACCAAGGCGGCTGTAGAATTGTTGTTTGGGCAATTTATTAAAAGATTGTCGGGGTTGCCCTAGCGCATTTTGTTTGCTTGTTTTGGCCGTTTCAGAATGACAGTTTTTCGCGCTTTCTTTTTTCGCCTATCAGGCCGAAAATGAGTTCCTGCGTTCCTTCCGGGTCGGGAACCGCAAGCAATGAGCCTTCGGCGCCGAACCTGTTGTTGTATGTTATCTGGCCGGCAAGGCTTTGGATGTGCACGCTTCCGAAGCCGAAAATGCTTTCTGCAAAGGAGCGCGAGATTATGGCGTCTGAAATCCTTTCAAGCGGAATGGAGTTTACCTTGTAGCCTATGAAGCCGCTTTTCTGGATTATTCTCTTATTGGTTATCCAATAGTGCTGCTTGTTGTAGCGCCAGAATGCTCCAAGCAACGGTATGAGGATAATGCCAACAAAGCCCAGGGAGAAAACCGTCCACAGCAGTCCGCCGGGCGAGCCCGAAAAAATGCCTCCGAATATAAGCGGAGTGAAGAAAATTCCTATTAAGAGGAACAGGATTATTCCTGGCACGAGCCAATACCAGAGCAGGCCGCCCACAGGCTTGATTTCCTTGATTATTTTTTCGCCTTCCTGCAAATTGAACGGCCGGTTTTCCATAATTTAATTTACTGCTTGTTTTGGTTTAAAAGGTGTCGTTTTTCGGCTTTGGCGTTGTTTTTTCTTTTTTTCCACACACGTAAAATATCATTATGTATTATCGCCCGCGTGAGTCTTTGCTGCAGAAGCTGGTTTCACGGCTGAACGGCTTTTCTTTCGAGCGCAAGTTCCTGCTCGTTTCGGCAATCGTTTTCATTGCATTGTATTTGTTTTTTTACCCGCCTTTTTTCACTTCGATTGACGAGAGCCAGTTTGTCAAGCAGGCGTGGCTGTTCCTGCACGGAAAAATAGGCGAGCAGGATCCATTGCAGGCATTCGACCTTTTCTGGAACGGCTCGTTTTTCGTTCCGCGCTATCCGCCGCTTGCGGCGTTTTTGCTTGTGCCATTCCTTTTTTTCGGCTGGCAGTTTTCCTTTCTGCTGAACCTGCTCATGCATCTCGCCGGATTTTCCGTTTTCTATCTGCTGCTGAAACGTTTGCGCATCAATCCGGCGTTTGCGGTCTTGTATCTTTTCTTTCCGGCTTCGGCTTTGTTTTCGCGTTTTGCCGTCAGCGAACCGTTGTCCTCGCTTTTGGTGCTTTTGGCAGCGTATTTTTACCTCTCGGATGAGGGTCAGGGCATTGGCTCGAAAGGCCATTTTTTGGCGGGCGCGTTTTTCGGCCTCTCCTTGCTGGCGCGCTACACTAACGTTCTCGCTTTCGCGCCCTTCCTCTTGTTCGCATTTTTTGACAGCAGGGAAAAGCTTGCAAGGCTTGTAGTCGGCGCATTGCCGTTCATTGCGCTTCTGCTTTTGTTCAACAATGCGGCTTTCGGCGGGTTTCTGGAAACCGGCTACTCCATTACCGGGGAACGCCTGAAGTTCGAATTCGGAACAGTCTTCGCGGCCAAGCTTTTCTCTTATGTTCTGGTTTTGCTTGCAGTGTTTCCGGCAATGCTTGCAGTCGTTTTCGTTGAGCGCACAAGGCTGTTCCACGAAACGGTTCTGGCTTCGGCATTGTTCCTGCTGTTTTTTTCCGCGTACTTCTGGAGCGCGAACATTCTCGGCCTTTCCGATGTGCTGACCAAGGCGAGGTTTTTTTTGCCGATAACCGGGTTGCTGCTCGTCCCGTACGCTTCATTCCTTTCACGCATGGCCTCGAAATTTTCCGTGCCGGAAAAACCTTTTCTTTTCGGGATTCTTGCAGTGCTTGCCATCGCAACGCTTTTTGTTTTCTCCGCGCATTCCAACGCCGGCCGGGAAAAGCTTGCGTTGTTTGAAAAACTGCAGTCCTCGGTTCCGGACGGCTCGCTTGCCATTACGCAGGCAAACTGCCTCACTTTGAAAGACCAGGCCGAGCATTCGGATTTGGGAATGTTTTTCGGCGGAATGTTCAACCAAACAAAGTCAATCAACGCTTCGCGTGGTTTTGAAAAATACGTGCCGGAATTCAGGACTGTTTTTTTGGTGAACCGCAACTGCGTTCCGGGCAACGAACCCCTGGCTATTGAACGGTTTGTTCCGAAACAGTCATGAGGAATGCGAGTTCAACCAGCTTTTGCGCTTCGACCGCCATCTCGAATTCCGTTGCAGCCTGCCTGAATTTTTGTTTGCGCAATCCGATGAATTCAAGCATCTGGCTGTCGAGCCTTTCCCTTATTTTTTCCGCGTCCACGTTCAGGTTTTTCGCCGCATCCTCTCTTAATTCCCTGCCCGCAAAGTCGGTCACAGTTATTGTTTCCGCGGCCAGGCCTGCGCCGTCAATGGTTGCGGCCATTGCATTGGCGTCGGACAGGTTCACTGACATGCCGTCCAGTGCCACAATGTTGAGTTCCAAGACGTAGGCTGCGGTTATTGTGAGCGCGGCCTCTTCCTCAACAAGGCTTTTCGTTTCCGGGACTGTTTTTGCGGAAACGATTTTGCCATAGTTCGCCTGTTCTTTTTCCGCAAGCCATTGCATGTCTTCAACCATTGATTTCTGGAATTCTGTGAGCGTGGCCTGCGCTATTTTGTCGTCTGAAACCGGCAGTTGCACCTGGTTTGCCTTCTGCACAAGGCCCTGGACCCTTGAATGCGAATCGTTTGCGAACGCAAGATAGAATTCTTTTTCCTGGCCCGCGGGAATGCCGTTTGCCGCCGGAGCGGACCGTGACACTTTTATCGCGACGAATGCCGCGAAAAGAAGAATGCTGATCGTTGCAAGTATCACGGCCGTCTTGTTTTCCTTCAGGGTTTGGCGAAGGCTTTTCTGCGCATGGGCGGGGCTTTTCTTCGCACCGCCGGCCTTTTCTTCGCGGCCTGGCTTTTCGGTTTTTTGGCGGGGCCAGCTTTTTTTTGCCGCCGGCTTGTGCCCATCCGCCTTTTCCCCGCGTTTTTTTCCATCCATCCGAAAACCTGTTTTCGCGTTAGTTTTTAAAGGATAACCTACAAAAACGGGTCTTAATGGCATTCGAATTTTCGTTGTTTCACGTATTTTTGATGAGTTTATTGTCGCTTGTCTTCGTAGCCGTGCTTGTCCGCTACGTGCTAAGGAAGGACACCGGCACTGCGCAGATGCGCCAGGTTTCCGATGCAATCAAGGAAGGCGCCAACGCTTTCATGAAGCGCCAGTACACCACGATTGCAATACTGTCAATTGTGCTTGCAATACTGCTTTACGGCCTCTACCTGTTTTTGGGCAAGAGCCAGACCATTGCAATGATGACCGCCGGCTCTTTCATTCTCGGCGCGTTCTTTTCCGCTTTGGCGGGCTTCATCGGCATGTGGGTTGCGGTCAGGGCGAATATCCGCACTGCGTCTGCGGCAAAGAGAAGCCTTGGCGAGGCCCTTCTGGTTTCGTTCCGCGGCGGCGCGGTTTCAGGCATAACAATTGTTGCGTTGTCGCTTTTGGGCGTCAGCCTGATTTACTTTTTGTTCGGCGGCATTGAGCATCCGACTGAAGTGCCGTTCCTGATTGTAGGATTCGGTTTCGGGGCAAGCTTTGTGGCATTGTTTGCGCAGCTCGGCGGAGGCATTTACACCAAGGCGGCGGATGTGGGCGCCGACCTTGTGGGGAAAATCGAGGCCGGCATTCCGGAGGACGATCCGAGAAACCCGGCGGTTATCGCAGACTTGGTCGGCGACAATGTCGGCGACTGCGCCGGGCGCGGCGCGGACCTGTTTGAAAGCACTGCGGCTGAAAACATCGGTGCAATGATTCTTGGAGTCGCCTTGTATCCTGTTTTCGGAGTCAACGGCATACTCTTTCCCCTTGTGGCAAGGTCCTTCGGCCTGCTTGCAAGCATTGTCGGCATTCTTTCGGTGAAAAGCCTCGGCAACGAGGATCCCATGAAGAGCCTGAACAGGGGCTATTACGTTGCCACGATTCTCGCGGCAATCGCGTTTTATTTTGTCACAATGGCAATGCTCAAGAACATCTGGTTCTTTTATGCAGGGCTGGTCGGCATAGCCGCAAGCATTCTTTTCGTGTGGATTACAATCTATTACACTGAGCAGGCTTTCGATCCCGTGCGCAGCATTGCCAAGGCATCCGAAACCGGCCATGCAACGAACATCATCCAGGGCTTTGCGGTTGCGTTGGAGACAACGGTTGTCCCGGTCCTGGTGCTTTCGGCTTCGCTTATCCTGACATACAATTTCGGCGTGTGGAGCGGAGTTCCGAACGGCGGATTGTATGGCACGGCGATTGCGACAATGGGAATGCTGAGCACTGCGGCTTTCATTCTTGCAATGGACACTTTCGGCCCCATAACAGACAATGCCGGCGGCATAATCCAGATGTCGAATGCGCCTGAATCGGTCAGGCGCATCACTGACAGGCTTGATGCTGTGGGCAACACGACAAAGGCTTTGACCAAAGGCTATGCAATCGGTTCGGCCGCTTTGGCGGCATTCCTGCTTTTCGCGGCTTACATGGATGAAGTGGCGCTTATCACGGGCAAGGTTCTGGTCATTGACCTGGCGCAGGTGACGATTTTTGTCGGCGCATTCCTGGGCGCAATGCTCGTGTTTGCGTTTTCTTCCCTTGCAATCAGGGCTGTGGGCCAGACCGCTTCAACCGTTGTTGAAGAAGTCAGGAGGCAGTTCAAGGAAATCAAGGGCATAATGTCGGGAAAGGCAAAGCCGGATTATGCGACGTGCGTTGACATCTGCGCAAGAAATTCCCTTGCAGCAATGGTTGCGCCCGGACTCCTGGTCGTTTTCATGACTATCGCTGTCGGCATTCTTTTGAAGGCCGCGGCTGTTGCCGCTTTTCTGATGGTCGGCACAATCACCGGGATCCTCATGGCCCTGGTTTTGAACACTGGCGGAGGGGCCTGGGACAACGCCAAAAAATACATTGAGGATGGCGCGCACGGCGGAAAAGGCAGCGAAGCCCACAAGGCAGCCATTACCGGCGACACTTTGGGCGACCCGTTCAAGGATACTGCAGGGCCGAGCCTGCATGTCCTGGTGAAGCTTTTAGGCACGATAACGCTTGTGCTGGCTCCATTGTTCATCTAAATCGCCGTCATCGCCCGGAGCCGTCACGTCCGGCTGATACGTGCGGCACGTAAAGTGCCGCTGCCTCGCTGTTGCTCGGAACCGGCGGGTGCGACGTTGAGGATTCTCACTGCATTCGAATCCTCTGCCTGCTTAATTAGTTTTTTTGCTCGTAGAATTTGTGGAACTTTGTGTGCAGAATGCCTTCGCCTTGTTCAGTCTTTCAGTCATTCCGGTTCAATTCCTGATGGCAATGGGCCTTTTGCAGTTCGCCACAGCCATGCCTGGCGCAACAATCGCGTTCCCGGTTTACTTTCCCAGAAACGCAAAAAATTAGGAATGCCCCGGCCGGGATTCGAACCCGGGTCGCGGCCTCACCCCGCTCTTGAATTTTTTGGAAAATCCTTGAGAGGGCCGAGTGCTTTCGGCAACAGCTGCTTTTTTTTATAAAAACAAACCGTTTTAGCCGGACTACACCACCGGGGCACTGCAGAATTTTTTGAACCTGTTTATGTGCTTTTTGTTGCTGAACCCGATTTCAGTGAAATAACGCAGGACTTCTTTAGAATCTCCCATTGAGCACTGCATTGTATTCCTGTCCTTCTTTTGGGTCCATTTAGATACTCTGTAGCCCAATATTTTAAATGCCTTTGTTATGCTGCTTTGGATTGTAGGCGATGCCGTGGCGAACCAGATTGTGGGCGTTTTGTGCCTGCGCGTTTTCGGGTAAACGCTTCCGTCAGTGTCAATCAATCCCCTGACACAGGCTTTAAGGTAACCGCTTTTTCCAAGAACCCAGCAGGGAATTGCCGCGCCATTCGTGGTTTTATTGCCGTTTTTTATGCCAAAATGCATCAGCGTGTGCACCAAATTTTTGCTTTGCTTGAATATGACGACAGCGTTTCCGGTTTTTGGAAATTTTATGCTGAATTCGGTTCCAAACACTTTTTTGAACAGGCCCGAAGTATAATTTGTCAGATAATCAAAATCGTTCCCGCGATGGCCTATAATTCTTATTTGGTAAATGCTTTTTTCTTTTATAACCTGGCAGTTTCCGTCGCCAAGCATTATGCCGATAATTTCCGCAAGCTCCGCGCTTTTCTTTTTTGCAAGCAATTTCGGTTTCATCGGCAAGAATTTGCCGTTCTTCCGCGGCTGCAGCCGGCAATTACCCATAATGTACTGTTGTTTTTGTGGACAAAAGGGGTTTGCCAAGTGGCTTTCCCCTGATTCTTGATTTGGCCTCACACCGCCTTTTCATAGCTTGCGCGCGTGAACGGCATGTCCGCAAAGCCTTTTCCACCGCCAAGCTTTTCCTTGACGGATGCGATGATTTTTTCCGCGTCTTCGCCTGAAACGCTGCCAACATCGACCCTGACAACATCGGCAATCGCTTCGAGCTTTTCAAGCTCCGGAACCATGTTCATCGCCATAGGATTGTAGAGGTGCGTGCGCTCGCTTTCATCCAGTTCAACAGCATATTTCCACTTGTTCCTGTCGATGAGAGTATACCTGCCTTTTTTTGGCAATATTTTGGTTTCGATTATCATTATTTCCGGAAGTTCGAATGCGACAAGCTCAATCTTTGCGTCCGTGCGTTTCCGTGTAGCGGAAAGCTGTTTGAGCGTCAGTTCCCCTGACGGCAAAATCCTTTCGACCTGCGGGTTTTTGGCGAAAAAGTTTGCGGCAATGGAATTGAACACGTTCAAGTTTTTGCCGATGATGATTTTTTCAAAGCCCTGCCCCGCAAGCCAGTGATAGAGGCCGAGGTTGTTGCATTCGATTGCCGCGCCCGCAAGCTCCGCGCTTTTGCCTTTCACTGTTTCCGACAGCTTTTTGGCGAGCGCTGCAAGCTCATGGTCCTTCATTATCACGGGCGTTGAAAGCACAAGCTGCATTGCGTGCTCGGAGCAGATTTTTTGCGCTTCAAGCAATGTTTTTTTGTCCGCGTTTTCCGGGAACGAAACCGCGCAGGGCTTTGCCTGCAGGAAAGCATTCAACTGCTTGAGCGAGGAAACCTTGACTGAGATGGCGGCCTTTCTGCCTTTTTCATGCCCCGCGTCCTTCAGCAGTTCTTTTTTCCGTTCCTCGAATTTTTTAGCATCAACGTTTTTCCTGAAACCTTCAAGCTTTTTTTTGGTGAACGCGTCGATGGCTTTCCTGCGCAGGTCGTTGAGCTTGCTGAACGGAACCATGAGGCCCTCGTCGACCTTGACGCTGATGCTTTTCAATTCAAACAATGTTTCGCCGGTCTTTGAAAGCTTTTCCTCGGCAACCTTTTCTCCGAGCGGGATTTTTTCGGCTTTTTTCGGCGTGAAATCCGAGACGACTTCCGCGGAGGTTTGCCCGTCAAAAGCCCTTATCCTGAATTCTTTGTGTGAAATTTTCGCTTCAAGGTTCACTTCCGGCTTTTTCATGGTCTTGATTGACGAGTAAGCAAGGTCGGTGAGCTGTTTGGACTGCACCTTGAAGATTGTCCACCCTTTTTTGATTTCGTGCGGAACCTCGATTTCGACTATTTCGTTTGCAAACGCGTGTTCCATTTCCTTTCCGTTTTTCAGGATTTTTTTGGCAAAAAAGTCCACTCTCTCGTCGCCCAGCTTGTGCGACAATTTGTCCCATTTCCTGACGCGCTCGAACAATTGGACCTTTATCTTGCCGTCGGCGTATTCAAGCACTTTCGCGACGCGTATTCCGACCTTTCCCGGATAATCCTTTTTTATGATGTCGTCGTTCTTGCCGTTGAAGTGCCCTGCCGAAAAGTCGCGGTTGTAGGCTATGCGCAGCTGCTTTATCTCGTCTTCCGAAACCGCTTCTTTTCCGCCGAACGCGTTATCGATTGCTTTCCTGTAAACCCTTGTCGCAATTGCAACATATTCAGTGCCCTTTTTCCTTCCCTCGATTTTGAATGCCGAAACGCCTGCTTCGGCAAGCTGTTTTATCATGGGCACCGCGAAAAGGTCCTTCTGCGACAGCAGATAGCCTTCGTCAATCCTTTTCCCGCCTTCTTCCAAATCGTAAAACAGGCGGCAGTTCTGCGCGCACCTTCCGCGGTTGCCGGAGCGCTTGAACGAAACGCTGCTCGCAAAGCACTGCCCCGAATATGCTACACACATCGCGCCATGCACAAAGCACTCAACCTCTATTCCGGTCCCAACCCGTGATTTCATTTCATGGATTTCTTCAACCGAGTTTTCCCTTGCCAGCACCGCGCGCTTGATGCCAAGATCTTTTGCAAACAGCAGTCCTTCGGTGTTGTGGATTGTCATCTGCGTGCTTGCATGCAATCTCAGCCCGGGCAAAAGCTCGTGCAGGCTGTGCGCCAGGCCGACGTCCTGCACGATTACAGCGTCAATGCCATGCTCGTACGCACTCTTCGCCATGTCGATTGCCGCGCCGATCTCGAACTCGTTGAGCAGAATGTTCAATGTAAGGTAGGCTTTCCTGCCGTGCAAATGCAAATAGTCGATTGCTTCTTTCACCTGCTCAGGCGAAAAGTTTTGCGCGCCGATCCTTGCATTGAACGCCTGGTAGCCGAAGTAAACAGCGTCCGCGCCGTTTGCGACCGCAGCTTTCATGTGCTCAAAGCTGCCCGCCGGGGCGACAAGCTCCGGTTTGATTTGTTTCACCATAAGAATCTCTTTTTCAAAATCAGGGTTTTATTCTGTTTTTCCGCTTGCCGGCAGGGATATGCGCGTGGATTTTTTTGAGTCAAACCGTTTCTCAAAGTTCAGAATGGTATACCCGACTGTTTTGCCGCTTTTGGCGTCTTTTCTTTCCAGTATGTCCTCTCCAATTTCCCCGCAGACCGCTTTTTTCGGCTTTCCGATGACTATCTCAAGTATGTCGCCTTCCTTGTCGTAGTGCAGGCTTATTTTTTCCAACTCGTTTCACCTGGTTTTTCAGTCTTTGAATAATATCCGGCCAGTACAAACCCGCTGTTTTCATGCGTCTTTATAACAATTATTAGTAGCCTGCCGTTTTTAACCTTTTTATGGTACAGCTCAACTTTGCCGTCAAGCCTGCTTTTTTTGATGAAGTCCGGGTTGCAGACAGTTTCCTCGATTTCCTTGAATTTGCCTTCAAGTTCCGGCCTGAACATCGTCATGTGCGAATACCTTTCAGCCGTCAGGGAAATTTTCCTTCCCAGCGGATCAGTGGCGCGGAACAGTTCCATGCTTTTCCAAAAAGCCCCGGCTGGGAAAATTTAATAACTGTTCGAGGTTTTAGTCAATAAACGAAGGCCGATGATGACCAGGCTGAGATTTGAGAGCCGCTTTCGTCCGGCTGGTTCGACGCCCCATGCCAATTTCATTCGCATGGGGCTGCGCGCTGTTGCGCGGGAACTGCCTGAAAGCGCTTGATGAAGAATCGTTATGAGTGCCGAGGCTTTCGCTTTATTGGCGGTTTGAATGGTTCATTGGCCTGCAAGACATGATATTTTTCTTCTGACTCAGCCAAGAAAGCCCTTTGCCTTAAGCAATTCCGCGTTCAGGATTCCGCCGCCGGCAGCGCCCCTGCCCGTGTTATGCGACAATCCGACGAACCTGAAGTCGAAGACCTTGCATTCGCGCAGCCTGCCGACCGAAACAGCCATGCCTTTTTCGGCATCCCTGTCCTTGCGCGGCTGCGGCCTGTTTTCCTCGAACCTGTAAATGATGGGCTGTTTGGGCGCGAAAGGCAATTTCAATTCCTGCGGCTCCGCCTTGAAATCCTGCCAGATCTTGATTATCTGTTCCTTCGAGGGCTTCTTGTCCTTGAATTCGATGCTCACGCAAGCAGTGTGCCCGTCGATTACGGGAACGCGGTTGCAGTGCGCGGAAATTTTGATGCTCTTGTCGTAAACGAATTTGCCGTTTTCAATCTTTCCCAGAATCTTTTCAGGCTCGCACTCCGATTTTTCCTCTTCCCCGCCGATATAGGGAACGACATTGTCAATCAGGTCAAGCGACGGCACGCCGGGATAGCCCGCGCCTGACGCTGCCTGCATTGTAGTGATAATCATTTTGCTTGCCTTGAACCCCGCTTGCTGCAACGCATGCACCGGCGTGAGATAGCTTTGCAGGGAACAATTTGGTTTGACCGCAATGAACCCCTTCACGAATCCGCGGTTTTTCTTCTGCACCGGAATTATTTTTATGTGCTCCGCATTGATTTCCGGAATGAGCATTGGAATGTCGTCGGTATGTCTGTGCGCGCTCGCATTCGAAACAACGGGGATGTCGTGCCTCGCATACTCTATTTCAAGCGCCTTTGTCATGTCCTTGTCCATTTCAAGCGCGGAAAAAACGAAGTCGGCGTCGCATTCCTCGACTTTGTTCGCGTCCCTTACAACAAGGCCTTTCACGTGTTTCGGAATGTCTTCCTGCATCTGCCATCTTCCCGCAACAGCTTCGGCATAGCTTTTGCCAGCCGAAGAGGGCGAGGCCGCCACGCATGACACTTCAAACCATGGATGATTCTCCAAAAGCCTTATGTAATTCTGGCCAACCATTCCGGTTGCGCCCAAAACCCCGACCTTCAGTTTCTGCATCAAAAAACACTCTCCATGAAAACGAATTTATGCCGATTCGGCATTTTTGCCTGTCTAAAAGCAGTAAAAACTCCTCTACGAAACCCATTAAAAAACTAACTAAAAATTACGAAAAACGTATGGACCGTTTTGCCTTAAAAAAGAAAATTTGCCGGTGGCGAGATATGAACTCGCGGCCTCTTGATTATGAGTTTCGCCCCGCAACACAAAAAAGCTGAATTGCAGTCAAGCGCTCTAACCAGGCTGAGCTACACCGGCAAACTCAATTCGGTTAGGCTATGATTTTTGCCTGTTAAAGGCTTTTAAAAGTTGTTTTCGGCGGTTTCGGTCTCAGATGGTGAAAAACCCTTTTTCGCCCAGGACTTCGGCTTCCTTCGACTGTTTGGTGTAGTCGAGCCTGCTTTTCACTTCGATGTGGCCGTTGTGCAATAGCATCCTGTCCGCATAGCCTATGAACAGGCCGGTTTCAAGCACGCCCGGAATCTCCTTTGCCTGGAATTCCAAGTCTTCAAGCGAATAAATCCTGTCGACCAGCACTTCCGTGAGATAGTTGTTCGACTCGGTTTTCGCCGGCTTTCCGTCGCGCAAAACGATGTTTGCCCTGCCGAGCTTTTCAAGCTGTGCGACCGTGCGCTTCCAGCCGAAAATGGCGATTTCAAACGGGATTTTTCCATGCAATCTTGCGACAAGGTTTTTCCTTTCAGTGATGATTATGAGCTCTGCCGCGCTCTGCGCTATCATCTTGTCCCTCACAAGCGAATGCGAGTCGCGCTTGATGAAATTGAAAAAATTGTCAGCTTGGTCGACAAACTCGACTGCAACGTCTATTTCGATGTCGTTCAGCGAAACCACTTCAAGGCCCAGTTCGGTGAGCATTCCCGCCATTTTTGCGGAAGTGGGAACGACCGAAAACGACAGCTTTTCCTCCTCCGCCTTCAATGCGACCTTTTTGAGGAAGATTTCGGCCATCTCGCTTGTGCCGAACGACAGCACTTCGCCTTTTTTTATGTACTTGTCGACAAGCAGTTCAACCAGATTTTCGCTCAAAGCCATTGTAATGCCCATAATAGATTGATTCTGCTGTTTTTATTTTTTTGTCCTGCTGGCAGGGATTCCTGCGGCTTTTTTATTTTTTTTGCTGGAAAACCATTTTTCCCATGATGTACCACATCATCACGACCCCGGACTGCAACCTTTGCTGCAGCTACTGTGCGGGCAAGGCCTTCGACGAGCCGGAGGACGCGAGCAACAACATGCAGTTTGAATCCCTGCCCATGAAAATCTCGTATTCGATGCAGGACCTCAATTCTTTCCTTGCCAAGGACAGGGAAAAGAAGGGCCTGATTTTTTACGGCGGCGAGCCTCTTGTAGCCCTGCAGTCAGTCAAGCAGGTAATGGATTCAGTGCAAGCCGACTATTTCATGATGCAGACAAACGGCATTTTGCTCAACCTTTTGCCGAAAGAGTATGCAAACCGCTTTCACACAATCCTGGTTTCCATTGACGGCGGAAAGGAAAGGACTAACGCAAACAGGGGCGAGGGAACATTTGAACGCGTTGTCTCCAACCTCAAATTGCTCGGGCAAAACGGCTTCAAGGGCGAAATAATCGCGAGAATGACTGTCGAGGAGCCCACAAACTTTTTTGACGACATCATGGCACTGCTCCACAACACTGATTTTGCGTTCTCTTCCGTTCACTGGCAGCTTGACGCAAACATGTGGCACGATTACGAAAAAAGAAACTTCTCAAAATGGAGCAAAGCCTATAATCAAGACATTTCAAGGCTCGCGGATTACTGGCTTGCCGAGCTTGAAAAAGGAAACGTTTTGCGCCTTTATCCTTTCCTCGGCCTGCTTGACGCAATCCTCAATGGAACACAATACAATCTGCCATGCGGTTCCGGCACAGGCAACTTTTCAATCCTGACAAACGGCGAAATCAGCGCGTGCCCGATCATGGCGGGAGTGAAAGACAAATACGTTGGCAACATCCGCGATTCAAATCCGGAAGACCTGCCGTTCAAGATAACCGTCGGCGGGCCATGCGTTTCCTGCGAGGTTTTCAGCTATTGCGGAGGCAGGTGCCTTTATTCAAACATCGCAAAGCCCTGGCCGGAAAAAGGCTTCAAGGAAGTCTGCGGAACCGTAAAGCATTTGGTCAAGGAAATGCAGAGAATTCGCCCAAAAGTTAAGGCCTTGCTTGACAATGGAACAATCGAATGGGAACAGCTTGCCTTCGTCAAATACAACAGCGCGGAAATTATCCCCTGAAAACACTGTTTTTAACTTTTTTCAAGGCAAACTTTCATTCATGCAGGAAAAACAAAACGCCTTCCGCACCGAAAAGGACTCGCTCGGCGAAAAAAACGTGCCTCTTGAAGCCAATTTCGGCATTTTTACCCAGCGCGCTTTCGAAAACTTCCGGATCAGCGGCCTGAAAGCGCCGAAAGAACTGCTGAAAGCCTACATTTCAATCAAGCTGTGCGCCAGCCAAACCAACGCGCAATTGGGCGTGCTTGAAAAAGACAAGGCTGATGCCATTGTGCGGGCGTGCAGGGAACTGCTTGCAAAGCCTTTGCATGAGGATTTTCCGCTTGACGTTTTCCAGGCCGGAGCCGGAACACCCTACAACATGAACGCAAACGAAGTCATTGCGAACAAGGCAACGGAACTGCTTGGCGGAAGGAAAGGCGAATACCTAGTGCACCCGAACGACCATGTAAACCTCTCGCAGTCAAGCAACGACGTTTCGCCGACGGCAATACGCATCGCAGCATTATGGCAACTGCAAAACCTCGACAAGAACCTGGCGCAATTGCAGGCCGCATTTGAAGGAAAAAGCCATGACTTTGCGGATTTGCTTAAAGCGGGGAGAACGCACCTGCAGGACGCATTGCCCATAACTCTCGGCCAGGAATTCTCGGCTTTCGCAAAAGCCGTTGAAAAAAGCAGGAAACGCATCAGGCAAAGCGAGGAAAATTTGCGAATTCTTGGCATCGGAGCAACCGCGCTTGGCACCGGCTCGAACGCGCCGAAAGAATACCAGAAACTCATGGTTGAAAACCTCGCAAAAGAAACCGGCCTCGAACTCAAACCGGCCGACAACCTGTTCGAAAAAACCGCTTTTGCCTCCGATTACCTTGAAACCGCGCACGCACTATCCGAATTTGCTGTCGATTTGAACAAGATTTGCAATGATTTGCGCCTGCTATCCTCAGGCCCGAACACTGGTTTTGCGGAAATCGTTTTGCCTGGCGTGCAACCCGGCAGCAGCATAATGCCCGGCAAGGTCAATCCAAGCATATCCGAAATGGCGAACATGGTCTGCTATCAGGTGCAAGGCAACACAAAAACAATCGAACTGGCGGCAATGAACGGCGAACTGCAGTTGAACGTGTTCACGCCGGTCATCGCGCACAACCTGTTGCAGTCAATCGACATTTTGGCAAACGCCTGCTCCGCCTTGAACGAAAAATGCGTTTCCGGCATCCAGGCGAACGAAAAAAAGCTGAAAGAAAACTTCGACAAAAACCTGGCAACGGCAACGCTTCTCTCTCCGTTAATCGGCTACGCAAAGACAGCAGAGCTCGTCAAAGAAGCGCTACGCGAAAACAAAAGCCTGATTGAGATAGTGAAAGAGAAAAAACTGCTATCCGAAGAAAAGCTGTCCAAACTGCTTTCGAAAGAAGTTCTGACGATGGCTAATTTGGAAGAATTAAATAAATTGAAGTAGGTAACATAATTAGTGATTTAATGTTCCGCTGGCTCAAAAACCTGTTCAGGCCGTCAAGAGGCCCGCACTATTTGATTGAATTCAGGTTTCATGGTTACACAAAAAAGTATCTGAAGGAAACCATTTTTGACGTCTCGAAAAAGTTCCGCGTTTCAGGCGTTACCAAAAAGCACGTTGTTCCGCATATAAGCTTGGTTGGGCCGTTTCAAACAAGAAACCAAAGAGAAGTCGTGTCCAAGTTTGTGAACGTGTCCAAAAAATATGGGCGCATAAACTTCAAGTTGTCAGGATTCCGCCACTTTGACGATCGGGTGGTT
Source organism: Candidatus Diapherotrites archaeon (assembly GCA_016205145.1). NCBI lineage: Archaea > Nanobdellati > Candidatus Iainarchaeota > Candidatus Iainarchaeia > Candidatus Iainarchaeales > Candidatus Iainarchaeaceae > Candidatus Iainarchaeum > Candidatus Iainarchaeum sp. Next base: position 246,336 of record JACQJH010000001.1, read on the forward strand.
TTCGTTGATGTCGAGTCTTCCTCTGAACTGGCCAAATACCGGCAAGACCTGTTCAAAAGCTTGGAGCCAGTCATTTACACGACCGACACCGACTACCTTGAACCATTCGCGTTCCATTCTACAGTCGCCTTCAAAGACATCCAACACAAATTTGACAGGATTTTCTCCTATTTGGATAAACAAAAGCCTAAACAAATAAACCAAACCCTGCTCAGGGCCACGTTGTTAAAAGGCGGAAAAATTCTATGCGAATACGATTTCATTCAAAAAAGGCTGCTCAAACGGAAAGAGGCACTAGACAAAAAACTAATGAAAAAGACGATTGGCATATTGAAGGAAACCAAAAACGCGGACATCACAAAAATACCTGAATTTACGGCCAAAGAAAGCGAAGGAAAACGCACTTTTCTTATAAGCGACCTCCACTTGGACCATGCCAATATTATAAAATTCTGCAAAAGGCCATTCAAGAATGTCGAAGAAATGAACCGCGCACTAGTTGATAATTGGAACAAAACTGTCTCTAAAAACGACACGGTTTATTTTTTGGGTGATATGGCATATGGCAAAAACAGCAGGTCGGCAAAATACTGGCTTTCCAAACTAAACGGCAAAATAGTGTTCATTGAAGGCAATCATGAGGATATTGGCAACATGAAATCATACACGCAAATAATACTAAATTTTGGGCAAGAACGATTTCTCTTAATTCATGATCCAGCGCTCAAACCAGCCGACTGGCAAGGATGGGTTATCCACGGGCACAAACACAACAACGATTTGTCTGGTTACCCATACATTAACAAAAAAAACAAAACAATCAACGTAAGCGCAGAATTGGTAAATTACACCCCAAAACGGTTAGATGAGGTTTGCAAAGAAATTGGGGTGTTTGAATTCAAGATTCTTTAGAAAATATCGGAGAATTGGTTGAAAAGGTTTCATTTTATAAACCGCGACTTGATTTCAATGATCGTGCACTTCTTGCAGTTGTTTCTTTTTTTGGTTGTATAATTTCTTCATTAATTTTTTTGTCTGGTATCACTTTCGGTAAACTTAATTTCTTATCTTTTGCTATGGGATTTGCATTGTTGGGGATAGGCTCATCCTTAATTCTTCTTGTTAGTTGGTTTCTTTTCAACAAAGAAAATGAATGATAGTTATATGGGAATTTCTGTCTAACATTGTCAGACTTTTCCCACTAATATCATCGCCTCCATTTCGTCGAATTTTTTCTTGCGACTTGTGCGCCGCTCGGCTTAAACCTTCGTCTGCTCGGCAAAAATTAAGCTAAAAATAGTCTTCTGGATTTGCTTTTTTTGCAGGCTTTTTTTAAAAGCCTCTGGCGGGAATTGAACCCGCGACCCCGTCCTTACCAAGGACGTGCTCTACCACTGAGCCACAGAGGCGATGAAAAGCCTAAATTTTCCTTCCCGCAAGCTTTTTTATTCCAAATCCCAAAGCTCTTTGAGCGCGTCAAGCCTGACTGTTTTCTGTTCGCCGGTTTCAAGGTTTTTGACTGCAAGCTCTTTTTTCTGCAGTTCGTCTTCGCCGGCAATAATCGCGAATTTGATACCCTGCTTGCTTGCGAATTCAAGGTTTTTTGAAATGCCCCTTCCAACCAAATCAATGTCAGTGTTCAGGCCCAGCCTTCTCATTTCCTGCACGATTTTAAGGCATTCTTTTTGCGTTTTTCCGATCGGAATGACAAAGAATTTCACCGGGTTTTCTACGCCGAGCTTTTCTTCGACGACATCAAGGAGCCTGTCGATTCCAAAAGAAATGCCGATTGCCGGTGTAGGCGAACCGCCATAGCTTTCAATGAGATTGTCATATCGGCCGCCCCCGCCGCAGGAAATTCCCGCACTTGAAACCTCGAAAACGTTTCCAGTGTAATATTCCAATCCGCGTGCCAGGCTAAGGTCGACTTTTACTTTTTTTGACAGGCCGTTTTCTTCAAGCAAATCCAATAGTTCTTTGAGTTCCTTGAACCCGTCTTTTTCTTTCACGTCCTTGGGCAGGCCTTCGAAATCGTTTTTCTTGAGCGTTTCAATGATCTTGTCGGAAATGCCTTTTTGTTCCAATTCCTTCCTGACTTCTTCTTCGCCGATTTTTTCCAGTTTGTCCAGGCTCCTGAAACAGTCCTTGATTTGGCGTTCTTCCACGCCATTCGCCTGCGCGACGGCTTCGAGCAGTTTTCTGTTATTCAGCCTTATGTAGAAATCAACGTTTATTTCTGAAAAAAATTCGGCTGCAAGCGCAATCAGTTCAAAGTCAGCGAAAACGCTTTTCACTCCGATGATGTCGGCATCCGCCTGTGTAAACTCGCGATACCTTTTTGCGCCCGGCCTGTCATACCGGTAAACCCTTTCGATCTGGTAGCGCTTGAACGGTTTCGGCAGCTGCGGGTTTGTTGCTATGACACGTGCCAATGGAACCGTCAGGTCGAAGCGCAGGCCAAGCTCTCTCTCGGACTTGTCCTTGAAGTAGTAGATTTCTTCCTTGATTGCCTCGCCGCCAGAGCCTTTCTTTGCAAGCAAGGCGAAGTCTTCCACGACGGGCGTCTGCATTGGCTGGAAACCGTATTTTTCAAAGATGCGCCTGGCTAAACCTTCGAGGAAAAGTTTTTTGCGCGCCTGTTCGGGCAGGATGTCGCGCATTCCCCTTATCGCCTGGAATTTTTCTTCAGCCATGCAATTCACTTTCAGATTTCCTGTCAAAATCCCATAAAAGGGCTATGGTTTATAGCCGCCCGCTTCATTCCGTGGCATTGTCCAAACTTTTATTCCGAACGCGCTGGCTTTCTGACGTGGAATACTCTTGTCGGATAAGTTCCCGGAATAGGTTTTGTGTTTTCCGTGATTATTTCAAATCCTGCGGCTTTGAGTTCGCTATGCCAGGTGTTTATCTCTTTTTGTCCGCCTATTTGGATGAGCATGTTGAATTTGGCTTCCCCGCCCGGCCTGAGTATTCGGTATAATTCGGCAAAGGCTGTGCTTTTGGGCGTTGCGTGTGCTATGCCGAAATGCGAGTAAACAAAGTCGAAGTAATTGTCTGGGCGGCGCGTGTTGTGCGCGTGCGCAACATGCCATAAAACGTTTTCTTGTCCGCGCCATTCCGGGGCGCGCTTTAAGCTGAGGCCATGTGCTTCCATTTCGGGGTATTCTCTGGCAAGTTGCATGATGCTTGTTCCTTCTTTACAGCCTAAATCAAGGACCCTGATTTTTCTGTCAGGCGTTGCTTGGTGAATCCTTCTTATGTCCTCGATATTAAACCCCAGATTTTGGTAAATTGTTGGCAGGCCGGTTTTGCTCACCGACCACCTGCACAGGGGCCTGTTTCCTTCGTAAAGTTTGATTATGTCTCTGAGTCTTCGGCCCACTTTTGCCCTATCTTCAGGGGATTCGGGTTTTCTATGGCCCGGTTCCAAAAAGACACCTCATTCCAAATCCCACCGCTCTTTTAGTTCGTCGAGTTTGACTGTTTTTTGTTCGCCATTTACTTTTTTGCTTTTTTTGCCTCATTCATTTTCGCTTTTGCTTTAAGGATTTGCCCTATCTCCGCGGCCGGCGCTTTTTGGTCGAACCTGATTTGAATGGTTTTTTTTCCGGTCACATAACCTTTTTCTTCGAGCGCTTTGCGGTCTTTACTTTGAAGCGCGAACGCCAGGCCGAAGCCGGCGTGGCTCTTGAATGCGGCAAACCCGGCAAGAAGGCCCTGGTATTTGTAGAATGGCACGCCCCAGCTGATGCTTTCCTCCGCCTTTGGCACGGCTGATTTGATTATTTTCCTGATTTCCTTGAGCGTCGGCTGCGCTTCTATGCCTGCGCCGGCAATGTACTCGTCGACGTTTTTTGCGCTGTAATTTTTCACTATTCCACGACCTTGTTCAAGGGAAACTCGACTATGCCTTCCGCGCCGGCACCCTTCAGTTTCGGAATGAGCGTCCTGACGTCGTCTATTTTGACGATTGTGAGAACGTCGAACCAGCCTTCCTTGGAAAGCTTTGAAACCGTTGGATTGTTCAATGATGGCAGGACTTTGAGGACTTTTTGCAGGTTTTTTTCCTGCACGTTCATCATCAACCCCGCAAGGGTTTGCGCCGCGATTGCGCCTTTGAGCAGGGTTGCGATTTCGTCGATTTTCTTTCTCTTCCACAAATCCTTTGCCGCGCCTTTGTTTGCAATCAGTTTCGTGTTGCTTTCCATGAGCGTTTCGACAATGCGCAGGCCGTTCGCGCGCAAACTGCTTCCGGTTTCAGTCACTTCAACGATTGCGTCGGCAAGCGTCGGCGGCTTGACTTCGGTTGCGCCCCATGAAAATTCCACTTCGGCTTTGACGTTGTTTTTTGCAAGCCATTCCTTTGTGAATCCCACAAGTTCGGTTGCGATCCTCTTTCCCTGCAGGTCCTTCACGCCTTTGATTTTCGAGTCGTTCGGCACAGCCAGAACCCATTTGACCCTTCCAAGGCCGGATTTTGCGTAAACAAGGTCCGCGATTTCGTCAACGCTTGACTTGTTTTCAAGAATCCAGTCCTTTCCCGTCAAGCCAAGGTCGATTGCGCCCTGTTCGACGTAACGCGACATTTCCTGCGCCCTGATGAGCACGCACTCTATTTCATCGTCGTTTATTTTCGGGTAATACGAGCGCTCTTCCGCGCGGATGTCATAACCGGCTTTCTTGAACAATTCTATTGTCGAATTCTGCAGGCTTCCCTTGGGGATGCCAAGCTTGAGTTTTTTGCCGCTTCCATCTTCTTTGCCTTTCATTTCAATTCCTCCGCTTTCCTGAAAAAACAGCTCCTCTTGCCCGTGTGACAGGCAACATTGCCTTCCTGCTTCACTTTAAGAAGAATCGCGTCGTTGTCGCAGTCAAATCTCACTTCCCTGACAATCTGGAAGTTTCCGGAAGTTTCGCCTTTCACCCATAATTTTTGCCTGCTTCTGCTCCAATAGCAGGCCTTTCCTTCTTTCAGGGTGCGGCGAAGGCTTTCCCTGTTCATGTATGCAAGCATAAGCACTTCTCCCGTATTCCAGTCCTGTGCGATTGCAGGCAGCAGGCCGTTTCCCTTTTCAAAGTCAAGTTCATCGGGCAGGATGTCGGATAATTTTATCTTGCTAGTGTACAATGACATGCCCAATGCGCAGTCCACGCCGATGCCTTCAAGCCTGCGCGCCTCTTCAAGCGAGGCAATCCCGCCGGCGGCAATGATGCGGTTTTTCGTTGCCTTGCGAAGCCTTTGCACCGCTTCAAAGTCGATGCCTTTCATGAGGCCCTCTTTTTCCACGCACGTGAACAGGAATGCAGAGCACAGGCCTTCAAATTCTTTCGCCTTTTGCAAATAATCCGCCCCGGTTTTTTCCTGCCAGCCTTTCACAACAACCTCGCCTTTCCATGAATCCAATGCAACAATGATTTTTTCCTTTCCAATTTGCGCGCCAAGCTTTTGCAGGAATTCCTTGTTTGCGGCACTGCCGATGATGACGCGCTTTGCGCCAGCGCCGATGAGCGCTTTGGCTTTTTCCACGCTGTCGATTCCGCCGCCGGTGTTTGCATTCACGACAGAGCAGATTTTTTTGACGGTTGCGAGATTTGAGCCTATGCGTTTTGCCGCGTCCAAATCAATGACCTGCACTTCCCTGAAAGCGGAGAATTTTTCCGCGAATTTTTCGGGAGCAGACGCTATGCGAATCTTCTCGGTTTTGCCCTGCTGCAGCTGGACAACTTTTCTGCCTTTCAAGTCAATGCTTGGCAACAACATTTTCATTCCCTCACTACAATTCCCTTTTCTTTCAGGTATGCCTTGACTTTCCACACCGGAAACTCGTTGAAATGGAAAATGCTTGCGGCAAGCGCGGCATCGGCCTTTCCTGTTTCAAATACATCCACAAAGCTTTCAAGGTTTCCCCCGCCCCCGCTTGCAATGACTGGAACGTTAACGCTTTCCGAAACCGCTTTTGTCAGTTCGAGGTCGAAGCCCTCTTTTGTTCCGTCGCGGTCCATGCTTGTCAGGAGGATTTCGCCTGCGCCAAGTTCAACCGCTTCTTTCGCCCATTCGAGGGCGTTTTTTCCCGTGAATTTGCGGCCGCCGTATTTCGAGCACTCCCACCAGACTTTTCCTTTCTCTTCCCTTTTTTTCGCGTCAATCGCCAGCACGACTGCCTGGTTGCCATACGCTTTTGCAATCTCCGAAATGAGGCGAGGCCTTTCCAGCGCGGCAGTGTTTATGCTTACCTTGTCCGCGCCTGCTTCGAACACACTTTTTGCGTCCGCCAGTGAGCGTATTCCGCCCCCGACAGTTAACGGCACGAAAACTTCCTGCGCGGTTTTTTCGATTACGTCAACCATTGTTTCTCTTCTCTCGGAACTTGCGGTGATGTCCAGAAAGACGATTTCGTCAGCGCCCTGCGCGTAATACGCTTCGGCCTGCTCCCACGGCACGCCGGCGTATTTTATTTCCTTGAACTGGACTCCTTTGACGACTCTTCCTTGCGCGACCGAAAGGTCGCAGTCCAGACAGGGAATGATTCGTTTTGCGAGCATTTGAAACCAGTTTTATTCTCTATTCATTAATTCAGTTTGAACGCGGGTGTACATTGTAATTAATCCATTTGCAATAATGTCCGTTGTGTGTTCGGGCTGTTCTGTCGTGCGTTCGTGTTCTATTTCAATGAACCGGTTTATCCTTTCCATTGTGCTTTCAAGGACTTCCGTGGGAATGCTTGTGAGCGGCCTATTGCGTTCAACCAATCTTAGTGTCAGCCTTTCGAGTTGCTGGTCTGGGCCCAATCCGGTTTCCAGCAATTTTTGCAGTTCCGGAATCACATGTTGCTGGGCCGGCATATCCGTTCCGGGGACGGTATGTGTCGATTCTCTCACATCTTGCCCAAAATAACCCTGCGCTATATTCCGGAAACGTTCTTTAAGCCCTTCCGGGTGCGCCTCATGTCGTCTCTCCATAGTATCACCTCAAATTTCAACAAAATTCTCCAGCACCTTAAGTCCAGCGGCTCCGCTTTTTTCCGGGTGGAATTGCACGGCAAAAACGTTGTCTTTTTCAACAGCGGAACAGTATTTTCCGCCGTAATCGGTTTCGCCAGAGACGATGTCCTTGTCGAACGGCTTGGCATAATAGCCGTGCACGAAATAAAAGAACGAATTGTCGGGAACATCCTCGAGCAGCGCGCTTTCCTTTGCCTTTTCGACCTGGTTCCAGCCGATCTGGGGAACTTTCAGGTTTTTTCCTTCAAATTTTTCAACCGTGCCCTGCAAAACTTTCAGGCCTTCGCTTTCAGGGCTTTCCGCGCTTTCCTCGAACAGCGCCTGGAGGCCGATGCAGATGCCGAGGAAAGGCTTTCCTTCCTCGATTGCCCATTCGATTGCGTAGTCCAGTTTTTTTTCGCGCAGTTCGCGCATTGCCTCGCCGAAATTGCCCACGCCGGGAAAAACGACCTTGCTCGCTTTTCCCACCTGTTCAGGAGTTTTCGCAATGACTGCCTTTTCGCCGATTTTTCGGAAGGCGTTGCGGACGCTCTGCAAATTGCCCCTGCCATAATCAATGATTGCAATCATAGCATTCCCTTGGTGCTCGGCAAAAACTTCTGCCGCCTGTCAAATTCAACCGCGCAACGCAACGCGCGCGCGAAAGCCTTGAACAGCGCTTCAACCAGGTGGTGTGCATTCTTTCCGTAAACAACTTTGACGTGGATGTTTGCCTTCAGCTCGTTTGCCACTGCCTGGAAGAATTCTTCCACAAGCTCGGTCGGAAACCCGCCGATGCGGTCGAGCGGAAACTTTGCGTCGAACACAAGCTTTGGCCTGCCGCTCAAATCAATCGCGCAGAACGCAAGGCTTTCATCCATTGGCACGTATTCCCAGCCGTACCTTGCAATGCCCTTTTTGTCGCCAAGCGCTTTAGCTATTGCCTGTCCGAGGACAATGCCGGTATCCTCGACAGTGTGGTGCAAATCCACTTCCAAGTCGCCTTTTGCCTCAAGCGAAACGTCGATGAGGCTGTGCTTGGAGAAAAGTTCGAGCATGTGGTTGAAGAACCCGATTCCGGTTTCAATTTCATACCTGCCTTCGCCGTCAAGGTTTACCGAGGCTTTGATTTTGGTTTCAGTGGTGTTCCGTTCAATCTCCGCTTTCCTCACGAATGATTTCGCCTTTTTTTCGTTTGCCTTTCCTTTGCCTTCGCTCATTTCGTTTCACCCAAAACCTTTTCCAGCGCGGAGCAGAATTTTTTCATCTGTTCTGGCGTGCCGATGCTGATGCGGATGCAGCCTTCCAGTCTCTCATAACCGCTCCTGTCCCTTACAAGGAAGCCTTTTTCCTTAAGCTTTTCGGCGATTGCTTTGGCGTTTTTGCCAAAGCGTGCGACGAGAAAATTCGACTTGCTCGGAAAGCGCTTCACGCCTTTTTCGTCAAGGAACTTTTCAAGAATTGCGCGCCCCGCTTCAACCTGTTTCACATAATCCTGCATGTAAGCCGGGTCCTTCAGCGCTTCCGTTGCCGCGAGCGCGCTCAAAGCGGTGATGCTGTAAGGCGACTTCGCCTTTTTCAGCGTTGAAATGATTTTTTCGTTTCCCAGAGCGTATCCGATGCGCATTCCGCCGAGGCCCATTGCCTTTGAAAAGGTTTTGAGCACGACAAGGTTGTCGAACTCTCCAATCCTGCCGGCAACGGTTTCTTTCGTGAATTCCGAGTATGCTTCGTCGACGATTGCCAGGCAGCCTTCCGCCCGCGCGGCCCTGATGATTTCGATGAGGTCTTTTTCCGGAATTTCGGTGGCAGTCGGATTGTTGGGGTTGCAGAGAATGACTGCCCGGCTGCCCTTGATTTCCGCGAGCACTTTTTGCGTCGGAAATGAGAGGTCTTCATTGTACAGCGGCTTTGCAATTTTCGCCCCTTGCAGTTCAGCGTAAAAGTAAAACATGGCAAAGCTCGGAGTCGGAATCACGATCTTTCCGTTGCCCACAAAGCATTCAATGCATCCGCGGATGGCCTCATCCGAGCCGTTGAAGGGCACGGCGTTTTCCGGCTTCGCGTTGTTGTAATCCGCAATCGCTTTTGTCAGCTCCGAGTATTCCGGATACGCGGACAGCCTTTCCGCTGAAACGTTTTTGATTGCCGTGAGAACGCGCGGGCTTGGGCCGAGAGTGTTTTCGTTGAAGTCAAGCCTCATTTTGCCCAGCCTGCTGGCTGTCGGAGGATTGTACGGCTTGAGCTTTTTCACATTGCCGGTTTCGGAAATCATTTCATTCACTTCCCGCATGCTCCGGCTTTCCAAAAAGCTTTGGCAGTTCGTTTATGTCTTTCAACACGGCGTCCGCGCCTTTTTCCAAATAAAATTTTTTGCCCGGCGAGAACGCGCCCGTCAAAACCATTGCGCAAAAATTGCCTTTCAGCGGGCCGCCCGCGTTTTTCACCATTTCAAGGTCGTCAATCATGTCACCCACATACAAAACCTTTTCGGCATTGAGCCTTTTTTTCATCCATTCCAGCGGCGCGGCGTTTGGTTTCAACTTTCCGCCGGTTTCGCTTGCGGTTTCATCCGAAAAAATGTTTTCTTTTGCAATCGCCGCTGCAAGGCCGCATCTTTCAAGGCAAAGCATTGCTTCGTTGAACGTGCGCCCGGTTATCACGCCGAGCTTTTTGCCGTTGTTTTTCAGCCACTCGACGGTTTTCCTTGAAACAATCATTTTTTCGTTTTCGCAAAGCCCTTTTTTCACGCCCAATCTTGCCGGTTTGCCGAAAAACTCCGTGAAACGCCTTTCGCCGAGGTATAGTTCCTCGAACGCGTCCATGATTTTTTCGCGGTCGTATTCGCGTGCAATGCTTTCCCACTTTTGGCCGGCAATCTGCCTTGCAGCCCTTTCTGCGCCTTCAAAGCCTTTGTCCAAGCCGATTTTCGGGGCGAATTCTTCCCCGCTTACGCGAAAGCCGTTTTTTTGCAGCAACGCAACCAGGCTTAAAGCATAGGCAACGTGCCAGTCGTTGTTGAATCCCCCCAAGCGCTTGAACAAAGCGGTTTTCTGCACCGGAAACCTTTTTCCGTACAAAACTTCGACCGCTTTCACTGTTGCAATCCTGTAAGTGTTGCTTACATCTGCCAGCACGCCGTCAATGTCCAAAACAATCGCGTCAACGCCAGAAAACCCGCTTCCGGGCGCGCTTTTTCCGCGGTCCAAGCGTATTTCAACGCTTTTTTTGTGCGCTTCAAGGCCCTCGGAATCAGCCATTGCACCAATCGTTTTTTGCAGGCCTTTCAGGCCTTTTTCAGAGATTTTCTGGAACGCGATGACCTTGACAAAGTCCCTTGCCGACAGGCCAGCGCGTTGTTTTGCCGTTCCGCCGGTTGGCAGGACGTGATTTGTGCCGGAACAGTAGTCTCCCGCGGCTACCGGGCTGAAGTCTCCGAGAAAAACGCTTCCAGCCGCGCTTATTTGCGGCAGAAGCCTTTCCGCCCTGCCGAAAAGCACCAAGTGTTCCGGGCCGATTTGGTTCACGATGCCCGCGCAGTCCTGCAGATCCCTTGCAATGACAACAGCCGAATTGGTTTCAAGCGCCCTGCGTGCTGTTTCGGCATTCTTTGCTGTTTCAAGCTGAACCGAAAGCGCGGCTTTGGCTTTTTCTGCGAGCGCCCTGTCCGGCGTGACAAGAATGCAGACGCTGTTTGAGTCGTGCTCGGCCTGCGTCAAAAGCTCGGCCGCAACGATTTTCGCGTCGGCTTTCGAGTCCGCTACAACGCACACCTCGCTCGGCCCGGCAACAAAATCAATGGAAACCTGGCCGAAAACAAGCCTTTTCGCGGTTGCGACAAAAACGTTTCCCGGCCCGGCAATCTTTTGCACGCGCGGCACGGTTTTGGTGCCGAATGCCATTGCGGCAATTGCCTGGCTTCCGCCCAGAGTGAAAATCCTGTCCACGCCGGCGATGTCGGCTGCGACAAGCACGAGCGGGTTAGTGCCATCCTTTTTCGGCGGAGTGCACATCACAATCTCTTTCACGCCCGCGGCTTTCGCAGGCAAGGCATTCATCAAAACGCTTGAAGGCAAAGGATACCTGCCCGCTGGAACATAAATGCCGACAACGTCCAATGGCCTGACAATTTCCCCAACAACCACGCCTTGCGCATTTTCAGTTTTCCATTCTTTCGGCAGCTGCCTTTTTGCAAAAGCAAGAATGTTTTTTTTCGCGAGCTTCAAGGCTTCAACCTGTGCCTTCGAAACTTTGGAATAAGCCGCCTTAATCTCCGCACTGCTCACTTCCATGCTTTCAGGGGAAAGCCGCACGCCATCGAATTTTTCCGAAAACGCAATCAGCGCGGAATCGCCTTTTTCCCTGACTTCCGCGATAATGCTTCGGACGGTTTCTTCGACATTCTTGTCCGGCGCCTCCAGCCCGGCAAGGAACGCTTCAAGCTCTCCGGGTTTTTCGGCGGTTATTTCTTTCAGCATGTAGACCACGTGCCAAGTAAAGGCTTACTTGGCATATTGCGCAGCAATATGCCTTGGTTTCGCACCCGCCGGGCGATGACGGCGAGGCCTGTGCCGGGAATCGAGCCCGGGCCGGGGGATAACTGCAACCATGCGGTTTTTCGCAAACCTTTTTGGAAAAGGTTTCTTGCGGTTTTTCGCAAACCTTTTTGGAAAAGGTTTCTTGCGGTTTTTCGCAAACCTTTTTGGAAAAGGTTTCTTGCGGTTTTTCGCAAACCTTTTTCCAAAAGGTTTCCACAGTCCCCAATGCTGCCACTACACCACACAAGCCATTCGGCGGTTTCGTCCGCCGGGTTCGACGACGGGTACTTCGCTGCGCTCAGTACCCATCTGTTCTTTTTCGTATTATCCTCTGCCGCTAAAAGGTTTTCCGCCGCGAATCCAGCCTGAGGGCTGGGTTGCGTTGAAAACAGGCTTTCAGAGTTACTTCTATTCAAGAATTTAAGAGAATTTTCATACGATGTGAAGTAACTCACTTTTCATTCTGAAAACCTGAAATAATCTGCCTATGCAAGGTTTAAATACCTATGCGGCGGCGGGAATTCGTGCTTACTCGGCCATTGCAACGCAATGGCCTTGGTTCCGAACGCAGGGGGCTTCGCCCCCTCACCCGTCCCCAATCATTTACTACTGCTTACTCGGCGTATTGCGCTGGCAATACGCCTTGGTTCCGAACCAGCCGGACGGAACCGGCTTTGCAGGAGGGCGGATTCGAACCGCCGAACGCACTAAGCGACAAGGCCCTGAACCTTGCGGGTTTGGCCGCTTCCCTACCCCTGCATTATGCTAGTATTTGTTTTGGGTTTGTTTTAAGAATATTTTTTTTTGCGCGCCGGAACGCGCTTCGACCCCAAGGGGATTTGAACCCCTGCCAGAGGCTCCGCAAGCCCCCGTGCTGTCCAGGCTACACCATGGGGCCAGAACTGTCCGGGCAATTTTGCCAGAAGCAATTGTGCTGAAAAAGTCTTTTTATGGCTTGTGTTGGATTGCCATAATAAAAGCGCTTATTCGCGGAACAGTATGAATGCGATTACCGCGAAGAGCGCGGGCAATAGCAGCAGGTTTGTTTCGGGAATGTTGGTTGCGCTTGTCCGCTTTGACACGCTGAAATAGGCTTCCCTTGAATCGTTGTTCGGATTGGAGTTTGCCGGTGGCGCAAGAGGGTCAACTGGCACTATGCTTTTGAGTGTTATTTGCACTTTATAACTGTCTTTGTTTGCAGCAAGTCCCCCCGGCGGATTGTATGAATAGCTGCCGATTGTCAGTTCAGATTGGTTGGCCGGAACGTTTGAGAATGCGAGCAGGCCCGTGGCACTAATGCTGCCAACCGGCGTTGCCGATGGGCCGGGCGTGAAGGTTCCGCCGGTTAACGGGGTTCCACTGGTGTCAAAAAATTTGTATTCGGTTTGGAGGTTCACCGGCCCGGAATTGTTATTGTACACGCTGAGTTTTACTGTTATTGGATTGCCTTCAAAAATGCTTGGCGCCTTCACGTCAATCAGTGCGACGTCGTTGGCGCTGACTGGAACGCAGTGGCCGAGATTGACGCACACGTACAATTCGCTTAGGGTCAGCTTGCACGTTCCGTTGTCGCAGTGGAAGTTTATTTCGCAGTCCGCGGAGCTTGTGCAGCTTGCCGCGTTTCCTGTGCCGGGCGCCTTTCCGCCTTTCAGCAGGTCAAGGTCGACGCGATAGTTTGTTCCCTGCTCGGAGTTGCTGCCTTTTGAAACGTAAAAATAGTAGCAGAAATTCGTGCCCGCCGTGAGCTGTATGCTTGGGTCTGCGGGCGCGGGGCAGGTTACTGCCGCGAATGCGTTGCCTGCAAGGAATGCCATGAACAGCGCAGCTGCCAGCAAAAAAAACTTTTTTTCCATTTTTTTCACGCGCTTATTCCGACCATGCGGAAAAACTTTTCCACTTTCCCTGTTTCAATGTCGACTATCGCTATGAACGAACCCTTTGCCGCCGAAGAGAATTCCACGAGGTGCAATTCCTTGTCCGGCAAATTTTGGTATATTATGAACTGCTGTTTTAGTATTTCTTTCTTTTCTATCGTGAGAACGTAGACTTTCGCGTCAAAACCTTGGTCCTTCACGTATGCCTGGTAAGTCGCATTGGTTGCTGCAACTTCTATCGCCTTTGCCGTCTTCGCAGAATCGGTTTCCTCGCTCAATTGTGCGCTTTCTTCGGGTTTGCCTGCCCCCGCACTTGTTTCAGCCTGGCTTGCGGTTGGCTTTTCTGTCACGGTCACAGTGCTGTTTTTGCTGTCCCGCTCTGCCTGCAGCCGGATTTCATTCATTTCGTTTTCAATGTTTTTCTGGATGTTGGCGTAAGCCAGGTATCCCAGAACAACGGCCAGGATTACCGCGGCCACCAGAAAGACTATGGTGGCTTTTTTGAATGTACTTCCAGGTTTTGCCGGAGCATCGCTTTTGGCTTCCTTTTTTGCCTGCGTTGCTTTTTTTTGCGGCACCAAAAAGACCTTTCCCTGGCTTTTCTTATGCCCATTCAGGACGTGAACGTCACATTGATTGTTTCGGTTGCGCCCGTTGCATTGTCCCTGATTGTCGCGGTTCCGGTGTGCGGCGTTCCGGGCACAAGCTTGCAGTTTAACGGGTCGATCTGCACCGAAATGATGCCGTTGTTGAATGCCGGCGAGATTGCCGGGGTGCTGCAGCTTTCGCCTGCAACAGTGGAATTGACAGTGAATGCAACCGTGCCGCTTTGCACGGGCTGGCCGCCGGCCTTCATTATGAAACCGTTAAGGAAAAGGAAAACGTTCACAGGCTGCAATGTCTGGCCTGAAGTGTTCTGGCAGGTTCCCTGGCAGCAGACCAAGCCGTTTTGCACGTCCTGCACTGTTCCAGAGCACAATTCAGTTGAAGCATCGCAGGTGTTCCAGCCTTGGTCAGTGCAAGCCTGTTCGAAGTTTGTGGGATTGGTGCATGCAACGTTGCAGCAGACGCCATAAGGATAGGTTGCCTGCACGTTCGAGCATGTCTGCAGGCCCGTGCAGTAAATGTTTGTAGAACAGGTCACGACTCCGCCCCCGCCGCCCGGCGCTGTGTGCCCGTGCTCTAAATCGTATTGGCAGCTTGTCATGAGCGTCGGTGTTCCGGTTGAATTGTCATAAACCTGCAAGGTTATCTGGTGGATTGTCGGGTCCGTTACCACAGCATAACTGTGGTTTACGCCCGCTGAAAGGTTTGTGATTTGCCCAAATGCAACATCTGCGAACGCGCCCGCGGAATCCCACTTGATTTTTGCCGTATGGCCGGAGCCGACTGGGTTTGACACGCTTGCCTTGACATTGACTGTTGCGGCATTCGCCGGATAAATGTTTGACGGGTCGACCAGGAGGTTGCAGCTTGGCGCGTTTCCGCCTGTTCCCCCGGTGCCTCCGCCCCCGGTCAGCACGGGGCTTTGCCTTAAAGTCTTGGTGCACGAATAACCGTCCACATCGGTGTAAGTGACGTCATAGCTTATCTGGCTTTCGAAATTGTTCTGTCCGTAAGTGCATGTTCCGCCGGAGCTTATTGCCGGCGCGTTGTTTCCGCATGAGATTGTTCCGGCCGGAGCCGCGTCCGGACTGAAGTTTCCGGCTTCAACCTTTATTTCACCGCCAACTGCGTCAATCTGGTCGATGGCTGCGCCGACGCTTCCATCCGCATTAACTGTTTTCGTGGTTATCTGGCAGGTTTTTCCTCCGCCGCCCCCTCCGCCATTGTTTGAGCCGCCGTTGCGGAATGGGCAAGTAAGGTCTGCTGATATTGTCGGGTCTGCTCCCGTGTTCGGGTTCTTACGGAAAAAAGTTGACCATGCTGCCGCGGTCGGGCTTGGCGTCCAAGTTGAAACGATAAAGTTGTTGGCCAATATTCCCGTATGGTTGATTGTTCCGCTCCCGCTCCAATTGCATGCGCCCATCGTCACTGCCTGGTTATTGCCTGTGATGCTGGGCACTTCTTCAATCTTTATGCCTTTTGTGTCGCCGTAGTCAACAGATACCGTGAGCCGCTTGGAGCCATTCCATATGCCCGTGCCTTGCAGCAACAGCTTGTAGTCCTTGTCTGTTTCGGCGTTTCCAACTGAAATGACGTGATCGAATGCAGCATTGTTGAATGCCATGCGGCCGCGGACCAATTCAAGGTCTTTTTCTGCCTGAATTCCCAGATATATGAATGGCATGTCAATGTTTTCAAGCCTTATTCTCGGTGCCGTGATCAGCTTTAAAACATACACGTAGGTTCCGACAAGCTTTATCTCTTCGTCTGCATCGATTGTCATCTTTTCGTTTCCGTTGCCGTTTTCCGTGCCTTCAAACCGGCTGCCTGAAACGTCGATTTTGTTGGCTTTCAGCAGTTTGATGTCGTTTCCCCAGCCGTTTTTGAAATTGGTGTTCCGGATGGTCAATGTTTCGTCCGCCTGGATTACCGCGCCGCTGGGGTCTGTTGCAGTGTTGGTGGTCACGTCCCAGAATTCCGGGTTGTTTAAAATGGTTATGTTTTTTGCGCGGATTAGGCTTACAATGCTTCCTTCATTGAAATTGCGCTGGTCCAGGCCCTTCCCGCTGATTGTGATGTTGCCGTTCAATGCCTTGATTTGGGCGTTTGCGCTGTTAGGGCCGATTACTGACCAGAAAGTCGTGTTTGCCAGGTTTATGTTTCCGTTGGCTGACTCTATTTTTGATATTCCGTTGTTGTTGAGGCCGTCAAAGCCCTGCACGTTTGAAACCGTGATGTTGTTGTTTGCCGTCAAAGCCCCTTTCATGAAATGAATGCACCATCCTCCGCCGCAGCTGCTGATGTCGTGGATGTTGATTGAGCCGTTTGGTGCGGTTATTGCCGCCGGGTTTTCAACCGCCTTGCCGTTTTTCTGCCCGGTTATTTCCAGTGCGGCCTGCGTGCCGTCATCCGGGCCGTTCACGGTTATGGGATAGTAATTGTTCACAAAGCTGATTTTTGAGTTCTGGCTTTTCATCCTTCCGCCGACGGTTATGCCGCCCGTCGAATACATTTCAACATTTGAAAGGTTTAGGTTTCCGCCAGAATTGATGCCCTGCAGTTCTGTGCGCGAATTGGAAATTGTTGTCTGCAATGAGCTTTCCAGCTTCGGGTTGTGCCTGACATCGGTTCCGCTTAAAATTATCGAGCCGTTCGTTGCTTTGATCAGGCGGTCGGTTATGCCGCTGCCGTCAATTGTATACTGTGCGACCGGCCCTTTTCCCGTCATGCTGATTGCCCAGTTGCCCGCAAATTCGCCAGTTCCGCTTTCATCGGTTCCGCCGGCGGTAATGCTTCCGTTCTGCTGGAAATGCATTCTTGAATTCGTCGTTTTTATTTTGCCTGTTGATGCTGTCACGGGGCCGCTGATATAGTGTATTTGCGTGTCATTGAGCTTGAGGTTTCCCCTGCACAGCTGGATTTTGTTTGGCAAGTGGATGCCTATGTCCCTCCCGGATGTCCTGCCGTCAACGACCATTCCGGCGTCGGCTGTCGGCGCAGTGCAGCCTACTTTTATTTCGCCGTGGTCCGCTATAATAACCGAGTCTGTTGATGTGAATTTGCCTTCAACAGAGATGTTTGTGGGGCATTCACCGCCCCAGCAGTTTTCTATTTCGCTGTTGGTGAGCGTGAAATTGTTGCCGACGTTTATGCGGCTGGCGTGCAGTGCGCGCCCGCCGTACAATCCGCTTACCGTGAGGTTTCCGCCTGCCGTAATTGTCGTGCCGGTTTCAGGGGCATGCAGTTCAACCCTTGCGCCGCTCATGTAAATGTTGTTGCCGGCGTTGATGCTTGCGCTGCCGCCCGCATTGCCAACCAAATCCACTCTGTTGTTTTGCAATGTTATGTTTCCGTTCGGGACGCTGAGGCTTTTGGCGTAAAGCGCGTAGTTGTCGCGCTGGCCTCCGGCATAAAAGTCGCTTCTGGCGGTGATTGCGCCGTGGTCGGTCCGGATGTTTGAACTGTACAGCCAGATTCTCTCCGCAGTCACTATTCCGGGCGCATTCACCTGGATGCGGGCGCTGTCGTTCAATTGCAGGGTTTCGTCAAGGCTTATTGATGTGACATCCGCGATTGACGCGCCGTCCCTGCTCGGGCCGGTCGCGCTTATTGAAGTCGCATCAATGGTCATGTCGATTGTTGTCCTGCGCCTTATGACTCCGCTTGGTTCCCCGCTGGCCGGTCCCCTTATGTCAATAATGAGTTTCCCTGTTGTCGCCTGAGAACCGCTTTTCGTTAGGGCTATCCTGTTTGTTCGCAGCACTCCGCCGGGCATTATCGTCAAATAGTATGTGCCAAAACCGCGGTCTTCAAGCTGTCCCTTGCCGACCAAAAACTCGTTTATGTGTATTTCGCCTGGGCTGTTGTCAATGTAGCAGTAAAAGTTGGTTCCGACTTCTTGTTGGTACGAGCAGGCAGTAAGCGCGTTTGCCGCCTGCATTGCCAAGATGAATGCGAATGCCGCCACCGCCAAAAGAACCCTTTTTTTCATTGTCATTGCGCATCACCCGGCGCGTTTGTGTCCGGCGGCCCATAGTTTGAGCCGGGGTCGGACATCGGAACCACTTCCGGCTGGCTGGTTTCCTTCGGAGGAACAAAATCCGGGTCCGGCGTTCCCGCTTCGCAGGCCTCTTTTATGTAATTCCAGTATTCCTGGTCCTGGTTGCGGGCTTTCATGTTTTCGATTGCCATTTCGTTCCCGATGCCTGCCAGCTTTTCGGAAAGCTTTTCTGCAATGGTTGTGGAAATGCCTGCCACGACTGCCGCGCCTGGATTGCTGTTGAAAAGCCCTTTGGCGATTTTGTCGGCGCCCGAAATTTCTTCGCGCGCGGACAAGACTTTCTGTTCGGCTGACGGAATAAGCTTTGCTATTGCACTGCTTGCGCCATCCCCGCAGAGGTTCACTTTTCCGATTTCTTCAAACCCCTGCCTTGCGCCCTCTATCGCGCTTATGGCGTTCAGGGCCGAATTGTATGCCGCGGTTGTCTGCCCGCCGGTTTGGTCGTCTTTTGCCAGCAGAGCAACGCCCTGCTTGAGTTCGGCTATTTTTGCGCCGGTCATGGGCTTGTCGTCCGGGCCGCTTGCCGCGAGATAAGAGTCAATTTCGGTTGTGATTGCCGAATAGTCCGCGATTTTTGCGTTGTTTTGCGGCACGGCTTTTTGTTCCACGGGCTTGGGCGCGAGCACGTTTCCGAACGCGAAGCCGATTGCAATGAGCACAACCAGTATTCCGACGAATGCCGCGGGCTTCAAGGTTACGGCGTTGTCCTTGAGGAACTGCAAACCCATGTTCTTCACTTTTTAACCGGCGGCTTTCGCGCCCGCGATTGTGCTATTATAATTCGCTTTTTACTATTTAAATCTTTGCGGGCGTTTTTGGGTTAGCAGGCTTTCAGGCTTTTTGCGGTGGCGAAGCGTTCAGACGAGGGTTTCAACCTTGCCGTCCGCCAAAAGAATTGTTGTTTCGGCCTGCGTGACAATCCTGCCGTCTTTTTCGCGCAGCACGGGATATGACTGCAGGCATTTTTTGAAGACCAGTTCGCGCAACGCTGTTTTGCGCTGGAAATCCGAAAGCTGCAGTTCCCTTCCGATCCACCTTTCCGCGAAAGGCAGTGCAAAATAGTTTTCGGCTGCGAATTCGAGTATTTTCCTTGCGACCGGGCTGCGCATTGTTTTCGGCTCTTCAAGGGAAAAGATTTCAACGCTCTGCCCTTCGCGCACAATGCCCTCTCCGTCGGTCGCGAACGGTTCGATTGCAATGCACGAATCGTCTTCCAGAATCCGGTCGTCGGGCCTTTCGATGTTGGGAATGCTTGGGGGGGCGTGCGCTTCGAATGCCTGCAAACCGTGGCCTGTCAGGTTTTCGACAGGGGAAAAGCCGTAATGCTTTATCGTCTTTTCAATTTCCTGCCCGATTTTGGAGATTTTTTGCCCGGCTTTGACGTGGCTTAACGCGTTCTCCAAAGCTTTCTCCGCGGCTTCAATCATTTTTGCGTGCCTGTTCGACGGGTTGACAGTGAAAGCTGTGTCGGTGATGAAGCCTTCGACGTGCACTCCGATGTCCACCTTCAGGACATCCGATTCCAAAAAAACGCTTTCGTCGCCGATGCTCGGGGTGGCGTGCGCCGCCTCGTTGTTGCGCGACAAATTGACGGGAAACGCCGGCTTTCCGCCTTCTTCGGCGATGAACTTTTCAATGCTTTCCGCCAGGCCGGACAGCTTTGCGCCCGGCTTTGCCTCTTTTTTGGCGAAATGAACGGCTTTCCTGAGGATTGCCCCGGATTTCCTGTAATTTTCAATCTCTTCGCTTTCCATGAAAAATCGGATTTATTTTCTGGACAAGAAGCCTTTTTTAGCTGTCGTTTTTTCAGAAAAACCGGTTGAGGCTGCTCTGCTTTCCGCCGTGCAGTAGGTCCTGCTCGGAATAGCCGAGTTCCTGCACGATTTTTTCAACTGCCGGCAAAACCTGGTGGCTTATGTAGTAGTCGGCGTCGTAGTCGCCTTCGTTCACGAATTCCTCAAGCTCGGCCTTGTCGGAAATGCTTTTTCCAGTGCGCGTAACGATGTAGCCTATCACGCTTCCGACTCCAATGTCTTTTCCGCGCTTTATGGCTTTTTCAGCGGCAACGACGTGCGGGCCTTTCGACACGTATTTTTTGAGCGGCCTTTTTATCTGCGTCAGGATGACAAGCTCTTTTTTCGGAACCTTCCCTTCCTTCAGCTCGGCCAGAACCTTTTTGACTATGGCAATCGCTTTTTCGGGCCTGCCCTCTTTCAGCACCGCCTCTATGACCTGCCTTTGCGTTTCCTTGGCGATGTTCGACCAGTCCCTTCTCACGTATTCGAAGCCGACTATTTTGAGGTTGTCCTTGTAGTCCATCAGGGCATACCGTTTCTTTGCCGCTTTCTCCTCGCCTTTGCGCGAAACGAATATGCCGCGCTTGTAAAATCCCTGCAAATCTATCTGCATTATGCCGGGCAGCCAGTCATTGGTTTTCCTGACGAATTCCTCGACGTCCTTTTCGTTTTTGCCGGCCGGAATTTTCAAAAAATTGGAATCAGTATCCCCGTAAATGACTTCGAAGCCTTCTTCTTCCGCCATCTTCGCGACTTCCTGCACGTACTTTTGGCTGAACATTGTCACGGCCCTTGCGCATTCCCTGTCATACCATCTGCTGCGCGCATAGCCCAGGTAACCGTAAAACGAGTTGAGCAAAATTTTCAATGCCTGCGTGCGCGCGTTCAGCAGGGCAAATTCCTTGCTTTTCCTGTCCATCGCCTTCAGCTTTTTCTTGAGCGCCATGCGCCGTTCAAAAAGGTCTTTTATGATTGAGGAAAGGAACCCGTCTTTTTTGGTGCAGAACCAGTGGTTGGTGGGCGCGGAGTTTTTGGCTTTGCATTCCTCATGCCTGCAGTCGAGGCTGTCCGGCGAAATGTTGTGCGAAACCATTATGCTCGGATGCAATGAGGAAAAGTCCAATACCGCAATGCGTTCATGCAGCCCCGGTTTGGGTTCGCGCACAAAGCCGCCTTCAAAGCTCTGCATTATGCGCTGCCCCACTTCTTCGTCGGAAGGCTTTTCCGGAACAAGGCTGTTGGTTTCAAAGCACTTGTTGTAGAGCAATGCTTCCACCAGGTTTGAGGCCGATGCCCTGCTCACGTCGAACAGCGTCTGCTTGACAAGCCTGCAGAACTCTGTTTCGAGCGGCAAAAAAGTTTCGGCTATTCTCAGTGTTGCTTCGGCATCCTCGCGGTTGTATGCTACAAGCCTTTTGAATTCGGCTTCCGAGCCTTTTTCCCAGATCCTTGCTATGTCCGCAGCTTTTATCTTTTCTTTCGGCGTTCCGAACAGGCTTTCCGCAACCGATTCGAGGTCGAACTTGATGAGGCTCACAACCGCAAACCTGTTGAGCACCCTGAGCATCTGGAACGCGTCGAGATGCTGCAGGCCGTTTATTTTCACTGCATTGTCCTGTCCCCTGCGCCTGATTTTGGGTTTCGAGCCGTCCGATGCTATTCCGTCGTCAAAGCCCAGCTTTTCCGCCCTGCCGGCAAGGTACGGCAGGTCGAAGGAATCTCCATTGTAAGTGACGAGGATGTCGAGTTTCGCTTTGCGGATTTCAGCGACAAGCGCTTCCAGCATTTCCTTTTCCGAGCCGAAGGTTTTGGTGCCCTGCATGCCCGCAAACTTTTCCTTGTAAGTCAGCACAAACGAATGGCCGTTGCCGGCGAATGATGCCATCAGCACCGGGTCCTTGTCGGGCGTGGAAAATCTTTCCGCTGAAAGGGTTTCAAAGTCGAACGAGGCAATGCTGAACTCGGCTTCGGAGTCGAACTTTTCCGCTTCAAGGATTTCATTGCCTTCGACAACCAGCCTTATGCCGTTCATGGGTTCAAGCCGCTTGTCTATGAGATAGCGTTTCGCGAACGGCAAATCGTATTCGCGTTTTTCGATTAGCCATGGAAAAGCGCTTATTTCCTGCCTTGCAATGATGAGTTCGTTCGTGCTTTTGAAATAAATCTTGACAACGTTTTCGGCATTGGATTTTTTGACGGTTTCGGCTTTCAGGGCCTTTGCGCCCTCCGCAAACGTTTTTTCCCTGAGGTCTTCGATTGCTTTTTCCGTGTCTTTTGTTATGGCATAAAAGTAGGGCCGGAATTTTTTGTCCTCGAACCGCCGGATTCCTTCAGGCGTTTTCACGAACAGTTCGATGTCGGATTCGCCGTTTTTTCCGGAAGAATAGGCTGCGTCAAGCAAAATTCCTTTTATCTCCCTTGGCATACAATAGCCTTTTAAGTATCAATTTCTTTAAAATAATGTGATTCTCTGATGCCGCCACATTCCAGGCCGGCGAGGCCTGCAGACGTTTCCGCGAGGCCACAGTCTTATTCTGCTTCCGGCGGCGGGGCTTCATCGGGCATTTCCGCCATGAGCCTGCGCGAGGACATTAAGGCGCTGAATTCCGCGATTCTCGTGCTGTCGCAGAAAATGAAGTTTGTAGTGCGCAACGAGAAGATTCTTGGCAGGAACCTTCTTGTTTTGAACAAGAAGTTCAAGGGCTTTGAGGAGCCGAGGCAGAACGGAGCTTCCTCCGACAGCGGCGGCCTTGCTTCCGAGGACATTGAAAAGCTTTTGCTGCATTTGCAGGATCTTTCGGGGAAAGTCGACGAGCTTGAGGCAAAGCTCAAGCATGCGCAGGAAACCTCGGTGTCAAAGGAGCAGTTTGCCGAGCTCAAATATGTCATTGACGCCATAAACCCGCTTGACTTTGTAACGATCGCGCAGGCAAAGGAACTGATTGACAAGAGGCTTGCGAAGGATTCGGCCGGCGAATCAAAGAAAGAGAAGAAAAAATAGTTGCCGCTTTTTTTTGCAATTGCATTATGTTTGCATTTTTTGTGTTTGCGTTTTTTTTTGTAATTGCATTGGTTTGCGTTTCCTTTTATTTTATTGCAATTCCGAGCACGCGCTTAATCCGGGGCGGAGCATTGCCCTGTATTGCCTTTTGTTCCTGATCTGCACGCCGATGTCGTTGTTTTTGACTATCCCGATTTTGGCTTCGGTTTCCTCGAGCAGTTTCCTGTCAAGGTCGGTTTCAACCGGCGTCGAGAGCGCTATGCCCGTGCCGAAGGTTTTGAGTTCGAGCATTGTTTCGGCGATGCTTTTGCCGTCAAGCGTTTCATCTTCGAACGGCGCCAGCTTTTCCGTTTCGGGGATGAAAACCATTGTTTTGAGCCCTCCCCGCGAACCGTGTTTCCTGAAATGGTTGAGCAGTTCCCTTAACAGCGCGTCGACCATAATGAGCGACTGCCTTTTGTCCAGGCCAGCCAGGCTGATGTGGCTTGTCCTGCCGATGCCATGCAGCCATTTTTTTGAAATTTCCTCGACGTTGTTTTGGCCGCCGAAAAATCCGGGATAGCGAACATCCAAAAGCTTTGCAAGCCTTATGGTTTTGAGTTTGTGGAAATCGTTCCAGTCGTCCGTTGCGGGCATTTTTTCTATTTCTTTTATGAGGCCGTCGATCGACTCCGCTTTCGACAGCTTTACCGCCTTTGCAAGAGTTTGCGCTGCAACGTTGTTTCCGGTTTCAAAGAGTTCCAGCACGCCGTCAGCATTGAGGCTTGGAATGCATGCCTTGATGTTTTCCTTGGGCTTGAATTCCCTGAACGGGAAACCGATGGGTTCCACGTCAAGCTTGTAGTCGAGGAGCTTTTCCTTCTGCTCCGTCTGCCTTTTGAGGCCGGAAAACCTGTCGCTCCAGTCGAAGACTATTGCGGGCAGGCTTGAAAGCAGGGCGCTTTCGATGAGAATGTGCATTGCGTGGTTTCTTTCCTTTTCAGTTCCGCCGTAGATTACGGTGTGCGAGAAAAGCCTCAGCGGCTCTTTGAGCGGCTGGTTTTCCGCGGAAACCCCGAGAATGATTTCACCGGCCAGGTCGTGTTTTTGCATGTTTCCTTCATCCCGCTCCCCGTCGGCTGTTGCAGGCCCGGCAGTGCCAAGGCTGTTAGGCATGAGTTCCATTGCCAGCAATGGCTGGGAGAAGAACGCGTTTTTTGTCTCGTCGCCGCTTTTTTCCAGTTCCGAGAGCTCTATGTCGTATGCCTTTGAAAAGTTGCCGACAAGCTTTGCCGAGGTTTCAATCTGTTTGAGCTGCTCGTCGACGGTTTCCTCGAGCGAATCCTTTTCAAGCGGCGAATACGCCGGCTCGGAGGGCAGGAGCAGGAATTTCATTGTTTTTTTAGGGTCGTGCCTTGAAACGACTATCGCGTCTTTCGGAAAGGTTTCAACGAAACCGTCTATGTTGCCGGTAGCGTGGAAAACCTTGAAGAGCTGCGTAAGCGCGCCCTTTTTTTTGCCGTTTTCCTCGTCGAAGACGGTTGCGAGCACGACGGATTCCGGGTTCAATTTGATTTCCGAGGCGTGGCCCAGGACATTGCCTTCGAACAATTGCTTCCAAGGGCCCTGTAAAAACCTGGCCTCTCCGCTTTTCCGTTTCATGCCCATAACCAAAAACCGCAGGTTTAAATATGCCAATTTTATTATTAGATAAGTGTTAGCCTAATAAAAATTTTTGGTTGCGGTTTGCATGGTGAACAAGCAGGTTGTCCTTGAAACTATCAAGAGAATGCGCGATTCCGGCCTGGACAATGCGGACATCGCCAAGACTTTGCGCGACATCGGCATTTCCGACAATGAAGTCGAGGAATATCTTCTGGAGCTTGAGGACAGCTATGCAGGCAAAAAGCCCAAGCCCGCAAAGGCAGGGGAAGGCGATGCGCAGTCAGCCGAAGGCCGGGGCGGGGAACGCCAGGGTGAAGAACGCGATAGCGAAGCGGAAGAGGGGGATGCTGAAGGCGGGGCCGGAGACGAGGTTCAAGGGCAGGCAGAGGACGATGATAATGACATTGACATTGCCGAAAAGACGGCGTTGCGCGTGAAAGAGCATTTGGACCGCAGGCTTGAGGAAGACGCAATGCAGGATGCCGAACTGCAGAACCGGCTTGACAGCCACTCCGAAAAGCTTGAGGCCATGCACGAGAACGTGCAGGACATCCACGGCAAAATCGCTTCGATTGCATCAGGGCCGTCGAACCGCGATCTGGAGAAGCGCCTTGCCGACATCAATGAAAGGCTCTCCGCTTTGGAGGCGCAGGTCAACGACCTCAAAGCATTGTCCACGGCATCAAAGGCTTTGCTTGCGAAAATCCTTGAAACCGACAGGCGCATTCTCGGCGAAAAAGATTAACTGTTTCTGACTTTGCAAACACCTTACTCGGCATTCTGCGAAAGCAGAATGCCTTGGTTTCGGCACGCGCGGTCGAAAACGCGCCCGGACGAAACCGGCTAACGGAAAATTTCGAAGAACATTTCCGACACGTTTTTTGCGCCCTGGCCCATGCGCGAAATGAGGTTCGGCGACTTCCACTTGTGGTGCGAGGGCGCAAACAACCCCTCGCCCGTTTTTTTGCCCATTTCCCTGAACGACCTGTCAACGAAACCTGTTTTGACGGCTCCGGCTTTCCTTTTCTCCATTTCGGAGACCGTGCCGTGCAGGAGGAACGAGAAAAAGCCTATGGTGATTTTGAGGATTGCCGCAACTATTCCGAAGACGAACAGCCAGAACCCGAAGACTTGTGCGTTAAGCTGCATTGCAATGAAGCCGAAGACGAGCGTCCAGAAAATTGTCGCCCATTTCATTCAATACCCGCCGGGTCCGCCGTAGCCCCCGCCGCCCATGTCACCGAACATGTCCATTGGATAGCCTTGCGGCGCACCGGGCTTGTCCCCGGAACCGAAGGCAAGCGCTATGATTATGAGGCTGACAAGGATTATGGGGCCGTATGTCTTCACGTCCGGGAAAAGGAAGAACGCGCCGAGCATGATGATGACAAGCAGTATTGTCCCGATGGAACGCATTGAAACCACGAGTATGCCGACAACTCCAAGAATCATCCACTGCTGGTTGAACTGTATGGCAAGCATTATGAGCAGGACGGCAATGATGAACGCGAGCGTATCCATTCAAATCACTTTTTTAATGCCGCCGCCATTTCATCACGCCATTTTAGCGAACAATTCCTTTCCGAACGTCGCGAACAAAAATATCACTGCCGGAATCCAGACCAGCTCCGGGAACTGGAAAAACGTCAGGTAAACTACGATAAGCGAAAAGATGATGGCGAGTTTTGCGCTGCCAAGCTGGCCGCTCGCCCAGCGGAAAATCCACACAAGGTAGACGAGAGTCAGCACCTGAATGAGGTTTGTCACAAAGTCAGCCATTTTCCCGCCTTACCATAATTGTGCCGCATCCGGTTTTAATGCTGCCCTCCGAGAACCGAACGCACGTTGACCGTTCCCCAGAGTATGACCGAGAAGAACCCGAAAGTCCAGAGAATGAACAGCACGTAAACCGATGAGAAGATGTAAACCCATTTTATTGCAAGGAAATATATCAGCACCCCCGAAATTATGAGCGACGGCACGCCGGGGCCGAGGAAATTCCTCACTGTCGTGAAGATGACGAGCACGAGTATGAGCCTGAAAACGATGTTTGCCGGAGTGAAAAAATACATTATTGTCGGCACGGCAATGGCAATGAGCAGCAGGAACAGGAAAACCAGCACGAGCGCGTTGATTCCTTTTTCGTTCATCTTCTGCCTCCTTCATGGCGCATCGGCCCCATCATCGGCATTCCGCCGTGCGCCTGGTCCCCGCTCTGCGGCAGCGCCCAGAACACGTCTATCAAAAACTGCGTCATTCCGAAAGTAAGCATGAGGTATAGCACGAATATTCCGCCGAAAAACCGCCAGTAATCGAACACCACAAACCAGGAAATGATTGCAATCAGGAGCAATGCCATCGGGCCTTTTCCGAGGTGGTTGAGTATGAACGAAACGATCGTCATGAGCGCGAAAATCTTCAGCAGGAAGTTCGCGTCCGACAGGAGCTCGCCCAGCAAAAGCAATGCCAAATCCGGTTGCATAATATTGCCTATGGTTTTTCTACTATAAATAATTTCCATTGATTAAAAAGTCAGCTTATGCACGTATTCCCGGCTGACAGCCCCGACTCGAAGCCCTCGACGCTTTTCCCGCCTGCACCATTTTCCTCGAACAGTTTGAGCGCATTCCAGTAGAAAACGCTTTTGTCGCCGGAATCCGAAAGGCAAACAGTCTGGTCTCCGACCATTCTGAACAGGTCGTTGAGCTCCTGCACCGTGCCATTTGATGCGAGATTGTTTTTCTTCATCCCGCCCAAGCCGTTCAGGTTCACGGTCGTGCCGGTTTCGCTGTTCATTGTCGTGAACGAAAGCGTTCCGTCTCCTGGAGAAAGCGCCTTCAGCACATAGTTCGAGTTCGCGGGCGTAAAGACAACGGTTTTGAGGAAAACGTTTCCCTTCTTTTCCGCGCTCTGCCAGTCGACCGCGTAAGCGTTTTCGGCGCCCGGAACCGGGTCCGAGGAATTTCCTTTCCTGTCGGGCCTGTCCCAGAAAACGTTTGAAGCAAAGTCGCCTGAGAAGTCCTTGCAGTTCGACATTCCGGCCCAGTACGCGAAAACCGTGCCAAGGGTTTTCGGCTGGCCGGCCTGGAACAACTGGTAGTAGGCCGAGAGCCTGCTTCCATCCGTTTTGTCGGAAGACATTTTCATTACAACCGGTGTTGCATAATTCGGCGAGAATGTCATCTCTTTGTCAGTCCCGGTTGCGCGCCTGACTGATAGCAGTGCTCCGCGCGTGTCAGCAAGGCCGTTGATTTTTGCCGGGTCGGCCTCGATTTTTGTCCTCAGCAATGTCATTGCATCCGAGTTTTCAATCGGCTTTGTTTCGATTATGTCCTGCGAGTTTTCAGTCGAGATTTTCACGGCTTGGCCGCTGTTCAAATAGTTCAGGCCATAGCCCTGCCTGCCATTGCTTGTGCCGACCCCGACCTTTCCGTCGAACGGCAGATAATAGAATGTCGATTGCGGTTCAGGATAGCCCTTGTAATAGAATTTCACAAGGATTTTTGCCTTGGGCTTTCCGTCCGGGCCGAAGAATTTCCAGCCGTCGCCGAAGTCGATCCAGGCCTGTGCGTCATACGTGCCTGCATCGGGCAGTTTGTCGGAGCTTGTAGTGTATTGGAAGTCAAGCCTGTCAGTGTCAGCAAAGTAGTCCGCAAACTTTCCCGTTCCATCGGAATCGAAATAGCTGGGCGTGTTGTAGAATGTCTTGTGCGCGTAGAATTCCGCGAAATCCTTCTGGAAATCGTCCGAATAACCGTCCCTTATCAGGTTGACTCTTGGCCTGAGCAGTTTCCTGAGGGTTTCCTTGTCGGGAACGTGCTCCGTCCAGTTGGGTTCCTGCTGGTCGGCGTTTATGAGTTCTCCGAATGTTTCCAGGTCGCGGTCAAAGAACGCCTCTACTCCGGAAACTCCGGGCATCACTTCGTATGTCGTGTTCTTCAGCCAGCATTCCTCGTCCGCAGGAGGGGAAAAATTCCAGAACAGCAGTTGCAGGTTGTCTGTTGAGTAATGCGTTGCGTCGCTTGCCGGCAGTGCGTTCACGAAACCGGGTGCAAACAACGCGTATGCAATGAACGGGTGCCCGGATTTTCCCAATGCGTTCCCGTCGAATCCGAGTTCCGCTGAGCTGTTCCTTGCAACGCTGATCTCCTTTTCCTCGTCCCCTGACACCGCGTTTCCTTCGGTTCCGCGCAAACGGAAATGCACTTTTACTGTCCTGTCCTCCGAAGTCCTGTTGAACACCTCGACCGTGAATTTGAAATTGTCGTTTTCGTCCTTGTCGTAGCGCAGTCTCTGCAGGCCGATTTTTCCGGCAGGCACGTCCTTTTGGCTTGCAGTGCGGGTGTTTTCCTCGGCCACGCCCTGCCTTACTTTGTATTCGGGGTTGACCGGGCAAAAAAATACCGGGTTCGCGTCGAAGAATTCGCGCAGGAACTGCATTTTCTGCGTCAATGCAATGCTGAACTGCGTTGCGTCGCAGTAAATGCCATCCGGATTGTCTGCATCACAGCTTTCCGCATTGATGTTGTCGCTTCCATCCGTTGTCCACTTCCAGTTGAGGTTGACTTTAGGCAAGGCCCCTTCGCCCGTCCTTCCGTTTGCGTTGCATGCGAACACGTTGTTGCTTAACTGAACGGGCTGCCATTGCTGCAATTCCTTGGTTTGCACGCGGATGTGGAATTTCTGCGAATACGTGCGCGTTGAAATGCCATTGCAGCTTCCCTGTTCGGGCGAATCGCCTATGTTGTATTCGGCGAGCGTTCCGCTGCTGCATTCGATGTCATACGAGTCATCGCCCGTTCCATGGCTTCCGTTTTCATTGTCATGCCTGAAGTCGCCGTGCACGTGCTCATTCGCCGAGACTGTGAGGATGCCGTATTCCGGCAAATCCGACCCGTAGCCTTGGTTTGAAAAGTCTATTTCCTGGGTTTCGAATAATCCATCCCGCCCTTCCCTGAAATTCCATTCCGGCTTTATTTTTCCATCGAAACCGCTCACAGAAAGCATGTCGTCTGATGTGTCGGGCGGCACTTTCAGCGAAGGGTCTTTCAGCGAGGTCGAGCCGCCCAGGTTTATGACGAATGCCGGAAGCGTGTTCACTGCATGAACGTCATGGCATGAAAAGAACAGGTCTGCCAACAACATGACCGCAAAGTATGCGATGACTCCGATTGCAATGTTTATCGCGAACGATGTTCCAATCGTTGCCGCGGTTGTCCCGCCTGCAAGCGCGGCCGTCACTCCCCCGATTGAAACGCCGAGTCCGATGGAAAGCAAGGCGGTTACAGTAACGCTTACCTGGATGCTTGTCGCAATCAGGGCGGCGGTTTTAACATAGCTCCTGAACTTTGCCCTGTCAGTGTTCTGCAAATCCTTCCACACGCAGCCGTCAGCGCGCACCTTGACCTGTTCGATGTACGCGTTGTTGTACAGCGCTGTCTTGTCCTCGCTGCCGGGGAAAACTTTCAGGTCGTACCGGTCCATTGAAAAGTAGCCCATGCCCGCCCAAGGCCTGCCGTTTTCCCAGTGCGCCGGGTTGAATACAAGGATATCGTCCTTGCGCAGTTTTTTGGGCGCCCTTGAAGCGAAATTTCCGTAAACGTTTATGCCGTAAACCCCGGCTATGTCGCGGTCGCCGTCGACCTTTATTGTCTTGTGATTTGTGTTCGGGCCCGGCACCAGTTCGAAGTCTTTTTCTGACAGGCTCAGGCCGCCTTCGGTTCCGCCTGAGCATCTTCCGTCCTGGTAGCACAGCCTTATCCGCACCGGCTGGCTTATGTTCGGGCAGTTTTCAATTGAAACCGTGATTTCGCCGGTGGGATCGAAGAATGGCGTGCCTGGATTGTCGGCGAGTTCGCGCCTGCCGTTTTCCGGAGAATAGCTGATGCAAGTTGAAAGGTTGACAAGGCTGATTCTTCCGCTGAAATCCCTTGTTGCCTGGGTTTCGTCGAAGCCGTGCTCGGATTTTAGCAGGCCGTTAACCTGAATGTCGAATCCCGCATCATTGTTTTCCGCGCCGAGCTTTGAAGTGAAGACAAGGCTTGCGGAAACGCTTTGCCCGGCCGGAATTTTTTCAAGCACGCCGATGGGCACGTTCGGCGGCAATGCGTACAATCCGATTTCCCTTCCCGTGCCGTCCTTCAATGAAAGTGAAACGTCGCCGAGATGGCCGCCGCTGTTGGGCTGGTACGAAAACTTCAATCCGTCCAGGGCAATCGGCGTGCCGTCGATTTCGCAGTTGTTGGTTATGCTGGAGATGTGCCCGTCGGTTTTCCCGTTGTCCGTGAAGTCAACCCAGTCGGGGTTGTCGATTGAAACGCATGGCGTTGCGGGAACGTCGCCGAGGGAAATCGCAACTTTCAGCGGCAGTTGCACGTCATAGGTTTTTGCGAACGCCGCGTTCTCGAAAGTGAAAAGCGCCTGGCCGTCCACGCTCTCGTTTTTGGCGATGAGCAGAGGTGAAATGATTTTGGTTTTGATTATGCCTGAAACCTCTTTTTCCTCGAGGCCCGCAAGTTTCAGGCCATTGCCGGAGTCCACGCCGGTTTTAGCGCGCAGGAACGAAAGCATTGAAGTGTAGTCGAGCAGTGCAAAGAACCTGGAATTTTTTCCGGACAGGCCTGCCTCAGCAAGCCCCAGTTCGGCGCCGGAAAAATTTTTCATGGTCAGGGTTTCCTGTATTATTTCCTCCGTCCTGTTCCGCGAGTTCACGCCTGACGCGAGGCTTTCAGGCTCGAATGCGATTATTTCATCCGAAACCACGAGCTTCAATTGCGCGTCCTGCCAGTAGCCGATTTTTTCGGCTTCGAAAACAATTTGCGTCGATGGCGAGCTTGCCGGCAGATGGAACACGGCTTTTCCCTGGCCATCGCTCAGGCAGTTGTTGCCTGAAATGCATGAAAGCATTGTTTCGGTTCCGTCGGCAAGCCTTTTCCTCGCCTTCAACAGCACGTTCTCCAGCAGCTTCCCCTGGCGGTCTTTCACCGTCACAAGAATGTCTTTTTCCTCGAATGCGTGCAATTTGTCAGGTTCGGCTGACAGGACAAGCGACTCGTTTTTCCTTGTCCGGAAGCCGATTTTTTCCCTGAACAGTGTCTGTCCCGCGGAAAAGATTTTTGTTTCAAGCGAGTTCGCCTGCACCTTGCTGCCGCGTATCCGCAATTTCACGAGCACGCTTTTTCCCTTTGAAAAGTTTGGCAGGGGGATTGCACTTATTTTGGATGCGTTGAAGTTCGCATTTTCGACAATGTTTGACTGCGTGTCAAGAACAGAATAGCCTTCGATTGCAATGCCGTTGTCCTCCGCGTTCCTGGAATCAACGCTTGAAATTGAAAGCGCGGGCTGTGCAAACTCCGCATCCGAGTTGTTCCTGATTATGAACGAAACCTCGTATGGCGCGAAAACAATGATGTCGTACGGCGGATCGAGGAAAAGGTTTTCGCGGAGGTCCAAGACTTTTTCGCCGGCATAGCAGAAATCGGAATCACAGCGGACCAGCACACCTTCCTGGAAATCGCTCAAGTCAAACGTTTTCGCGTACAGCTCTTTTTTTGACGCGGTTTCACGCGCGGCCCCCAACTCGGTGTCGGCAGGCATCCTGCTGTAAGAGTCTCCGCTGGCAGTCCACGCCCTGTAATGCATTGGCAGCGGCGAGAACGCGGGCGTGGAACTTTTCACCACGACTTCAAAGCCGGCTTCAGCCACCATTTCTTTTCCGTCCGGTGCAAACCTTGCGTTCGCCCATTTTCCGGGCATGCCTGTCTGCGGCACGGGATTTTCCGCATCAGTGCCCGCCGGAGGATTGTAAGCTGCGCCCTTTTCAATTGCCGCGTTTCCTATGTCCACTGCGCCTACGAAAAGGTTTTCGCCGGCAATTCCTGCCTGGTCGCCTGCCCTGAAATGGACGCCGGCGCCTTCAACGCCTGCGGGAACGCTCAGGCGAAACAATGCAATGTACGAATGGCCTGCTTCCATTGCATTGCTTTGCCTGTAATTGTCAAGCATTCCAATGAATTCGATTTTTGGTCCGGCAATGCCGCCTTGCAGTGGCAGTTCGCCGGAAAATTCCGCCTTGGTGTTTGCGAAAAGCGTTTTCGGGATTGTCGTGAAAGAAACATGGCCGGGCGAGGTTATGACCACAAAGGCTTTCTGCCCCGCCCTTATTTTCTGCGAAGCCTTTCCGTTTGGCAGATCAAATTTTGCAATGCTTTCTCCGAGCATGTTGAAGAATTCGGCCTGCGAGTTTTGGAGCGGCGCGCCTTGTTCATCAGTTGCCTCGATTTCAACATCGGCATCGCCTATGACCAGCCTTACCCTGAATTCGTTCAGCTCCTTTTTCAGGATTTTTTTGGCAATCCCTTTCGGCGCGGCGTATGCCTGCGCCTTGTACGCCGAAGGGTAAAGCGTTTCCTCTTTCACTCCCGCCCACAATGCAACGCCGTTGGCGTCGGTTGAACGCGCGGGATACGGCGCGAGATTCCCGTTTTCAAACAACAGCTTTGCAATCGCGCCTTCGACCGCAACATCGTCCTCGTCGAAAACCTGCACCCTCACCTTTCCGGAGTTTTCCTCCGTGACTTTTTCCAGTTCGATTGAAACGTTCTGCTCGCCGCTGAGCGAGGCAATGCCTGCCGTGCCGTAAAAATAGTCGTCCTGCGAAACCACGATTGCCAGGTTTGCCTGCGGGTCGAAGAATGAAACGATTGCGTCTTCGCCGCCTGTGCCGGTTTTTCCCGTGCCTATTTCAGCGCCGTTTGCATTGCGCACGGAAACAACTGCATTTCCAATCCTGCCGCCCGAACCTTTTTCAATTGCTGAAACAACGAGTCTGGCGCGCACGTTCCTTGAAACAACCGCATTCACGGCCGTTTCCTGTGCTGGCAGGACTTCAATGCCCTGCTGAGAATAGCCGGAATACGCGCCGTTCGCATCCGAAACAACAACAGAATACCTGCCCGGCAGGAGGCCCTTGAAGACTGCCTGTCCATAATATTCCGTGTTTTTTTCCGCGACCAGCCCGCCTTCGAAATCATTTAGCCGCACCGAAAAATTCGTTGACGTGACAATGCCTTGCTTTTCATCCGCTATCGTCACCCGGATTTTTCCCGCAATCGCCAAGTCCGCCCCGGTTTCGCGGATTTTTCCCTCGCAGTCATTTGCGCACGCGTTTGCGTCCTCGCTGTTCTGGCATACGCCGTCACCGCAAACCGCGCCCGCCCCGCTCACGCCGCCGGACAAGAGCTCTGGTGTCAAGGTGAGAGTGTTGACGGGCTGGGGCAATTGGAATGTTTCCTCGCCAAAGCCGGACGCAAGCACAGTCGCGGAGAGACCGATGCACTCTGAAACGTTTTCAACGATTATTTTTCCGTCGCCGTCGTCGTCCGCCAAAACTTCTATGGGCAGAGTGCCCTGCCTGCATGAAAGCCTGACGCTTGTGCCCTTTCTTGCAACGCGCTCGCCGCTTGGGGCCTTGAAAATTATCGTCTTAGTTGGAACTTCCACGCCGGCATATTGCAGGACGATTTTCTGTTCCACGCCGGCCTGAACCGCAAACGTGCCGGCGAAACCTGAAACGGTTTTGCCGTTCACAAGCTGTTCCCTCACGGCAATTTCAATGCTGTCAGCATTTCCTGCCGCCACTGAAAACCTGCCATCTGCGCCGGAAACAGCTTCGCCGGCAGCGCTTCCAACAATGAAATTGATTTTCACACTTGACAGGCCCTGTCCGGTCAGGTCAACAACCGCAAAATCCGCGTGAACGCCCTGATTTGGCATTGCCTGCTGCAAAAAAATGGCCGCGCCGAACACTAGAACAAGCAAAACCATTGCCAGCAGCAATGCAAACGACGGCACAACCCTGTCGACCGCGTCAACAACGCCGTAAACAGGCGCGCCCTTCGCCTGCAATGCGTCAAGCAGGGAATAATACCTGTCTTCCGCCGAATAATAGAGTTCTTTCAGTTTTCCAAGCAAGCCCATGTAGAACAGCCTTTTCATATAATGGGCATTCGGCTATAAAAGTTTTCTCGCACGCGCTTTCGATCGCGTGTGCCGAAACTAAGGCGTATTGCTACGGCAATACGCCGAGTAAACTATTGCAGAATTAAATGTTTCCGGGGCGTGCGAGTGGCAGAGTTCCCTATTATGGCAGTTCCCTTGGCCCGGTCTTGGGTTCGGTCTGCGTGCACGCGGCTTCCGCGGCATTCATCTGGCCCTGCATGTTTTCAAGTATGGGCTTGGGGTTCCAGAAGAACGCGCTGAAAGCCCTTGAAGAAGAGCCATCAACACACAATGCGCCGTCGTTGACAAGATTGAAAACGTCCTGCAAAGTGTTTATGCCGCTGCCCGGCGAATTGTTCGCCATGCCGGAAACTCCGACCAATGCGACCTTGTCTCCCGCCTCGTCCGCGGTTGAAAGGCTGGCGCTCTGCGAAGCCGAAGTGATGTAAATCCTTGACGAAACGTTTTGCGGCGTGAAAATGACAGTGCTCAAGCCGACGCTGGTCGAAGCTCTCTTGGGCGAGCACCATTCAAAGCCGTAAGAAGTGGAAACCGCATCCCCGAGAACGCGCGCGCACTGTTTCTCAAGGGCCTGCCTGTCCCTGGCATTGTAAAACCTTTCCGCCGCAAGCGCGTCGTCAAAGTCCCTGCATGCTCCCCCAACGCCCGTCCATTCCGACAGGTATGTCGAGGTTCCGAACGGAGTGCCGCCAATGTCGACTCCGTAGAAAGCGTAAGCAGATTCGGCAACCGGGCTTGAAACCCTCAACAATACCGGCGTCGCAAAGCTCGGGCTGTAATCCAGCTTTGTTGTTTCGCCTTGCGTTGAAACGCTCAGAACTATTCCGCGTTCCGTCTGGTTCAGTGTCCTGAAATCGTTGTTGAAGCTTGCCAAAATCCAGCCGTTTGGCACGGGCAATGAAGTCGGCGAATTGGTTGCAAACACCGGCTGTGAGGAATCAGCATTGATTTTGATTGACTTTTCCGATTCTTGCCTGAAGTTGACGCCATAGCCCTGCCTGCCATTCGCGCTGTCCAATCCGACTCTTCCGTCAAACGGCAGATAATAGAACGGGCTCTCCGGGTTCGGCGCGGCTTCTCTCGTCAGCTTGACTTCGATGAAAACATCGGGCTTTCCGTCCCTGTAAAAGTCCCAGTTTTCGTTGTTGAACTTGATGTTCATTTCAACCAAATATTTGCCTGCTTCGGCAAAGCCTATTGCCTGGCCGGGCACAATGAATTTGAACCTGTTCGTGTCGCCGAACAGCTCTCCAAGCCCGTCGTTTTCGGTGTAATAGCTTGGCGTTGCAAAGAACGACTTTGTCTTTGCGAACTCGTCGAAGTCCTTCTGGAAGTCCTGCGTGAAACCGTCGCGCATTATGCTCGCCTCAAACCTCAAGTCCTTCAACGCCTTCTCCGAACCAGGCAGTTTGCCCCGTTCAAGCTCGGTCGCAACAACGTAATCGGAGAACTTCTTTGTGCTGTAATCCCCGCAGTCCTGCAATCCCGAGAAACCCCATGCAAAGTCGCTGTTCAAATGGTCGTTTGCCTTTTCCGCGTTCTTGCAGTCGGCGCACAATGCGACTGTGGCGTTCGCGTCAATCTGGTACTGGCCCTGCCTCAGGCCGTCAACTATGCAGCTTGTGCTTGACTTTGTCTGCACTGAAACGTCTTCCTCGCATTCCTTGACAACCGAGCCGTCAGCCGCCTTGACAGTGGTCTTCACTTTCGCCTGAACCGCCTGCGCATTCGAATTGCTGACCGTTACGACAACCTCGCCGGTGTTGTTGCCGAGCTTCCTGACCTGGGTCCTCGTTATCCCCGCATCCGCGTCAATTTCGCTCAACGACTGTTCCCTTATGGACGAAACCGATTCGGGTGAAGCGCATTCGAACGGCCTGTTGGCCTCGACAAAGTCCCTGAAATCCTGCAATTTCTTGAGCAATGCAATGCTGAACTGCGTTGCATCACAGTAGATTCCATCCGGGTTCGAGGCATCGCAGCTGTTTTCCTTGACACTGCTCCAGCTCCAGCCTATGCCCTTTGCAAGGCCGATTGCGGGCAGGGCCTCTTTTCCGGTCGAGCCGATCCTTGCGCCAAGCTGGCAGTTGTTCAAAGTTACCGCCGGGCAGGGGAAAGTGTTCGGGCCGCATTCCTTGGGATCGAATGAATTGAACTGCAAATGGAATTTTTCGAGTATTTTGTTCCTGTCCTCTGTTGTCTTCTTTTCATTGGCTTTCGGCTGGTCGGGCTCCCTTTTGCCCTTGTAGCCTTCGGTTTCAAACTGCTGCCTTCTCGCCTGCACCTTCAACAGCCTGAAAAACGGCACTGTCGGGTCGGCCTGCTTTATTCCCTTTGAATTGATGAACGCCAGATCCTGCAGATAGTTCGCAAGCAGGGGATCATCCTGCCTTGGAATGCTTGAATTCGTGTCAAGAATCTGCAATACGATGTCCTTGCTTTCCTCTTCAGCAATAGTTGCCGTGCCCGCGCCGGTGGCCGGCTCGATTTTTTCGCCCGTCATCAGCAATTTGATTTCCCCGACAAGCGCATCCTTGGCAATGATTGTAAACTTCACGTCATCCTGGTTGTTGTAAGCCATCCACGTGCCGAAAATCAGGCCATACATGCCGTAGCTGTAAGGATTGGGCTTGCCGAGAATGGCCGAACCGGCGCCGATCAAAACACTTGTCATGAGCTGTGGCAGTCCGCCCTGCCCGCCAAGCGCTCCGCCGCCGGTCAAAATGTAGCCCATCGGATTCTCTGCAAAAGTTGGATATTGGCCCGAACCCATCTGCGGCCCGCCGCCAAACAGCGTGCCCTGCTGTCCAAACAAATCGTACCCCGTCAAAGGCGCGGTCACAAGGCCGGTGGAAGGCGAAACATCCGAGCCCTGCGCCAGGCCGGCGATGGAGGAATGCGAAATGTCTTCTGACAAGCTGGCCGACTGTGAAGTCCATTGCGTGCACGCGTCGCTGTCGCCGGAATCGCATTTGACTTTCAATGCTTCAAGCCCTGTCACTTCAAAGATGTTGGTTCCTGATGATTCAAGGCTTTTTGACTTGTAAACCGCGGTATCTTGTGTACTGCCCCGGTGCCTTATAGTGTAACGTTCGGCATAGTTTTTGCTCGTGTCTTTGTAGGAATATTTGTAGCTGACAAAACAGAATCCTGTATTGGGTGAAGTATACCTGTATGGGCAGTTGTTGCTTGCTGTCTTAGCAACCAAACCAGTGGTAGCATTTTTCAAGAATGCGGCTCGGACAGTGTCCGGCGTCACGGTTATATTGCCCACACTGTGTGGCTGGCTGTCATTAAGTGTTGTCGCGCCAGCCCCCCAATTTTCTTTTGAAGTGCTGTATTGCACGGTATTGTCCACAGTAATCCTAAAACGGGCAAGAACAGTTTGATTAGATGTCCTATATGTGACATATTTGTACCAGTTTGTGGCCAAAAAAGAATCAACGTCTTTGGTTTTGCCCGGTTGGTTGGGCACCGGTTCCTGTGTTCCGGACCATCCGACAAAAGTTTTGCTCAAATCAACCGTGCCGGTTCCTTCCGCACCGGGAGCGGGTTTTGGTGTTCCAGTTACAACTGTCGACCGAGGCCCGTCGCCGGATGTGTTGAATGCAACAATATAATAGAAATAAGTTTTCGCGTTTGCCAACCCTTGGTGTAAAAATTCCGCAATTTGGACTGTTTCTGCTAGCACATACGGCGTGGTATCTGGCTCCGCGGTAAATCCGAAATAAATTTTGTATCCTGTCGCGCCGGCAACAGCTTCCCAAGTCAACGTTATTTTTGCATCTCCTTCATCAACCGTTATTCCTGCAACTTTTTTTGGTTTTGTCGCTGCAGGGGCCTGCCCGCTACTGATTGATATTTCCTCAGATTCCCCCTGGCCTATAATTTTTCCGCTGCTATCGGCTGCTTGGACGAGGAAGCGGTAGTTTCCAGGACTCAATTCATCAAACACTGTTGCATCAACGGTTGACCCCAATGACCTGTCTGCAAGTGAATGATATTCCTCTTTTATGACATATCTGCTTGCACCCTCGACTAGTGTCCATGACACAGTGGCCGCGTTGCCGTTGGGTTGTGCTGTTACAGTTATTTCTTTCATTCCGGTTCCTGCGCCTGGTTCTTGTGTCTGTCCGGCAATAACTTTGACTTTTAGTGTTATTATGTTTCCGTTGCAATTTGCGGTTATTGTCGTGTCCCCGATTGCTATTGCGGTTATGGTTGTTGTCTTTCCGCTTGTCGGGGAAACCTCTGCAATGGATGCCTCTTGTGTTCTCCAAGCAATGCTTTCGCAGTTTTCCGCCTGCAGCGCCTTTGTTTGTCCGACCTGCAATTCTATTGTGTGGGTATTGTTTATTGTTTGTCCGCCACTGATTATTTCAAAGCCGCTTCCGCCTTCAGCTTTACTTTCACTCATTATAAATTTTATTTTTGCCTCTGCCGTGCTTTCCAGGTTCAATGCCTTGTTTCTGGCAATGAATTTGAGCTGGAATTCATTGGGCAGTTTTTTGATGTCAAATACTTTTATTGTAAATGCCGGGATGTCGTTTTCCTTTGTAACAGTCCAGTCAGTCGTGGATTTTAGGCTGCCGCTGTCCCAGTCGTATTCGGTTACTTTATCGGGGTTGTCGATTTCGCCTATAAATGTGATTTCCCCGGCCTTGCTGACATTTATCTCATTGGTTTTATTGCTTGTAAGGAGTTCAAGTGGGCGTCCATTCGGACTGAGTATTCTTGCTTCGCCGAGCTGGTCGGGGTCGATGACGTGGACTATAATCGTGTTCGAAACCACTTCGCCTTGCGTATCTGTCGCCTTGAGTCTTGCCTGTATCATATAGTCTCCAGGTTTCGGGGCTGTCCCAGTATATGTTTCCCCGTTCCGTGTGGTGATTGGCACGACTTCGCCGTTGCGCAACCATTCTATTTCGCGGTCTGCACCGTGGATTGTTTCGTTATACTCTGCGACAAACTTTATTTCGTCGTTGGGCTTGAAAGGCGGCTCGCTTAACAGCCTGATTTTGAATCCTTCCGGCGCTTTAAGGCTTTTTATTTCGCCTGCAATCTTGACTGTTTTGATTATTTCCTGCGCCTTTTTATTGATTATGGCTGTCATCGGCACGGTAAGTGTTATTTCGTCGACTTTGACTTCGTCTATGTTTTCAAATTTGCTTTGCCTGTCCTTTGAAATGACTATAGAGTACTGGCCGTTCTGGTTTGGTCCCGCAACGCTGTCTATTTTCCAGTCCGGCCACTCCTTGTCGGCTGAGAATCCTCTGCCCGAGCTTATGCTGACGTTTCCGCCGCGCCAGCTTATCTTGTCCTTTTGTATCTGCGTTATGGCCGTGCCCTGCTGCGGCGTGAGTTCTGCAGCAGCCCGTATTCTCGGATAACCCGTTGCCGGGTCGTTCGGATCAATATATATGACGCCTGTTGCAGTAACCACGGCCTGCATTTCCTGTTGCGTCAGCGGCTTTATTTCTTTTTTGCTCGCCCCGTAGTATTGTCCTATCGCGCCCAATGCCATCATGAGCAGGCCGGTTTTGAGGCCTTCCATGAGGGCTTTTCCGAAGTCTTTTGTGCGCGAAGTGATTTCGACTTTTTTTTCCGAGCACTTGTTCAAGAGCTGTGCCGTGTCATAACCGTCGAACTGGTTTGTGGGGTCGTCGTAGACGTCGAACTCGTATTTGCTCAATTCAAAGCAGCCGTCCGGCGCGATGCGCGCCCTGACCATTTTCAACAGCCTTTCCTCGGTCTGGCCGAAGGGAGTCGCGTTCACAAATACCGGGTACTGTCCGGGATTGTTGTTTTCCGCGAGAATCTGGATTGCCTTGGTTTCCTTTTCCCCGAGCTGGAAATTGCTTTCGCTTAAATTGAGCTTTGACTGGAGTTTGAACTGCGTTGCCTGGCCGCAGCCAAGCGTTTCAATGTTGAATTCCCCGCTTTCGCCTTTTTTCATGTTGACTATGCCCTTGTCTATGCGGACGCAGTCCTTGAAATTGACTGCCGCGATTTCAACCGTCATCTTGTCG
Source organism: Candidatus Diapherotrites archaeon (assembly GCA_016205145.1). Taxonomy (NCBI): domain Archaea; kingdom Nanobdellati; phylum Candidatus Iainarchaeota; class Candidatus Iainarchaeia; order Candidatus Iainarchaeales; family Candidatus Iainarchaeaceae; genus Candidatus Iainarchaeum; species Candidatus Iainarchaeum sp. The sequence continues at coordinate 286,885 of JACQJH010000001.1, forward strand.
TTGAGCGTCTGGCTCCCGCTGTCGGTTTTGTTGCCTGCCTGGAATTCGATCGTCGCTTTTGCGCTTCCGCTTGTTCCCGCGTCAGGCGTGAACACCAGTGTGAGGGTCTGGCTTTCCTCCGGTTCCATTCTTGCAAGGATTGTCCTGTAATAGCCGTCCCTCAGTTCCTTTGTGAACTGTTCGCTTCTCAACTCGAATGTTCCGATGCTGTTGCTCTGCCAGTCGATTTTCGCCTGAATCTGTTCCAATGGGATGGGTGTCGAGGCGACTGTGCAGTTGTTCTGCAATGTCACGGAAACCTGCACTGGCGAGCCTTCTGTCGAGGTTTTCCATTCCTTTTTGCTTATCGTGAAGCAGGTCGGAGTGTCGGCTTCTCCCCCCACGCCGATGGAAATCTTGACGGGCAATTCGAAACTCCATTCTTCATCAAGCCCTTCAAGCGTCGCAATAAGAGTTCCGGACAGGTTTGTCGCCTGTGAAACCCTTCTGCCGAGGTCGGAGAGGTTTGCCCTTAAAGTGAAGCTTGACTTGTCGTTTGCCTTGATTGTTTCGCCTTTGAATGTTTCAAGCCATTGCGAGACCTGGTCTTCGCTGATGTAGCCGCGCAAGTCGCCTTGCAGTTCGAATTGCCTGACTTTGAGGTTGAACTCGGTCCTGTTTGTTATGTCGAAGACTGCCGTGTTGTCCGGCCTTGTCTGCGCATTGAGCGTAAGGCCGAGCGTGTCGGGCGACAATTCCGCGATTTTGTCGTTCACGTTGAGCGCGGTTTCAAACGTCTTGTATTCCTCTTTTTCGACGAACAGCTTGAGCTTTTCCCCCGGCATCTGGCTTGGCAGTTGTATCTGCGCTATTCCCTTGACTGTCGTGTCTGCCTGCAGCAATGTCGAGTTGAACCTGTCCTTTATTTTGACTGCCGCATTTTCGACTTCGAGTTTCGTGTTCTTGTCCTTGACTGACACGGTTATCTCGTTCTGCACGCCTGATGCGAGCAAATCGGGCCTGATTTGCACGTCAAACTCTTTTGCGGGGTCGACTGTTATTGAAATGTTCTTTTCGTACCTTATCCTCTGCCCGCTTCTCAATAGTATTTTGATTGTCTGGCTGCCCGGAGCCTGAGGCGAGAAGTTTAGCGTTGTGCTTATCGCGTCGCCCGGCTTGAAGTCCTGCACGTTTATCCAGGCGGTTTCAAACGCGTTCACGTCGCCTGATTTTTTTCCGTTCTGGCTGCCATAGACCGTGTAAGCGCCCAAATCCATTTTTTCTTCCGGGTTCTGGATTTTCATTGTGGCCTGCGGGAAAGTGTCGACGTCGTTCCCGGAATTATTCTGTATGGTGAAGTTGAACACGTACGGGTTGAATATTTTGGCAGTGAAGTCATTGTTGACTGTGGTCAGAATGTCCTCTTTCCTGTCAAGTATGCTGCCGGAGAAGCAGAACCTGTCGTTGCAAAGCGTTTCGGTTCCGACCTGGCGCGTTTCCGTTTTTGCGTTGGCGTAAAGGCCTTGCTTGCCCCCCGCATTTTCACTTTCGCCGAGCCCGGTGTCAAGGGGATCTCTCTTCCACCGGTTGTCCTGCGTTATTGCCCAGGCGCGGTAGAATATGTTGAGTTCGTCTGAAACGCCTGCGGTTTTCTTGACTTTGATGTCGGCCGTGAACTCTATTATGCCTGACTGGAATGACTGCCATTCAGCGTTGAACCATTTTGCCTCGTCAAGCGTTTCCTGTATCTGGCTGTCCTGCGCATAATTGTCGGGCGGATTGTATGACACCGATTTGATGACTGCGGGGTTTGCCGGCAGGTTCAGTTTTTTTATGAGCAACTGGTCGGTTTCAATCCTGTTCGTGTTTCCCGTCCTGACGTGCACGCCCACGCGCCTGTAATTCCTTGTGTTGTCCTGCCTTGGAATGTGCAGTTTGAATTTTGCCGTATACTCTTCGCCTTCCGTGAGAACCGTTGCAAGGTCTGCGCCCTTGTAGAGGCCGGCAAGCTCTATCTGGACGTCGCCGCTGATTTCTTCCGGCTCAAGCGTTGCGTCTATGACTGTCGCGGAGTTGGGCTGTATGTCGTACACTATTGTCGTGTAACTGCCATAGCCTTCCTTTGAGACTACGGCGTAAACGCTTTTGTCCGCCTTTGTGGTGTATGTCAGTATTCCGTCGGGGCTTTCAACCGGCCTTGAGCCTCCTCCGACCACTTCCCTGAAAACCGGGTCGTAGAATGTGACGTCCGCAAATTGTATGGGCTGGCCGTCCTTGTCTTTCACGTGCACTTCGATTGTGCCGTCCGGGATCTGCAAGGTTACGACAAGCCTCTGCTTTTCGTACGCGTTCTGCACGAACTTGACCGGGTCGCTCCAGCCTGCTGTGGAGCCTTTGAATGCGAATGCCTTGTATGTTCCTGTGGGCGCGATGAATTCGGCTATGCCGTTGACATCGGTTGTTTTTTGCGCGTATCCGAGGCTGAAGCCCTCTTCAGTGTACAGCTTTACCGTCGCGTTCCTGATCTTTTTGCCCTCGTCGCTTAAAACCTGCACCTGCAATTGGGCGCCGCAGCTGCTGTTGCCCGGAATGAATCTTTCCATTTCGACTATGCGCAAAGTGTTGTTCGGCACTATTCCGGAGAGCCTTTGGGGACAGTATCCTGCATGGTCTATTGTCATATCGTATGGCGTGTCCTCTTCCACGCTGAAGACTGCGTTGAAATCAGTGCTTGAGGTTGTCTTTGTCTCGATTTCCCGCCCGTCCCTGAAGAGCGTTGCTATTGCGCCGCTTATGCCGGAACCGTTGTCCTTGTCGACCGTTTTTATCCTGATGGTGTGCAGTCCGCTTAGCGTTCCACCGCCCCCTCCGCCGGACTGCAGTGTTATCGTTATGGTTTCCCTTCCGTTTGCCTGCACTGAAACGCTTTGCGATGTTTTTGAAGCATAGTTTGCCGTCGAAGAGGTTCTTGCAAAGTATGTTCCCGGGGAAACGTCGAACGACGCTGTGCCGCCGATTGCGTCTTTTGTGTCAACGGGCACGCCGTCATACCCGTCATCCGTGAAAATGCTGACTTCGACCGTGCTGCTGATGAAATTGCCCTGGCTGTTCAGGAGTTCGACGTCAATCGTGCCCTGTCCGCCTGAGATTTCCTTTTCCTGCAACAGTATGGTGTTTGTGATTTTGCTTAACGGCACGCCGTGCTGGGGCTCGAAGCTGTATGATTCGGCTGTCGCAAGCAGTTCGCCGCAGTCGCTTGGCTCCTGGACTTCAGCCGAGCCGTTCACGACAGTGATGCTGTCCGGCGGAATCGCATCCGGGTTCGTGCATTCAAAGCTTATGCTTACGGCTTCGGTTATCCTGTTGCCTGTCGCGTCCTTGATGAGAATCGTGCGTTTTGTGGTGCGCGTTGCTCCCGGCGATTCCTTTTCAAGTTCCACTGTTGCCAGGGTGTCAAGGCGGTCCACAATTATTGCCTGGCTCACAAGCTTGTAGCCCTGCACCGACACGCCAAGTTCGACTTCGCTGTTGAGCTTGAATTTTTGGCTTGGAATCCTGCCGCCTGCATCCGTCCTGAACGGGTTCGTGGTGCCTTCGAAGCCTAATGTTACGTATGCATTTTCGACGGGCCGCCTGCTTTCATCAAGCACCAGCACAGTGAGTTGCGCGTTGTCCGAATTGATGAGAGTCCACGCAAAGCCCGCTGTGCCGAGAATGAGCAATAGCACGAGTATGAGGAACAGCACGAATGACGGCATTATCCTGTCAATTGGTTCGACGATTTTGTAGACTGGGATGCTCTGGTCGAGCTTGTCGAGGAACCTGTAATATTTGTCTTCCCACGCGTAATAGATGTCCTTGAGCCCCAAATGCAATCCCTTTCACGATTTTAACGCCGACCGATTAACCGGTATTATTCTTGTCGTTTCTTTTATTAATACCTTTTCTTTTTTTTAACTTTTCCTGTTTCACAGCGAAGCCAGCGCTTCAAGCGCCGGAAGTATTTCGTCGCCTTCAATTGCCGCGGTTATTGCAACTATGGTTGCCGGGAGGATTATGCCAAGAAAAATGATTGCCGCGATTGCCATGATTATTTTTTTGTTGAACGCGAATGCGTTTTCCTTTCCCGTCATGTCCTTGTGCAGGAGTATGCCGATTGTCGCGCCGGTCTTCAAGCTTAATGCAAGCGGCAGCAGGAGGAGCGCGGCCGCGGGCTGTTTTGCAATAACCGGCCCCATAATCATTCCTATTGCAATCGCCACGACCGGCGAAAGGTAGCCGAAGAAAAGAACCGACAGCACGAGTGCGGCGGCGGACAGGAGCAGGGTCTGGATTATCATGTTGCCCTTGAACGGCATTGCGATCGAGGTTTCAAAAAAAATTGCGATGGACAGGCCGAGCAGCAATGCGAGCATGCTGATAAGGAACAGGACTTTTGTTTCCGGCGGCAACCTGCCAGTTTCCAAAAAAACCACTTTTTTCCGTTAGGCTTTTTCCTTATTTGATTAAATCATTATCGGCCTTATTTGGGCGCGGCCGGGGCGGTCGTGCCGCCCGTTGCAGGTGGCGTTGTTTTCGGAGCGCTTGACCCTGCCGGCTGCTGTGCCCCTGTTTGCGTTCCGGCCTGCGTGTTCGCCGCGGTTTGCGTTTCTTCTATCTGCGCCCGTTCCGGCAGCGTCTTGTTCCACGCAATCTTCAGCCTTGTCTTTGTGGCCTGCACTACGCAGGCTTCGCCGCTTGCAATCTTGTCGATGACTGCCTTGATTGACGCGTCCTCTGCCTGGCCTTTTTCGTTCACCCTTATCTGGCGCGGGTTCGTGAACTGGTATTCTTTTCCGATCGTTGCAAGGCTGTTGTCTGCCGTGCCGGCCGCGGTTGCCTGCGCCGCCGCACAGTACAGCCTGAACAGGAATTCCTTGTTCCACGGCACGAAAACGAATGATGTCAGTATGGGTGTGCTGTTGTCTGTTTCAATCGAATGGTTTTTCGCGCTGCCTGATGCGTTCGAGCAGTACTGTGAAACGTCCTGCGTTACGGCGTCTGCAACCGGCTTCCGGCCGCCGAACCAGGTCAGGAGGTTTTCGCTTTCCACTTCCTGCGTTCCGTCGAACAGTTCGTAGAACGCCTTGCCCTTTCCTTTTTCCGGCACGACTTCCAGCTGCAGTTCCGTGTCGACGGAGGGATTGAACTTGAAGTCCGTCGAGCTTATGTCAATGAGCACGCCGTCCTTTGTGTCCGCAAACGCGCTTCCGAGCCTGCCTTTGAGGCTTTTCAGGCCGCCGCTTCCGCTGAAAACATTCACCAGGCTGTCGGCGCTGTTGAAGACAAGCCGTATCGGGCTTCCGGCGCCTTTCACGCTTGTTCCATAGCCGGTGCGCCTGTTGCCGCCCAATTTTCCGTCGAACGGCAGCCTGAGCAGCAGGTTGTTTGCCGCGAATTTGCCTGATGACGTGTCGATTTCCTCGATGCTTTGCAGTTTTGTCAGTTCGACGGTTACTGTCCTGGCGGTCCAATCGTAGTTGATGAATTGCCCGTGCCTGCCGGTTTCAATGTTCGTGTTCGGCAATTCTATGCCCTCGGCGCTTAATGTCTTGAAGTTCCACCTGCTGCCCGCCGGCTTCACATTCATGCCCGTTGTTTCGGCGGCGTATTCCGACGCGAAGTCGTCGACAAGGCCCTGGCTGTAGCCGTCCGCTATGAGGTTTGTTTCCGTGTCAATGTTTTCGTAGTAGAGCTTCCACAGGTCCGAGAACTGCATAAGCCACAGCCTGTCCTCTTCGGAAATTTTTTCGTTGTTCCTTATGCCGATCCTGAATGAAATGTTTTTGAGCAGGCGCTGCAGGAACCTGTAGTCGATGTTTTTGCCGTCGACCGTCACCTGGGCTATTGTGGCGGCATTTCCGACCTTTTCCCTGATTTTCTGGTGGAATGCCTTGAACTCGTTGAATGTTGCGACGTAAGTCGGGAATTTTGCCGGGGGCTTGTCGGCCTTGAGCACGCTTTCCAGTATGGCATTGTCTTCCTCTGTGAGGCCGATGGTTTCTATTTCCGCGACAATGTTGTCCTTCCTTTCCGGGGCATTCTTTTCGATTTCGCGTATGAGCGTTTCCATTATGCCAAGGTATGTGAGCGCATTGCCCACTGTCGGCGGGTCGAGCTTGTCAAGCTGGCTTTTCGCGTCGGAAACCTCGGCGGGAAGCCTTGACCTGCTTTCAAGTATTGTGCCGCCGCTGCCCACAAAGAAGACAAGCTTTTTTGCCGGCGACACGGCATTGTCAGTGACCGGTCTCTGCCTGACGCTGAACCTGAACAGGTTTTTCGTGTTTGTTTGCAGGCAAATGCCTGAAGTTTCGCCGATGCAGCCGTTTTTCTGCAGGCTGCCGATGGCCTTCTCTATTTCCTTCTGCTTTTTGGTCAATGAAACCATGTTCTGGACAGCATCGCAGAAGTTCTGGCCCGCGCCGGTATTCCATGTTTCAGTGCCGACTTTTTTCGGGACGTCGCACACGTTTTTCTTGACTGCGCCGAAACTCCAGTCGAACAAAAGCCTGTTGAAATATGCTTCAGTGTAATATGCGTCGCCGGTGTGCGCGCCTTCGATTTGCTGCGAGCATGCGAAGTAGTCTTTCTTTGCAAGCAGGCCTCCGCCCGGCGGAGTGGGTGTGGGAGTTTCCTCTCCAGTGGGCTTTCCTTCCACTGGCGTTGTCGCGCATGTTTCAAAGAATTCTTCCGTTATGTCTTCCGGCTGCACTGATTCGTGCAGTACCCTTACGATTGCCGGCAGTCCGACACCCTGCGTTTCGGGCACCTGCACCCTTGTGAGTTTTGCCTGGACCGGCTTTTCGACGTCGGCGCAAAGCGTTTTCAGGCCGCTCCTGTCAATGAACATTGTGATGTTGTGCTTGTCGTCCGTTATCGCGAATGACAATGCAAGGCCTGTCTTGGAGTCCCTCCAAGTCAACGGCCTTATATCGCTTAGCCTGTCGATTGTGCCGCAGCCGTTCGGGTGCTGGGCGTCCTTGATTATCAGGACCTGGTTCCTTTTTTCAGGCGTGAACTGGAAGACCTTGCCGTTGCCCTTGTCGAATTCCTCCTGTGGAATGACGCCGAGGGAATGCCCGAGGTTTATGTAGTATTGTTTGGTGTTGAGCGCGTCCTTGTTTATGCAGTTCTGGAAATTCTTTTCATCCGAACCCGGCTCTTCCAGCGCATCCAGGAATTCGCCTGCCGCGAACTTGTCCTCAAGCACCCTGAAATAGCTTTCCGTCCTCTCGCTTCCAAGCTGGTCGAAGAACGTTACCTTCGCGTCTGCCCTCACTTCTATCCTGTAGAATCCTGTCTGCAGGAACAGCCTGAGCTGGCCGAGCTGCCTGAAAGTCTGGCCTTTGAGCATCAATATTGCCTGTTTCCTGTAGCTTATGTCCGGCTTTATTTCGAATTGGAGTTCCTGGGTTGTCCTGTTGTTCGGGCCCATTTTCCTGGCTTCGTCTATGAAATAAATCTGGCTGACAAGCGGGCATTTGCCTTCGTCGGGCTGCTGCACGGCTTCCTGCTGGCCGGTCTGCTTGTTTGTCTGCGTCTGGGTTGCCTGTCCGGTTGTTGCCTCACTCGGCACGTCGCAGATGAATGACAATGCTGATTCGTCTGTCGGCACCCTTATGCCCATGTCGTAGCAGTAATTGATTATCTGCACCTTGACCGGCGTGCCGAAGAATCCGGAAAAGTCTATCTTGTTCGGCGGCATGAGCTTGAGGCAGTCGCGCGCCTGCGCGGAAATGTCTCCTTGCGGCCTGGTGAAAATCTCGACATCCTGCACTTTCACGAACCTGTCCTCGGTTTCCGCGTTCCTCGCCTTCACTTCTATGTTGAACCTGCCGAAAGTGTAGCCGGCCTGCACCTTCAAATCCTTTGAATCGTCTTTCGACACGACAAACGATGATTCCGGCACCTGTATTTCGGCGTCCGCTTCAAGCTTTATTTCAACGTCGTTTCCGCAGTTGTTGGTTATCCTGAACCTGTCCGAGCCGAAGGGATTTATTCCATAATTGAAGGAATTCGAGAAAGCCTGATTCACTGGCGTTCCGCCGTAGAATGCCCCGCCGTACATGCTTGAAGGGTATGCTCCGACAGGATACGGCGAGTAGGCCTGCGTTCCGCCGTATGCCCCGGTTGCGTTCGGCGAACTTGCGCTTGTGGTGCTGAAAGTGTTGTAGCCGTACGCATACTGGCTTGCAGGATAGGGCGTCTGGTAGCCTGCCCCTGACTGGTAACCATATCCGGCGCCCAATGCGCCTGAATAGGCGTTCGGGTTGTAGCCGTAGCCCTGGTAAATGCCATAACCGAGGTTTGGCGGGGAAGCGATTATCTGCAACTGTGTCGGCTGGACTTTCACGCACTTCGCGAGATTGCTGATTCCCGCGTCAACGGAGAGCACAGAATAAATCTGTTCCGTGCCGTTTTCCGTTGGATTGGATGCCCTCAATATTATTTTCGGCGACGCGCTTGCCGAACTGATCTTTTCGTTCGGCTGGAACGCAAGCTTTATTTCCACGGCCGAGTTTTTCTGCATGTTCGCAAAAACCGTCTGGAACTTTTCGTCCAGGGGAATGCTTATCCTGCCGAAGCCTTCCTGTTCAGTGTAGCCTGTCGGGCTTTCGGCGTCAAGCCTGAACGTTCCAATCTCGTCCTGGTTTTCCCATGAAACTTTTGCGGAAACATTCTTGAGGTCGATTGCCTGCTGCTCCACTTTGCAGTTGTTTGTCACGGTGACAGTGAGAGTTTTCTGCTCGCCTGCCGTTGAAATTTTCCAGCTGTTAGGGTCGACTGCAAGGCAGGTTGCGCTGTCAACGGTTTTGCCCAGGCTGATCCTGACTTCGATCGGCACGGCCTGGACCCATCTTTTTCCGAGGTCCTTGTTTGCGAGATAGATTGACATTGCGCCTGAAACCACTGTATTCTTTGTCAGGCCATAGGCTGCGTCGGCCAGTTCGATTGAAATGGAAATGTTGGAATCCTGGTCCGGCAGGAACAGTGTCTTCTTGTAGTCCTTGCCCGGCTTGACAATAAGGTACTGCGACAGGCCAGCGGAAAACTGGATGTCTTCGACTTCAAGCGGAATCTTTGTGAAATTCTCCACAAGCACGGTCGGCTCCGCTGACGGCATCTTTGTGAGGTTGAGTTCCTGCTTTATTTCAGGCGGCGAAATCCTCAGCAATTGGCCGGAAACCGTGAGTTCGGTTTGAGCCGGCCTGTAGCCCTGCTTTTGCGCTGTTATCGTGATTTTGTCGTTCGCGTTCGGTGATGGCAGCAGGGCATCAATTGTCCCGTTCCTGTCGGTTTGGCCTATCGCAATTGTTTTGCCGTTGCTTGCCACGCCGACAACCGCGTTTTCTATGGGCGCATTGTCCTCGCCTGAAACCTTCACAAGCAGCTGGTTGTCAATGAATGGCACGAGCTGCTTCGGCAGGACATCGATGTTCAATGTTTTCGCTTCCGGAACATTGACGATTATCGTTTCGCGCAGTATCTCCGCGTTGTCGGATGATTTGATGATGAGGATTATCGCATTGTCCCCCTCGCTTTTCGTAGAGAACCTGACTTTGCCGCTGACAACCGAATCCTGCTGCAATGTTCCGATTCCGTTTTCAATGTCCGATTGCGCGGTTCCGGTGAACGCCTGTCCGAAAGCGTCGGTTATCGAATAATCGCCGAGTTCGAGGCCTTCGCCCGAAATGACCATGCCGGAGTTCGCATAGGTCTGCCTTGAAATGCTTGAAACCGTGAAGCTGAACTCGTATTCGGTTGAAAGCTTCGCTGAATAACTGTCAATGACCTGCACCTTGGATTTTTCCGCAAGGTCTTCCATGAAAAGCGTTTTGCAGAAACTCTGGTTGCAGAGGTTTGTTGGCCCGACGCTCAGCACTTTCTGCTTTGCGTTCGCGTACAATGCAAGCTTTTCCGCGGAGTTCAGGCTTTCTCCAAGTTCCTTGTCGACCGGGTCCCTGATGATTGATCCCCTGACACCATAGCCGCGGTACCAGAATTCAAGCAAATCGCCTTGTGCCGCGGTCGAGCTTACCAGCAGTTCGACGTTCGCCTCGTAGACGCCGCTTTCGGCATTGCGCCAGACAACGTTCGCCCATTTCGCGTCGCCGGTCGTGATTTTTCCGGCGTCGGTTGCCTCGCCTTTCGGCGGAGTGTACGACGTGCCCCTGACTGTCGTGCCGGCTGTTTCAACGCCTGAAATCAGTATGCTGTCCTCTTCCATTATGTTCTGCCTGCCGGCAATGCTTTTTCCGGTGCGCACGTGCAGGCCGGCTTCGCTGTAGCCTGAGCCTTTGGGCACGAGCAATTGGACTTTTGCAATGTATCTTTGCCCGGGCACGATGTTGGATTCCGAGCTTTCGTTGTCAAGCGTGAAAATTCCCGCGACATTCGCCTGCAAGGCTGGAACGCTTTTCACCATTGTGACGGTTTTCTGCACCGTGACTCCGGCAAGCGGCTTTATCGGCACGGTATTGTATTTCAGATAGTTTTCGGCTTCAACTGAAATGAACGGCTTTTTGTCAAGGCGCACGCTGGCCGTTGCTTCGCCCGCGCTGTCAGTCTGCGATTCCTCGAGCGTTGCCCCGGTTTCAAGGTCAATTGCCTTCACTGCCGCGTCCGGCAAAGGCTGGCCCTGGCCGTCCAAAACTTTGACGAGAATGTCGCCGAAGCCGATGTCAAGCGTTATCTGGGTCTGCGCGGGCTGCCTTGCCTCGATTGTTATCGGCGAAGAGTTTTTCGGCTCAAAGCCTGCCTTCACAGCTTCGACGAAATACGTGCCCGGCTCGATCCTTGCGAACGAAACGGTTCCATTCGAGCCCGTCACAAGCGGTTTTCCCGCCGGCGAACCGTCGTTCCTTTTGAGAGTTGCCTTCACGTTGTCCACCGGCTGGCCCGTGCTGTCGACTATGCTGACTGAAAGCGAACCCGAATTGGTTTCCGTTGCCTTCTGCAGTTTGACTTCGATTGTCTGGTCGGATGGCTTCACGTTGCTGAGGCTTTTCAGAATGTATTCGGGGTGGTCAAGCTCTATATAGTATGAAACGTTTTCCGAAACATTGATGGTTGCCTTTCCGTCGCTTCCGGTTTTTGTCGTGCCAAGCACCGGCTCGGAAGCGCTTTTCTTGAGCCTCACGTTCACGTTCTGCACCGGCTCGTTCGTTGCGGAATCCTTTACAATCAATGAAATTGTGCCGGCAACGCTGCGCTTCATCACGACGTCAAAGCTTATCGACTGGTTTGGCAGCAATGGCTTTGCGTCGCCTGAAGGCGTCTGGTTTGCCTGAAGGTAGGTTCCCTGCGGGTCGAATGCAGTTATATAATATGTTCCCGGTGGCACGCTGGCGAAAGAATATGTTCCGGCTGTGGAAGTGTAGCCTTCCTGTATGGCAAAGTTGCCTTCGGTCTCGCTTGTGAGCGAGAGCCTTATGCCTGCGATGGCGCCGCCGTTTTCATTCCTGGCGAAAACATTGACTGTGCCTGTTGCCGGCTCTTCGGCCTGCAACTGGATTCTTGGCGCGGGGTCTGACATGCTTATGCTTGCGTTGCTGCCCGAATATTTTCCAAGCGGGTCGACAAGAAGGATGCCGCAGTCGCTTGGCACATTGGGAACGTCGATGACGCCGGTCTGCGTTGACAATTGCGTGTTGAACGCGGAGTTGCCGGAGCAGGAAAATCTTGCGGTGATTGTTTCGCCTGAAACCAGTTCGTTGGTGTTTGCGTTGACGAACTGCACGGTTTTCGTTGAAGTCGTCACCTTGCTTTGCAGGCTGATAGTTTTTTCGGAAGAACCGTCAAATGTTATTGATTCCCTGCCGTCATTGTAGCCGGGCTGTGAGGCGCTTACAACAACGGTTGCGCCGCGCCTGCCTTTCAGCGCGTATTCCCCGGCATCATTTGTTGTTCCGGTGGTTTCACCGACAGCACCGTTCTGCCATTCAAAGTTCAGGGTTGCGCCGGCAATGCCTTCTCCGGACTGCGCGTCAAGGAGTTTTATCGTGGTTGTTTCCTGCGGTGAAACCGCGGGGAGAACCAAAAACCAGCCGATCAGGCCGAGTATGAGAAGCAAAAGGATTATTGCGATGGGGAAGCTTGGTATGCCGTTTTTTTCAAGCGCGTCAACCGCGGAATAGACCGGAACGCCCTTGTTGTCAAGCCAGTCAAGGAAGCCATAGTATTTTTCTTCAAGGTGAATGTAAAATTCCTTCAAGCCCATCGGATTCACTTGTTCACTCTATCTGCGCAGTTGGCCATATTATTTCCTGCTTTTCAATATATTAAGCTTTCCATGCAAAGCCGCCCGGCCGGACCAATTTCTCTTTTGATTATGTTAAAAGTGTTATGATATTTAAATGCTTTTTGTTGCGCGTTTGCGGTCAGGATATTTTTTTTGCCGGTTTTTTTTGCCCGCCTGGAAACTTTTTTTTATCCTGGCACGCACTTTGGGGTTGCAAGGCTTAATCCGCCAGGCTGCGGTTCCACTGAATAGCAGTGCCACTCCGCCGTCGTTGCATCGCATGTTCCGGGCGCGGCGCCCGGCGGCCGGATGAAACAGCTTGTGCCGTCTGAAACCGGATGGAACTTTCCGGTAAACGGATGATATGTGTTGTCCAAAAGCCTTATCCTGAAAATGAACTCGTTTTGCTTGTCGACCTTGTACGTTGAATTGTTTTCCTTGAATGCCAGCGTAACCGAAACGCTTTTTGCCTTGGCGCAATAAGCTTTTGTTTCGTTGTAACCCGTTGGCGGGGAAGCAGACGGCTCTATGTTTGCGCATGCCGCATCAGATTCCGACAGCGGCGTGAAAGCGCTTTTGCCTGTTGCCGGGTCCAGGAAAATTCCGAAGCCGACGTTCGCGTGCGGCCCGACCTGCTCTTCGAACGGGCATACTCCTGCAGAATTGCCGGAATATGCGTAGGTTCCCGTTGCCGGGGGCGGCAGAACATTCGGCGGCTCATTATTGAGCTGGGTGATTTTTTTTGACGGCATGGCGCTGATGTCCACGGCAATGTCATTGAGGACAGCGCAGTCGGCTCCTTCAATCTGTCCCGGCGTTGCACCGGCTGTGCTGGGCACAAGCTCAAGGCCTGCCGCGATGTCCGGTGCGCCCGGAAGCGAGGCGGCAAGCCGGGCATTCGACTGCGCGATTTTGCACACGCGCCTTTTCACCATCGTTGTTATCCTCTGCCGCAGATCGGACTGGTTGGACTGGCTTGCAGGATAATTGAAATTGTCGTTTGGGTCTGAGGCATTGCACATTCCGCGCTGCTGCATGTCCGGCGTGCACGGCACGGTTATGTTGCCTGTGAAACAGCTGCTGCCCGGAGTGCCCGCAATCCTGTCGGTTTGCGGCGCAGTGAAAGGGTTTGTGCGCCAGTTGCAAACGCTTTCATCGCACATCCCCAATTGAATCTGCTCTATTTCATTGTGCACGCGCGGCGAAAACAATCCGAAATCCGCGCCGGTGTTGTCCTCGCCGTAATCGTGCGCAAAACTTTTCGCGATTGCTATTGCCCTGAAAATCCTCAGTGGAACGTAAATCTTGAAATTGGTTCTCGGCAAAATCGATTCCTTGCGCACGTTGCCCCTGCCGTCCGACACCACTATTTTTGGAAGGCTTTCGAATTCCGCGTCCGTAAGCCCTGACATGTTGAGGTTCACGTAAAACGTGCCCTGCCCGCAGTCATCCGGGTTTCCGTCAGGGCAGCCGACGACGCTGAAAAAGTTTCCCGCGTTCACGCTGTTCCTCACTGCGGAGGCAAGAACCGGTTTTGTGGAATCCGCGTTGCCTTCCAGGCTTATCGCATATTCCGCGAAAAAGCTTGGAGTAGATTCAAGCAATACCTGCAGATCGTTCGCCATGAAGTCGACAAAGCGCGTGCTTGTCGCGTCGCCGAAATTCGCCCTTGCGAAATCCTGCTGTATTTCCTGCCACGACCTGTCTTCCAGGTTCAAGGTGTAATAGTTTGTAGGCGAGGAAAGCCAGTTTGAAATCGTCTTGCGCAGAGTGTAATTGAAGGACTGCAGTGCATCCGCCTTCACAAGGTCAGTGACTGCCTTCAGCTCGGCCTGCGTCTGTATGTTGGTTATGTTCTGCTGCGCGTTCCTTTCGGTTTCAATCATGCTGTTGACGAGCAGCGCCGCCAGGAGGATGAGCATGAATGACAGCAGGGCGGTGAAAAGGTTGAATGCTCGCTGGTTCAATTGCAAAACCGGAAAGATTAACACAGTTGAAGATTAAAAAGTTTGTCCGCGTTCGCCCGCCGGCCGTTCAGGCGCCGTCGCAGAAGGACTCTGCCTTGTTTCAACAGGCGGATGAATTCCTGTATGCGCCGGCGCGTTTTTCAATTGCAAACCCGTTTAACGAACCGGCGGGCTTCAGCCCGCCGTAATTCAGCATTTGAAAGTGCACTTGTAACTGTTCGCGCCGTCCCTGGTGTAAAGGTGCAGGCCGTTTCCCAAATCGCGCGGAAACCCCGTCGGCTCGGAAACCAACCTGTTTGTTGAAGTGCAGCCGTGCCCGATGATGTTCCCTTCGGCAATGTTGTATTTTGCGGCAAGGCCCTGCACGAGCTGTTTCACTGCCTGCTGCTGTGCCGGGGGATAGGAATCAGAGCCGTTGCCCATGTTGACTATTTCTATTCCTATTGACCTTCCGTTCACGCAGTTTGCGTGCCAAGCCTTCTTGTCTTCGGGAATCACTTCGACTATTTCGCCCTGCTTTCCGACAATGTAATGCGAGCTTGCCTGGTGGGAGTCGGCCCACCAGCTTAACGCGCCGGAAATGTTCCCGCCCGCGGTGTGATGCAGGACTATAGTGTCAATCCGCGTGCCGTTCCTTGAACTCGAATTCGACTGCACTGATTTTGCCTGGCTTGCGGAAACAAAGTTTGTCATGGGAACGGTTTTGACATTGCCACTCAGTTCAGCTGAAGTTTTTTTTTTATCCGCAGGCTCCTGCATTGCGCCCTGCTGGCTCCGCCATTTTGCGACGTCGGCTTTCACGTTGCGGATGTATGCCCCGGTGTCGTTTTCGCTTGACGGCGCATAAATTGGCAGTATGTCGTCAACGGTTGTTTTGCCCTGCGGGAAATAATGCTTTGAGGTTTTGATGTAAGCGAACCACGCCTCTATTCCGCCCTGCCATGAATTCCATCCGCAAAAGGCTCCGCTCATGAAATCGTATTTGATTGTGCTTTGCGGGCATTTTATGTTTCCGACGCTTTTTGTTTTATTTGCGACCCCGAATTTTCCGTATGTTGATTCCTGCTTGAAGAACGCAAGCGCGATTGCGTTGTCAATGCCGTACTGCTGGCCGTATTGCACGAAATATTTTCCTGTTCCTGCTGCGGGAGAGCCTGCGCTTGCAAGGATTTGGTCCACGAATTCGGCTGAAAGGCACGGCCTCTCGCTCAGCATTGAAAGTTTTTCGCCCTGCTTGGGCGGGGCGCAGCCGCCGGTTGCAACATTCGCGGTTCCGCCCTGGCCTGCGCCCGCACCTGCAGCGCTTTCAGCGGCCACAACGCTGTAGCGTTTCCATTCCTGGTATTTTTCGACAACCCATTTTGCCAGCGGGGAAGAGTTTTTCGGGTCAAGGGTTTTGGCGAATTCAGCCAAAGCATTTTCCGTGCTCCCCGTCTGGGTTTTGAGCTGTGCAAGCAACTGCGCTGTTTGCAGTATTGATTCCGGCGCGAGGATTTTTTCGCGCTGCTGCGAAGCCTGGCTTTGCGCCTGGCCTGCGGCAAGAGTAATTGTTCCGGTGACAGGGGTTTTCGTTTCCGCTTTTTCCTGCGTTTTCTCAGCCTCCGCCGCGTCAACGCCTTTCGCCTTCATTTCCGCAAGCACTGCAGCCATTATCGCAGCTTCTTCCACTTCGGTCTGGTCGGAAGCTGATGCAATTGCTTTCTGCGCTTCCGGGTCATAATAAATTTTCATTTCCTGCGGGTCTGCGCCCGCTTCAACCGTCGGCAGCAATGAGCCGAAAACCGTGCTCAGGGTCCTTTGCGCGAATTCTCCTTTGCAGTCCGAGTCAAGGCGCTTTGCCTTTCCGCTTTTCAGCTCTTCCTGCATCTGGCTGAACTGCTCTGCGCCCTGAACTTCAACTATCGTCGTTGTTGCACCGCTGCCGCCATCGCCTTTCGCTGTCTTGACAATCCTGTAAGTGTGGTTTTTCTTGAGAATCACTTCAAGGCTGTCGCCCAACACTTTGCCTGTTTCGGGGTCGATTTCCTTTGCCCCGCCGTTTATTTCATCAATGCCCTTGTCCGGCGCCTTGAACATGTTTTTCATCCACTGGTCATAGCCTTCCATGCCGGCTGCAACCGAGAGCACGCTACAGCCAAGGCCTTTCGCCAGATCCCAGAACCGTTTCCTGCTGAAAGTGTCCCTCAAATTGCGCTTGAGCGCGTCAAGCCTGCCGAGTTTTGCGGCGTCGTCCAATGCAGAGGTGGCGCTTCCGCTTAGCGTGGATTCGGTAATCTGCCTGAGCGCAGCATCGTCGAACAACGCGCCCCTCACAACCTGCCTGTCAAGGCTGTCAGCGCTTGAACCCAAAATTCTTCTCATTTCATCCTGCGACAAAGCCGCCTTTATCCTGAAAGCGCCGCCATCCCATTCTGGCGCTGTTGCAGTGCTGCTGAACGCGGTTTCAAGCCTTCTGCTTATCTGCTCCCTGAGCGGTGCCCTGAGCCCGTCGATTTTTGCGGCCTGCTCTACTGAAACGCTGTTTTTCAATTGCGCCATCACGTCATCCGTGAGTTCGTCGGCGAACGCGCCAACCCTGCCGCCGATTTTGATGTTGTTGCCTGCAGTTTCAATCAATTGGTCCATTTCAGCTGCGCTTACAATCCTTGAAGTTCCGCTGCCTGCGGCGGTTTCAATCAATGGCCTGCCGCTTGTGGCGTCGATTCCTGTTATCAGTCTTCCATCCCTTGTCACTTGCCCGACCGGGTCCCATTCCAGGCCGGTTGCCTTGAAATTGAATTCAGCAGGCAATGCAGTGTCGCCAACGGCTTTCTGCAATGGCGCTCTTGCAGACGCGTCGATCTGGTCCAACAGGTTTGTTCTCAGGGCCGGAGTTCCGCGCAAGCTTCTGAGTTGCGGGTCCCTCAGGAGGGTCGTGCCAACCTCGCTCAGGAGTGTGTCAGAGCCCTGCAAAGCGTTCTTGGCCGCAGTGTCGATTGATATTTTGGGGTCGAGCCTGTGCGCTTCCAGAATCCTTTTTTCCATTGCGCCCTTGAAAGTGCCTTTGAACTGCGCAAAGCCGCGGTTCTCGCTTTTTGCGACAAGCGCGTCAGCCCATCTTGCCGAAACAATGTCTGCCTGCTGTTCGAAGCTTAGGGTTTCAAGTCCCCTTGTAAGCGTTCTCACCGTGGCGCCGCCAACCGCCGCGTCAAGCAGCGCGTCCCTGTTGTCCTGGCTCTGCGGAGTGTCGAGGAATGAAAGCTGGTCCGCGCTTATTCCCTGCAAGTCCTTGCCTCCAAACCATGTTTTGAGTCCGTCAAACTGCCTTTGCATGAACGCCTTTGCGTCCTCGCCTTTTTCAAACGTGTCCGCTGCGGCAATCGACGCGGGCAAAACGCAGTTCAGGCCCACATCCCACAATGCGCCCACACCCGCCTTTGTCATCCCGCCGCAAATCGCTGCCGCTACACTGCACGGTGCCAGGAACCCTGCTTCAATCGCCTTTCTTTTTTCCGCATTCAATTGTTCCTTGTAGGTTTTCTGCTTGTCCAATGCCGGCCCGCCGGGAGTGCTGATTGCCTTGTTTGCCGCATCCAATGCCTTCTGCCTTGCCAAAGCCTTTGCCACATCCGCCAGGCTCACTGTTTCCGGCTGGCCTTTCCATCCGACCGTTGCATAATACGTGCCCGGCTCCATGCCGACAATTTTTTTGAGCAGGTCTTCCGGATGGATTCCGCAAACGCTGAATTTTACGTTGAAGGAATTGCTTTCAAGCAGTCCTTCGGAAACCCATTCGGATGGCTTTTTGTCCGCGCTTGCTCCGGATGCAGTGCCTCCCTGTGATCCGGAATTGTTTCCTGTTGCCTGCTGTGCTGATTGCGTTGAGCCGGATTCCTGCGTTTGTGCATTTGCCGTGCCATAACTGCCCGGGGCCTGCAGCCTTGCGATTGAAACAGTTGCAACCGCCTCATTCAGTGGCTGTGCGTTTGCCGTGGACGCGCCAGCCCTTTTTATCTGAACGCTTTTCGCCTTCACGTTCACATAAGGCGAGGTGGTCTGCGCCGCCAAAACAAACTGGTCGTTGCCGGAAACGCATAATTTGAAATCGTATTTGTAGTTGCCGGTTTTCGCGTCCTTCGCGAGTTCGATTGTCTGGGTTGAAGGGATTTCTTTTCCGTCGGCCGAGCGCAATTGCACTGAATCTATTCCTGTTTTGTCCTCGTGCGTTTCCCAGTCCTGCGACAGGCGCACTTTCTGCGGGACTTCCGCCACAACCTTCAATTGCGCGCAGTTTTCGCCCACGTAAAGCGTTACGTTCTCGTCGCCCTCTATTTTGAGGCTTCCGACCTGTGAAAAGCTTTTTATGAGCAGATAGCTTTCGTCCTTTGAAATGCAGCCGTCAACCTGGTGCTGTGTGAGTTCGGCGATTGCCTTTGCCGCTTCCGATGCGATGTTTCCGGAAGTCGAAAGCGCAGTGCCTTGCGTCTGCTCCGCGGGCTGTGTTGCATTGCCCGCGTTCTGCGCCTGCGCCTTTGCAACGAAAACAGTGCCCGTCATTCCGGGATGCAAGGTGCACTTGTAATCGAATTTGCCTTCCTCGGTGAAAGTGTGCGATGTCGCCTCGTTTGCCTTGAGTTTCACGTTGAAGCCGATGGACTCGATTGTAACTGTGTGCTCGACAGTGTCGTTGTTCACCCATTCAACGGTCTGTCCGGGCTGGATGTTGACTGTTGACGGGCTGAACTTCAAGTCCTTTATGTTGATTGTGATGTCTGCTGCGGGCAGCTGTCCCTGCGTTGCATTGCCCGGCGCCTGTCCCGCGGGCGGGGCAGCTGCAGGGGTTTGCGTTTGCGTGGGCTGCGTTGGCGCAGTCGTGCCTGTTTGCGTTCCGCCTGGCGCCTGCAGCATTGCAGTTCCATTGCCCTGCCAGTTCAATGATTGCGATTTTGCGGTTGCGGGCTGCTGTGCATTCTGGCCTGGCGGCGTTGCCGGAACATTCGTGCTGCCGGTTTTCTGGCTTTCCGCTTTCTTTTTTTCAGAATAAACTTTCGGGATCGTCGCGAACACTGTTTTCGGTTCGTCTGATTTTTCGGTTTTTTCTATTTCAAGCTTGACCAGGCTGCCGTTGGTTTCTCCGGCCTTGATGACAATCTTGTTTCCGCCTGCCGTGCGCGCAACCCTCTGCTCCGAACCGAAAAGGCTTTGCGAAAAGCTTTTCCCGATTTCTTCAAGGCCTTCTTCCGGCTGGACCATGCCGGGCCAGGAGCCGAAGCTTTGGCTTTGCGAATAGCTTTTGTCTATCGGCAAAAAGTTGGAAACGTTCTGCACGGCATTCAGGCATTCGCCTGTCACTTTCCTTTCGCTTTCATGCCTGACAAGCAGTACAAAGCTGTCCTTGATGATCTGGCCGTTCTTGACCTGCACCGCGCCTTTCACGGAAAGCAGGTATCTGCCGCAGCCTTTGAGCGGCTTTGACATGATTACCTGTTTTGTGAGGCCGGTCGCGGCAATGTCCGATATTTCCTGTTCGCTTGTTTCGCCGGCCTGGATCTTGTAGCCTTTCAGTTCGGAAATGTTTTCGGTTTTGACTGCGTTTTCAATGCCTGCGCTTGTGACAAAGTCGTTCTGCAGGAAAACCGGGAACGGAGTCGAGGCAACGTTCATGTTCGAAAACGTGCAGTAATCCTTTCCCTGCCCGCAGCCCGCAAAGCTTTTCGCATCCGCTGATGATGCTGAAATCCTTTCCTGCGCCTGCTTCACAGCATCCTGCATTTTTTTCGCCAAAAACTTTGCAGCTGTTTCAGCGTCGCAGTAGCCCTCGGAACAGTTGTCCTGCGAAAGCAGCGGGAATGAAACCTTTGCCGTGCCATCAGCGTCGCAGTAAGGCAGTTCTATTTCGGATGTCTTGACTCCCGCGCCTTCAACAGCTTTTTCCCCGAGGCTGATCCTGAAGGGAAGGGCATTGCTTTCCATGAACTTCTGGCTTCGGATGAGCAGGCCGATTGCCTTTATGCTGCCGGTTTCGTTTGAATAATCCTGTTTTTTCTGCAGCAACAGCTGGAATTTAGCTTCCGAATTCGGCGCCAGTATGGGGGTTGCAAGCGGGCTCAGCACAAGGGTGTTGCGCCCGAATTCCTTGGGCGCAATGTCGACTATCCTGATTTCTTCCGCGCATTCGTTCCTGATTGTAAGCTCTTTCGCTATCGTGCCGAACCTGCTTTCCTCGCTTTCGAATGCCGTGTCGTCGGAGAACGCCTTGAGGCACTTGAAGCCTGACACGTTCGCCCAGACGTCGATTGACTTGAACGCTATTCTTGGCAGCCCCCCGCCATACGTTTCAAGGCTTGAAATCCTCTGCGCCTGCAGCTGGCTTGCCGCAAAGGCGTTGTAGCCGTACTGCTGTGCCGGGTCAAACGTTTCGCTTTGGCCTGCCAGTGCCGGCGAAGAAAAGCCGTAAGGGTACGATTGCACTGGCGTTGCGGACTCTTCCGTTGCGCCGTTGATTATTATCTGCCCGCGCAATGGCCTGTCAAAGCTCTTGTCCTGGCCGGTTTCCGCTATGACAAAGCGCGGGGGCAAAAGCACCTGCCCCGGCTTGAGCGATTCGAGTCCGGCTGTTTTCGGCATCACGTCCAGGGTTATGCCGTTCTGCCCTATTTCCATCGGGCTCACTGAAAAGCTGAGCGCCCTGATTTCAAACGGCGAAACGTTTTCAACGTGCAGTTGCGCTGCAGCAGTCGCTTTCTGCGCCTGCCTGTCGTGGCTGAGGAAGAGAACGATTGTGTCGTTCGAGGCGATTGAAAAGCGGCTGTCCCACAGCACAACTTTCAATGGCACGGATTTCGCGATTGAATCTGATTCAAGTATGACCGTGAACTGCCTTTCCTCTTTCTGCGGCAAAAACCTTTCAACGCGGTTGCTCAATGTTATCGTGAAGGTTTTTGTCTCATCCTTTTTCAGGGTGATTGGCTGGGCCAGAACCTGGAGTGCGGGATCGTTTTTTTTCGCCAGAACCTTTGCCTGCAGTTCAAGGTCTGTGCCGCACCTGTTCTCGACCTGCAAGTCAAGGTTCTTGTTCGCGCCCGCAGTGCCGAGCAGATAGGCCTGCAGGCTTTCCCTGTCAAGCCTCAGGCAGCCGGATGGAAGGCTCTTGTTGTAGTACACCTTTATCCTGCCCTTCGCGCCCGTCATCTGCCTTCCGCCGGCAAGGCCTTTCACAATGATGTCCGCTTCGCCGAAAAGCGAGGCGCTTTCGGGTCCGGAATATTTTGCGGAAACCGATGCCTGGCTTGACTGCGATTGCGCAAGGCTTTCCGGCACCGATGCGGTCAGCTGGATTTCCTGCGGAAAGCCCGGCCCCGGGACCATTTCGTATGAAATGTTTTCAATGCCATAGCGCGAGAGGTTGCGCAATGCAATGAATGCGCTCGCCTCCTTTGTCTGCTTGTTTATGCTGAGGGTTATTTCCTGCGGAGTCAACTGCAATGAATCGAGCCCGCCGATTGCCATGGCCAGGGACTTCGGAGAATAGCCTTCAGCCGAAACTTCTGCGGTGTAGGCGCCTGCAGTGAAAGCGCCCCTGAAAAGGAATTCGCCGTTCCTGCCGGAGCCGATGCCTGAATTGCCGGCAACGCTTGCAACAACCCTTCCGCGGTCGTCCTTCAACTGCACCAATGCGTTTTCAACGCTCTTCAATGTCTGCGCGTCCTTAACTGAAACAGTGAAGCTTTCGCCCGCCAGAATGGTTTCAGGCCTTACGCTGACGTCAAGGCCTTTTTCCTCGAAAATGTTGAATGAGAATTCCTGCGGCACAACTGCCTGCCCGGCAATGACCTGCGTTTTTATGGACGCGCTTCCGCCCGCAACAGTGCGGAAGAAAACCGATGCCTTGGCGCTTTCCTGTCCGGCGACGCTTATGCCTGAAACTTCGATCGAGGTTTCATTTCCGTTCGTGTCGGGAAAGTTTTCCGCCGTTCCTTTCGCGCTTCCGGTGAAGAAGAGCTTCGGGTCGGTTTTCGAAGTGTCTGCTTTGACAGTGACGCTCGCCGGTTCGCTTGCAAGCAAGCCGATTTCAAGCGCGAATTTCCTGTTCGCTGCAGGCTTGAAGTCCTGCGGCAGGATCTGCGCGCCATTGTCAGCGACAAACTTGTACGTGAGGCAGACCGGCCCCTGGCACAATGCGTCGGATTCGAAAACAAGCAGGCCAAGGGTTTTTGTTTCCGCGTACAATCCGAGCCTGTTGCGGTTGAACTCGTCTCCGCCGAGAACGCTGTCCTCCGGGTCCCTGAAATAATTCGGCCCCCCCACAGCCCATGCTCGGTAATGGAATTCGGTTTCCTTTGCCTGCGAGCCCGGCTTCAGCATCACCTTGACCCTGATGACTGCAGTATCAGCCGGCTTGTCGAATGAAAGCTCAAGCCATTTGCCGGGCTGGCCCGGCCTTGAAAGGTTTTTCCTGTCAACGCCCTCGTTGCCCGGCGAGGGCGTGGCATTGTAAGTCGAGCCGAACGCGGCCTTTGCGCCGGTTGCGTCATAGCCGTAAATGCCTGTGTCCTGCGCATCAACGAACTTCACGTTGTCCGGCCCCGCCCTGAAATGTATCCCTGATTTGAAGTTTTCGCCCGGCCATTTGGCCTCGAATTCAAGCCAGTAAAACTTTCCCGGCACTATGCCTTGAACCGGCTGGTTCCTTTCATTGAGAATGCGCACGAACCTTATTTCCGGCTCTATGCCCGCGGCGCCCGAAACCCCTTCATCGCCGGCCCTGACTTCCGCGGAATTCTGTTCGTCAAGCGAAACCTTTGCAGCCAGCGTCTTTCCGTCCGGGGTTTTTATCTGCACGCTGAAATCCTTTTTGCCCCTGTTGTCAAACAGCACTTTGCCGTTCTCGATGTTGCCGTCAAAAACGTTTTCGCCGTTCGCCGAGATTATGGAAATGGTTCCGCTTAACGGCAATCCGTCAGCGTCAACAAGAATGAGTTCAGCAACGGATGCGGACTTCTGCAAAGTTATCCTGACGGCATTGCGCTTGTTCGCCTCGATTGTTTTCCTTCCATCCCCTTCTTCAATGCCCCTTTTCGCCTTCACAAGAATGGTCTTGTTCACGGGCGCCCTCACTGATGCAAAGCCTGCCACGTCCGCAGTGAGGGCAGGAATCCCCAACGGAAGAACCGTTTCATCAGGCAGAATCTCGTAAAATGAAACCGTTGCGTTGTTCGCCGGCACGCCGTCTGAATCCTTTATGTATGCTTCAAGCGTCGAGGCGTTCTGGCCCGAAACCGGAACGAGATTCAGCCTCGCTTCCTTTGCCGTTGCCAGGTCGACCTTTTCGGCAACGGGCAGATAGTTTTCAATGAAGCCCGTCACAACCAGCTTTTTTCCCGGCTCAAGGCCTGAAAACTCGGAGAGGCCGCCGAAACCAGTCGGCTTTGACGCAAGCACTGTCGTTCCATTCGCATCAAAAACCTGCACTATGACATCCGGCAATGGAATGCTGTTCGAATAAGCCGTGACCGAAAGCTTTTCGCCGCCCTTTTTGAGCTGCACTTCAAACTGTTCCTCGCCCTTCCTGATTGTCAGCGCTTTGCCATCCAACAGAGAATCATATTCAAGATAGCCGTCCTTTGAAACTATTATCCTCGCGGAAACGCCCCTCTCCACGTCCAGTACAGCCGTGCCGTCAGCCGCAATGGTGTCGCTCACAACAATGTCCTTTTCCTTGTCCTTGACCGTTACCTTCGCGCCCTTCACAAGCTCTTTTGTGGAATCGTCGAAAACCGAGACTATGAGCTTGGACGTTCCCTGCAATGCAACGCTTCTCGGACTCAATGGAACGCTTCTTTCCTCATTTCCGGAAAAAGACATTGGCTGCTGCAAGTCCTCATAGCCGTCGGCTGAAATCGAGACAAGCAGTTCCTCGTTTTCCGGCACTGCATTGAGGACAAAGCTGCCGTTGCCGTCTGGAATGGCCTGGAAAGTCGTTTCCGCGGCATCCCATTCAGCGACAATCTGCGCGCCGCTAATCCTGTCCTGTGTTCCGGAATCAACGAGAACAATTTTTGCGTTGACGAGATTCCTGTTTTTTTCAAGGCTCAGACGCACCGGAATGCTTGCCGAAGTCACTGCAGCAGATGCCTCCGCGCTCTTATACCCGGATTTTTCCCCGACTATCCGGATTGCCGTGCCAACCGGAATGCCTTTCAGTTCGATTGCGCCGGAACCGCTGACAGCCGATTCGCCCAGCTTGTCGCCCGAAACATTGTCGAACACTGTTACCTTGACGCCGCTCAAAGAAGCCTTCAAATCATCGGCAATGGAAATGTTGACCTTTGCGTCAATCCTGCCGCCGACAAACAGCAATCCGAATGCCAGGGCAATGACCAGAAGCAGGACGCCGATTGTGAACGGCAGGCTTGGAATGCCCCTGTTTTCAAGCGCATCGACATAGCCGTAAACCGGAATGCCCTTGGCGTCAAGCGCGTCGAGAAAGCCATACCACTTGTCCTCGACGCCCGCGTAAAACGAGCCGATTTTTTCAGACAGCATCCGGACCAGTTAAACGATTAAGTTCAAGCTACAACAATTAATGCTTCATCTATTAATAACTTTTCTTATCGCCGCAGGAATTGGCATTTTATTTTTCCCGTCGCCCACAAAAACCACAAAGCGTAGAATCCGGCGATGACAACAAACAATGTCAGCCTGAACAGGACGTTGTGCGTGAATTCAACCAGCTGCAAATCCCCGCCAGCGGAAATCACTGCAACCGTTATTGCAATGCGCGCGATGTTGAAAGCGAATGCGACTGCAACCCCCACAAATGCGCCCGCAACTCTTTTCTTCCACGAAATGCCCCAGGAAGAAAGAATTGCAGCCACAATAATCAGGGTTTCGGTTTTGCCCGTGCAAAGTTCTGAAATCTGCGCGACAACGCCGTTCGAAAACTGCATCAGCACCGGTTCCTGCAAAACGATTTTTCCTGAAAAGCCGAAAAGAGAAAGCACGAGCATCACGGCATTCGCCACAAGCGCTTCGATTGCCTGCAACGGCAGCAGGATGCCCGACAAAAACAGGATTGCAATGTACGCGGCCGCGAAAGTCAGGACGAACCTTCCGGCTTTTTTCGCTTCTTCAACATCCAAGTTTTTTCCCTTGCCTGGCAGAAAGTATGCTTTAAGTTGTTAAAAAACCAATCTGCCGGCCCGGCCATGGCAGCCAATTTTTTTTAAGCGGCTGTTCCGGCTTGCGCAATCGTTACGCTTGCAATGCCGGATGATGCAATCGTTTTTCCTGCCGCGTCGACAGCCTTCACCTGATAGGAATACGTTCCAGGCGCAAGGCCTGCGCCGGTTTCGCCCGCATCAATTATGCTTGTGTTCGGTTTCGGAATGCTTGACGCGATCTTTCCGTTCCTGAACACGTCGTATTTTTCTGCCCCATCCACTTTTGCCCATTCAAGCTTGACGCCGATTTCATTTCCTTCGCCGATTGTTTTTGCGCTGAGCGGAAAGCCCGGGATTTTTCCCCTCCATGCAATCGTTTCCTCGAAAACCCTGCGCCCGGAATCCGGCGCCTGCCTTGACGCAACAGCCTTTATTTCAAAGGTTCCGCCCGCCGTTTCAGCCGGAAAAGTGTAGCTCAAAGCCTTTCCGTTCAGTTTTTCGGACACGATCCTGCTGCCGGAGCGGTCTGTCGCGCTCACATTCCATTCGAAGCCGAAGTCCTCGGATTTTGCGCCGATGACTGCCTGCAATCTTACCGGTTCGCCGGCTTCAATGCTTCCATCCTCTGCGCTTTTCTCCAGCGACTTTGAAACAGCCGCCTGTGAAACGATTATCCTGAAATCTGCCGGCATCACGCTTACCTCGATCGACGGGAATGTTTCGCCGTCATACTCCGCAACCGCCCTGTACGCATAAGTTTTTCCGTTTGAAACGGTTTCGTCGAACCAGTTTTTCGGCCCGTTTACGGTGAACGACGCAATTTCCTCAAACGCCCCTGAAGGCATTTCCCTGCGTTCAACCGTGATTGTTGCGGGCGTTCCCCTGAAAATTACCAGTCCCCCGTCCCTGACCACGCCGATTATTTTGAATAAAACCTTTCCGTCGCCTGCCTTCACATCCAAAGGCAAAAAGCCGGGCCTGCTTTCGTTTGAAGCGTAAGTGAAACCGTTGCTTTCCTGCGTTTCCCCGGAGCTTTGCGTTGCCACAAGCAGGATTTCCCCGGAGTCAAGGCCGCTTAATGCGGGATAGTTTGCGCGCAATGTAGTCTCCTTGCTGTACTCGCCGGCCGAAAATTCAATGTCGCTTTTAGCGGAAACCGAAACAGTGTACGGCGCCCCCAATGAAATGATTCCGGCTTCGCTCAATGCGTCATACGCGTTTCCGAAGCCCTCGCGCGCGGATTTTTCAAGGAAATAATCTTCAGTATAATACGTTCCGGCGCCCTTTCCGGTTTCAATGGATGAAAGCGCCGCAATAAGCTGTGTCGAATTCACGCCCTGCTCCCGCCTTATGGGCGATTCGGCTGGCAGGCATTCCTGCGCTGAAATGTTTTGCACGCATTCCGGCCTTTTGACAATTACTGCAGGCAGCTGTTCCGACAATTCAAACAATGAGCCGTCGCTCAATTCGAGTTCAGCCTTGTCCGGCAAAACGATTGCCTGCGACTGCCCCGGCTCGAGGACAACGCTTTCCGGCACCTCCAAACCTGAAGGCGTTACGCCGCCCGAAGAGCCTCTTTTCACTTCGATTGAAAGTCTTCCCGCGGACGAGGACAAAACAGTCCTGCCATCCGCGTCAATGTAAGCGTAAGGAACCTCGGCACCGTTTTTGAACAGCCGCACGCCGTACCTTCCCAACGGAACGCTTTTCGGCAGGAAATCGTTGAGCACGGAAAAGACCGCGGACAGGTCCGGGCGGGTGAATGCAGAATTGCTTGCATACGCGGGTCCTGGGTCGGGAGCATCACTGTTCTCTGCATACAACAGCCTTTGCAATCGGATGCGGTTGCTGACTCTTTCGCGCTGCATGTTTCTCCAGCTGCGCACGTCGCTTTTCACGTTTTTGATGTAAGTGTCGGTGTCGTTTTCCGAGGCAGGCGCGTAAATCGGCAGTATTTCATCGATTGTTGTCTTGCCTGCCTTCACATAGTATTTGCTGTTTTTGAGGTAGTCAAAGAACCCTTTTATCGAATCCTCCCACGAATTGTATGCGCTCCACGTTCCGCACCTGAAGTCCGGCATGCCCGAATTGTATTTTATGTTGCCTATTCCCTTGGTGCCTTTGCTGCACGCGCCGCCCGGCCTGCCGACCCACCGGGAATTTGTCCCCCACGTGGACTCGTATTTGAAAATCGCCAGTGCGACAGCGTTGTCGATGCCGTAATCGTGCGAGTATTTGACGAACCACTTGCCATTGCCTTTTGCCGGGGAATTGTACTTCTCAAAAACATCGTTTATGAATTCCACTGAAAGGCAGGGCCTGTCGGAAAGCACCGGCATCGGCTTGTCCAGTTCAGGCAGGGGGCAGCCGCCGGAAACGATTGTCTGGACGTATGACTGCGACTGGGCAAAGGCGTTGGCTGAAAGCAGGGCAATGAATGCGAGCAGCACTGCGGCCAGGGCGATTTTTTTCATGGCAGTCAACAACACACTTTTTTGGTTAAAAAAATTTCTTAATACCAATTGCAATTTTCCGGTTAATAAATCCTGCGCAAATCCCCGCCGGCCGCATAATTCATCTTTGGGATTCAGGGTTTTTCGGTTTTGCCGTTTCCGGGCTTGGATATTTATAAATATAAGAAACCAGTTTTATCTACCTGGCAGCTTTTGTCTGGCGGTGTTGGCTTTTGAAGATCGGCGGTTTTGAGGTTGGCGAGTTTGCGGTCAAGGAGTCCGGCGGAAAAAGGCACTGCGTTTTCGACTGCCGCAACTGCGTTTATTCGGCTTCGATTTCGGACGACAAGGCGTGCCGCTACCATGTAGTCCATGCTTTGGGCGAAGTCGATGCCGATGACGTTGTCCTGTCCGAGGTTTACCAGCGCGTTTATTCGGAGGACCAGACTAAACTGCTTGCCGAAATTTCCGCCCTGGCCGAAAGGTTCGAGGCCGAGGGAGTGTGGAGCCTCAAGCATCTCGGCCTGGAGGGCAAGGAATCTGAACCATTTTTGCCGCAGAGGCATGACGCTTTGGTGAGGATCTGCCACGACCTTCTGCGGTTCGACCCGATTGCGGCTTACATTGCGTGCCTCAACGAGCTGAAGCGCGAGACAAGCAGGTTCAATGAAAGCGATGACGTTTACAGGAAGGCGACGCAGCCGTACATCGAAACCCTTCAGATGGTAAGGCGGCTGTTCGAGTCCACTGATCTCGTGCAGCGCTCGAAGGGCCTGATTGCAAGGCTCAAGGAAGCGCCGGACACAACTGAATTGTACCGGGGCTTTTTCGAGGCCGAAATCAAGCCGAGCTTCATCGGCTCGCGCATTACCTTCGGCGAAACCGAAAAGCTCGATCTCCTCGACGAGTATGCTGTGCAGAAGTCCACTGTCCAGATTTTTTCGCATCCCGACAAGGTCGAGAACCTTTACTTTGTCAACCCGCCGGAATATTCCCTGCCGCCGGACAAGTATTTCATCCTGAGCAAGACGCGCGAAATTGTTTCAGGCTACCAGCCCGGCAGGACGTCTTTGAGCGATGTCAGCAAGTCAAGGAGATATTTCGAGCGCATTTACGTTTCGACAATCAAGGATGTAGCGCGCACGGCCAACATTTCCCTGTCGGGCGAGGAGGTTTCCGAACTCGCAGAAATTGTCGCGCGTTACACCGTCGGCTATGGCACGCTTGAAATCCTTTTGTCTGACAGGAAGCTTACGGACGTTTACCTTGACGCGCCCATCGGCTCGAAGGCGATGTATGTGGTGCATTCGGATTTCGGGCAATGCCAGACAAACGTCCTGTACAATGACACTGAAGCGAAGTCGATGGTTTCAAAGCTGCGCGCAATGTCGGGCAGGCCGTTTGACGAAGCGCATCCGGTCCTTGACTTTGATCTGCCGAGCCTTGAAACGCGCGTAGCAGTAATAGGCCCTCCGCTTTCCCCCGATGGCACGGCTTTCGCGTTCCGCCTTCACAAGGTTACGCCCTGGACTTTGCCGCAGTTCATTGACCTCAATTTCATCAGCCCGCTTGCCGCCGGCCTCGTAAGCTTTTTGATTGACTCGCAGGCGACAACAATCATTACGGGCAGCAGGGGCTCCGGTAAAACTTCTTTGCTTGGCGCGTGCATGCAGGAAATCCCGCAGAATTCTCGCATACTTGTGCAGGAGGACACGCTCGAGCTTCCCGTGGATTACCTGAAGCGCATCGGCTTCAACATCCAGAGGCTGAAGACGCGTTCGCCGATTTCAGTGAGCGCGACCGAATCGGAGGTTGACCCCGCAGAATCATTGCGCACGGCATTGCGTTTGGGCGACTCCGCGCTCGTGCTGGGCGAAGTGAGAAGCAAGGAAGCCAAGGTATTGTACGAGGCCATGCGTGTCGGCGCGGCAGGCAACATTGTAATGGGCACTATTCACGGCGATTCCGCTTACGCTGTCTGGGACAGGGTTGTGAACGACCTTGAAGTGCCGACCACTTCTTTCAAGGCAACCGACCTCGTGGTTGTCGCCCGTCCCATCAGGTTCGGCGGCTCGCTGAAGCGGCACAGGCGGGTGGTGCAGGTCACTGAAGTGAAGAAGCACTGGACCGAGGACCCGGAAAGCGAAGGCGGCCTTCTCGACCTAATGCTTTACGACGCGAAAAAGGATTCTTTGGAACTGCTGGAGGATAATTTCAAGGAATCGGAATTGTTTGAAAAAATTTCGCGCGTTTCCGGACTGTCGATGAAGCAGATGTGGGCCGAGATAAGGCTGCGCGCCGAATCCAAGTCCTTCCTTGTCGAGCTCAGGCGCAAGCAGAACGTTCCGCAGCTGCTGGAATCCGAGCATTCCATTCTTGCGGCCAACAAGCTTGCATTGCTGAAAGAGCAGCAGCTTGAAGAGCACGGTTCGGTTGAAACGGACGAGGTTCTCGGAAAGTGGAAGTACTGGGCGAAGAACGTGCTTTTGCCGAATGTTTCGAAGAAGAAAAGCTGAAGGTTTTTTTGAAATGATGCGCAAAACCCGCGATGCCGGCGATTCGTTTTCTTTGGGGCGGCTGTATAGGCAGATTCCTGGCGAGGACCTGTCCGAAGGCGACCTTGAACGCAAGCTTTTCAAGAAGCCCGTCCCGTTTTTCGTGCGCTTCTGCAGGAACATCCACAAAGCGTTTCCTTCGCTCGGCAGGGGCGCAAAGTTTGAAAAAAAATTCGCGGAGGCAATCAGCTTCCTGGGCTGGGACCTCAAGGCGGAGGAGCTGTCCGCCGCGTCAAAAATAGTGCTGCTCGGCTCTGTTGCCCTGGGCTTCATTTTTGTCCTGCTTGCGGTTTTTTCGCCTTTGCGGGACATTTTTTCCGGCATTTTCGGTCCGTTCGGGCTGATAATGTCAGGCGGCTTTGCCGTGATAATTGTCCTCATGGTTTCCAGTTTTTTCCAGAACTATCCCCTGGGCGTTGCCGAGAAGGAAAAAACGCGCGCCCTCACGTATGTTCCGGAAATAATGGGCTACATGATAATGTCCATGAAGCTTGTGCCGAACCTTGAGAAGGCGGTCGAGTTTGCCGCCGGCCATGGAAAGGGGAAAATCGCCGATGATTTCCGCGATGCGATCTGGAACGTTCAGATAGGCGTTTTCTCATCGCTGTCCGAAGCTTTGGATGACCTGGCTTTGCGCTGGGGAAAATTTTCCGAAGAATTCAAGCGCTCCATGATGATGGTGCGCGCCTCCGTGCTGGAGGGTTCGGAGGACAAGCGCTTCGAGGTACTGGACAAGACAATGGACATAATCCTGGATTCGGTGCGCGTCAAAATGGAACGGTATGCACGGGATTTGCAGCAGCCCGCAACCATACTGTTCTATCTGGGCGTCATATTGCCGCTGATTCTCGTCATCATACTGCCTGTCGGAAGCGCTTTCACGGGCCAGGCTTTTGCCAGGCCGGAAATACTGGCGTTCATCTACAACCTTGCCCTGCCCGCCCTGACAATTGTTTTTGCGTTCAAGGTAATCAATTCCAGGCCCCCGACTTACGAGCCGCCTGTAATCCCGGACAATTTTCCGTCTCTGCCGCCGAAAGGCAAAATGAAAATCGGCGGGTCGTTTTTTGACATACGGCTTGTGGTGGCAACAATTTTCCTGATCGGCCTGCTCGGCTCGGTTTTCCTTTCAGCGCAGGGCATTCCCCCCAAGTCGATGATTTCCCTGGACGACGTGCAGTTGCTCAAGGCCGACAGGAACAGGGAGGAACTTCTGAAGCAGAAAACCAATTATGAAAACTATTTCAGCGAGGGCGGGCCGCTTTACCTGCAGAAGCTCTCGCAGGGCGTTGCTCCTGAGGCTGCAATGGAACAAGTCAGGCTTGAAGAGCTCAAATTTTATCTTGCGCCGGAAAACGACGTCACGCCGTACAACCTTTTCTTCGGCCTGATAATAACCATCGGACTGTGCTTTTTCATTTTTTTCCATTTTTCAAGCGTTTACAAGTTCGAGGCCCAGCAGAAAATAATGCAGATGGAATCAGAGTTCAAGGATTCGCTGTACATTCTTGCCTCGCGGCTCGGAGAAAACAAGCCGATGGAGGAAGCCTTGCGGCACACAAAGGAGTTTTTGCCCGAACTCACGATTTCCAACCGCGTTTTCGGCCGCACAATGGACAACATAAACCTTTTGGGCATGCCATTGGAGGCGGCTGTGTTCGACAAGACTTATGGCGCGATGCGCGACCTGCCGTCAAAAACAATCGGCAGCGGCATGAAACTGATCGTGGATGCCGTGCAATTGGGCGTCAACGTTGCAGCGCGCACCCTCATTTCTTTCTCATTGCAGCTTTCCAACATGGAGAAAGTGAACAGGCTCCTGAAAGACCTGATAAACGACACAACATCTTCAATGAACACAATGGTGACTTTCGTAATGCCGATCGTCCTTGGCATAACGACCGCGCTGCAGAGGATTGTCCTGAACACTCTCGCAGGAGTCGCGTCAAGCGGAACGATCCAGAATGCCGGTTCGCAGTCGTCTTTGGGTGGGACGCCGCTGGCCGGCTTTTCCGGAATCTCAACCCAGTTCGCAAGCCCGGAAGTTCTGCCATCCCTTGCCACGCCATTGCAGTTCCTTTTCATTATCTCGCTTTATGTCCTGGAAATAACAGTAATCATCACCTATTTCAACACTAAAATCCAGGAAGACAATGACCTGGCGACAAGGCTTGCAATCGCAAAATCCGTGCCCATAGCTTTAAGCGTTTTCATTCTGGCGGTCATTGTTTCCAACATTGTCGTGGGCGGCGCGCTGGCAAGCTGAATGGTGAGTTGAATGGACGAGCGCGGGCAGTATTTTGAGGGCTTCCGGCTTATAGTGGAAGCGGTAATGGCGCTGGCAATCCTTGCGATAATTGTCGGGGCAATATCCTATTTCGAGCAATTGCGGATTGACGTCAGCATCAGCCAGATTGAACAGGGCTTTTTCGACTCGTTCGAGGCATCGGACGGCAGTGTCATAAAAAAATCCGGCCTGGAGATTCCGCAGATGGAGCTTTCCTCGGTTTATTTTGCAAAACAGGTCAACCTCGGCCAGGAATGCATTGAATTCGATTCATCCGGCATTTCGAATTATTCCGTTTTTCCCGGCAGGCACGGCATAAAAATAAATTCTCTGACAAAAGCCGACGTTTTCTTCAAATGCCAGCGCGACACCCTGGGCTGTGACAGCCATTGCACGATCAGCTTCGGCAAAAAGCTTTCCTAGCCGTTCCGCCGGTTCCCTTTTTTACGAAAACGCTTAAATAGTAGTTTCGGGCTTTTACATAGCAAATCAAATGGTTGTTTTCAGGGTGATTTTTTTGGTGCGAAAGTTTTCCATGAACGAAAAAGGCCAGGCCTTTGACACTTTTAAGCTGCTGATTGCGGCAATCGTTGCAATCGCAATCCTTACAATTCTTTTCCAGATTTTCGGCCTGATTCCGACCAATCTCCTGCAGTCGAATCCGACCGAGGCCGCGGCCGACAAGCTCAAGACCGCGACGAACAAGCTTGCCTTGGCGCAGACGACCAAGGACGTTGTTTTTGACAGGACGAACAACGAGTTCTCGAACAGGCCGATTTCCAAGGTTTCAGGCGTGCCGATCGGGCCGGAACAGATTTGCGTGTTGAGGGGCTATTTTGCCGACAACCCGGAATTTGAATTTATATCGGAAGGCCAATCCATTAGCTACAAGGGCAACAGCCCCAAGCCCGCCAAGATAACGGTTTTGTGCGACAGCGGCGCGGGCGAGCTTGCAAGCGATTTGGAACAGCAGCCACTGCTTGCGGCGGATGTCGAGAAGGACGGCGGCCTTGCTACCTGCGGCAGCCTGCCTGCCTGCACCGAGTCAAGCACTGAAACCTGCTGCATCATTGTTCTGAGAAGCGGAGGCGGCGCGTAAAGCCGCTTCTGTTTTTTTTTCCCGGCGGCTTGTTTTTTTCCTCCCGTCTCCCCGTTTTTTTTCTTCCGCCTGCCTTGTTTTTTCCTGCTAAACCTTTATATTCAACTTTCTCTTTCTATTATTCTGCATGTTTTCGTTTTCCGAATTGCTGTCCGAGGAGCGCGCGCAAGGCGAATGGAGTTCGCTTTACATGCTCATCGTGCTCATAATTGCCGCGCTTGTCCTTGTCTCGGTTGTCAAGCCCATGTTCAGGCAGTCGCAGAAAATCGTCACGCAAAAGGTTGCCGACGCAAAGCAGGGTGCTTAGCATTATGGACAGCAGAGGCCAGGAATCCGCGCCTTTCGAGTTGCTTGTTGCGGTCATTGTCATGGGCTTTGTCATCGCCATCGGCTACCAGGCCTTGGGCATTCTGAACAACCAGCTTTGCGAGGGCAAAATCGAGGCTTCCCTGAACAATTTCCGGTCAAAGCTTGAAATCGCAGTGACGCAGAAAACCCCGCAGGAATTCTCATTCGAACTGCCATGCTACAACAAGGCGAAAAGCTCGGTGAAAATTCAGGAGTGGCGCGATGCGAAGATTTGCGCGAACGAGTGCCAGCGCTCGTCCGACGCGTGCACTTTGCTGACTTACACTTATTCGGGCAGCGAGAACCCGGATTTTTCCGTGCGCACCTGCCTTGAAATTCCCATCACGACCAGTTTTCCTTCACAGGAAAACTGCGGCACCGGAAGCAAGTGCGACTGCAGGGATGCTCCGGACCAGGGGGGATTCATTTTGCAGAACTTTTCAATCGCGGTTCCGGACGGGAAATACCAGCTTGTGAACAAGACCGACGTGCAGGACCCGAATCCGACTGTCTGCGCGTACTGGAAGGGGCGTTGAAGAATGCGTTTTGCTTGGGTTCGTGCGCTTGGAGGTGTTGAGTCATGCTCGGCTTTTCCTTGAGCAAACTGAACCTGCTGATCTTGGTTGTGGCGCTGTTCGCGATTGTTTCCTATTTCTATCTGGGCCTTTCCGACATTCTCGTGGCGGACAAGGCAAGGCAGGTTGCGGACAAGTATTACGGCGAAATCCTGAACAGGGCGCAAACCGATTCCCTGTGCAATTCCAAGACCGGGATAATTTTTCCGCGCTCAATCAGCGTGTCCGGCGGCGACAGGTTTTACGTGGCGCAGATTTCAAAGTTCGAGCCCGCGGATCCGGACAAGCTGGATTCCGTGGTTTTCAAGGTCGTGAACAGGAAGGACCGGAAACTGGTGTATGCCGCGAAATCCTTTGACGTCAACGCGACAATCCGGCTTTTCAGCTGGGACCCGAAGACAAGCACGGTTACCGAGGAACCGCCTGACGGCATGATTTCAATCGACCCGCAGTCGGCTCCAAGGCCCGTCGACGGCATGAACGTTGTCAAGGAAACTTTCCAGGGCCAGAATTTCGTTTACGTCATTGCATGCTCGTCGGTTTCCGGGATTTGCGAGCTTAACTCCGGCATTGTCGGCTGCAAGGTCAAGGCGGAGCGCGGCATTGCGTCAAGCTGCATTGCGCCGGCCGACCCGTGCCCGGCATGAAAAGGTTTTTTTATGCACAGGATTTTTTCGCAGTCAGGGTTTCTTGGCCCGATCGGCGACGATTTGCCCAGCTTAATCCCGCTCATTGTTTCGCTTATGGTTTTCTTTTCGACTTTTTCGTTTTCATTCAACGCTTTCGATTCGAAAAAGGAAAGCTTTGATGCCGCGGTTTCCATTCTGCGGGTTTCAGGCGCTTTGAGGGGCAACTCGTATTTTTCGGGCCTTGCCGACTTCAAGGCGAAATGCTCGCAGATTTCGGACCGGCGCTTCAACTTTGTCGCAGGCCTGATGGAACTGCCTGAAAACCCTTTCGATCCAGCCGATCCGGCGCATTTCAGGGGCGTGGACATCGCAGATCTCGGCGGAGGCTTTTACAATACGCCTTCCGACACGGAAAAATTCGAGTGCTCGAACGTCCTGGATCCGGCATCCGATTATCCGGACATTCACAGCAGGGATTTGATTGTGAGGCTTTTTCCGGTCGCATTGGAGCTTAACGCGGACGACGGCATTCAAAGCGGCTTTGCAATAAAGCCAATGGTCCTGGTGGTGGCAGTATGGCGCCCCGGCTAGGCGAGAAAGGCCAGGCTTCACTGACCGACTCGATGTTTTTTCTCATAATCGTTTCGGCTTTGTCGGTTTTCCTTTTTTCGTTTTCGGTTTCCTATGGCATGGGCGTAAGCCAGCAGCTTGTCCGCGAGTACAGGTCCGAGTTTGCGGCTTCCGCCATGAAATCCATTCTTTATTCGAGCGTTCCGAGGCAGGCATCCGACAGGCTTGAAAACGCTTCCGAAGTCGACTATCTTCTTGCGGCAATCAAGGAGGATTACGCGGATGACCAGCTTCTGGACCTGACAAGGGAGACGATTGCAAGGCGCGTGGTTTCCGTAATGGAACCGTTGTCGGATTCGTTCGACTACGTTTTTTTCATTTACCTTCCTTCAACCACTTCGCCTTCAGGCAGGTTTCCGTTTGTGCTGTTTTACCACAACGATTTTTCCTTTCCGGCCGGGCGAAGATCCACTGATGCAGGCAATCCCATTGTGGTTTCTTCGGGCAGGGCCTATTTCTGCGACCCGGTTTCAAAGGACGTCATAACGAACAGGCTTCTGCCTGCGGTGGGCGACGTGGCTTTCGCAAGCAACAGGCTTGAGCTTTTCTCCAACAACGCCGCCGGCCCGAATCAAAAGGTTTTGGCTGAAATCGGCCTGGCAATGTGGCCGACAACCGTTCTGCCGGAAAGCGTCTGGGACCCGGCCAACAATCCAGGCAACCTGAACTGCGATTTGGCGGCCCCGATGGAAGTGCGCACGGGCTGAAAAAAAAGAATTGCGATTTTTTTTTGGCAATTGCCGGTTTTGTCCTGCCTTTACGCGCGCGCCCTGACTTCGGTTCCGCATTGCGGGCAAGTGTATTTGACCATTCCGTCCGGCTGCTTTTCCATTTTTTTCGCGCAGTGCGGGCAGTAGGCTGTTCCACACCCGGAACAGAAGACAAGCTCCTCGGTTTTGCTTTTGCAGTTCGGGCACGTGTTCTTGTCGGTTTCAACGGTTTTCTTGAAGCCAGTGCCCTCGTCAAGCTCTGAAATCCTAAGCTCTTCGTCTTTTCCGAGGTTCAGCTCGGATAGGTCGAATTCGTCCACGGGCTTTCCTTCATTGCCTTCGATGCCGATGCTTTCACTGCTTTCGGCTTCGGGAATCTCAAGCACTTCTTCCGCGTCTCCGGACCCGCTTTCATCTTCTTCGGGGAGCTCCGCGTTTTCAGCGCCCTCTTTTTCACTGTCCTGTTCATCTTCCTCTTTTTGCCGCGTCAATGCCCTCTGCCTTCTTGTCATGAACCCGCCGGATTTTTCTGCGGCAACTGCTTTTCCGGTGATTTGCGCTTCGCCTTCCTCCGGCTCATTGCGCAGCCTGCTTTTTTCAAGCTGGCTGTAAACGTTTTCGGCTATTTCGTCAAGCTCTTTTCTTGTCGGCTCGCGGTTCGCTTTCTCCCTGAACCTTTGGATCTGGCTTTTGGCCTCATTTTTGATTATCTGGCTTTCAATGTCGTTTTCGCGCCTGTCCGCCTCGGCCCTGTCTTCGACGCCCATCTGGCCTTCAAGGTCTTCTTCCATTTCTTTTTCTTCGGGCCCGCTTCCGGAAAAGCGCGCGCCAGCGCCCTGCATTGTTTCATGGCGCCGCCTCAGCCTTCTTGGAACAAACTCTTCTTTCGCCGTCTGGCCCATGGCGGGTTCCCTGCCTTTTGGCGCCGCCTGTCCGCCTTTAAGCGTTTTCATTGCCTCGATTATGCGCCTGATTTCCTCCTTTTTTTCCCTGTCGGAGCGGCTGTCCACGCGGGTTTGAACACTGCCGGAAACAGTTTCAGGCTGTGCGGCTTTTTCCGCGGTCTGTGATTCCGATGGCTTTCCGAAGAATAATCCGAAAAGCGGTTTGCCCTGCCTTTCATCCCTTGCCTGTTCCCTGGTTGCTGACCTGTCCGCGGTTTGAAGTGCGGGTGCAGCTTTTGACTGTGTTTCTTTTGCCTGTGCCGCTTTCTCCTGCCCGGCCTTTTCCGCTTCCGTTTTTTTGCGCTCCTCAAGCCTTGCCTTGACGCTTTCCTGCCGGGGCTCTGCGATAATTTTTTTAAGCGCTGACAATTCCTTTTGCGGTTCTCCCCCGCCAAGTTTTGCGGCAGGCTTTCCGCCGTCCTTCGGCTTCAGCTTTTCCCATTCCCTGTCCAGCGCCTTCACGTCCACTTTTTGTTCAGGCTTGCCCGTGCCGAACAGGAAAGGCTTTTTCTGTTCGGCTTTCCGCTCTTCGGCTTTAGCGGTTTCCGGCTGCTCAGGCTTTTCGGTTTCAATTTTTTCCCGTGCCGGCGCTTCAACCATTGCAGGCTTCGGCTTTTTTGCGAACACCGCGGAAATGCTTTTGCGCAGGCTGTCAGCGAGGCTTTCCCCGCCGGTTTCCTTCTGCTTCGCGCCCTGGACTTCCGCGGGCTGTGCGGCAAGGATTTTTTCCCTTGCAACCTGGCTCGCGCTCTTCGCCGAACGCCCGGCGGGTGCGCGTTGAGGGGTATCGCTGACGCTCAACCCCTCTGCCTGCACTGCTGCAGCTGTCAGAGTTGTGTTTGCTGTTGGCATTTGCGTTTTCAGCGTCCCGGTTTTTTCCTGCGGCTTTGCCTTCAGCATTTTTTCCGCGGCAATGCTTTGCACGGCTTTTTCCTCGCGCTCTTTTTTCTTGTCAAGGAACCGCTCAAGCCTTGACCTCTTCTCCTCGGTCAAAGGCGAGGCGATGAGTTCCGAGCCGAACGCCTTTTTTGTCACGACAACGTCGACTTTTTTCGGCCCGACGACTTTTCTGCGCAATGAAAGGAATGCGTGCGTTCCGATTGCCGCGGCTGCAAGCACCGGAATGAAAGTTTCTTTCGCACCGGCGAATTCCGCGGCAAAGGAGACTGCCGAGACCGCTATTGAAAAGCCCGCGCCTATGAGAACGGCCCATCCGACCTTGTAGCTTGTGTCGATGCTCCTCACTTTTGGCCAGCCGGAGCGCAGGAAAAGGTAGCCTATGGAAGCGGAACCGGCAAAAGCGTAAGCAGGCAGGATTCCGAGGATTTCCATCTGCACGGCCATGGTTTTTCCGCCTTTAAAAGAAACCTTTTATATTAGTTTTAACATAGTCCTTTGGATGGCTCCATGGCACAATCCCTTCTTGATTCAATCGTTTTTCCATCAATTTCCCTTCTCGTGCAGGTACTTTTATTGTCGGTCCCGGTTTTTTTTCTAGCGCTTTTTTCGGGCATGATTTCCTCGAAGCTTTCAAAAAAATTCAGGTTCAACTGGCTCCAGTCGACAGTGGTTTCGACATATTTAGTTGTTTTCCTCTTAATATTCTTTTTGTATTTGTTCCCGGTTTTTTCCGTTGCTCCCGATGTCAGGGCGGGAACGCCGCCCGAAGGCCTCCGGTTGTCATTCATGGAGCAGGCTTTCCAGTGGATTGTAATCTTCGCCGGCCTGCTTTTCAAGGCAATTGTCTTCTCGGTACTGCTCCTGCCGCTCGAATTTGTCGCCGCCCTGATTTTTGATTATTCGTCGAAACGCATTTCAAAGACGGCCTGGTTCAGCGTCTTTGTTTCGGTTTATGCAACCACTCTTTTCGGCTTTCTCGTGCTGCTGTTCAATCCATGGCTCGCAGAGGGCCTCATTTTTTTGCTTTATTGGGGGTAAAGGATTTTCATGCGCCGACATTTTGCTGACAGGATTTTTTCGCTCTTTGCAGTCTTCCTGATGCTCGGCGCCAACTTTTCCTTTGCCGCCGCGCAGCCGCAGCCTGCAGGCGCACAGGCAAATGCGCCCGGAAGCATTGGAAGCGCGGGGAACGCTTCAACACCAAACCTTGCACCAACCACGCAAGCGCAGTTTGCCTGCTCATCCGAATCGATTTCGCCGCAGGAACTGCAAAAACTGATGGACGCCACCACTAACAACGGCTTCGAGGGCAAGGAACTCTCTTCGGGCACGGGCGCGAAAAAAGACAGGGGAGAACTGGACCAGAACACGCTTGTTTTGCCGACCGGCGAGGGAAGCAATGCCGTGAGGCGCAATGTTCCAAGCCAGGAGATTTCCCCCGATGAGACTGCGCATTTGCTCAACTCGTTTGTTGCAGGGCCGTTCGCTTTCGGCCTCGTGCTGTCCGACACTTTGCGCGTGGGCAGGTGCAAGGACCAGGATTCGAACGAGAACTGCGCATTGCAGGGCAAAAACCTTGCCTACCGCAATTCAGGTGCGGGCATAAAGGAAGATTTCCGCAATGTCTGGGACGATTTCAAGACAATTTTCGTGGAAAAGCCGGCCGAGATTTCAAACGACGAGTATGACGCGTTGCGCGCCAACTTCGCGCAGTCGACTGGAATTTCTCCCGAGCAGCTAAATCAGCTGCAGGATGCGCAGGACGCGAAC
Source organism: Candidatus Diapherotrites archaeon (assembly GCA_016205145.1). NCBI lineage: Archaea > Nanobdellati > Candidatus Iainarchaeota > Candidatus Iainarchaeia > Candidatus Iainarchaeales > Candidatus Iainarchaeaceae > Candidatus Iainarchaeum > Candidatus Iainarchaeum sp. The sequence goes on from JACQJH010000001.1 coordinate 327,152, forward strand.
AAAGCGGTTTCAAATGAGGACAAGAGCCTGCTTGCGGGCGTTTCCGACGGCGTCAAATCCCTGAAGTACAGGTTTTTCAAGCGCGAGCCGCTTGACGTGATTCCCAACAGCATCCTTTCGGATTCGTTCACGGCTTCCACGCAGACAAACTGCGACAATGCTGCGTGCATAATTTCCAGCTACAGCTTTTTCGACAAGATGTACAACAGCTGGTTTTCCTCGCAGCTCGTGGTTTCGAATTTCGGCCCTTCGCTTTTCGGCGTTGCGCGCAACATGATGAATTGGACCATGACGCGCAACTGGCCGTGGAACATAGAGGACAGCAAGCTCCTGCAGAAAATCCGCACCAAATTCCTCGACCTTGAATTCCTGCCCACGCAGCTAAAAGCGGGTGCGATGCAGCAGAGGGCATACGCCCACGGCCTCGATGATTTGTGGGTTCCGATGATGGAGAACAAGGGCGGATGGGACGGCGGCTATTACCTGTTGAAAGGTCAGAGTTTCAGGAGCTGGGCAAAGCAGATTTTCGACCCGAAAGACGGCGCCTATTACAAGCTCAGCCCAACGCAGAAATCCGAGTTCGGAAAAATTGTCAGGGACCTCAAGTCTTACGCGAAAAGGAAGGAGGCAATCTGGAACGCGGCGGAAGAGGAATACACAACTATTGCAAAGGCCGCTGGAGTAGGCACGCAAGCCGAGATACAGGCAAGGATTGAATTCGGGAAAACTTCCGCCCGGCTCATGCAGAACGACGACGAGTTCCTCAATCTTGATGTTCCGGAATGGTGGACGCGTGATTCAATGGCGGGCCTCTACGATGTCGCGGTCAAGGAGAATTTTTCCGGCCACTACCAGATGCTGAACAAGGACTCGAAAAACATTGACATGATACAGAAGGCGTTCATGGACAAAGGCGACTGGTCGTCTTTTGCGGGCAGCGGATTGAACACCTACGAGGTTTCCAAGCTGGCGGACGGGCGAAGCGCATTGCAGTTCTACAGGGTCGGGCCGAAAGGCCAAGCGACAGAGGCGCATGTAGAGGACCTTGAAAAGAACCTGCCTTTGTTCCATGACAAAATGGTCGTCAACGACAAGGGGGAAAACCTAATCCTCACCGAAACCACTTTGCCTTACATCAAGGAAACCTCGACCGGAACAGTCAAGGTTTACGATGCCGGATGGGAAAAGGCAGAGGCAATTTCACCGGAAGATTTTGCCGGCAAGCTGCTGCACCCGCGCGTGAAGTCGAGGACAATTTCCTTGTTCAACAAGAACGCCGACCAACTCTACCAGTCGCTGATGGAGCAGGGCTTTGTCGACCGGCGCTATTTCTCGCTGCTTGACAAGTACATCACCAACGAGAAGAACGTTTTGCAGGAATACTTTTCCGTTAAGGGCGGGGCAAAGTGGACGCTGTACCCGTTCGGCTACTGGCAGGCAAAGCGCGGCTTCGGCTTCGAGGGCCTCTCCGCCTACCAGCTCCCCGATTCGTGGAGTTCCATCATAGTCTACCACGGCGACGAAAAGATTTTCGACGACGCCTACATCGATTTCTTCTCAAACGAGGGCTCGGACCAGGGCGACATTTTCGTGCAGGTTTTGAACAAGCTGCCGATAAAGATCATTTTGAACGAGGTTTCGGACAAGTACAATCCCGTGAAAAAGCTTTATGATGCTGTGACCGGCAACACCCTGCGCGGCAAGGTCGAGGACATAGCAATCTATTCCTCGACTCCGCCTGAATGTCCGGGCTGCGGCGTTTCCCTGAACTCGGAAAAGCTTGAAACTTTTTCCCCGGCGTTCACGGTAACCAAAAAGTTTGACGCCTACATCCTTGAAAACCCGCAGAGCAATGCCGCCAAGGAAAAAGGCACTACGCTTGTATCGTATGCGCATCACGCTAACCTGAAAGGCAAATCTTCTGAAATCGAGGGGGGCGCGATCGACCTTGTCAAGGCGATGCAGGAAAAGAAAACATGCTCGGACGCAATCAAGGAAGGCGCTTTGGGCTGGACCGCGGGATGGGTCGGAGGCATTGGCAAGGAAAAAAGCGCGTCAAGAGTCGGGGCGGTGCTTGCCTTGGAAGAGTCTGCGGCTTACGCGATTTTCAGTTTCTGGGGCGCAGGGGAAGCGGGCATAATCGCATCACTCGTGCAGCAGACGGTTCTCGCGCCGAAGCTTGCGGACTGCGTCGACTCCGAGGAAGGCTATTACATCCATTTCACCGTGCCGAAAAAAGAGGAGCAGAAGGAAACCGCCAGCTCGGAACAGCTTTCAACCGACAAGGTCAGTGAAATGATTGATTCGGGAACAAAGCAGGTTCTCGGTTCGCTGTCAAACAATCCTGATTCCCTGCTCGGCAAGCAGGCCGAGGAGCTCAAGGGAAAGATAGAAGACCTTGTCGGAAACGCGGCCAAAAACGATTTTGTCGAAGCGATTGTGGGCATGGATGGAAGCTCTTCCGGAAAACTGTCGGGAAAAAAACTGTTTTATTTCTGGTTCAAGGGCATTTTGTCGCCGGCAAAGTACAAGACCGATGGCAGGCGCGTCATAGTCGACCCCAAGACAGGCACGACTCTTGACATAGACTTTGCGAACGGCCGGATTTCCGTCAACGGCCAGCCCACCGTGACAAATCCGGACATAGTGCGGCTTGCAACCACGAACTCCGAAGTTCCGGCAGAGGAGATTCCGCACACCATAACAAAGGTTTCTTTGCCGGACTCGAATGCCGTGATGTTTGAAATGGGCCTCAACTCGGACACCGTTGTTTTGGACCAGGCAGTGCTGAACTGCATCAAGGCAGGCGTTCTGGAGCAGACGGGCGTCGGGCTTTCTTCGAACAACCTTTCCGAGGTTTTCGGCAAAACGCTTGCGATTGCAACCGACTCGCATCCGAACATTCACGCCGACGCATCCGCCAAGCAGATAATTGCCGAGGGCACGCCCAGGCAGATTGTCAGCGGCCAGAATGCGAAAGCTGGCATTCTCGGCAACCGCGAAACCATTTTGAGGGGCGATTCCGAAAAGAGAGTCGGCCTGCTTGAATCAATTCAATTTGAGAATGGCGTAATCATTGTGAAGCCTGAAACAAAGCAGTTGATTGTCTGGCTGAGGCACAACGAAAAAGCCGTTCTTGACCAGAAGGACGTCAGCGGTTTGAAGGCGAAATTGGAAAGCGTGAAGAATCCTTTGACGAGCTGTTCCGAGCCTGCAATAAGCCTTGAGGCACTGCCGACGCAGGGCTCCGACTTAGCGGCCTTCAAGACCCAGCAGTTCAACCAGTCCATTCAGAAGCTCGGGCCGTTCCAGGTCTTTGACACCGACAAAAAGCGGTTCATTCTTTACTCCAAGCTTGAGGGTGGCAAATGCGTTGACTATTTCAAGGTAATTGACAAGGCAACGGGCGAGGTCTATGAGTCGCCCATATCTTCGATTACGCAGACGCCGGACGGCGTGCAGATACAGACTGCGGACGGCCAGACGCACTCACTCGGCTTTTCCGCGGAAAACGGCATTCCGAAAGTTACGTTTGACGGCGGCGCGCCGGAAACCCTGCTTTCCGCGACAGGCAAGAACGGCTCGTTCTATTACAATCCGGACAAGGGCTTGTGGTATCCTGAAAACGGCCAGTTCATTCCGTTGAGCGACGCGTTCAGGCAGCAGGGCGTTACGACTCAGGCCAATCCCGACGGCACGGTTTCAAGCCAGCCCGGCGGAAACGTAATGAACCTGAACATAGGCGACAAGGGTTCGGGCACGCCCTTCAACCTGCCCTCATTGCCGGAATCCGCGGCAATGCAGTTTGCATTCATTGCATTGCTGCTGCTGTCATTCCTTTTCGTGCAGGCGCGTTTTTCGCGTCGCACCGGACCATAAGGGGGCTGACAGCAATTTTTTTAAGCCTGTCCGCCGAACCTTTTCCTTATATGCCTGCAAAACTAAAAGAGCCGCGTGCATTTGAAGGCACGGTGGTTTCGGGAATGCAGAAGGCGCAATCGTTTCTCTCCAAAGATTTTTATGCAGCAGAAATGCTTGGCTGTTTCGGCTTTTCGCCTTTTCCCGGAACGCTTAACATTCGCGCGGACGATGCGGAAGTGCAGCGCGCTATCGCCGGCGGAAAATGCGTTGAAATCGCCGGCAAACACGGGCACGGCGGCCTGAAATGCTACCGCGCCCTGCTGAATGGAACCGAGCCGTGCATTCTTGTCTTTCCCGAAAAATCGTTGCGCGGGGGCGTTGTCGAGATAGTTTCAAAAGGGTTTCTGAGGACAAAATTTTCCTTGAAGGACGGCTCAAAAGTCAGGGTGCTCGTCGAATGAACTGTTTCAATTATTCTGGGTGCATGCAATGAAGCGCATAGGGATCGCGGACACGACTTTTGCAAGGGCCGACATGGGCTCTTTCTGCGAAAAAACCCTGCTTTCCGGAGCAAAGGCAATGGGAAAAAAAATTTCCATTGAACGGTATACCGTTCCCGGCATAAAGGATTTGCCGGTTGCGTGCAAAAAGCTTTTCGACGAAAAGAATTGCGACATTGTCCTTGCATTGGGAATGGCCGGGCCGAAGCCGGTTGACAAGCAGTGCAGCCACGAAGCCTCGCTCGGCATCCAGGCGGTGCAACTGCTTTCAGGCAGGCACATTCTCGAGGTTTTCGTGCACGAAGACGAGGCAACCGGAAACGACGGACTGCTTGCAAAAATAATGGCAAACAGGACGAAAGGGCATGCAATCAACGCTTTATGGCTTTTGTTCGAGCCGCAAACAATGAGAAAAAGGGCGGGCACGGCGAGAAGGCAGGGCTTTGCCGACGAAAAACCCATCAGGCTCGAATGATTTTTTTATTTTGTTTGTTTTTTGGTAAAAATGCGGCTGGTGTTTGGATGAAAAAGATCGGCATAGTTGTTTCCGAATTCAATTCCGCAATCACTTCGAAAATGCTCGGCACTGCGCAGGCATACGCGCAAAAGCTCGGCCTCAAAGCGGAACGCGTCATAAGCGTGCCGGGCGCATTCGACATGCCCCTTGCGATAAAAGCCCTGCTTGAGCGAAGCGACATTGAAGGCGTCGCAACGCTTGGCGCGATAATCACCGGGGAAACATCCCACGATGAAATCATTGCGGCCGCGCTTGCAAAAACAATCCACGATTTGCAGTTGGAGTTCAACAAGCCTGTTTCATTGGGCGTGTCGGGGCCGGGCATGACTGAAAAGCAGGCGAAGGAACGCGCGGAAGAATATGCAAAAAGAAGCGTTGACGCGCTCGCAAAAATGATTGCCGTGCTTGAAAAATAAGCATGGGGCGGGCGATTGTCCGGAAACTCCGCGGCCGGAAAAACTGTTTTTCCCGACCGGCAGTAAAACTGAAACTCACCCTTCTTCCCTGTCCTCTTTTCCCTCATCGTGCTTTGGCGGTGGCGTCGGAACCTTTCCAAGCCTTCCGGCCCGCGCGTAAACCCTGAGTTGCTTTTCCGAAATCTTGAATGCCAGAGTGCCTTCCCTGCTTGACCTGCCCTCATTGAACGCATTTGTCATGCGGTCGTAAGTTTCAACCATTTGCGACCTGATGCTTCTGAGCTTCCTTAGCTTCCAAAACCCGGGCTTGTGGAAAAAAATCCCGATAAAATTAATGGGCAGTTTCCACGGGCTGATGAGATAGAATTTTCCATGCTCGCTCTTTTCGGGCTTGAAAATTGTGAGCATTGGATTGAAGCCCCGCCCAAATTCCTTGATGGCTTCCCACGTAGGATTTGACTTTTTGACCTTTGTTATCATGTCGTCTATTTTTGCAATGCTTTTCTCCTGCTGTTCTATCTGGGTGGCAAGAAGCCTCATTTGCTTTCTTGCGGTCTCCTCGTTTCTTTTCGGCGCCTCCTCGTCCCCCGCTTTCTGTTTTTCCTCAAGGATTTTTTTGCGTTCGTCCAGAGCCGCTTTCTGAAGCTCAGCATCCGCTTCTTCAAGCTCCCGATTGTAGCTTTCGGCGCTTTCAAACTTCCTGCCGAAAAAGTTGAAGTTCCTTTCTTCCGGCCTGCCTTTTTTCGGCTCGCTTTTCCTTTTTTCCGCCAAGAACCGCAGAGGCTTTTCAGCGGGCTTCCTTCTTCCAAATCTAATGCGCAATGCCATCGGATTCACCAGTCTTTCTGTTCACGAGAACATCGGCGTCTGCACTGTCTTGTCCTCAAGCTTTTTTATTTCATCGCCCGTTTTTTTCATTGCGCCAAGGTGCGAGAGCAAAGCCTTCTCCGTTTCCTTCGCCTCCTTGAGCAGGGGAGCGATGTCAAGCCCCAGTCCGGACATTTCGTCAAGCTTTTTCAGCAATACCGCGGCAGCCTTGTAGTCCGCGGAAATCTGGACCCTGCCGAGAAGTGAGACTGCCTGGATGTCCTTGTCCATCAGATCAAGCATTATGAGCGCATTCACGCCGGTCGTGATGCCCTCGTTTATGATTTCAACGCCGTTTTTTTCCAGGAAATCCTTTGCCCTGGCATTCGAGGCTATGCCGTAGATTTTTTCCTTTTCCTCTTCCTCGGTCTTTATGCCGGCAAGGGAAACCACTCTTTCAATGCCCTTGCCCTCGATCCAGTCCACGAGTTCCCTGGCAAAAATCCAGACAAGGTTCTGCGGAATGAGCTGCTCTGCAATGATCACTGCAAGCTTTTTCCTGTCGTTGACGTAAAGCCTCGACGGGTGCACGGGCCTGCCGCCGTGAATCCTGATGATCGGAACGAACGCGTTGGAATCCACGAACCCGATCTGCTCGAAATCAAGCTTTTCGACAAGGTATTTCGCGGCAATCGTGCCGACAAGGCCCATGCCGGGAAAGCCCTCAATGAGTGTATAACCTGAAAGGTTATGCTCGCCTTTTTCAACAAATTCAACCCAATACTTTTTCGATTCAGCCAAGGGAAATCACAATATAAGAAGAGTTTCAGTGTTTTTTAATTTATGTTTTTTTCGCCGGTTTCGTCCGGCTCGCCGTCACGTCCGGGCGCGTTTTCGACCGCGCGTGCCGAAACCAAGGCATATTGCTACGCAATATGCCGAGTATTCCATTAAAGCGTCCGGGGTTTTGCAAGGGGTGCAACCCCTGCGTTTTATCCGGCTGGTCCGATGCCCATGCTCATTTCATTCGCATGGAGCTGCGCGCTGTTGCGCGTTGAGAAACTCAAAAGAACATGCCTGCCGCAAAATACGCAAGAAAGCCCGCCGGAAGCATGAACGCAGCATACAAACAGCCTTTCTTCCAGTCCTTTTCCTGGAATCCGAGGAATGCGGAGGCAAGAATGGCATACTCGGCAATGTACGCCTGGCTGCCGAGAACCGCGGCGTCAAACAATTGTTTCCTCTGCTCCGCCGGAACGCCTAAGCCGAATTCCGCGAACTCCGAAAAATGCATTCCAGACACCATCGAAATTATCATGCCAAGAATGGCCGGAACTATAATTGCGCCGGCAAAAAGCAGGGTATATTTTTGGACTAAAAGGCCCGCCTGCCGTTCCCTGAAAGCGGAAGCGGTTTCAAGCAAATCCTCGGCGGTTTCCCGGAACACGGCTGACATGTCGGCGCCGCTTTCATAGCCGTGCAGCAAAAGGTTCAAAGCCCGGTCCGCGATTGCGCTGTCCGCCCTCTCCGAAAAATCCGCGAACGCCTGCGCAACGCTTTTTCCCGCGGTTATTCCTGCGGCGCATTTCCCGAACTCCTTTCCAAGCCCGCCGAATTCCTCGGAAGCGAACGCTTCAAGGGTTTTTGCCATTGGCGTTTTAGGCGGGAAAACCGATGCCTGCAAAAGCAGGTCCGGAATCATTTCCTCCATTGCCCGGCGCCTGACGCCGAACCGGTAAAGCACGGCAAACGACCTTGATGCGAGCGGCACGAAAAGCAATGCAATGCAAGCAAACAGAATGTGCCCGGCTGGAAGTTTCAGCAAAAACAGCACTCCGAAAAACGCGGCCGCAAGGCCCGCGCCTGAAAGCAGGTTTTCCGAAACAAACGATTCAAAGGTTCTGCCTTTCACGCAAAGCAGTTTTCCGCAAAACGAGCGCATTGCACGCTTTCCAAAAACGGTTTCAAAAAATTTTTCCAGCCGCAAGCATTCCACCAGCCAGTTTTCAGTTTTCCGCCTATTGCATGAACGCCGGCGCCTGGCTTTTCACGAAAAGGAATACCGCCATGTCGAGCAGTGGAAAGCCCGCAATGCAGGCGAGCAAAACCTGCATCGGAGAAAACGAGACTTTCAAAAACGCGCTGCCCACAATCACGAACACCAAGAACATTGCCGGAACAATCGCGGAGACAACGACAAAGACAAGCGACAGCATTGCAAGCTTTGCCGAAAATTCTTTCGCCTGCGCCCTCTGCCTTGACAGGATTTCCGAGGAAACGCGCCTGATTGCCCCGGCTGATTCCGCCGGAGAACCGGAATTGTACGCGAACGCAAGCTGTGCGCACGCGCGCCTGAGGCTCCTTGACGAAAACCTGTTGCCCAAATCGAACAATGCATTCCGCATGCCTTTTCCCTTATGCCTTGTCTCTGCAAGCAGCCTTGAAAACTCCCTGGACACAATTCCATAATTCCTGTTGGAAACGTTTTCCGCGCATTTCTCGAACGCCAGGCCGAGGGACAGCTCGACGGCAAAATCGTTCAACGCGAACGGAAGCTGGCTTTCGACAAGCTGGCTTCGCCTTTTCCCCGCCCCTGCCGGTTCGACAAAAGAAAGGAACACGAATGCCAATGCACCGGCGGCAAGCATTGCACCCAATCCAAGCACAGCGCTTTTCAGGTACAATCCCGCCAAAAGCCACGCAAACAATCCGGCCAGCGCCGACGATTTCGCATTCCGCGCAAAAAACGCCTTGGCATCCGGCCTCTCGTTTCCGGCCGCGAAAAGCCTTTTTTCGGTTTCAACGCAAAGCAATGCGAACCGTTTTTGCACGCCGGCATGCAGGGCTTTCATTCCAAATCATCTCCGGCTCCGATGTCTGCAGCATCCTTCACAACCGCCTTCCCTCCAAGCCCGGCTGCCTTCCTTTTGAGTGCGGCCTTCGCCCCGCCCTCCAAGCCGGCAAAACTTTTCTCCGCCTTTTCAAGAATGCCTTTTCCCCCACCGCATTTCACGAGCCGCCGCCTTGCGTAATCGAAGCCGAAAACCTTTTTCGCAGACGCCTTCCCGCCTTTCAGGCAGACCTCGCAGATTTCGGTTATGCGCCTTTCCTCCTTCACGCCGCCCGGATGAAACGAATTCCACCTGCGCTGCACTACAATCACGCCAATCGAACCCAGGTCCATTTCATTGACGCCAAGATTTTTGAGCCGGTTCAATGTTTCCTGGCCGGACTGGCCGTGAAATGTCGCATAACTTCCCCTGCCCTGTCCAGCAAGCATAGTGTCCACAAAAGCGTTCGCTTCCTCGGAATTCCGCATCTCGCCCACTATGACGCGGTCGGGCCGCATGCGCAAAGTTTCAACTATGAGGGCATTCATTCCAAAGCCGAGCTCGGGCCTTGCGACAAGCCTCACGACGTGCCTGTGCGGAACCCTTATTTCAGGCGTCTCCTCCAGCAATGCAATCCTTTCCTGCAGGGGCACAAAATAAAACAATGCGTTCAAGGTCGTGGTTTTCCCGCTGCCGGTGTTTCCCGCCACAATGACTGACAGGTCGGTCTGCATTGCAAGCCACAAAAAAGCCATTGCCTCGGCGCTGGCAGTGCCATTCCGGCACAATTCTTCCGGAGTGAAAGGCTTCTCCCTGAACTTTCTCACCGTAATCGAAACCCCGTTCAGGCACAACGGTTCAGCCACAACGTTCAGCCTGCAACCGTCCGGAAGATTCGCGTTCAGCCTCGGGGTTTCAAGCGTGATGCGCCTTCCGATGCCGAGAGCCATGCGGTTCGCAAGCTCCACTGCCCTCTCAGCAGTCGAAACGAAAAAATTGCATTCAAGCCATCCGAAAACCGAGTGGAACGCCCTCACGGGATTGTTTTCTCCGGTGCCTGCCACCGCAATCTCCTCTATTTCATGGTCATTGAACAGAACATCAAGCACGCCGAATCCGAGAATGCAGCTTTTCAGGATTTCAATGTACGCATGCACCTGCTCGGAGTCGAGCGAAACAAGGTTGGCAATGCAATACTGCCTCAGGAAATCCGCAACCGCATCGCTTTTTTCAAGCAAAGTCCTTCCGTCCAATGCATCGGCATGCGAACGGAAAAGCTCCAAAGCATCGGCCAAAAAGCCTGCTTCAAGGCAATTCAGCGGCGGCACGGACAACGCAAAATAAACCATGCTTCCATTGCGCAGCCTCAGAATCTCGCAATTTGGCCGCTTTGCAATAATCCTTTCAATGTCAAAGCACTCCCTTGCCAGAACCTTCCAGCCAAGCCTTGCGAAAGCATTCGCCGATTCAGGCATAACGAACAAAAAAAGCGGGAAACAAAAGAATAAAAGCCTTGCCAGTTTTTCGGCAGAAAACGGAATTCCTGAAAAAGTAATAAATACCGGTTTCTTCAATAGGCTTTTGTAATGGCGACTAATCGGAGCGGCGGCAGGAATCCGCCGCATCAAAACCGGCGTGAACCGCTGCGTGACGGCGCACACGTCCCGGCATGGGAAAAAATCCACGATGCCGGGTTAAGAAGCCCCCAGTACCCTGATTCGAATCCGGATTTGCTGGCTGCAAGGGAAATGCTCGCCGAAGCCATGCGGGGCAGGCAGCACCGCATGTTGCTTGACGTCGGAGCCGGCGAGGGGCGCATCACTTCCGGCCTCCGCGGTCCGGGCATAAAAGTCATTTCGCTTGAACCCACATCCGTTCGGCAGTTGCCGCACCAGGTGCCGCAGTTTGCCGTCAGGGGCATTGCCGAGGCCCTGCCATTCGCAAAAGGCTCTTTTGACACAGTCCTCTCGGCTTATGCTCTTGAATATGCAAACCGGGAAAAAGCCGTGCGCGAAATTAGAAGGGCGCTTGCCCCTGGCGGAAAAGCGGTTCTGTTGCTGCACAAGCCGGGCTCGGTTTATGTCAGGCAGCTTGAAGGAATCATAAGGTCAAACTCTGCAATGGTCACTTTCCTTGAACGCATTCGCGGCAACGAATATGAAACCGCTGATGCCGCGCTCTCTGATGCCGCCGCTCTCGGGACAGACGAAACCCTGGCATCACCAACGGCAAGAATGGCGTTCCGGCATTATTTTAACGAAGTAAGGGCCGGAAAGCCAAGTGCAATTGAGCGCACTGAACACAATATTAAAGGAATCCGCGCCATAGTTTCGGCATTTGAACGCACGGTTGTGGACAACAAGCGCCTTTTCCCGAACGGGCTCGCGGTAAAATCGTATTTTGGGATTGCAGGTTTTAACGTTGCCCAGGTAAAAACCGTGCGCCTTCAAGACGGAAGGGAACTGGGCTACGCTGTGCTATTGCAAAAAAAATAAAAAAAGAAGAAATGTGCCCTTCTTCAGGGCACTTTTTTCAAAATTTCAGCTTTTATTTACGGGTAGCTGAGCTTAGGGTAGTTTTTTTTTTACCCCCTCTGATGTAGAGGTATCCCGCGACCAGGACAATGACTATGACTGCGATGCCCGCAATCAGGCCGGTGTTGTCCTGCTTCGGTGCCGGCGCGCTTGGCTTTCCAGCAACTGGCGCCTGCTCAGCTGCGCATGTGCCTGCCTTGCAGACCTTGCCATCCTCACACCAGGTTCCATCAAGCGCAGTGCTGTATTCGCACTGGCCCGTATTCCTGTTGCAGCTGGCTGTCTGGCAGGTTATCGCAGCGCACCTGACTCCGGTGCACAGGTTCTCCTGCTCGACGACACTTGTTACCGCCGGGGCAGAATAGTCCTGCAAAACCGCCTTGTTCAGGCTTGACCTGACCTGGTAGCTGATTGTGACCGATTCGCCTGCAAGGACTTCCGGAACCGTAAACTTCAGCACCGGGTCATCCTTGACAACTTCAAACGCATAATTTGCGTTGATTATCTTTGAAGCCGTCATTGCCACGCTTTTCGGCACGAACTCTATTATTTCAATGTTCTTCCAGTCCTTGTCGGTCGTGTTCGAGATTGTCGTCTCAATAGTGCTGGAATACGTTGTGGCCTTTCCGCCGCCGGAAGTTTTCTCAACCGTCAGGGACCTTGTCACTTCCATCTTGGAAGCGGTGTCCTCCGCCGTTGCGACCGCCTGCTCGTCGGTTATGCCCGCTTCTGACAACGTGCTTTGCACCGATTCGACTGTCGGCATTCCAGTTGTGGAACCGCTGACAACTGTTTCAGTGCTCTGCGGCGAAGTGGTTGTTGTGCCGCTTGACGTCGTGCCGCTGGAAGTGCTGCTCGAACTTGACGTCGAACTGCTGCTTCCGCCGGTCACGAACACGACATTCGTGGACGTCACGGCACTGTTAATGTCCGAATAGTCCTGGGCCTTCACATAATATGTACTCGTTCCAGTCGGAATTCCGCTGTATATGAACGTGTAAGACCTGTTCGCAGTTTCGACCCAGGTAGTGTTGTCCTCGCTGAGCCAGTACTTTTCGACTCCGCTGACAACATCCGTTCCATTGAAGTCAATGGTTATGGATGCGGCATTCACCTGCGTTCCCGCAGCCGGCGAATTGATCTGGACCGTCGGGTTCGTCGAATCGTTGATGATTATCGACGTGACAGACTTGTTCCAGTCGCCGAGCCTGTTGATGTCGCCGGTCTGGCCGCCTGAGAACCTGTTATAGTCTGGAATGTGGCCAGCGATATTTGTGGCATTCACTTCGACTATGACAAAGTACCTTGCCGCGGACAGGTTGGCTGCGTTGAAGTCAACAGTGCAGTTGGTGTCCTGCTTGTATGCTCCATAAGTGCAGCGCAGACCGCTGCCCCTGATTCTTGGTGTAATTGGTTTCGATCCTGCATTATAATCCGAGTTATAATCCCATCTGTAATTCTGGTCCCTGTTAAGGACGTTCGCGTCCCAGGAAACAATGTTTATGTCTCTTGTGGTTCCGGTTGACGACAGCCAGACAACAAAGTTGTAGTCTTGTATGCTGTTGTAGTCGCCTACAGTGATGCTTCCGGCCTTGTTCCAGTCAACATTGACTGGGAAATGCACGTTGAAGTCCACTGAAATGTTCCTGTCGTATGCAGGCGCACTCGCGTTGGCAGTAACGTTGGCGTCGTTGCCGAAGTTCCTTGCGCCGAACGTGAAATTCACGTCAACGATGTTTATGTCCGGCGGGTTAATCCTGACAAGCGGGCTTGAGAATATGAGCCAGTTGCCGTCGGATTGCCTTAAGTTGACGTCAATGTAGTACATGCCCGGGAGGACTTTTGCTATATTGAAGTCCACTGTGCATGTATTGACGGTTGCCGCATTGCTGTCCGAATCCGTGCAGTAAACCCTGCCATTTTGCGAGTCGGTTGTAGCGCCGCTCTGCGTGAGGCCGTACTGTCCACCGAGAACGGACAACGTGTTCGTGTCGTTGAACAGCAGCAGGTTGCCATCGCCCGGGTTCTTTGACAGGTATATTCCTGTGACTATGTTGACGTCCCATGAATTAAGGTCGCTGGCGTTGCTGTCAACGAAAGTGAACGTGAAACTCGCGTTCTCATCCGCATTCGCCGAAGTCATGCCCACTCTCCTGCTCCTGAACGCCTGGTTGGCGGTGATAGTCAGATTCGCGTCAATGTTGAAGATCGCGTAAGCCGAAAACGTGCTTACCCTGAACGAGAAGTTTCCGTCGCCCCTTGCGGGATTGTATGCCCAGGTCTGCACTCCGGTTTGGGTGTCGCTGTGCGATTCCGCCAGCGTGCTTCCATCCTGGTTTGTGCAGATGCCTGCCGGGCACTTCTTGTTGTTCCTTGCAATGACAGGCATGTTCGGGTTTCCTGTAACCACATAGTACCAGAAGACGTTCGCGTCAATCTGGAATTCGGGGAAGGACTCCGAGTTGAAGTTGAAGTCCTTGCGGTTGTTTGAAATGCCGTTGCTTGTGTAGTTCCTGTTCGCCCCTTTTGAAAAGTTTATGTCAGAATTCATTTTGATGACAATCGCCCTTGCAGTGGATGTCGCGGGGTCGCCGAACTGGACAATTATTCCCTTGACCGCCTGCGTGTTGTCAATATATTTATGCTCTATTGCATCCTGCATTGGCATCCTTGTCTTTGTCGAGGCCCTGCTGTCGCCGCTATAACATGTGCGGGCACTTGACTGGTTCAGGTCCTTGTCGCAGATAAGGACAGTTATGTTCACGTCTGTTGGAAACTGCAGTTTCGGCGTGACGACAAGCATTGAGTTGGTGTCAGCCAATGTTGAAAGATATACTGTTCCAAGGTATTGGGCATTGATGTTCGTGTCCGTTACGCCGATTGAGCCGAGCGTGACAACGCTTGAACTCGGTATGATGATGTTTACGTCAAAGTTTCCGTTTGCATCCGGGAAGATTATTGACTTGTTGAAGTCGGCAAGCCTTGCGGTTGTCACGAATTTCTGGCTTTCGAAGTATCCCAACATATCGTTATAGTTTGCGTCCTTGTCTTTCAGGCCAAGCGATGCTGCCGCTGTCGGACCTGAGGGAATGTTCCTGTCAGCGAAAATCCAAGGCTGCATGTAGTTAACATCTATTATAGTGTTTATGTCCCACTGCGAGCCGTTATGGTCAACGTATCTCAAAAGTATTCCCTGGTTAGTGTCAACCGGGAAACCGTAGCCCTGCACGAGTATGTTTGAGTCAATCTGGCCAACGGGCGTTCCCGCATTAATCCTTAAGTATGGCGCAACCAGGAAGTTTGCGTCAGCGTAAGAGCCTGCTATTCCATTCGTGTCCGGTATGCACGTTGCCGCGCTGTTTTCGGTTGTGACAAGCGCCTTCCAGACCTGCACCAGGATTTCCTCGTTTTTCCATGCTGCTCCCGGGATTGTCAGGTTAGCGTCAAATCTTCTTGTGCCGCTGTTTGCTATTGTTGTGGTGTCATTGACATCTATAACGTCCATGGACCTTGTCGTGAAGCCATAGCTTGAGCAGCTGCCCTCGGTTACGGTGACTTTGCGTACTATTCTGTCGATTTGATTGAGGTCTGCGGTGTTTCCGTCGTTTATGGTGAGGTTGAAGTCTGTTGTTGTACCGCCGCTGACCGAACTGTTGAAGTCAAGGTATACGTTCCGCATCGGATAGTACAGCCTTACAAAGTAGTAATAGCTGTTTGAGTCCGCGTCAATGTTGGTAACTATGAGGTTGAAGTCCTCGCCCCTGCTTGCGAACATCGCGCCGTTGTTGTCCTGCGCGTAAGCGCTTGCAGTCGCATGCGCCGACGCAATCATAAAAAACAGAATAGCGAGTGCTATCAGATACTTTGAAACTTTCATGTTTTTGACCTCCACCACAATCCGGAAACGGAATTTTCGTTATTAATAAAGCAGTTTTATTTAAATACTTTTCCGTCAGGTTCGGGGATTGTATTATGGCGTTTCGGGTTAAAACCACACTTTTTTGCCTTTTTTCGCCTTTTCGGGGTCTGGTTTGCGTTTTCAGGTTTGAACCAAAAAGGCGTTTTTTTTGCTTTTCGGCGGCAGTTGGTTTACGCTTTGCCCGCGAACAGCCTTGCAATGTACGGCACAAGCAGGCCCAAGGCGCTTAATGTTATGACGATTGCCCAGTCCGCAAGGCCTAATGGCGTTGTCCTGAAGAATGCGCTGAGCGGAGTGTAAATCACTGCAAGTTGCAGTGCGAATGAAACCGCAACCGCAAGCAAAAGGCTTTTGTTTGAAAGCAGGGGCATTTCGGCGAAGGTTTTGTTTTCGCTCCTGCAATTGAACACGAAGAACAGTTCGAAGAGCACGAAGATTGTGAATGCGATTGTGCGCGCCTTTTCAATGCCCTGCGGCAGGTAGTATGCGAAGCCTGCAAGCACCGCAACCGCCATCAGTATTGCGGCAACAGCTATTGTGGGTTTCATTTTGTGCAGAATGTCTTCTTTCGGGCCGCGCGGCTTTTTTTTCATTTCGTCCTCATGAAGGGGCTCGTTGCCCAGGGCCAGCGCCGGAAATCCGTCCGTGACAAGGTTTATCCACAGCAAATGGATTGGCAGCACGGGAATCGGGAACGATTTCACGAAAAAGCCCGCGATTGTGGCAACGCCCACAACAAGCACTTCGCCGGCGTTTGCAGCGAGAAGGTAGCGCACGAAATTTTTGATGTTTGAATAAATTTTCCTTCCTTCCTCTATTGCCTTGACTATTGTCGAGAAGTTGTCGTCGAGCATGACCATGTCGCTCGCTTCCTTTGCGACATGCGTTCCGGTTATGCCCATTGAAATGCCTATGTCCGCCTTTTTGAGCGCGGGCGCGTCGTTGACTCCGTCGCCGGTCATTGCCACGACATGGCCGTTCGCCTTGAGCGCGTCGACTATCCTCAGCTTGTGCTCGGGCGATACCCTTGCAAAGACCGCTATCCTGCCGATTTTTTCCCTGAGCTCCCTGTCGGACATTTTTTCAAGCTCGTCGCCGCTCAAAGCGATTTTGCCTTCCGCCATTATGCCTAATTCCCTTGCAATCGCAACCGCTGTAAGCTTGTGGTCGCCCGTAACCATCTTGACGTCGATGCCCGCGCTCCTGCATTCCGCAATCGCTTCCCTTGCCTCCTGCCGCGGTATGTCAATCATTCCGGTTATGCCCAAAAGCGTCATGCCCTTTTCCGTTTCCTTGACTGAAACCTTTTCCTTCGCGTCAAGCCGCCTGTAGGCGAAGGCAAGCACTCTCATTCCATCGGCCGCAAACTCGTCGTTTTTTTCCTCAAGCTCGCGGAAAAGCTTTTTGTCAGGGCTTTCCTTTCCTCCGGAAAGAACCTTTTCCGAAACCGAGAGCACGGACTCGAAGCTGCCTTTCATGAACGCAATCCTTCCGCCTTTGTGCCTGAACACCGATGTCATGCGTTTCCTGTTCGAATCGAACGCAAGCTCGGTTTCAAAAGAGAATTCCGTCAAAGCGTCTTTCTCCACGCCCGCCTTCCTGCCCATCAGCAGCAATGCTATTTCTGTCGGGTCGCCGATGTTCCCGTTACCGCGCCCGGCGCTTGCATTGTTGCACAGCACCGCGCCATTCAGCAGCAATCTGAGCCCTTCGCCGAACTCTTCTTTTCCGATTTCACCGCCGCCTGAAAGGAAGCTCTCGCCTTTGGGTTCGGCAAGCACTTCGATTGTTTCCCTGTCCGCGAAAACCGTTCTCACGTTCAGCTCGTTTTTCGTCAGCGTTCCGGTCTTGTCCGAGCAGATCACTGTCGTCGAGCCGAGCGTTTCAACCGCGACGATTTTTCTGACAAGCGCGTTCCTTGCAGCCATTGCCTTCATGCCGAATGCAAGCGAAATTGTCACGACCGCGGGCAGGCCTTCAGGCACGGCCGCAACCGCCAGCGCTATCGCAGTCAGAAACGATTCCGCGCCGAATGTTCCGATTGCAAAATCTATTGCAAGCAGCGCAACGATTATCGCAATCACTGACTTTCCAAGGAATTCCGCCAGGCCGTCCAGCTTTTTCGTGAGCGGCGTTTTTTCCGCTTCGATTTCCTGTATGAGCAGGGCGATTTTCCCGAACTCGGTTGCCTGGCCAGTCGCAACGACAATTGCGGAGCCCCTGCCGTACGTCGCAACAGTGTTCATGAAAAGCATGTTTTTCCTGTCCGCGACAGCCGCGCCTTGGGCAGCCTTTTCATCCGTTTTCTGCACGGGCGTTGACTCGCCTGTCAGCGATGATTCGTCCGTCTGCAGGTTCACTGACATTAGCACCCTGCAGTCAGCGGGAATCTTTTCGCCTTCCCTGACAATGACGATGTCGCCGGGCACAAGCAGTTTCGCGTCGATCTCCTGCTCTTTCCCGTCCCTTACAACCACTGCCTTCACTGCGGCAAGCTTCTGCAACGCTTCCATCGCCTTCTCCGCCTTGAATTCCTGCACGAATCCGAGGGCGGCGTTCAACACAACGATTGCGAGAATGACGATTGCGTCGAACTGTTCGCCGATGAAAAAGGAAACGATTGCGGCAAAAATGAGCATGAGCACCAGGAAATTGGAGAACTGCCCGAACAGTATTTTGAGCGGATTGATTTTTTTCTTTGCAGGCAATTCGTTCAAGCCGGATTTCTGCAGGCGCTTCTCCGCTTCCCCCGCATCCAGGCCTGCGGATGAAACCGACAGCCGTTCCAGCGTTTCCTTCGCTGAAAGGGAATGCCATTCACTGTTCGTGTGCGCCATGCAGACCATTCACATTAACTGCGCCAATATTTAAAACAATTAATGGCTGGCGTGCAACGGGTTTCCCGGCCGGATGCAGATTAACTTTTTCCGATAACAAGCGCACAAATTTTTTGGCCGCCAGGAAGCATTAAATACACGAAAAGCCGCATAAGTACTGGTGTGGTTGGTCTTAACCGACGGATCACCCCAGTTCTTGAATAGAAGGCAAGAAGGCAAAGGAGGAAAGTTAAGGACCCTGTTTTTCCTTTTAACTTTCCTCTTATTTTTTTCGCTTCCATTCCGGCATTCGGAAAGGATGTTTTAAATAGGCTTTTTGCGAATTATGTGTGATGCTAAAATCGCCTTTGCCGCGCATTAGGCGTGCCGTGCAGGGCCGCCGGCGTGCGGTGGTAAAACGCGAATGGGATAGGCGCGCTAGTACTATTGAGGCTGCCCTGCAGCAAAGGGAATTTTTGAAATCGTTGCTTGACGCTGAATGCTCGGGGCCGAACAGGCTGGACCTGATGTCCGGGACCGGGTTGGATGCGGGCGCTGTTGCATTGGACCTTTCCGGCAAAATGCTTGGGGTGAACCCGGCAGCACGCAAGGTAATGGCAAACATTGACCCGCATCTTGGGCCGGCGGGCATTCCTTTTCCTGGCAATCAGTTTGACTCGGTTTCAATGGTTAATGGCGTGAGGTATCTGAACAGGCCGGCTGAAACCTTCAAAGAAATATTCAGGGTTCTGCGGAAAGGCGGAAAACTTGTCATAATAAACTATGCCGGGCCGGGAATAAGGGATGTGCCGCGGCCCAAAACCCTTTCAGTTTCGGGTTTGGAGAAACTGCTTAATCGGTCGGGGTTCAAAACGCACACAAGAGAAGAAATGGCGCCGCCCCCCGATACGCTCTCTGTTATACGGGTGCTGACTGGCGCCGAACCGCGGTCCGTGCCGTATTTTGTTATTGTCGCGGAAAAACAATGACAAGCCTTGTTTTTATTCCCACTCTATTTCGTCGCCCTGGCGCGTGCCCTTCGCCTTTCCGGCGGGCAGTTCGATGAAGTATTTCGCGGCCTTTTTTCCGGGCATGGTTTGGCGTGAACGCCAAAGGGCTTCAGGAGCTGTCGCAATTCAGAGCTTCCCTATCGCGGTCAAAAGCTTTTCGTGGCCTTTTATGAGCCTGTTGAACTCTTCAAGTTCTTCGGAAACAATCCTGCTCTTAATGCTGTCTTTCAAATTTTCTGATTTTGCCATTTTTTATCCACTCCGTTATCTCCGAATCCGAATAATGGTTTTCCCTTATGCCAAGCAAAATTTTGGCATTTTCGGGGTTGTCGGGTATTGCCGTGCGGCAATTGTTTTCCGCCAGAAAATATTTCATTGCAATGAACGCCGTTCTTCTGTTGCCGCTGGCAAAGGCATGGCCTTGAACGAGGCATTTCAGGAGAACCGCAGCTTTCGCGTAAATGTCCCCGTCAAGCTTCCTGCAATTCTCGACGGCCTCTGAAAGCTTTGCCCTGCTTAAAACCTTTGCCGAATCAGATTTCTTCGCCTTCAGAACGCTCAACGCCAAAACATTGAATTCTATGATTTTGTCGGGCGAAGGGTATGAAATCATAAGTATTCTATTCTCCCCCGGCTTAATAAAAATATCCAAAGGCAGCAGGCCTTTACTCCCATTCTATTTCATCGCCCAACCGCGCGCCCTTCGCCTTTCCGGCGGGCAGTTCGATGAAGTATTTCGCGGCCTTTTTCGGCGTGTAATTCGGGGTGAACGGCTGGAGGCTTTCTGCGATGTCCACAACCTTTCTGTTCGAGTCGAGGAAAATTATGTCAATCGCGAAGAACACGAACATCATGTGCACGCTTGCCCCGATTTTGGATTCGGAGTCAAGCACGAAAACAAGGCCGTAATCGAATTTTTTCGTGTCCTCGAACATGAGGCCGCGCAGTTTGTCCCAGGAAGCGGAAATGACCTTGGACTTTGCAATGATTTTTGTTTTGCGGGTTTTGTTGAAAATCATCCGCAAGAATTAGTGCGCCCCGCTTAAAATGTTTTTGTGTGCCTGCACTGCGGCCGGTGCGGCGGCTTTTTGTTCTATTTACTTTTTGTCTTTGAGCAGTGACAGTTCGGGCACGATTATTTCCTCGATGAGGCTTTTCGAGTATTTCGGCGACTGCTTTTCTTTGGCAGGATGCGGCATCCGCCTTTCAATCCTGCCGAGCCTTTTCCTCAGCACGCCCAGTATTTTTTCCATTCCGCGGATTTTCCTGTCCGAAACGCTTCCTGCTTGGCTTTTTGGCATTTGTACCAACAAAACAATCGCTTTCAGGCTTTTAAATGATATCCTTTTAAAAGCTATTAAAAGAATAAACTTTACAACCGGCTTCGGAAAAAAAACCGGTTTTTTTTTGGTGCGGCCAAATGGAACTATCCTCGGTTGCTTTCATTCCCGACGGAAACAGGCGGTATGCCGTCAGCAATGGCATTTCCCTGGCGGAAAGCTATGCCTTGGGCACGCAGAAGGCATGGGATGTGGTCAAATGGCTTTCAGATTACCCGAAAATAAGGGTGGGCACGTTTTACACGCTTTCCCTGGAAAACCTCACGCGCAAAAAATCCGAGCTCAAGCTGCTTTTCAAAATCTTCGAGAAACAGCTGGACAGGGTTGAAGGCAACAGCCTGCTTGAAGAGCACCAGGTGAAACTGAACTTTGTCGGTCGCACGGACCTCCTGCCGAAAATAGTGCAGGACAAAATCGCAAAGGCCGAGAAATGCACGGAAAACTTTTCCGACAAGACAATAAACTTGGCAATCGGCTACAATGGCCGGACCGAAATAGTCGACGCGGCCAAGGCAATCGCCCAAAAATTCGCGCGCGGAAAAATAAGCCTCGACCAGATAGACGAGGACTCGTTCAAGGACTACCTGTACAGGGGCTCTTTCGACCCGGACATGATAATCAGGACTTCCGGCACGCAGCGCCTTTCAGGCTTTCTCACATACCAGAGCGTTTACTCCGAACTCTACTTCTGCGACAAGTTCTGGCCCGAATTCTCGCGCACCGACCTTGACAGGGCGATTGCGGACTACGATGAAAGGCAAAGGCGCTTCGGAAAATAAGGCCGAAACGCAAAAGTTAAATGCCTTCTCCCGAATAATTTCTTTCTGCCATTCTAGCCCCGTAGTCTAGTGGCCAAGGATTCGAGGCTCTGGACCTCGAGACGAGAGTTCGAATCTCTCCGGGGCTAAGCGGTTTCGTCCGCAGCCGTCTCGTCCGGCTGGTACGAACCAAGGCGTATTGCTGATCGCAATACGCCGGGTATGCTGTTTGTGCATAAGTGGTATTGCGCAAGCAATACCACGCAAGGGGTTTGCAAGGGGCGCTAGCCCCTGCGTTGTGACACGCCGAGTAAGCCGGCCTTTTTTTTTTAGGAACCCAAAAAAGAAACCGCGGCATACTACTTTCTGCCGTATGCCACTGCCTAGCTCGGCTGGTTTTTGTCTGTTTGGCATTGTAAAGAATTCGGATTATTTTTTTTTCAGTCCGCATGGCCGTATTTTGCCTGCACTTGTCCCGGGGCCGAAACGGTTGGCGGCTCTGCGCGGTAAATCAGCCAGATAAAATCTACCTGTCCATCGGATTCTTCAATCGGCCCGTCCGCGATCCCGCCGTTCCAGTTGTCTAAAACGATTTTTCTTGCCGGGCCATAGGAATCGACTTTCCATTTCGTCCAGTCCGCGTCTTCAATCGCGGCAACGCTCCACTTTCCGGCCGAGCTGCTGAACTGCCATGTCCCGTCCGCGTTTATTTCGAGCCGGTGCCCTGTTCCGCTTCCCACGTCCCCGCCTCCGCCCGCGTCATAAAACAGCCTTGAGGACAGGGCGCGCCATGAGCCGGCAAATTCCTGCGGATTTGACTGGCTTGCCTTGCCGGCTTCAATGCCGGGAATTTCATCTTCTTCTGATGGAATGGCCGGAGGCGCATCGCTTTCATCTTCCGCAATCGCCTGTATTTCCTCGTTGTCGCTTGGCGGTGCAGGGGGCAGGTCGGAATCCTCTATTGCCGCTTGTTTGCCGCCTGCATCGGCACTTTTGGCGGTTTGCGGAAATTGTGTGCATCCTGCAAGCAGGATTAATGCAAGCAATGCCAATAATGCCAAATTTTTGAATTTCATTTTATCCATCATCCCGCATCCTCAATATACCGCCTGCCTCTTGTTCCTTGCGGGGTTATTCCGGAATCTTGCGAGGCTGTTATTTCATCGGTTGATTCCGGTGCGGCTGGCGGCGCTTCCTCGCCGTCTTCGCTGCCAAGAATGCAGTCATCGGCAACTTTGATCCAGTAGCCGGTTCCGGCATTAAGCTGGTCGCGCTTGTAGTAGCCCTGCGGCTTTCCGTTTTCAATGAACCCGCTGTAAGTGAGCGGGCCTTTGAGTATGCTGCAGCTCGTGTTTTTTGCAGTGTCGAACGATTTTTCCGTTTGGATGCTTATAAGGTTCCAGCCTTTTTTCAGCGCTATTGCCTGTTCGGACAGGAATTTGCCCGTATACTTTATTGTGCAGTCGCCGCTGGCGCTTTTCGGGCTGGCCCTTTTGGCCCACAGGCCTTTTCCGATGAGGCTCTTGTCTTTCAGGTCAGTGACTTTCCGGTACTTGCCGTTTTCCTTGTCGTAGTAATAGAATTTTGAAACGCATGAATGGTTCTCGCTTGAAATTTCTGCGTATGGCACGCCGACAAGGCTCCATGTCCAATCCAGCGCGAACCTCAGTTCCCGCTCGGTGCCGGTTGCGGCTTGCGCCTGCTTGAAGCACCTGCCTGTTGAGTCAACAACAAGCCCGCCATTGCAGGTCTTTCCGTTCGGGGGCGCGGCGCCGCATGCGTATAACCCCTCGCAGCCGCAAAGAATGTACCCTGTGCGGTCCCAAACGGTCCCGTTCTTGCACGAAGTGTCTTGTGCCGGCGGGGTTGGTGCGGGTGCCGGGCTTGGAGCCGGAGCAGGGGCCGTGCCGGCCTTGGAGGAAGCTTTCACTGTCACAGCCGCATAATCGTTCGCGCCATTCTTGCACGTAATGTCGGTGAAGCAGTAGCCGCCGCTGCAGACAACGTCATCCAAAAAAATTTTGGCCGACACCTTGTAGTCGACGTCCTTGC
This sequence comes from Candidatus Diapherotrites archaeon, assembly GCA_016205145.1. Taxonomy (NCBI): domain Archaea; kingdom Nanobdellati; phylum Candidatus Iainarchaeota; class Candidatus Iainarchaeia; order Candidatus Iainarchaeales; family Candidatus Iainarchaeaceae; genus Candidatus Iainarchaeum; species Candidatus Iainarchaeum sp. The sequence goes on from JACQJH010000001.1 coordinate 350,513, forward strand.
CTGAGGCTTTGTAAGTGCAGTATGCGCCCGAATACGACAGAGTTGTGCTTGTGTAAGCAGCAATCCTTGCAGTCACGGCATCCTCGTTCGCGCCGGGCAAGGCGTTTCCCGCATTGCAGTTCACTTCGACTTTGGTATTGCCGTTGAAACCGCCTGCAAGCCCTTCGCCGAAAACCGTGACCCTTCCGGCATTCGCGCCGTAATCGTTGTCAATATCGACAATGGCCGGCGTTGCGGAAACATCGCAGCTTGCCGCGGACGCAAAAGCCGCGAACAATGCAACAAACATCAAAAAAGCAATGGGTTTACCAAACATTTTTGCCGCCTCCGTGGAACAACGCAGAAACGCTTTATGGTTTCCCGAATATATAAATTATTCGGTTAAAGCTTTTTTTGTTCGGTTAAAACTTTTCCAATGCTGCAGCTGAAAGCCTGCGGCCGCTCATGTCATCTGGAATTTCATGAATTCGGGCGCCATGAACCAGAAGCGCGGGTTTGCGATTATCTTGCCGACAAACCTGCTCGGGTAATCCATGTGCCCGTGTTCTTCGAGCACTTCTTTTATGCCGGCTTTTTTGAGCTTTGAAAAAAAATTGTTCATCTGCTCGTAGCTCAGGGAGTTCGCGTATTTTCTCATTTTCCAGTGCAATGCAAGCTCCTTGTTTATGCCTTCGAGGCTTTTGTCGAAGTTTTCAAGCGGCGACTTGTGGATGAGGTGCGAGGCGATCGTCTGCGCGCAGATTTCAGATGCCTTCAGGCCGAGGATTATGCCGCCGCCCGTCGTGGCTTTGGCGTGCATGCCCGCGTCCCCGACAAGCATCATGTTGTCCTTGACAACGCTTTTCATCGGCGGGCCGCATGGAATGAGGAAGCTCGACGGGCCGCCGATCCAGTCGACCATTTCGCCGCGCTTTGCCGTGAATTCTTCCAGCGCGGAATTGATGTTGGTGCCGAGCGTTGCGCCCAGGCCGATTTCCGCGATTTTTTCGCTTTTCGGTATGACCCAGGCAAAGTATCCGGGCGCGAACCTGCCGACGTGCACTTCAACCATGTCCGGCGTGAATGTTCCTTCGGCAAGCCTCTGGATTGCGTGCACGAAGTTTTCCCTGCCCAAGCCTATGCCTGCTGCCTGCCTCACAGTGCTGTTGACGCCGTCCGCTCCGACAACGATGTCGGATTTTATCATTTCGCCGTGCCCCGCTTCAAGGAAAAGGTTTTTTCCGCGGATGCTCCTGACTTTTGCGCCGAATTTTATTTCAACGCCTTTCGCTTTCGCCTTGGCTTCAATGCTCTGGTCGAACCTTGCCCTGTCCAATACGACTGCAACGGTTTCCTGCCTTCTCACTTCAATGCTTTCATTGTTGGGCGCAAAAATTTTCGCACCGCTTATGCGGTTGACTATGACGTCCTCGTCATAATAGCCTGATTCGATGAGCCCGCTTTTCGACACCAGGCCGGAACAGTTGACGGGTTCGCCGATTTTTTTGTGCTCTTCTATTACGCCGACGTCAAAGCCGTGCTCCTTTATTTTGAGCGCGCAATTCAACCCTGTCGGCCCGCCGCCGACAACCGTGACGAGGTAGCCCATCGGATAGATTATGGGCTGATGACTTTTTAATTTTCAGCTTTACGCTTTTTCGGCCAATGCAAGCAGGTACGGCAGGCCTGCCTTGGGCAGGGCAAAGTCCAATGGCTTGAGCAAAAAGTATTTGGGGTAAAAGAATTTTTTTGACAAAAAGCGCACGTTTGAAAACCCGGCTTTTTCAAGCTCCGCCTTCAGCTCTTGCGCGGAAAATTCCTTTTCATGCTCCGCAAGATGGCCGTCATCGTGCTTGCGGTAAACTTCCCGGTTGGGCGTGTACACAAGGACCTTCCCGCCTTTGCGCAGTACCCTGCAGCATTCCCTGAGCGCGTTTGCATAATTTTTCATGTGCTCGATCGAGTCAAGCATTGTCACTGATTCGAATTCCGCGCTTTTGAATGGAAGCTTTTCGCCGGCGTCGCCGCTTATGACGTCAAGGCCCTTTTCCCTGCACGCCTTCGCCTCGTAGTCCGTTGCGGTTATGCCTTTCACGTCGAAGTTGAATGCCTTCAGTGCGGACATCATTTCGCCGAAGCCGCAGCCAACATCGAGCAGTTTCCTGTCCATCTCCGAAAAAACGATGTTGAATATTGCCAGGTCGGCGAAGCCCCGCCGCTTTTCCGGGTACTTTTCCGCGTAATGCCTTTCAAGCTGTTTTTTTGTGAAACCCAGGAAGACCACGCCGCTGCCGTTTGCCTTTTTTTCTGCCCGCAACCAACTCAAACCACAAAAAACCTTTTAAATGCTGTTCGCAGTTATTCTGTTTCATGGTTCTGGAAATAATTTACGGCTTTGCCTCGCTGGCATTCGCGTTGCTCGTGCCGGGCTATTTTTTCTGCCTCGGCTTTTTTCCGCAAAAAGGCGACATTGACGGGTTGGAACGCCTGGCATTCTCGCTTGTCTTTTCCATAACGCTTCTGCCATTGCTCGTGCTCTTCGAAAACATCCTTCTCGGCGTGCGCATAGTTTTCGTGACAGTCGCGGCGAACATGGCCTTGATAATCCTGTGCGGCCTTCTGCTCTACCTTGTGCGCACGAAAAAGGTTCCTTTTCCCGGCCTGTTCTACAAGTTCGTTCCGGCAGTGCCAAAAGGCGAAGAGTTTCCGGTAATTCCGGTAAAGTAGCCTACTTTTGTTTGCCCTGCCAGTCCTTTCTTGCTTTCTCAAGTCTCGCAAGGTTGTCTGTCGGCAGCCATTGGCCCTGGCAAAGAACCCCGAACAGCTTTCCTTTCGCGGCGATTTTCGGGAACGCGTCGCGCTCGATGCTCGACTTTCCGTCCGGCAGGTAATTGAAAATCTCCGGGCCGAGGATGTAGAGGCCGGCGCTAACGGTTGCGTTTTTTGTCACGGCATTTTTTTCGTCAAAGCTCGTTATCCTGCCGCCTTCAAGCCTCACTGCGCCGAATTCCGAGGCATCATGGATTTCCTTTAGTGCGAGCGTTGCAACCGCCCCTTCGGCGAAATGCGTTTTGAGAATCGGTTCCGGATTGAAGTCTTTAAGCTCGTCGCCGTTCATCATCAGGAAATCCGAATCGAAAAAGCCTTGCGCGAGCTTCAGCGCCCCGCCCGTGCCAAAGAATTCTTTTTCAACGCTGTAAACGATTTTCACGCCGAATTTTTTTCCCGTGCCGAAATAATCGCGGATTTTTTCATGCAGGTGCCCGACGCCCAAAACGACTTCTTTTGCGCCGAACCTTTTCGCGAGTTCAACGTTGTATTCGAGGATTGGTTTGCCTTTCACTTCGACCATGACCTTGGGCGTGTCCTTGGTCAAAGGCATGAGCCGTTCGCCTTTTCCCCCCGCAAGAATGAATGCCTTTCCGATTTTTTTTGCCGCATGCATTATTTTTTCACCACTGCTTCGAGTCCGCGTTTTATTTTTGCGCCTATTTTTTCGCTTGAGAATTTTTCCTCAAACGTCCTGCGCGCGTTCCCGGCAATTTTTTCCGCGAGCGCGGGATCGTTTTTCAGCCTTCTCACGGCATCCGCAATCTGCCCAGCATTTCCTTTGTCGACAAGCAATGCGTTTTTTGCATCCGCCAGCACGCCGGAAACCGCGTCGGAACGCATCGTTATGAGCGGCTTTGCCATTGCCATTGCCTCGAAAACCTTGTTGGGTATGACGCGCCGGGCTTTCGGGGTTTCACCGAAAATGCCCAAACAAGCATCGGCTTCCGAAATTTTTCGCGCTAATTCCTGCAATGGCACCGCTTCCGAGAACTTTGCGTTTGCGGGCCGCCCCTTCCTGTCCCGTTCCTCCCTGAAGAACAGGTTTGCGCCCACGAATTCGAATTCAATGTCCTTGTCGCCTTCAAGAATCCTCGCCGCCTCGACTATATGCGGAAAGCCGTGCATCGGAGTGACGTTGCCGTAAAACAAGACCCTGAATTTTTTGCCCCGCACGCTTCTGCGCTTTGCCGCCGGCTTGAACGCAGATTCATTTGCGCCGACGAAAAACCATGAAAGCTTTTTTTCCGGAACCGAAAATTCTTTTGCGATGAACTGCGCGTGCTGTGCAGTGTCGAGAAAAACCCTGTCGGCAAGCCTGCAGGCAAGGGCATCGATGGAGTGCAGGAGCCTTGCGTGGAATGATTTGCGGGAAAACTGCTTCATGCCGTGCTTTTCGATGAGGCGTTTAGACTGCTGCGCACCGCCTTCGATTAAGCCGTATTCGGTTTCCGCGTCGAATTTTGAAATGAACAGGTCGAATGCCAGCGGCTTCCTTTTCAGCATGCACACCGCCTTCGCCGCAAGCATGTCAAGATGCCCCGGATAGCACACCCACATTATGTCGAAGTCGCATTTCATTCCCGCAAAAAAAAGCCTTACTGCGCTGAAAGGGAATTTTTTTTCCCGCGCATTGCATTCAACGGTTTCCGAAAAGGTTTTGATGGCGGCGATTGCGGATGCGTTTCTCGCATAGTCCCTGTCATAGCTTCCGAAGAGGCATACTTTCATTTTATCAAACCTTTTTTGGGCCGTGCGCATAATATATTCGGCTTGGCGGATTGCCTGAATTATTGTGCCTTCAACTATATTTTAATAAGTTAGCCTGCCAATTTCTTTTGGTGCAATTCTCGTGGAAATGATTGAAGGCGTTGCCGTGAAGCAGTTGAAGCGGATTTCCGATTACCGCGGCTTCCTCATGGAAATCATGCGCCCCGACTGGCCTGAGTTCAAGAAGTTCGGGCAGGTTTACATGACCGCGTGCAATCCGGGCGTTGCAAAGGGCTGGCATTACCACAAGAAGCAGACGGACAGCTTCTGCGTTGTGAAAGGCGTTGCGAGGATTGTCCTTTACGACATGCGCAAGAACTCGAAGACTTTCGGCAAAATAAACGAGTTCATTGTATCGGCCGAGGAGCCCAGGCTCATCCAGATTCCCGCTTTCGTCTGCCACGGCTTCTGCGCTGAAGGAAAAGAAGAGGCGTTCATTGTCAATGTGCCGAGCGAAACCTACAACTACAAGGAGCCGGACGAGCACAGGTTTCCATTTGATTCGCCCGAAATACCATATAAATGGAACGTTGCAAAGGGCGGCTGAACCTACAGGTTTTTTTTAATGTCATCCGTTCTCGTTGTCGGCAGGGGCTTTCTCGGGGAAAAGCTTTTGACGGTTTTTTCGGCGGAAGGATTTGAAACGCACTGCGCGTCAATCGGCACGGAAAGCGAATTTGCGCTTGACATCGCGGACCGCAAAAGGGTTTTTTCGTGCCTTGAAAGGTTTGCGCCTGAAACGGTTTTTTTGTGCGCCTCCCTGACGAACGTTGACGCGTGCGAGGCCGATCCTGCAAAAGCCGCGGGTGTGAATGTTCTGGGCGCGAAAAACGTCTTGGACGCGTGCATCGAATTCAATGCGCGGCCGGTTTTTTTTTCGACCGATTTTGTTTTCGACGGCGAAAAAGGCGATTACAGGGAAAACGATTTGCCGAACCCTTTGAACGTTTACGGGAAGACGAAGCTTGAGGCGGAAAGGCTTTTCCTGAAGCGGGCCGATGCACTGGTTCTGCGCATTTCAAGCCTTTACGGCCGCAACTCGGAAAACGACAAGCAGACGTTCCTCAACTGGGTTTTAGGCAGCCTTTCCGCCGGCAAAAGCGTTCCGGTTTTCACTGACCAGAAAACCTCTCCGGCCCTGATCGACGACATTGCAGGCGCGTGCCTGAAGCTTTTGGACAGGGACGCGCATGGCCTGTTCCATTGCACCGGCAGTGAGGCGGTTTCGCGTTTCGGTTTCGCGGAAAAAGCCGCGGAAGTTTTCGGCCTGGACAAAAGCCTGCTCCGCTCGGTCTCCTCGGATGAAGTCTGGCAGGCCGCGAAAAGGCCCCGTGATTCCAGCCTGTGCATAAAAAAGCTTGAAGGAAAAGGCGTTGCAATGTCAGACGTTTCGCAGGGCCTTGAAAAAGTGAAACGCGGTTTTGCCTGATTGCCCTCACCCAAAACTTAATATTGCATGGTGCGCTATTTTTTCCATATGCGAAGCGAAGGCGGTTCTGCAGGAAGGCGCGGGCCGGGGCCTGCGGGAGAACAAGGCCGTGAAAGGAATGTTCTTTTTCCGGGCTTGCGCAGGTGGCTCCGCAATTTCCGTGGCAGGAAGGCACAGGTTGACCGGCTGGTCGACCTGCTTCAAAACAGGCAGGCCGGCAGGGCGGCCTTTTTTGATGACTTTGCGGGAGTTTTCCGCCGTTTGGAGGGGCGTTCCGGCCAGGCTTTCAAATTCACCCGGCTTTTGCGCGATCACGAGATTTTCGGCTGTGTTGCGCCTGACGGAAAGAGGCTGATAGTTTTTCCGGACGGGGAATTCACAAATGCGGAAATGAACGGCTTGGCGGCAGAACTTGCGGCAGTATCCGGGGAAGAAAATTTGCAAGCCGACATAAGGTTTACGACCGTTTCGCGCCTGAAACGCAAAATCGCGGGCGACTTGAGGGCATGGGAGCGCCATTTGCTCGGCTGACCATTTTTTTCAAAGCAGTATTTCCGCTTTCCTTAAGTCCTCGCGCGAGTTCACGTTCAGGTAGACGCCCTGGAAAGGGTAGCCGAACAGCAGCCGTTTTTCCGCAAGCTTGGGAAACAAATCCCGCTCGATGTTCTCCATGTTCCTTGAAACGTATTTGAAGATTTCCGGCTCGAAAATGAAGTAGCCTGCGTTGACGAGATAGCTTTGCACGTTTTTTGTCGGCTTCTGCACGAAGTCGACTATGTTGTTTCCTTCAAGCGTCGCAACCCCGTACTTTTTCGGGTTGCTCACTGTTGTGAGGGCAACGGTTGCGATCGCCTTGTTCTTTCGGTGGAACGAAAGCATGTCGTTGAGGTTGATTGAGGTTATGGTGTCGCCGTATGCCACCAGAAAAGTGTCCTTCAGCCTTGCCTTTGCCTTGAGCAAAGGGCTTATGGTTCCGGTCGGCCTGTCGCCTTCGATGAAGTCCACTGCGTAAGGCGGGCTTTTCGCCCTGATGCCTGAAATGATTTCCTCGGCATTGCTGTCAACGTAGACCAGGAAATTGTTGACGTTGAATTCGTGGATGGAGTCCATTACCGTCTGGAGCAGGGCCTTGTCGTTTATTTTTTCGAGGAATTTCGGCCTGCCGTTCCACAGCAGTTCGCTTTTCCTTCCGCCCGCGAGCACAAGCGCCTGGCTGAGCCTGAAGTCGGAGAGGATCTTGCTTAGAAGGCTTTCCATTGCCTGGCTCCGGCTCCTGATGCTTGTGCCGTCCACAAGCCTGTCGACCTGCTCAAGCAGGTCCTTCTTGATAGTTATGGTCGCCCTGACTCTCATGCCATCAAGCCCCAGAAATATTTGATGCTGACTCGGCGGCCTGCGTCAGCAGGCTGCCTTGGTTCCGGACCAGCCGGACGGAAGCGGCTGACGGCGGTTGGTGCGGTTTTCGCCTTTTTCATATTGTATCATATATCATATGAGCCAATCATACTTTTAATGGTTTGCCGGGCACATTATTGTTTATATTCCTTGCGTTGCCTGTTTTATGAAAAAGGTGTGTTGTTTGGCGAATGTGAAGAACGTGTGCGTTGTGGGAACGGGTTACGTCGGTTTGGTTGCGGGCGCCTGCTTCGCCGACATGGGCCACAACGTAACGTGCGTCGACATAGACGAGAGGAAGATTTCGATGCTCAGGGCCGGCAAAATCCCGATTTTCGAGCCGGGCCTCGGGGAACTTGTCAGGAGAAATTCCGCCAACGGGAGGCTTTCGTTCACGACAAGCCTGCCTGAAGCGGTCGGCAAATGCGCCATCATTTTCATTGCCGTCGGCACGCCTCCCAAGGAGGATGGCACCGCCGACCTGTCTTTCGTGCGCGCGGTTGCGAAGGAAATAGCCTTGTCAGCGAAGGAGCCGAAAATCGTGGTTGAAAAGTCCACGGTTCCGGTTGAAACCGGCGAGATGGTCCTTGAAATCCTGGCCGCGAACTCGCACGGCAATGTTTCGTTCGAGGTCGTTTCCAACCCGGAATTTTTGCGCGAGGGCTCCGCTGTCGGCGATTTCATGAAGCCCGACAGGATTGTCGTTGGCACGGATTCTGAGCATGCGCGGAAGGAGCTGGGGGAATTGTACGCTCCGCTCAAGGCAAAAATCCTGTTCACCGACATAAAGAGCGCGGAAATAATCAAGCATGCCGCCAACTCGTTCCTTGCCACGAAGATTTCGTTCATCAATTCGGTTGCAATGCTTTCCGAGGCCGTCGGCGCCGACATAAAGCTTATCGCGGAAGGCGTCGGCCTGGACAGCCGCATCGGCCCCAAGTTCCTGAACGCGGGCATAGGCTACGGGGGCAGCTGTTTTCCAAAGGACGTTTCGGCGTTCATCCAGATAGCGGACAGGCATGGCGTAAATTTTTCAATACTCAAGGAAGTGGAAAACGTAAACAAGGGGCTGAGGCCGCTTTTCGTCGGGAAAATCGAAAAGGCGGTCGGAGGGGTCAAGGGCAAAAAAATAGCTGTCTTGGGCCTTGCCTTCAAGCCGGACACTGATGACATGCGCGAGGCCCCGAGCGTGGACATAATCAGCGCTCTCGCTGAAAAGGGCGCCAGGGTTTTTGCATTCGATCCAGAGGCGGAAGAGCGCGCAAAAAGCCTTATAAGTTCCGGCAATGTTTCGTATTGCGGCAACGAGTTTGACGCGATTCAGGATGCGGACGCGCTTGTAATCCTTACGGAATGGCCGCAGTTTGCAAAACTCGACCTGGCCAGGGTCAAGTCTGCCTTGAAATCGCCGGTAGTGATTGATGGCAGGAACATCTTCGAAAAGGCGGAGATGGCAAGGCGCGGTTTCACTTACGTTTCAATCGGAAGGTAAATTCCAATGCCTGTGAAAAAAGCCGTCATTCTCGCAGCCGGCCTGGGTTCGAGGCTTTTGCCCGCCACAAAGGCTGTTTCAAAGCCCCTTCTCCCGGTTGTCGACAAGCCGGGCATACAATACCTTGTCGAGGAACTCGCGGAAGCCGGAATCAAAGACATCTGCGTTGTCGTCAACAAGGGCGAAGCGCAGGTGCAGCAGCATTTCGCGAAGAATCCGCGCCTCAACAAACTGCTTGAAAGCGCGGGCAAGCATGACTGCGTGAAGGATTTTGAGCGCATTGAATCGCTCGCTCGCCTCGTTTTCGTGGAACAGCCCAAACCTTCCGGTCCCGGGGACGCGGTCCTGCTTGCAAAACATTTTGTCGGCGGAGACGCGTTTGTCCTGCTTTATTCAGACGACGTTGTCCTCTCAAGGGTTTCCGCGACAAGACAGCTCATTCGCGCGTTTGAAAAGTGCAACGCGAGCGTCGTGGCCGTTTCAAAAGTGCCGCGTGAAGAAGTGGTGCATTTCGGCGTCGTGAAAACATCTTCCCCGGAAAGGCTGTCACGCGTCGAAAAAATCGTTGAAAAGCCCAAGCTGTCGGACGCGCCCTCCGACCTCGCGGTTGTGGGCAGGTATCTGCTCACGCCGGAAGTGATCGGCATACTTGAAAAAACGCCTCTTGCGGGAAAAGAGCTTTTCGTGACCGACGCCCTTGAGTCGCTTGCCTCCGCCAAAAAGCTTTTTGCTTTGGAGCTTGACGGCAAATGGCTGACCACCGGAAAAAAACTCGATTATGTCAAGACAGTCGTCGAGTTCGCCCTATTGCGCGAGGACATCGGGCCGGAGTTCAGGGCTTACCTTAAAAAATTGCTTGAATGATTTTTTTGTGGTCGGTCTGTGATGGAATCTGTTGTTGTAACGGGCGGTTCGGGCTTCATCGGTTCGCATCTCTGCGACCTTCTGCTTGGAAAAGGCCACAGGGTTTTCTGCGCCGACAATTTCTGCACGGGGCAGAAAAAAAACGTGGCGCACCTTCTGGAGAACAGGAATTTTTCCCTGATTGAGCACGACATTGCAGTGCCACTGCGCCTTGATGAAAAAATCGGCAAGGTTTTCAATCTCGCCTCGCCTGCATCGCCCGCGGATTTCGAAAAAATTCCCTTTGAAATCATCCGCACGAACACGGATGGCGTGAGGAACATGCTTGAGTTCGCGAAAAAAAACAACGCGGTTTTCCTTCAGGCATCGACTTCCGAGGTTTATGGGGAGCCGCTGGAGCACCCGCAGAGGGAATCCTACAACGGCAATGTTTCAATGCTGGGCGAAAGGGCGTGCTATGACGAGTCCAAGCGCCTTGCCGAAACCATTGTCAGCCTTTACCGCAGGAAACATGGAGTGGACGCGAAAATCATCCGCATTTTCAACACTTACGGGCCGCGCATGAGGGAAAACGACGGCCGCGTCATACCGAATTTCATTCCAAGCGCCCTCGCGGGAAAACCCATAACGGTTTACGGCAACGGCTCGCAGACAAGGTCGTTCTGCTATGTTTCGGATCTGGTTGCAGGCATTCATGCCATGATGGATTCCAAGGCGCCCGGGCCCGTCAATCTCGGCAACCCGCAGGAAATAACCGTCAAGGCGCTTGCGGAAAAAATTGTTGCGCTCACCGGCTCGAAATCGAGGATAGTTTTCAAACCGCTTCCGCAGGACGACCCCACAAGGCGGAAGCCCGACATTTCCCTTGCGAAAAAAGCGCTGGGCTGGGAACCGAAAGTTTCATTGGACGATGGCCTGAAAAAAACCATTGATTATTTTGCGGGCAGGTGAGGCGATGGCACTGCTGAAAACCGTGAAGGAAAACTTTGTTTTCGCGGTCCTTTTCCTGCAGGCCGCAATGTTCCTGTTTGGCTTCCTGGTGGTCCCGCATTCCGCTTACTCCATCGGAGATTCAAAGCATTACCTTCTCCAGATAGGCGATTTTTCGCGTTTCAATGCTCCGTCAGGCAACAAGTTTCCGCTGTTTCCTGCGCTTGCCGCCATTCCGAATGTTTTGCTTGGCAATCCGGTTGCCTCCGCATTGCTCGTGCAGTTCCTTGCCTCGACCCTTGCACTGCTCGCGTTTTATTTCTGGACCGGCTCGAAAAGGCTCACGCTCGCATTCATGTTCTTCCCGCAGTTCATACTGTTCTCTCACGGCGTTTACTCCGAACCATTGTTCCTGCTGTTTGAAATCCTGGCCTTGTGGCTTTATTCGCAGGCCAGGCTTGCAAAGTCCTTTTTGATGCAGGGCGTTTCAATTCTCGCGCGCGGCACGGGCTTTTTCCTTTCCGCCGCGCTCGCCTTTTCAATGTTCCTGCAGCGCCGCAGGCTTTCAGACGCAAAATTCCTGCTTCTGCCTGCGGCGGGCGCGCTGCTGCTCTCAGCATACTATGCGGTTTTCTTTTCCGACCCATTCCAGCCGCTGGGCATTTTTTTGAGGGGCGGAGGCCTGCAGTTCTCTGTTCCCGCGATGAGCCTGAAAGAGCTTTTCGTTTCGGGCGCCGCAATTTTCCTTTTCATTGCGACAACGCTTTTCGCGTGGCTGCGCTTCAGGCAAAAACAGTCCGAAATTTTCTGGGTTTCGCTTGCGTTCTCCGCGTTCTACATCCCCAGCGGATTTTTCGGCCCGATACAGCTTCTGCCGGGGCAGATCGACCGCTTCTATCTGACGGTCCTGCCAATAACCCTCATCGTCTTCCGGCCCGAAATAGAAAGGCATTTCAAATTCATTCTGCCGGCATGCGTCATCGGGGCAATTGTTCTGGCGTACGGCTGGTGGTTTTAACACGCAGTTTCGGCTGCGTGGAGCGACGACTGGTACTTCGCGCGGCTCAGTACCCATCTGTTTTATTTTCGCATTAAACATTCGGGGGTGTGAGGGGCGGCCCCTACACTGGAAGCCCGCGCGGCTCGATACCCATCTGATTTCAAAATCTCTTGTAAATGAAGCCCGCCTTTTCCGCTTCAGCGCGGGAAAAAACCCATTTGGGGTCCACGAGGCACGGCCTTTCATTGCACAATGCTTTCAGCCCATGCAGGCCGATTGCCCTGATTTTGTCGTGCGCTGCAGCAATGATTATTGCGTCGACTTTTCCGGCAATTTTTTCCGGAGCGGTGTTTTTCACGCCGAATTCTTTTTCGACTTCCTCGTTTTCGAGCAGAGGATCGAATGCAATCGTCTCCTTTACCCTGCCTTTGAGTGCCTTCAGGATTTTTTCCGCGCCCGAATTGCGCGGGTCCTTGACGTTTTCCTTGAAAGTCAGGCCGAGAACAAGGATGCGGGCGTTTTCCGGTTTTTTTCCGGCTTCGGCAAGAGCAGAGAAAAGTAGTCCGGCGGCATGCAACGGCATTGAATTGTTGGTCTCCCGTCCGGCAAGAATGACGTTGGGAGTATAGCCGAGCTGTTCGGCTTTCCATGTGAGATAATACGGGTCGACCGGAATGCAGTGCCCTCCGACCAGGCCGGGCCTGAATCTGAGGAAATTCCATTTTGTTCCCGCGGCCTCAAGAACTTCTTCGGTGTCTATGCCCATTTTTTCGAAGACGAGCGACAGCTCGTTGACCAGCGCTATGTTGAGGTCGCGCTGTATGTTTTCAATGACCTTTGCGGCTTCCGCGGTTTTGATGTTTTTGGCCCTGAAAACTCCGGCTCCGATTATTTTTGAATAGCATTGCGCGATTTCTTCCGCGCTTTCATTGTCCATTCCCGAAACAACCTTTTTGACTTTTGACAGGGAATGTTCCTTGTCGCCCGGATTAATGCGTTCAGGCGAATAGCCTATTTTGAAATCCCTGCCGCATTTCAGGCCGGATTCCTTTTCAAGTATGGGCGCGCAAACCTCTTCAGTCGCGCCGGGGTAGACCGTTGACTCGAACACGACAATCGCGCCCTTTTTGAGGTTCCTGCCGACCGTCCTTGACGCGCCTTCGACGAATGACAGGTCCGGAAGATTGTCTTCCGTTACCGGCGTGGGCACTGTCACTATGACCAGGTCTGCTTCGCGGATGCGATTTTCGTCTGCAGTGAACTGCGCTTTTGTTTTTTTGAGTTCCGCGGAAGGCGTTTCGTTGTTGCGGTCGTTTCCGGCTGAAAGCTCTTCAATTCGTTTCCTGCTGGTGTCGAAGCCGATGCATTTGAAGTGCCGGGCAAATTCCAATGCAATGGGCAATCCAACGTATCCAAGGCCGGCAACGCAGACAGTTTTTGTTTTCATATTAGTGATTTGTTGTGGGGTGTTTTTTTAAATATGCGACCGCTTTTCATTTCGGTTTTTGCACCAAAACGCTCGGCTTTTTTAACTGGTCCGCACAATCTATTTTTTCATGCGCGTTTCGGCTGTCCTGCCGGTTTTCAACGGCGAAAAGTTCGTCGCCGGCTGCATTGAATCTTTGCTCGCGCAGTCGAAAAAGTTTGATGAAATAATCGTCGTGGACGACGGCAGTTCGGATTCGACCGTGAAAATCTGCCGCGGCTTCGGCGTGAAAATAATCGAGCCAGGCCATGTCGGCAGGTCGCGCGCGCGCAATCTCGGCCTCAGGAAAGCAAGGCACGAAATAGTTTTTTTCGTCGAATCCGACGCGGTTTATTCGAAAAATTTCCTTGCCGACTGCCTGAAGCATTTTTCGGATTCCGATGTTGGCGGGGTCATCGGCAAACTTGAAGTGCGCAACCGCAATGAGAGCGCCTGGACAAGGTGCAGGGCGGCTGAGCTCGACTCAAGGTTTTCCGATTACAAGCCGTTCACTGCATGGATGTACCGCAAGGGCGTTGTTGAAAAGCTGGGCGGTTTTGACGAACGGATTGACGTGGGCGAGGATACCCTTCTCGGGGAAAAGGTGCGGCGTTCGGGCCTGAGGCTTGTTTATGAGCCCAATGCCGTGTGGAAGCACCTGGAGCCGGCTTCCCTGCGCGCTGTATTGCGGAAGTCGTGGCAGCGCGGCCTGGGTTTGGGCCAGAAACACGTTGTGCTTGGGCTTTTTCCAAAAATCCTGCCCGCGGACGCGATTTTTTTCGCATTCTTTTTCATGGGCATTTTGAATGTTTTTTTCCTGCTCGCGGCCTTCGCTTTCATTTGCGCCCAGCTTTTCGTGCGGAGGAAACAGTTTTTTTTCATAGGGCGGCGCTTTTGGCCGCACCTAGTTTTTTTTCTCGTGCTTAACATCCTGGCTTTCAAGGCGGCGAGGCTTCTTGGAACTGTTTTTTTCGTTTTGAAGGGTGCGTGAATGCTTTTCAACAGCTTCCAGTTCGCGGTTTTCCTGGCGGCAGTGCTGCTGGGCGTGCATCTTCTGCGCAACCGGAAATCCCAGTTCATTTTCCTCGCCGCGGCCGGCTATTTTTTTTACTTTGTTGACAGCGGTTTCCTGTTTGTCCTGCTGCTGTTTTCAACGCTTCTCTCGTTTTTCTGCGGCAAAAAAATCTTTGAGGCGAAAGGCGCGGGTTCGAAAAGGCTTTTTCTAGCTTTGGGCGTTGCCGGCAATCTTCTTGTCCTGGGCTTTTTCAAGTACGCAAATTTCGCGCTGGATTCCGCGAACAGGCTTTCGGCTTTTCTGGGAGTTCCGGCAGCCTTTCCTTTGCTTTCAATTGCCCTGCCGGTCGGCATCTCGTTTTTCACTTTTCTTGCAATCAGCTATGATTTTGACGTTTTCCGCGGAAAGCTGAAGCCCGCATCATTCCTGGATTTCCTTCTTTACATTTCATTTTTTCCTGCGCTCCTGGCCGGCCCCATAACGCGTGCAACCGATTTTTTGCCGCAGTTGAAAAAGCCGATCGGATTGCGCTGGCCTGAAATCAAGCTTGGCCTGACGCTCATTGCATGGGGCATTGTGAAAAAGGTCGTTTTTGCCGACAACATCGCACCGTTTGTCAACGCGGTTTTTGCCGACCCCACTGGCTATTCAAGCGTTCCGATAATGCTTGCAACTCTCGCTTTCGGAGTGCAGCTTTACTGCGATTTTTCCGGCTACACCGACATTGCCGTTGGTTGCGCAAGGCTGCTCGGCCTGCGGCTTGCGAAAAACTTTGACAAGCCGTATTTTGCGAAATCGCCTTCGGAGTTCTGGCGCAAGTGGCATATCTCGCTTTCAAGCTGGGTCCGCGACTACATTTACATTCCGCTCGGCGGCAGCAGGAAGGGAAAAATCCGCACTTACGCTAACCAGCTCGCGGCAATGGCATTGATGGGTCTGTGGCACGGCGCGGCCTGGAATTTTGTATTGTGGGGTTTTTTCCACGGTGCTCTGCTGGCAATGCATAAATTCCTGTCGGGCTTTCGCGTGTTCCCGTCCTCCATTTTGCGTTTCCTCAAATCCCTGCCGGGAAAGGTTTTCTGTTTGCTGCTGACGCAGTACCTTGTCTTTTTCGGCTGGCTCCTTTTCCGTGTCCGCGGCTTTTCTTCACTTGCCTATGCCGCGCAAAAATTCGTGCTATTTGATTTCGTTTTCAACGCGAAAACCCTGGGCCTGCTCGAAGCCAATTCCCTTGCATTGTTTCTGATTGCCGCCTTCGCATTCATTCATGCCCTGAGCTATCTCAAAAAGGACACGATTGAATGGATTTATTCCTTCCGGTTCAGGTACTGGATTGCGTTCATCGTCCTGGCAGTGTTTTCGCTGATAATTTTCATGCCGGCATTCAACTCGCAGTTCATCTATTTCCAGTTCTGATTTTGCGGTCTTGGCATTTGGCAGCTATTTAACAGTAAAGCTTGCCTGCAGGAATTGCGCGATTTTTTCCGCTGCGAAAGCGTGGCCTTTTTCGTTCCAGTGGCCGTCCCCCGCGAAATACATTGCGCTTTGCGCGCCCGCGTCTCTGCCAAGGTATAGAATCGGAATTCCGGTTTGTTCCGAAAAAGACTTCCAGTATTCGGGAATGCGGTTTTCGTCAAGCTCTTGCGCGGGAACGCCGAAATAGCCGGCGGCCTTTTCAAGTTCCGTGCCGTCAACTTCCATGCGCGCCGGAATGACTGCAATTGCAAACTTTGCGCCTGCGCTTTCCGCGGCTTTTTTCATTTTCTGCAGTTCGGTTTCGGTAAGCTCCCTTTTTCCGGTCCTTCCGGAAAATTCCATGCCCTTGTTTTTTTTCATCATGGCCATTGAATCCGGCAGAGCGGAATCGCTTATGCCGGTTGCCCTGAAAACAGTCTTGAACGGTTCTATGAGTTCAAGCCTTTTTTCGACAAAGTATGCGAGCCTGGAATTCTTGAAAACGAATGCCTTCGCCTTGTCGAAAAGGCTTCCCCTGCCAATGCAGCCATTCACGACAGTTGTTTTGAGGAAGTCATCATTGTTTTCGGAAAAATCGTTGCCGTTGTAGAATGCCAGTAAAACGACGTCGGGTTTTATTTCCGGCATGAGGCCTTCAAGCATTATCCGTTCCTGCCTTGTGCCGTAAGCGCTTGTTCCCGCATTTATCGTTTCAACGCTTCCGCCTTCCGCGGCAAGATAGTTTTCAAGCTTTCTTGTGAAAGTCTTTTCTTCGGCAACGCCCTGGCCGACAACCCACGAGTCGCCCAGCACCAGAATCCTGGTTTTTGTTTTTTCGGCTGACGGCTCCGGGCCGCGGAAGCCAAGCGAATTCGTTTTGATGCTTGCCCTGTATTCCTGTTTTTCCAGTGTTGCCTGCGCGTTCGGCTGGAACCTGAAGCCCAGCTTTCCATCAGCCTGGAAAATGCAAAGCGGCTGTTCGTATGGCGCGAGGAAAACCCTTGCAGTAATTTCAAGGCCCAGAAGCAATAACAGCAGAACCGCAATGGTCGCCGGTATTTCTTTCTTGTTTATTTGCATAACCGCGCCTTTTGTCATTGGCAGAAAATTTTTTGGCTGCCGCTACCTGAACGAGTTTGCGGCTTCAATGACTTTTGAGATTTCCTCTCCGCCGAGTTCAGGGTAAATGGGCAGTGAGAGTATGCGCTTTGCGTTCCATTCCGTGGCCGGCAGCTTTCCTGCCTTCACTTTGCCGGCAGAGGCTTTCTGCAAATGGCATGGTATCGGATAGTGAATCTGCGTCTGCACGCCGTTCCTTTCAAAGTGCGCCTTGAGCGTGTCGCGCTTTTCGCTTTTCGCAACGAACAAATGGAAAACGTGCCGCCTGCCGGACTGATCCGGGGTCTGGATTTTCGGGTTTGTCATGCCGCCGATGTAAGTTTTCGCTATTTCCCTTCTCCGCTCATTCCACTTGTCAAGGCGCAGGAGCTTTTTGCGCAGGATTGCCGCCTGCAGTTCGTCGAGCCTGCTGTTCAAACCATAAACATCGTGAACGTTTTTTTTGCTCTGGCCCAAATCGCGGAGCATCGCCATTTTTTCCGCCAAAGCCCTGTCTTTTGTCACGATCATTCCGCCGTCGCCGTAGCATCCGAGGTTTTTTGTCGGATAAAACGAAAAGCATCCCGCGCTTCCGAAGCTTCCGGTTTTTTTTCCATTGAATTCCGCGCCATGGCTCTGGCAGCAGTCCTCGATGACGGGAATCGCGTGCTTTTGCGCGATTTCCATTATTTCATCCATTGCGCACGCCTGGCCGTAGAGGTGCACCGGCACGATTGCCTTGGTTTTTTTGGAAATTTTTTTCCCGATTTCGCCCGGTTCAACCAGGAACGTTTCCTTTTGGGTGTCGGCAAAGACCGGGGTTGCATTGCATGCAAGGATTGCGAGCACGGTCGGATAGGCCGTGTTGGCAACCGTTATGACCTCGTCGCCGGCTTTCACGCCTGATGCCCTCAGCGCTATCTCGATTGCCTGCGTTCCGTTCGCGGCCCCGACACCGTGCCTTGTGCCGCAATAGCCTGAAAATTCTTTTTCAAACGCCCTGACTTCCCCGCCGAGAATGAACGAGCCGTTCTGCAAAACCTTTGAAACCGCGTGGTCCAGGTCCTCTTTCATGCTTTCGTATTGCCTTGTCAGGTCGAAAAACTTTATCATGCGAACACGCCACTCTTTTCCATTGCATCCGCGCTTTTCCCTACCAGTAATGCGCCTTGAATTTCCTGTAGTAATCGATTGTTTTTTTCAGGCCCGCGTCAAGCGGAACCTTCGGTTCCCAGCCGAGAATTTTTTTCGCCTTCGAATAATCCGCGTAATAGTCGCCGATTTCGATTTTTTTCTTTTCCGGCGGGAACGGCACCATTTCAAGCTTTCCAGTGCCCGCCACAGCAATCAGCTTTTTTGTTATGTCCAGCACGCTCACTCCGTTTCCGGAGCCGAGGTTGAATGCTTCGCCGTCCGCCTTTTCGCTGGCCGCGGCAAGCAGGAACGCATCCACCGCGTCGTCGACATAGTTGAAGTCCCTCAGTTGTTTTCCGTCGCCGAAAATTTTTATCGTCTTGTTGTCAATCGCAAGCCTCATGAACCATGCCAGGAATGTCTGCCTGTCGTTTTTCATCATCTGCCTCGGCCCGAAAGTGTTGGTCAGGCGCAGAGAGCTTGCCTTGATGCCGTGCACCCTGTTGTAAACGAGGTGGTACATTTCGCCTGCAATCTTGTTTATGCCGTTCACGTCGGTCGGATTGAACGGGTGCTTTTCGTCAACCGGCAGGTATTCCGTCCTGCCGTATTCGCTTCGCGTGCCCGCAAAAACGACCTTGACGTTGTCGTTGTTTTTCCTGCACGCCTCAAGCAATGTCATCTGGCTCCTGCAGTTTATTTCCAAATCCGTGTAGGGGTCATTGATTGAGTCAAGGTGGCTTACCTGCCCGGCGAGGTTGAAAATGTAGTCTTTGTCCTTCACAAGGCAGTTCATGCTGTTCTCGTCACGGATGTCAGCGATGTTTATGTCGATCTTGCCCTTTATTTCCTGCACGTTGAACGGGTTTCCGCCGTAGCTTGGAATCAGGGAATCGACGACCTGCACTTTCGCGCCCAATGCAACGAGTTTGTGGCAGAGATTGCTGCCGATGAAGCCGAGGCCGCCCGTAATCATGACGTTGGCGCCAGCGAACTTTTTAGTCTGCTCAGCCATTCCTTTTCCCACCGTAATCGCGCGTCCACCCGAACACCACAAGGCGGATCCATTGAACAAATAAGCCGTAAAAGACTTTTAATATGTGCACGGGCCTGAAAAACTGGCTGCTGCCATGCGTTCTGGGATAATGGTGCACTCCGACTTCTTCAAAGGCAGCCCCGGCCATCTGCAGTTTTTTCACCATTTCAATGCAGATGACGCCCGAATCCGACCTGAGGCCGATGCGGTCGACAAAAGTTTTCCTGATGAGCCTGAAATCGCAGTCGATGTCCCTGATTTTTATGCCGAACATGAGCCTTGAAAATCCGTTGTACATGTTGCCGAGAATGACGCGATGCCGCCTGTCGCTTCTTTTTATCTTGTATCCGTTGACAACGTCTGCGTGGGTTTTACGCTGCTTTTCAACGAGCCTTTCAAGCTCTTTCGCATCGTACTGCGCATCTCCATCAGTGTAGAAAACCCATTCGTGCCTCGCCGCCCTGAAGCCCGACTTCAAAGCTCCCCCGTATCCCATGTTCTTTTTGTGGTGCACCACCCTGAGGAAAGAATGCTTTTTTGCGAGTCCGTCGGCAATCTTTCCGCTGTTGTCCGGACTCCGGTCGTCGACGACTATGATTTCGAATTTTTTTGCAACCTTTGCGGCTGTTGCCGCGGCGTCCAGCACCATTTTTTTTATGGTTCCCCCGTCGTTGTAGGCGGGAAAGAATATCGAGAGGCTTTCAAGCTTTTCCATCGGCACCGTTTCCATTTATCCGCAATCAACTATTTTAATTGTTGTTTAGGGCACGAAAAAACGAAGCCCGTTTCGTATCCTTTTGAATAAAAAGTTTTGGCAAGCGGGCATTTTTTTTGCAGTTCAAGCCACGCATCGTTTCCCCTGCGGGGCGGCAGGTTGAGGAAAAGAGCGGTTCCGCCGCCTTCAAGCATCTGCATGCTCTTGCTCTTGTCGAGGTGGTAAAATGACCCGAAGCCTTCACCCGCATAGAACGCGAGGTCCTCGTTGGTTGAAAAAACCGGCTTGATGCCGCCGCGTTCATGGAAGAATTCCGCCATGCCGTTCATGGTCTGGTTGTAGTCCGGGGTTGTCGCAAAGAAAAGGTATTCCGACAGGAGCACGGCGTTGAACGCGATGCCCAACCCGATCATGAGTGCAAGAGCAAGCGCCTTCGCCTTTCCGCTTTTTGCGAGCAGGAAAACCGCCGACAGGACAAGCGCGGCGATTGTTGTGAAGAGCAAACCCCACAATGCCATTATCACAAGCGGGCCGGACGTTCCGGCAAGCCAGACGTCAGGATTTTTCAATGCGAGCGCGAAATCGAAATGCTCGATGCTGAAGGTTTCATGCAGCCTGAAAACCTGGAACGCAAAAAGCACGGCCGCAAATGCGAGCGCGGAGCCGGCAATAACATGAATGTTTTTTTTCAGGCTTTCGAGGTTTTCCGCCGCAACCGCGCCGGCGAGAATGGAAAGCGCGGGCAGGATTATCATCTGGTTCCTTTCAATCTGGCCTTTCTGCGCGAGCAGGATGAACATTGCGAGCGCGGCAATTGCAAACGCCCAGAAAATCAGGGCTTTTTTTCTCTGCTTTGAAAGCAGGCCGAGCAGCGGCAGGAAAAACAGCAACGGCCCGCCGTATTCGGCTATCCTGTAAACGTGCTTGAAACCGGCCTTAGCGGTTTCAACGGGAATGTTTCCGCCGCCGGAAACGTTTTTTCCGCCCCATTCGATTGTTTTCAGGAAAACGCTTTCATTTCCGGTGGCAAACGATATGGCCGGAAAGATTGCGAAAAGCGCAATGCCTATTGCAGCCGCCGCCGCAACGCCCTTCCATTCGGGTTTTTTTCCGCCGAGCAGTTCAAAAACCGCGATTGCCGGAATTATCGCGATGGCGGTGTATTTTGTGAGCATTGCAAGGCCGAAGAAAATTCCCGACATCGCCAGCAGGCTGTTCCGGTTTTCCCTCCCTATGTGCGCCCTGTAATAGAAGTAAAGCGAAGCAGTGATGAGGAGCGTGAGCAGGTTGCCGTCAATGTCGATTATGTTCCTTGCCAGCAGGCCGTAGAAACTGAATGCTATTATGGCCGAGGAGATTATCGCGGTTTTTCTGTCAAACGCGAGCAGGGCAAACCTGAACGTGAGCGCAATCAGGAGCAGTCCGTAAAGGACGGAAAGCAGCCTTATCGGCGGAGAAACGCCCAAGCCGGAAAGCGCATTTCTTGCCTGCGAGAACAGGTAAAACGATACGGGCCCTGCCGGAGGATGATCTTGGTATTCCGGATAGCCGCCCTTTGCTATTATGCCTGCCGTGAACTCGTTGATTGCCTCGTCGTCGACCAGCAGATGGTTTATGCCGAAGAGCGAAACTGCCAGGGCCAGGACAAGTATTCCGGCAAGCGCCTTATCCACCGGATTCCCTCCGCGGCCCGAAGTAAAACACGTCGCACAACCAAAAAACGCTTTTGCGCGCCTTTAACCGGAAATGCCTTTGCAGTATTTCCAACTCTTTTTGCGGCGGCAACAGGGTATTGGAATGGGCGTCCGGCTCTCCCGCCAATACCGCCAAAATTCCGCCCAACAGGTTTTGGCGGGCAATTCCAACAACCAATTCCGTGCCGGGATTTTTTGCCTTGAATTCCCGCAAAATCTTTTCAAGCTCTTTTTCCGAAAAAAGATAAAACACCTCGTTGGCGGCAACAACGTCAAAATCAACGGCTCTCCAGTCCTTGACATCGGAAAGTTCGGGCAAAACGTCAAAACCCGTTACCTTTTCGCCGAGCAGTTTCTTCAGTTCTCCGCAACCGCAGCCAAAATCCAAAATCCTGACGTTGCGCCGGTCAAGTCTCGCGATTCCGGCAATTGTTTTCAGAATGCCGTGGAAGTAAATGCCTTTCAGGCCCGTATAATAGTTTTTTGAAAAATCCTTGCCCACAAAAGCAACTCCCTTTTTTCCCTTTGCCATTTCAGACGGCCTCCCGCGGACCTTATCTCCACGGGTTTTTTTCCGAATTAAATTTTTTTTCCGCCTTAAGCCTTTCATATTTTTTCTTGTCCCTGAACTTTTTCACCTGTGCCGGGTTGCCTGCAACCACCGCGCATGCCGGAACGTCTTTCACCACGACCGAGCCCGCGCCTATGACCGCGCCCTCTCCGACAGCCGCGCCGCCAAGGATTGTCACGTTCGAGCCGATCCAGACATTGTCGCCAATCCTGACCGGCTTTTTTATGCGGGTTTTGCCGTAGGGCAGCTCTTCTCCTTCGTAGTCGTGGTTGTCGCTTATCACAAAAAGATTTTCGCCGGCGCGCACGTTGTTTCCGATTGTTATGCTGCCTGTTCCCCGCAGTTTCGTTCCGCTGTCAAGGCAGCTGTTCTCTCCGATGCTCACGCATTCGGGATGCGAGATTTCAACGCGGCCCTTGAAATAGCTCGCCCTGCCGAAACCTTTCATGGCGCGCGCCAGTTTCAGGTTTTTGCTTTGCACGTGGGCTTTTTCAAGCCTTTCCAGGACAGCCCTTATTTTCAGAAAATTGAAAAGTTTTGCCAGCAATCCTTCCACCGTCATTTTTTTTGCTCCGCAAGCACATGTTTCTCTATTGGCCGCCATCCCTTTTCAATGCGTTTTCTTGAATACTGCCAGTCCACGAACAACGGAACCTCGATTTCTGCGAGAATTTTTCCTTCGCCTTTTGTTGCCCTCGCAAGCCATGTTATTTTGTGGTTTTCCGGAAACTTGGTGTCCCCGGCCATTTTTTCGAATTCGAACGAATCCGGTTCCTCGTGTTTTTCAACCCACCCGTCCGAGATGAGCGCTGCCTTGAGCGAGTTGAATGCGGCAGTGCAATTTTTTGCGGTGATTTCTTTTTCGACAATCATTGCCTTCACTTCACAATCCAGTTTCCGATTGCTAGGCAGTCCTCGCCGCCCTGCAAGTAAGACCTTATCGCGTCTTCCGGCGAGCAGACTATGGGTTCGCCGTGCATGTTGAATGACGTGTTGATTATTGACGGCAGGCCGCTGAGCTTTTTGAATTCCTCGAGTATTTTGTAATAGCTTGGGTTCGCGTTTTTGTCGATTATCTGCGGCCTTGCGGTTCCGTCGACGTGCACCACGCCCGCCATGTCTTTCTTCATGCGGTCTGTGCAGTCCAGGCTCACTATCATGAACCTTGCCGGAATGCATTTTTCCCAGTCGAATCCCCTGTAGCATTCTTCCGCAAACTCCCGCATAGTGACGGGCGCGAACGGCATGAATTCCGTTCTCGAAAGCCTTTCATTGAGCCAGTCCTTTGTCGTCGGGTCCTTGGGCTGGTACAATATGGAGCGGTTTCCCAACGCTCTCGGCCCGGCTTCCATCCTGCCATTGAACCTTGCAATGACCTTGTTTTCAAGCAGCAGTCCCGCTATTTCCTTTTCAACGTCGCGCGCCTTTTCCGCCCGGCCGGAGAGGCCGAATCCATTTATCGCGTTTTCTATTTCCTTTTCCGAATAGCCCGGGCCAAGGTACATGTCCTTGATTGCGTGCGGTTTCGGCTCTTCGCCGTGCTCTGTCATGCTTTCCGCCCAGACTTTCAATGCCGCGCCTTCGCCCAGGCCTGCGTCCGACATGTTTGGATAGACGAACATTTTTCCGATGCCGCCCGTTTCATAGATGCGCTGGTTTGCGCGCACGTTCGCGAAAACCCCGCCGCACAGGCACACGTCGCTTATGCCGGTTTTTTTCACTGCATTGCTGACAAGCTTTGAGATTATTTTTTCCGTGAACCTCTGCAGTGCCGCAGCAACGTCTTCCGTCCTGAATGTTTCAAACAGCTTTTTGTAATACATCGCTTCAGGCTCGAATCTCGCATGATACAGCTGTTTTCTTCCTTCCGGCTTGACGAAGCGCAGCCCGCTTTCGTCAAGGAAAACGTGCTTTTCAAGTATTCCTGTTTCCGCGGAAAGGTCTTTTTTCTGCGAATAGCCTGCGAGGCCCATGAATTTTCCTGCCTCTGTCGCGGGCTTGAAGCCGTAGACTGCGATGAGCCTTGCCCAGATGCTGCCGAAGGAATCGCACGCAAGGCTTTCCGCGACCGGTTCGAGTTTTCCGTGCTCCGCCCTGAAAATTGTCGAGGAAAGCTTGTCGCCGCCCGCGTCGACGGTCACGACAGTTGCCTGTTCAAAGCCGGACGCAAAATACGCGGCGAAGGCGTGCGATGCGTGGTGGTCCACGTAAGTCACGGGTTTTTCGGCTATTCCGATTTTTTTGAGTTCGGATTTTATGCCGGACATCGCCTGCGCCCTCAACTGCGGCGCCTTCAAAGCCATTGACGCGCAGATTTTGAGCCAGTGCGCCGCGCTTTTATTGCAGAGGAACTCCTCTTTTGCGAAGCGTTCGAAGCTGTGGCCATCCGAGCCGGAATAAGCTATTGCGTCAATCTCTTCCGGTTTCGTGCCGGAAATTTCAAGGACTTTTTGAATGGAAAGCGCCGGAAACCTGCCCTCTACTTTCACCCTTGTCAGGCGTTCCTCGTTGACGACCGCTTTCAGGACTCCGTCCTCTATGAGCGCAGCGCCCGAGTCGTGCATCCTGTTGAACGAGATTCCGAGTATTTTCAATCCTGCCACCGTTCTTTTCAAATTTTTTCTTTAAAAATATTTAATTGCGTTTAGTTTTCTGCCATTCTCTTGCAGCCTGTTGGCCAAATATTTGTTTTCTAGCCGTGTATTAAACCTTATTGATTTTTCCTTGCGAAATTTTTGAGCATTACCGCGGCAACGGCTGAAGCGAAAAATTTCGCGTCTTTCGGCTTCGGAATGATTTCGATGCTGTAACCGAGCCGTTTTGCAAAATAATAGCCTGCGCCGCCCTGCAGTGCAGCGTACAATGCCATGAGCGAGATCGCGCCGGGGAGGCCTGACTTTATCGCGACAAGAAAGCCGTATGGTATGCAGACGAGCAAGGCGATGACGTTTGTCGCGAGCCTGAACTCTATCCTGTTTATGCTGATGAAAATCTGGCCGATGGCTGTCGCCGACTGCACGGCTATGGCAATCACGAACAAGGGCAGGAGATAAAGGCCGGGCGCGTATTTTGGCAAAAGCAAGGGCACGAAAACGTATGCCGCGGCGGTGCTGACTGCGCCCAGGCCGAGCGCCAGCAATATGCTTGCCTTTATGTTCATTGAAATGAAGTTTTCAAGGGTTTTCTTTTCCGCGTTTTTTTCCATGACGTACGGGTGAAGGACGTCGTCCAGTGCCGAGTTGCCCGTGCCGATGAAAACATTCGCAATCTTCTGTATTATGTAGAAATAACCGAGCTGTGCCGCTCCCGCAGACAATCCGAGCACTATGTTGAAGAACGTGTCATAGGCCCTGCTCAAAAAACTTGTCGGCAGGGAAAAAACCGAAAACCTTGCGATTTCCCCGAAATTTATGGGCTTGTCCTCGAACGGCAGCTTCCGGTACTGCGCGTACAGCAATGCAAGCGCTATCATTGAAGCGGTGAACTGCGCGTAAATCACGCCAATGCCCCCGAACTTGAGTGCGACTACCAGTAGCAGGGCAAGGCAAAGGTTTGAGGAATTCATGATGACTTCCGCAACCATGGTTTTCTTGAACTGCTTGAACGTGCGCATCAGGAAAAGGAAACTCATGTATGCCGGCATGGTCAGTATTGTGAGGACGCTTGCCTGCAGAAGGAAAACATCTTTCTTTTCAAGGAACAGAGTGATATCAGAGGCGAACAGCCAGATTGCCGCGCCGATGAGCAGGACAACCGCGAGCTGTACCTTCATCAGCAGGCCGAAAAATTCCCTGGACTTGTACCGCGGATTGAACGTCTGGAAAACATTCTGCAAAAAATACAGGCCGAACAGGTTGGCGAGGCTCGCCACGAAGCTGATGAAGTATGTCACAAGGCCGTATTCTTCCGGGCCAAGAAAATTTGCGACAAGATATGTGTAAGCAAGGCTTATTCCGATAATCCAGAGCTTCTTGCCCTGCTCGAAAAAAAAGTTTTTAATGAATCCTTCAATCTGTGCCACAAAAACACCCGTTTCCGCCGAAGTCAGCCTTTGAGCGCGCCTTCAACGGCCGAAACGACGCAATCAACCTGCTCTTCGCTCATGCCGGCAAAAATCGGAAGCGTGACAATCCTTTCCGCGACGTTTTCCGTAACGGCAAGCCCGCCTTTCTTTCCGCCGATGTTTTTGTAGTACGGCTGCAAATGCACTGGCGGATCGAAGTGCACGGACGCCTGCACCCCGCTTTCGCGCAATTTTCCGACAAACGCCTGCCTGTCGGTTTTTTTCCCAACCTTGACAGTGTACATCTGGTAAACGTGCCTGCATTTTTCGGCTTCGACCGGCAGATCCAATGCATCAATGCCGGCGAATGCCCTGCCGTATTTTTTCGCAATCGCCTTTCTCTCATCGTTCAGCCTGTCGACCTTTTTCATTTGCGCGACGCCGATTGCCGCAAGCACGTCGCACAGCCTGAAATTGTAGCCCGCAACCTCCGCCTGCCTCAGCCACGGCCTTTCCTTCCTTTCGCGTTCGAACGCGCTTGACGAAATGCCATGCGCCTTCAGGGCTTTCGCCTTCTCCGCAACAGCGTCATCGTTTGTCGTGAGCATTCCGCCCTCGCCGGTCGTGATGTTTTTTGTCGGATAAAACGAAAAGCAGCCCGCATCGCCGAAGCTTCCGGTTTTTTTGCCCGAAAACTCCGCGCCGACTGCCTCCGCGGAATCCTCTATCACTGCAAGGCCGTGCTTTTCCGCAATCTCCATTATTTCATCCATTTCGCACGCCTGGCCCGCGAAGTGCACGGGCATTATGGCAACCGTTTTTTTTTCTATCGCCTTTTCGACTGCCTGCGGGGAAACATTGCACGTCCCGTAATCTATGTCGGCAAACCTCGGCGTGCAGCCGGCCGTTACGATCGCATTGGCGCTTGCCACAAACGTGAAGCTCGGCACGATTATTTCGCCTTTGAGGCCGAGCGCCTGAATCGCGGCATGCAATGCGGAAGTGCACGAGTTCATTGCGATTGCATGCTTCACGCCGGCATAATCCGAGAACAGCTTTTCGAATTCCGCGTTTTTGGGGCCGTGCGCCAGCCAGCCTGAGCGCAGTACAGCGGAAACCTCGCTTATTTCCTCTTCACCGATTGACGGCACGCACAAGGGAACTTTCACAGCCGGCATCATGTCAGCCCGTTTTCTTGACAACTTCAACGTATTTCGCTATGCCTTCCTCGACATTGGTTTTCGGCGAAAACCCGATCAGCCTCTTCGCCTTTTCAATGCTCAGCGAACCCCTTTTCGGCCTGCGGATGTCAGTGCCGGATTCAACGAATTTTGCGTTCGGCACGTGCTTTGCGACGATTTCCGCGAATTCCCGTATGGTGCGGGCATTCCCTGCAGTGATGTTGAACGTCTCGTTTTTCGCCTTCGCGGATTTTGATGCGAGCACAAAACCGTTCGCGGCATCTGTAACATGCGTGAAATCCACTTTTTCCAGGCCGCCGTCAAAAAGCTTCAATGGCTCGCCTTTCAGGGCGTTTTCCACGAAAACCTGGGACACGCGCCGGTTGGCGTCGCCGGGACCGTAAACCGCGGACGGCCTGATTATAGTGTAATCGATGCCGAACTTTTTCGAATAAGCTTTCGTCAGCACCTCGCCCGCAAGCTTTGTGCCGCCGTAAATGTCAATCGGGTTCAGGGGATGCTCCTCGTCCGCAACTTCTTTCACAAAGTCGCCGTAGACGAAGCTTGAAGAAGTGTAAACGAACCTTTTCACGCTTCCGAGTTCGCGCAGGCTTTCGAGCACGTTGACAAGGCCGTCAAGGTTTATGCTTATCGCATCCTCGGGAAACTCGTTGCTTTTGGTTGCGATCGGCAGCGCCGCCAGATGGATCACTATTTCGGGCTTTTCCTCACGGAGCGCGCGGAGCAGGCCGCCCTTGTGCCTTATGTCACCGCGGATGATTTTGACCTTGTCCTTTATGTCGGCAAGCCGTGCCTTCAAAATTTTTTCGTAATTGCTTTTGAGCGGGTCAATGAAGTTGAGGAAAGCGTCGAAGCACACGACCTCGTCGCCTTCGGCCAGAAGCTGCCTTGAAATGTGGCTTCCGATGAAGCCGCAGCCCCCGATTATGAAGAATTTAGCCATGTGGTTCAGCCCTTTTTCCTTTCTTAGATATTGGCGTTCCAAGCCTTTAAAAATGCAAGCGCCCTCGCGCCTGCATGGTACAATTTTCGATTTTCTAAACCGCGGAGGGGGTCCACCCCATCCCCAGTTTTAAGGTAATCCTGACCCTCCCCCGCTATGCGAATTGTTTTCAAGCTTTTGCCATATAATCCTGATGATGCCGAAAAAAATCGTGGTTCTCACCGCGGAAACCGCGAACAATTTTGAAATCCTTGAGCCGCTTTTCAGGCGCGCTCCGGCTGATATCTGCGCGGTCTTTGTTGACGGTGTTCCGGCTGAACGCTTCGGAAAAAACCTCAAGCGGGTTCTCAAGTTCGGCCTGCTCCGCCTTCCCAAAGCCCTGCTTGCAAGGCTTGCGGGAATGCTTTCCGGAAGGCAAAAGTCAATCACACGCCTGTGCGCGCAAAACAAAATCGAAGTGCACAAAATCAGGGACATGAATTCCGCAAAAACCATTGCACTCCTAAATCGGCTTGCCCCCGATTTGGTTGTCTGCGCCGGCTTCAACCAGATACTGAAAAAAGATGCCCTTGGAGTCTGCCCGGCCATAAACCTGCACCGTTCCCTGCTGCCGAAGTTTGGCAACAGTTTCCCAATCCACCGCGCCCTGGCGGCCAAGGAAACCGAAACTGGCGTTACGATTCATTTCATGTCGGAAAAGGTCGATTCCGGAAAAATCCTCGCACAGGCAAAGGTCAGAATCGAAAAAAACGATTCAGTCGAATCGCTTTACCAAAAAACGTCGGCGGTCGGCGGAAAGCTTCTTGCCGACACAGTTGAAACCATGCTTGCAGGCAAAAAACGCTGACCCGGCCCAAAACCCGCCTGCCCCGCCTGCCAAAAGTATTTAAACAACCGGGCCTTAAAATACATGGCAAAATCAGCGAGAGGTGTTTTTTGATGGCTGAAAAACTTGACATTAAATCCGGGGCGGTTGCAGGCGGATTAACCGGGGTTGCGCTTTCAATTATCTGTGCCGCGGCAATCTATGCTTTTCCGGGCGCGGCTATGGGCCTGTTCACTTCAATGATCCACTCAAACATTCCGATTGAACCCAGGCCTTTTGAGGCTGCAGGCTTTTTGTCTGGGCTGGTTATGGCATTCATTATCGGCGCAATAGTTGTCGGCATATTTGTGCCAATTTACAATGCCTTGGCTAAACGCTGAACCTTTATTTTGTGCAGGCAACCGGCGGAAAAAAGGGCAAACAAGCAAAACACCGGGATGTGCAGGCTCATCCCAGTATTTCCGCCGCCTTTTCCGCGATTCCGGCAAACTTTTTTTCCGGCAGTGTGAGCGGGATTTCGATGTAAGTTCCAGCTGTCCTTTCCGCGTTTGGAAACCTTCCTTTCACGCCGAAAACCTTGTTCAACGGCATTGGAAATTTGGGGTTCACTGTGAGGCCGGCTTTTGCAAACATTTCAATCGCCATCCGCCTTTCAATGCCCTGCAGCACAACCGGAAAGTACGGTGCGGCGATTTTTCTTTTTTTTATGGCCGGAAGCACCGCTTTACGGCTTTTTGACAGCCTTTTGTGCAATGCGCAAAAATTATTGTGCCTCAGTTCTGCAACGGAATCAAACCTTTCCAGCTGGTTCAGGAAAACCTGCACCGCAACATTGTCCGCGCGCGCAAGCTCCGCGCCCCATCCTGCCGGCCTGTGGAATTTTCTGAGCAATGGATAAGTCCATTCATTCGCCGAGCCATAACCGCAAAACGCTTTCATTTCGGCAATGCCGAAGCCGTTTTTTGGCAGGCCTGCAAGCAGCCGCCTTGCCTTTTCCGCGATTTTTCCGTCCTTCGTGAAAAGCATTCCGCCTTTTCCGGCGCCGAAACTTTTCCCGAAACCGAAGCTGATGAATCCTGCCGTTCCGTTGCACCCGATTTTTTTGCCGTCGAATTCCGAGCCGAAGCCGCGCACGAAATCCTCTGCAACAGGCAGCCTTTCATTCGCTTCAATTATTTTTTTCGTGTCCAGCGGAATGCCGTAGGCGTGCTCCGCCACGGCGCAGTCCGCGCTTTTCGGAATCGCATCAAAATCCATCCCGAAAGTTTCCGTTTCCACGTCAACCAGGATTGCCTTTGCGCCGGCCTTCTGCACTGCGAGGAAAACCGAGGGGCAGGTGAATGCCGGCAATGCGACCTTTTTGCATCCGAGCGCCTTCAATGCAATCCAAAGCGCGGTGCTCCCCGAACCGGCAATTATCGCGTGCGGTGCGCCGGTTTTTTCCGAGGCAAGCCTTTCCGCGCGCGCAAAGTTTTCAGCCGAATAGTTTCCGAGCAAATCGGAAAACCGGAACATTGAAACTATGCCGGGCAAAGTTCCGTTCATTTTACAGCAGCCCCTTTGCAATCCCGTACGCCTTGAGCGAAACCTGCCACGCGGCCCACTTTGCATGGTCGTTGATTTTCTGCATTGTATAAAACTCCCTGGGCTTTCCGCCGAACCTTTCCTTGAACCGCTCAAGCTCTTCCGTTGCGGAGGTTCCGAAGTCAAAAAATTCGCAGCCGCGTTTTTTTGCAAACAGCATGGCTTCGTTGAGCAAAAAGTTGTTCGGGTTTCTGCCCAAAAATCTTTCATCCGACGCCGAACTGAAGTAATGGCACGTTTTGCCTGCCTTTGAAAACAGCAGCATGGTTCCCGCAACGGCTCTGCCTTCAAGTTCGGCAAGCAGGATCGTGCCCAGGCCTTTTTTGAACAGCAGTTCTTCCGCCTTGAGGAAGAATTTTTCGTTGAAGGTTTTTCCGGCCCCAAGCTTTTCCATGGTCTTTTCGTACATTGCGGCAAAAGTTTTGATGTCGCCGCTTGCTTTGGCTTCCCTTATTGAAAAGCCCTGGCCGTAAGCTTTCCTCACGGCATTACGCGTTTTCTTGTGGTATGCCGAAAAGATTTCCTCCCCGCTTTTGCCGATTTCGGCAACCGTTGCAGAAAAAGCCTTTTTTTCAAATCCGAGTTCTTCAAAAATTTTTGCGTCTTCCAGGCTTTCGACCCTGCAGAAGCACGCGACACAGCCTTTTGATTCAGCCGCAAACTTTTCGGCCAGGCGGCGTTTTGCCTTTTCACTGCCGAGCGGCCCGCCCTCGTAAAACTTCGGGTAATTCGGGGGCATTGAAATGAGGTGCTCGAACAACGCATGCCTTGCCTTCATTGCCGGAAAAACGCCCTCGATTTTTCCGCCGCTTTTTTCCGCAAGCATTATGGGCTCATAGCCCAAACATTCGTGCAGTAATTCCGCAAATTCCGTCCGGTGGAAAACCGTGCCGCCATTCTTTTCCACGAATGCATTCCATTCCTCGTCGCTTAAACTTTTTTTTCCCATATGGCCCGCCTTACCTGTGCGCCGTTATGCGTTCATAAAATTTTTCATACCGTTCAACGGCTTTTTCCTGCGAATATTTTTCCTTGACGCGTTCAAGCGCCTTGCTTCCTAGGATTTTCGCTTTTCCCGCATTCTGCAGCACTTCGAGTATTTTTTCCGCCAAATCGTTTTCGTTGCCCGGCTTAAATGACAGGCCGGCGCCGCCTTGGATGACTTCGGCCATGCCGTCGATTTTGCTTGCAATGCACGGCTTTTTGCACGCCATCGCCTCGACAAGCGAGTTCGGAGTCGTGTCAAAAAAGCTCGGCAGGACAAATGCGTCGCACGAATTGCAGTAAAGGGGCATTTTTTCCCTTTCAATGCTGCCGCGGAATTCCACTTTATTTTCAATGCCCAAGCTTTTTGCCAGCGCCTTCAGGTTTTCCTCTTCCGCGCCTTTTCCGGCAATCACAAGGTTTGCCTTTTCATCGCTTGCGCAGACCCTGCGCATTGCATTCAGCAGGACATCGCAGCCCTTCCATTTCACGAGTCGCGCGGAAAACAAAACCGCTTTGCCATGCATTCCAGTCTGCACGCGCGCCTTTTCTTTCGGCATTGGCGCAAACTTTTTCATGTCCACGCCGTTTGGCAGGACCGAAACCTTGCCTTCATGCACGCCGCGCTTAACCAAAAACTTTTTTCCGCCATCCGCATCCGCGGCAATGAAGTCGGCGCTTTTGAAATACCAGTCCTCGACCTTGTGCAGGATTCCCGCAACGCCTTTTCTGTGGGCAAGCGTTCCATCAAGCCCTTTCCTGCAATCCCAGTCCGGAAAATTCTTGATTGACAGGTACTCGTAGACCATGTCGCCGCCGTATTTCATCACGCATGGTTTTTCCGCCAAAATTTTTTTCGCAAGGCAGAGGCTGAAAGCGCCGGTTGAAAGGTCGTGCGAGTGGAAAACGTCGTTGTCCCGGTTTTCGAGGATTTTTTTTGCGAATGCAACCGAGCCGATTGCCATGTTCGCGTTGCTGAATTCAAGGCTTCCTTCAAGCGTGAACGCGCGTTTTATTTTCACGCCGCTTTTTTCGCTTTCCTTGGGCCGGCCCTTCATTTTCTGTGTTATGACCGTAATCTCAAACCCTTTCCGTGCGAGGCTTTCGGACAGAATCTCCAAAAAAGAGCCGCTGCCACCGACTTTCGGCGGGTAGAAGCGCGAAACCATGCAGATTTTCAACAAAACACCTGTGTGGGGTGCAAAGAACTTGGCCTTCCCCATTCTTATTTCTTTTTTTCCGCGCTTTTGCGCAATGCCATTTCCCTCGCCAGGCCGGTTATTTCCGCTTCAAGGTCCTTCTGCCTGAAATACGTGCGTATAGTGAAGAAAAGCGCGGTGATGGAAATCAGGCTGAGGAACGCGGCAGCAGTGTCCCTGAAACCGAGGCTTTTCGTCAGCTGCAGAGTTATTTCCGGCATGGCGACCATCACAAGTAGCCAGAAAACGATTATGAGCAGGAGCGTGGAGAAAAGGTCCATGCCCTTCTTGCGCATGTTCGCAACGACTATGCCGGCAATTGCCAGCAATGCAAGTAAGCCGATTATTGTCGTCAGGCCCGCCATTTCAGAAACCACCAGTTTCTATGTAAAATGAAAAGCCTTAAATTTGAAACCATGAAACTTAATTATTGGTTCAAAAATAAAATCCAATGAAATTTAATTAAAATTCCTGGTTGGCGTTTTTTATGGCTGCAAAAAAAGGTTCCGCGCAGAAAATAACGACTGTTTCCATTCCCGCCGAGCTTGCGGAAAAAATCAGGAAAAAATGCAAGAACACGGGCTTCCATTCAGTTTCCTCTTATGTTACATACGTTCTGCGCATAATCCTTTCCGAGCCAAGCGAGCTTGAAAAGGACAAGCGCCAGGTTTTCTCGAAAGAGGACGAGGCAAGGGTAAAGGCAAATCTCAAAGGCCTCGGCTACCTGTAGCGGCCTTTTCAAATCCAGCCTTTTCTTTCAAGCGCTTCAAAAATCTTTTGCGCGCTTTCTTCCGGCGTTTCCCTGTCTGTGTGAACGATGGCATCCGGTGTTTCGGGCCGCTCATATTCCGTGTGAATGCCGATGAAATCCTTTATGTGCCCTTCGCGCGCCTTTTTGTACATTCCTTTCGGGTCGCGCTTTTCGCATTCCCCGAGCGGGCAGTCGACAAACACTTCCAGATAGTGCTGCAACTCTTTTCTTGCGTGCGCCCTGCTCTCAGCAAACGGCGTTATGACGGGAACGATTGAAACGCCGCCGTGCCGTTCAATGAGCCCGCTCAAAAAGACTATGCGCTTGTTGTTTTCGATTATGTCGTCGCGGCTGAAGCCGAGGCCCTTTGAAATGTTCTGGCGAATGGCATCGCCGTCAAGGGTTTCGACAAGAAACCCTTTTGACGAAATTTTCCGCGACAATATTGCGGTTATCGTAGACTTGCCGCTGCCAGGCAGGCCGGTCAGCCAGACCACAAAGCCGTGCCGCCTTTCATTGGCGCCAGCGCCGGTCATTTCACGAAAACCTCTTCGCCTTTTTTCATGTGCTCAAGAATCATTCCGGAAATTTCCGGGCGCATCGCCTCTGCCGGAGGCATTTCGCCGGCCAAAAGGATTTTTCTCAGCTGGGTGCCGCTTATGTGCAGCCTGTGCTCTTCCCCGACTTCGCTTGCATGGCCGTATTTCCCGGTCTTTTTTGAATAAAATACCTCGTCAAACTTGACAGGCACCACATCCAGGTCGTCGAACCTGTCGAATATCTTGTGCGAATCGAAGGGCCCGTAAAAGTCCTTGACTCCCGTGTGGTCCCTTCCTACAACAAAGTGGCTGCAGCCGTAATTCTTGCGCACCAGCGCGGTAAAGATCGCCTCGCGCGGCCCGCCGTACCTTGAAAAAGTCGACAGCGCTGAAAACACGACCCTGTTTTTTGGATAGAACTGGTCCACCATTATCCTGTAGCTTTCAACTATTATGGGCGTGGTGAAATCGCCGCTCTTTTTCCTGCCAATGACGGGATGCACGAACAGGCCGTCGCAGCCGCTTTTCTTCAGGCCCTCCATCTGCACGAACTCGTGGCTCCTGTGGATGGCATTCCTGGTGTGGAAGCCCAAAACATTGCTCCAGCCGCGCTGTTCGAAAATTTTTCTGGTTTCGCCCGGTGTGAGTTCCCATTTCTTGAACGGGCTTTGCGCCCGCTTGACCAAATCGATTTTTCCGCCCACAAAAATCTTGCCGGCATCAAAAGTCCTTTTCACGCCCGGATGCTCCAAACTTTTAGTGCCGTAGACCTTTTCCACTATTTCATGCCGGTCAAATTCGAATTTTTCCTCGACGTGCAGCAATGCAATCGCTTCATTGTTCTTGTCCGCAAGCGCAATCGTGTCGTTTTCGGAAAAGTTTTTCGCTTCTTCTTCCGAAATGTTCAGGGTTATGGGCAGGGTCCACGGAACCCCGCTTTCAAGCCGCATCCTGTCGACAACGCTTTGCAAATCGTTCCTGCAGAAAAAGCCTTCAACCGGCGAAAACCCGCCCAACGCAATCTGTTCCGCGTCCATGACAACTGTTTCATCCGCATTGTGCACGAACAATTCCTTCAATTCGCTTCCGGAAATTTTCGCCGGCCTTTCAACAAGCCTTCCGCCGTGCGGTTTTACAAGCGCCATGCAATCCACCAATAACCCCTGATAAACTCAAATGTAATGCAGTGCCTCAAGCCTTTTGATTATCTCTCCGGAATCGCTCATCGGTTCGACAAGCTCCGCATTTTCGCACAGTTTTTTCAGCATTTTCACGGTTTCAACAGGAAACTTTCCGTTTGCGGTTTCGCCCGCCAGAACCAATCCTGAAGCGCCGTCAAGAATCGTGTTTGTAACGTCCGTTGTTTCCGCGCGCGTCGGCTTGGGCTTTTCGGTCATGCTTTCAAGCAGGTGCGTTGCAATGAAAGTTTCCTTTCCCATGCCTTTCGCCTTCGCTATGACGATTTTCTGCACGAAAGGGATTTTTTCAACCGGGATTTCCGCGCCAAGGTCGCCCCTGTCAATGTAAACAATGTCGGATTTCGAGATTATGCCGTCCAAATCCTTTAGCGCGGCCTTGTGCTCGATTTTTGAGATTATTTTCATGCCGCCGGAGATTTTCCTCAGCTCGTCGACGTCGTTTCCCGTGCGCGCAAACGACAGTGCAACGAATTCAACGCCCTTGCGCAAGGCAATCCTTATTGCCTCAACGTCGTTTTCGGTCAGGACCGGCCTTTCCGAATCCTGGTCAATGCTGATTGTCTTGTAGCTTGAAAGCCTTCCTCCGACAAGTATCCTGCATTTCACGCCGCCTTCGCCGGTTTCAATGACTTCCGCCTCAATCGAGTTGTCGTCAATCAGCAGTTTAGTGCCCTTCTCCAAGCTTTTCATTATCCACGGAGTTTTGAGGCAGATTTTTTTTGCGTTTCCCTCTATTTGTTCCAATGCGATTTCGATTTTCGCGCCGGTTTTAAGTTCGACCGGCTTTTTCATTTTCCCCGTCCTGATTTCGGCGCCCTGCAAATCCAAAATTATGGGAATGGCTTTGTCCGTGCCCCGGATGAGGCCGGCAAGATCGGCGAATTCCTGCGGCGTGCAGTGCGAAAGGTTTATTCTCGCGATGTCCATTCCAGCCGCCTGCATTGCAAGGATTTTTTCCCTGTTCCATGTCGACGGTCCGATCGTGCAGACTATTTTTGTTTTCCTCGCGTTTTCCATGCTTTCACTTTTCCAGCAGGCTTTTTCCCTGCAGATCCTTTGGCTTTTCCTCACCCAGAATGTCCATCATCGTCGGGAACACGTCCAGAATGCTGATTGTCCCCATGTCGCCGCGCCCGCCGATTTTTTCGTCGACAATGACAAAGCTGCCTTCCGGCGCATGCCCCGCGTCATCGCTGCCGACTGTCGTCGAGGTTGAATAAAGCCCCTTGTTGCCCACGTCATTGTTCACGCCCCAGACAAGGTTGTCGAAGTAGACAATCATTTCCGGGCATTCGTCATCGAAGCCGTTTTTGTAAATGTCCTTCGCAAAAAAGACCTTGTTGTCGAGCTTTTCGCCTTTCCCGCCCCTGATTGCCAAAAGCTTTTTTTCAAGTTCCCCGCCGAGCCAATCGCATTCGTCTTTTCCGAGAATGCCCTTGTGGCCCAATGCCTTCCTGTCCCGGTTGAGATAGATTCTTCCCTGATAGCCGCC
Organism: Candidatus Diapherotrites archaeon; assembly: GCA_016205145.1. NCBI lineage: Archaea > Nanobdellati > Candidatus Iainarchaeota > Candidatus Iainarchaeia > Candidatus Iainarchaeales > Candidatus Iainarchaeaceae > Candidatus Iainarchaeum > Candidatus Iainarchaeum sp. The sequence continues at coordinate 387,106 of JACQJH010000001.1, forward strand.
GACCGCAAATGCTTTTGTCTTCTGCCAGTCGATGCCTGAAAGCCTCAGCCTTGCGGGCTTTTCCGCGGTTTCGTTTTCAAATTCCTTTTTGAGAACAAGATAGCCTTCCCTGCGCAGCCAGTCGTTGAGGTTGACGCGGCCGTCCATGCGCTCCATGCCGTGGTCGGATGAAACAATGATGCTGGTGTTGTCCGGCAGCAATTTGAGCAGTTCGCCCAATTTTTTGTCCACGAAAGCGTAAAAGTCGCGCACCGCGTTTTTGTACGGCGAATCCCCTTGGAAGTTTACATGCTTTTCGTCGAAGAACCGCCAGAGCATGTGGTTCAGCCTGTCGGTTCCAATCACAACCGCCATGAAAAAATCCCATTCCTTGTTTTTGAGGCAGTGCTCCATCAGCTTGAAGTGCATTTCCGTCATCTTGTAGGTGCGGTTCAGCAGATCGTCCACGTCAAGTTTCTTGTAGCCTGTGAACCCGGCAACGTCAAAAACGTATTCCTCGCCGCCAAGGAGTTCAAGCATTTCTTTTTTGAATTCTTCCGGATAAACGCAGTCGTACTTGAAGCCAGGCGTCATGAAATCTGAAACCATTATCCCGTTTATTTTCCTGACCGGGAAAGTGAGCGGCACGTTCAGCACAACGCTTTTTTTCCCCTTTTCCGAGAGGATGTCCCAAATCTGCGGCTTTTTTTTCAGCGTCGAGTCCACAAGCCTTACTCCGTCGCTTTGCGGCTCGAAGCGCGTGTAAGAGTAAACCCCCAATTCACCCGGATCCCTGCCGGATGCAAGGGCATTCCATGCAATTATAGTGCTCGGCGGAACAGTCGACCTGATTTTGGCATACGCGCCTTTTTCCATCAGCCTTGAAATGTTGGGCAGATGCTTTTTCCACTCGCCGAAAACGAGCTTCGGCGGAGCGCCGTCAATGCCGAAAACGAAAACCTTTTTGCCTGCCATGAAAAAACCCTGCCAGACCGCCAATAAATCTTAATTAGTCTTAATTAACTATAATTGGCGGATTTTTAAACCTTTTTGGTGCAATCGCCGGTTCTTTGCATATTATTTTGATTTGTTCCAATTGCAGTATCCGCATTCTTCCGCGGCGCGCGGTTCCGAGCCATTCAGCGTTTTTAGCGCGTTGTCGAATATTTTTTGCGCGTTTTCAGTTGAAATTTTCATTTTTTTGAGGTCGCTGTGGAATACCGCGTCGCCGTTTTCATTGATTTTGTTTGGATGGTAGAACAGCAGGTAGGCGTAGTCTTCCGTTTTGTGGCCGTTTTTTCTGAGCAAAAAGTTGTACAAATCCATTTGGTCCTGGTAGTGTTCGTGGGTGTCGTCCTTGCACGGATAGCCCCTTGTCTTGAAGTCCAGGACGACAAGCCTGCCTTTGTGCACCAAAAGGTTGTCAACCGCGCCCATCAAAACGTTGCCTTGGCCGTCTATCCAGCGGATGCCCCTGAAATTGTTGCGCCAATCATCCAGCAGGGCCTTGTCGTCGAAAAGCCTGTATTCGCCGTCCAATTCCTTCAATTCCGGCGGCAGTCTGCCCTTGTCCCTGAACGAGTCAAAATGCTCCTTCAAAACCCTGTCCATTCCGGACGGCAGGGAAGGAAAGATTCCGGAGGGCCGCTTCACGCCCTTGTTGAACTGCAGCCAAAAACAGCGCGGGCAATCCTTCAGCAAAGACAAAGACGATGGGGAGAATTTGTAGGGCATTATTCAATCACTTCAATTGTTTGAAATATTTCAGCATCCTTATTGTTTGTAAAATGGCGGCATCATATTTTCCTATTTCATTAATTTCTTTTATCAGCGTGGGTATTAAATCATCAAAAAAAAGTACTTTAATATTTTTTTCTTGAAGTTTTTTCACCCAATAATCTAATTTTACTTTGCCCATTTAAAAATTTGTAAGCCGGAATCAATTTCGTGATTTCTTCACTTACTGTTATTAAAAATTCTTTTTTGTGAAGGTCAGAATAATCTCGTGGATAAATTTTTTTTATTGCAAATTGAAAAAGTTTCCGGTTTTTTATTTTTTTAATTAAATATTCTGTGTCATTTTTTTTGAAATATTTTCCAGTTTCTATTTCAAGAATGGTACTTTCTTTCTTTTCTCTTGGGCGAATCATCACTTTGTCATCAAGTCTTATTTTATGTTCTTGTAACTTTTGGCAAATTTTTGTAAATTCTGCTGGTTTTGCTTCTATTTGGTTAAGTACTTTTTTTGTTGCTATTTTTCCTTCGGCCCATAGTTCTACCCCAAAACCATTTTCGTTTAGATATACTGAATAATGAATCTTTTGTACAATTGACAGTTTTGAATCTTTGTCATCATATATTGCCGACCAGACGCCCCTGGAATCTTTTTTTAAATTGCCAACTGGTTTATGATTTGGTTTTTGGAATGGCTGGCCTTTTTTGATTTTTTCAAATAGTTCGTTGCTAAATTGTTCAAATTTTCTTTTTACTACTTCTCTTTTTTCTCTGATTGGATCTTCGTCTATATTTAAAAATGCGTCAAAATCACTTTTTTTAAATCCTAAAAAACTGCTCAAACCCATTACCTCCATAAATTCGGTAAATTGTGATATTAAAAATTGATCTTTTTCGGTTAATGCAGGTATTTCTTGGATTTTTTTTGTTATTTCCTGCCAGGTAAAAAACTTAGCGTTAATATTTTCTGTAATTTTTTTGCTTTGTGGATCTTTAGTCAAAACTAGCAAAATATTATTATCTTTTTTTGGGTCAAATTCAATTTTGTGATTTTTTAACTGTTCTAATGTGAGTTTGGCTTGAACTTTTGATTCAATTACAATTCTTGTTTTTTCATAATCTATCACTGCATCAGGGGTGGATTTGATTGACTTTGTTTGAAGCTGAAAAATTGTGTTTTTTGCAATTGGGAGTTCAAGTTTTTTAAATATTTTGTTTTTTGTGTCCTCGCTACAAAATTCGAGCAAATTTATGAGTGATTTGGTGACATTATTTTCAATTTGATAATCTATTTTGTTCTTATTAGATGACTGGCTGCGATAGTAAAAGAAGATGTTTTGGTGCGGATCTTTCATTTTTTTATCATCATTGAATTTTCATTATTTTTCATGCGTATTTTTTTTGTATTTGGATATTTGCCGTTGTGGTCAAGAATATATTCGAATTCCTTGAACCACTGTGTTTCTTGTTGATTTCTCCAGAGTTCTAGTTCCTTGTTTCTAATGTTGATTTTAGTGCCATTTACAAATTCTCTTAGCGCATGGCAGTATGCGATGTACTGCGTTTCATCATTAGTATTAGTCAGCGTGTCTTGAAAGTAGGCAACTATTCTGAAGTCAAAAACAGCGTATTTGTCTGGCAATTTGAATGCAAGTATTGCAGATAGCATTGGCAGATTAATGCCTTTGGCCCCTTCTCGTTTAAGTTCCAGAAGTGCCGCTTTTATTTTTTTACGTTCAATATCTGCGCTTAAATTAGATTCTTTTAGGTCGGCCAGTAATTTATTCAATATGGTAGTGTGTTTATCTTTATCAAAATGACGGCGAATTCGTGGGGATTTCCAGTTTGCTATTGCCTTAAGCTGTATATGGGTAAGTTCGCTATTGACAATTTTTTTGGAGGCTTCTAACTGAGAGTCCCTCTTTTGAACGGGCTCTTTTAGACACACTAAAATTTTTTTGGTGATTTCTTGCAACTCGGCGGGTTCGTCCATTTTGTTCACATTCTTGCTATTTTTCCTGCGTTGTTTGGTTTGTGTGTTTGTCGTTTATTTCAAATTTGACTTTGTAGTATTTTAGGCTTATTTGGTTTTCCACCGGCATTATAGCATAGTCGAGCCTGTTGTCCGGCTCGTTTGTGATTATTATTGCCCTCGCGTTTTCTGATTTGTTCTTTTTTATCCAGCCCAGGTATCTGAGGGTTTGCCCGACGACTTCGTCGCTTGACCGGCCTTTTTTGAGTTCTATTATGACTTGTTTGCCTTTTTGGTCTTTGCATAGCAGGTCTATTTTTCCGACTTCTTTTGTGTTGAATTCTTTTTCCGTTAATTGCAGTCCTTTTTCTATCAAATGCGGGTTTTTTGCGAGGTATTCTTTCAGGTCTTTTTCCAATGAGATTGACGAGTAGTTTTCGAGGATTTCTTCCGGCATTTCAGGGTTTGCGGATTTTTTGCCAAACCATATGAGGTTGTTTACCGACGTGTATTTTTCGGTTCCGAGCAGGTTTTTGATTTCTTCGAAAATTATGAAGTTTGTCAGGTAGTCTATTGTTCTGTCCAAGTACTTTGTCGGGTCATCAATGTTAAAGTGGCGCATTGCCAGTTCATAGGCTTTTTCTTCCTGTTGGGGGCCCAGGTTGAGGGCTTCGGTTGTTTGCCAGGTTATCAGGGGAAATTTTGACGGGTCTTTGGCGACCAAAAATTGGGAGAGCGTTTGCTGGCCAATTCCTTTGAGCTTAAAGAATTCGTTGACCCTGTTGACAAAGTCGGTTTCGTTTCCAAACAAAAGCGCGCGCAGTTTTTCGTTGAATTGTTCCAAGCCATTTTCCCGGTATAAAAGGTTTGAAAGCGCCCTGTTGTTGGAAAAATTTCTCATTAAATGAAAAATCGTGTCAAAATCTTCCGAAGCCAAGTTGTTTCCGGAATCAAAGTTTTTGTCATTGAATATTTTGCTTATTTCCTGTTCTGCCTTGTCTTCCTCGGCTTTCCACAGCATTGCCTTTTCGGTTTGAAGGCTTTCATTCCATGCCCGCAATTTGTCTATTTGCTCTTCGTAAAAAATTTCACTCACAACCAATCACCTGAAAGTTCACATTCTCGCAATCTTTCCCGCGTCCGTCAGCTTGAATCCTTTTCCGTCTTCTGTTTCTTCGATGAAGCCTCGTTGTTTCAGTTCTTTTAGGTTGCGGTAGACCATTGCCTTGCTTTGTTCGGTTTCTTTGGCGAGGTCTGCGGGGATGTCGTGTTTTTCGGCTTCTTCGAGGATTTCCTGTTGGCCTGTGGAGAGGTCGAAGTTGAGTGTGGGCAGGGTTATTATGTCTTTGAATTCGTTTGGCTTGGTTTGGTCTGCCACGTAGACGATTTTTTTTACGCGTGTGCTTCTTGCGTAGGCGCCGAATAGTGCGCCCAAAGCCTGTGTTTTGCGGCCGTGGGTCACATTCACAAAGATTTCGTCGGTGTTTGCGAGTGCGTCGATGATGTTTGCGGTGTCCTGTGCTACCGCGACGATGTCGAATAGTTCAACCCTTTTTTCCTTGATTTCGATGACTTTTTCGAATGTTTTTTTGAGGTCGTCGACGGCTTTTTGCTGTGTTTCATCGGGCTTTTTGTCGATTAGAAGGAACAGGCGGTCGATGGAGAATTTGGTTAAAAGGAGGACGATTGAGTCGGAGGAATAGGCCGTTGTTATGAGAACCCTTGCCATATCAGGGTTAAAATCGGAAGAATTTAAAAGGTTGCCAGAACAATCCACTGCAATACCCGCCAATACAATAGTATACTTTATAGTATACTTTTATAAGGTGTTTGCGACACGTTTTTTGTTTGTTTTTGTGGTGTTGCGTTATGGTGTCGCAGTCGATGAAACCGCCTGAAGACCTTTTTGGCGGCGAGGAGATTTCGTGTGACTTGTGCGGGCGGATTATTCCGCCGAATGAGCGTTATTTTGCTTTTACTCTTGGCTTGGAGTATTATTCTTTGAACGGGGACGGGGCGGAAGTGGAGCCCGTTGACGTGTTTGCCGACAAGACTTTTTGTTTGAATTGTTCCAAGCGGAACGGCACCAATCGGAAATTTAACGCGCTTAAAAAAAATGCCGGTCCCGAGGTTTCGGTTAACGGGCCCAGTGACCCGCGTTTTGAAAGGCTTGGGGTTGACGGTGATGGCCTTGGCAATATTGGCGTTGAAGTTGTGCCGTCCAAGGGTTTGGATGACGTTGTTTTGACTCCGAACACGAGGAAAGGCGTTGAACTGGCTTTGGCGCATGTGAGGAATGCCGGAAAGCTCATGGCGGATTGGGGTTTGGGTGAAAAATTTTCTTATGGCAATGCCTTGGCTTTGAGTTTTGTGGGATTGCCTGGAACGGGCAAAACTTTGTGCGCGGAGGCCTTGGCGAAAGAGGCCGGCAAGAAATTGCTGGTTGCCAATGCTTCGCAATTGTTGAATTGTTTTGTCGGCGGCACCGAGAAAAGGATTTCGGCGTTGTTTGAGCGGGCTTCCAAGTCGGATTGTGTCCTGTTTTTTGATGAGGCCGATTCTTTGGCTTCTACGCGTGTCAGCGTTCAACTGGGCAATGACAGGTATGCGAACAGTGAAACCAATGTTTTGTTGCAGGAGCTTGAAAAGTTCAGGGGCATAGTCGTTTTTTCGTCTAACATGGCGGGAAATTTTGACCCGGCCTTTGAGAGAAGGATTGGCTTGCATGTCTTGTTTGAGTTTCCGGGTAAAAGGGAGCGCGTGGAATTGTTCAAAAAACTGGTTCCAAAAAAAATGCCGTTGGCTAAAGGCGTTTGCTTTGAGGAACTGGCAAAGGAAAAGTTTTCGGGCGGCGACATCAAAAATGTTATAATCAATGCGGCGAGGCTGTGTGTGAGCAACTCAAAGTCCAAGGTTTCACAGGCCCATTTCGTGGAAGCCGTTGAAATCGTGAAAAATAACAGGAAAAACTCGGGTTTTTTGTTGGGCGCGGAACCTGAAGCAAAATTCAGGCGGCATTGTTTTGTGAGCTGAGGCGGTTTTTGTGGGCAAACGCTTGTTGGATTGCGTGAAAAAAGGCGAAGTCATTGAAATCAACAGCAAGCCTTACGGGTTCGGGCTTTACGGGTTCGTCAAGGATGAGCTGATAATGCTTGCCGATAAGGGTTTGGCAACCGAGCAGGAAGTCATGTCTGTGCGGATTGGCTTCGTTTGCGGGAATTGCAAAAGGCACGTCATTCGGAACGTGGCTGACATTCATTTGTTTTTGAGCCAGGCGTGCGGCGAAAAATGTTCCAAGGCGCTTGACAGAATAAGGTAATGAGCACAATTGCGGCTAATGTTGCGGCAATCGCAGGGCGTGGTGGCAAAATGAAAAGAAAATTGAAGTCGCCTGAGGATGTGAGGGCTGAGTTGCAGCTGCTCAAATACCTGCTTGACGCGCTTAACCAGATAGGGGAATTGGAGGGCAGTTTGAGGCATTATAAGAATCACATTGACTTAGACGGCTATCTTGCGGGGAAAAGCGAGGCGTCTGAACTGCGGTTTTTGCGGTTCGAGGATAACAAGGACACTCTTGAGCGGTTGTATGAGGAGGTTGAACTTGAATTGCGGGGCAGGCTGAGCGATTTTGTTGAAGCGCGCCTTGGCGAGTTGGCTGCACAGGAAAAGAAGTGGAAAAAAGTTCGTCGAACGAAAAAATCGGGGTGAAATGCGTGCAACCAATGTTTTCGTTTAAAGGCTCGAAAAGCCAGCGGAAGGCGTTTTGTCTGCTGGCCCAGGAATATGGTTTGTCCGGCAAAAAACTTGCCGAGTTCAGCGAACTGGATAAAATCGTTTTTCAGAATGTCAAGGTTTTTGCGAAAAGCATTTGAGGTGATTTTACGGAAAAGGTCAAAGTGGCGTCAAAAAAGGAACTGAAAAAACTGAACGGGCGGCTTTTGAAGAGGGCGAAAAAGGCTGTAAACCAAAAAATGGTTTCCAAGTGGAGAAGTGAACTCAGGCCTGTTGCCAGGGGAATCGGAATGCATGTCATTGACCAATTTTATCTTGAAAACCTTGTTGACGAGTCTTTCGCCGCAGGGTTTCTCGAGGCTTTTCACGGAAACAAGAAATCGGCGGAAAAAGAGCTGCGGAAAAAGAGGATTATGCCAACCGCGGTTGAAACCGCAAAATACGGCATAGACGAAGACTATTGTGTGGAATTCGCCAAAAAGTTCAAAGGGAAAAGAAAGGATTTCATCAACGCTCTCAAAAAAGAGGGAAAACAGTCACTGGCAATCGCAATAGGACATTTTGAAAAGTACGGCGAAGCGCCGGACATGGAGTATGATTAAGAAACTCAATTGTGGGTGAAAGATTGGTGGAATTGTCGGAATTGGCAGTTGAACCGCCGAAGGACTGGACAGCCGAGTTTTTGACGCCTAAAAACAGCCTGGTTGCGGGCGCGGTTGGCTGGATGTGCAAAAATTGTGCAAAACCTTGGTGCGTGAAGTGCGGCGCATCCGTTCTTTGTCTTATCTGTCAGGGCGGGGATTACGTTCATTTGTGCGCGGATTGCGCGAAAAGCAGGCTTCACAAGTGCGTTCGTTGTAACGGCAAAGCCGAACCGTTCAAAATGTCCATACGGCCTTTTATGTGCGTCAATGCCGTGCTTTGCTCGAAGTGCAGGAAGGCTTTCAAAAACAAGTGCTATTCGTGCGGAACTAGGCTGCCAAGCAAATGCGGTTTTGTCATCCACGATTTTTTGAAAAAGGGCACAAAAATTTATCTGATGAAAGGCAAGTCCGGCAGAATCAAAAAACTGGCACAAAACGCGCTGCAGGTTTACAGTTGGAGAAGAACAATCTTCCCGCAGTTTCCAAAAAGTTCACATTAAAAGTTTTGTTCCGCATTTGTGGCAGTAATTTTGTTTTAAATGTACCCGAACCCGGCAAGCCTGTTTTTCACGGCTTCCTCGCCTTCCTCGTCGAACGCGCTTTCCGTGGAATGCACTTTCGCCTTTCCTTCCCCCGCTTTTCCGGCTTTCGCCTGCTCCGCGTTTTCGAGTATCGGCAGGCATTTCCCGTCTATGCCATCCGGGACCGGAAGGCCGAACAACTGCAGGATTGTCGGCATGACGTCGAACAGCCTTGCCTTCGCCAATCCAGGGTTTTTCTTTATGCCGTGCCCTGCGGCAATGAAAATAGCGTCGCGCGTGTGGTTGCCTTCGATTGGCCCGAGCTTTTCCTCGATTATGGGCACGTTGCCTGTTTTCATTGAAACAAGGTATGGCTTTTCAAATTCCACGAACAGGTCGGGGATGCTTTCAAGGAACGGCCCCCAGTACAGCTCTTCTTTCAAATGCACTTTTTTGACCTTGCCTTTCAGTTCCGGCGCGTTCATTATGGTTTCGCAAACCTTTTTCCTGAACTCTTCGAATTCTTCCCTTGAAACCGTGCCCTGCGGTTCCCTGCCTTTGAGGTTCAAGCGCACTTCGCCTCCCCGCCCGGCGCAGAAAACCTTTGTCTTCGGCCAGTCGGCGTTCGAGGTTTCATAGCTTTTTTCGCGCAAAAACTTTTCCAGCTTTTTCGGCATCTTGAATGGCAGAATGTTCACGAGCTTCTGCGCCTTCGAGCGCAAACCGAGCCGTGCAATAGTCGTTATCAGGCTTCTGACCGGGTCGAACCTTTTCTTGGTTTTGAACAGCCCGTTTTTTTCGAACAGCCTGTTCAGGTAAACCATTCCGTATTGCGGGCCGAAGCCGTGGTCGGATACAATGAAAACAGCGGTGTTTTCGCCGCATTCGTCAACAAGCTTTTTGGTTTCGGCTTCAGCCTTCTGATAGAATTCAATCACTTTTTCCTCAAAGCCGGACTGGTAGTTGGGATGCTTTTTGTCGAGGAAGCTTGCATAATTGTGGTGCATTTCCTCGGTTTCGGTTATCGCCAGGAACAAAAAGTCCCAGTGGAACTGTTCAATGAAAATCTTCGCGGCCTCAAATCGTTTCAGCATTGTGTCGACGTTTTCCTCGAAAAAGCCGGCTTCTTTTCGGACGGTTTTTTCCGGCAGGATCTTGTAGCCGATTTTGTCAAGCTTTTCCCTGAAATTTTTCGGGTAAGTGTAATCGGCGAGCGGCGGAGTGAGGAAATCAGTGACCATTATTCCGTTGAGCTTGTGCGCCGGGTATGTGAGGGGCAGGTTTATGATTCCGACGACCTTGTTGTTTTCGGACAGTATGTCGTACAGCTTTTCGCCGTGTATGTGCGTTGAATCCGGAATGAAGTTTTCGTAGCTGTTTGCTTTCTCGATTTGTATGCCGTAGATGCCGTGCTTTCCGGGGTTGTTGCCCGTAACAATCGAGGTCCATCCGTTCATGCTGTGCGGCGGAAAGTTCGCTTCGAGTTCGCAGAAAACGCCTTCATCGCAGAGCTTTTTGAAATACGGCAGTTTTCCCTCGGCAAACCATTTTTTCATCACCGAATGGCGCGCGCCATCCAGGCCGACAACTACAATTCTCTGCTTTTTCATTTCAACCATGGTTTTCGATTATTGAACCAACCGGCTTTTTTGCCTTTCCAAAAAATGATTAATCCAAAGCTTTTTTTAGCTATGCAAAGTAAAGCTCTTCTGGTGCAGTCCGAAAAGTTACTGTTGAAAATCTTTGCGGCCGTTGCGGCTCTTGCCGTAATCGTCAGGCTGTTTTCGATCGCAATCGTTCCCGTTGCGGCTTACAGCGATTCCGTTTTCCATTTGCAGCTGGCGCAGGCGATTGTTGCGGGAGCAGGCATAGACCAGGGCCTCGGTTTTCCACCGCCGTTCTTCCACGTCTTTGCCGCGGTCTTTTCGGTTGTTTCGGGTTTCAGCCTGAACTCGGAGGCGGTGAGGGTTATACCGCTTGTTTTCTCGCTTGCCTTCCTTCTTTCCGCTTTCGTTTTTTTCAGGCGCTTTTTTTCCTCTAAGCCATTGCTTTGCCTTGCGGCTTTTTCCTTTGTCGCAGCCCAGCCTTTGCTGGTGCGTTACGGTTCCATAAACTATGTCGACGGGCCGGCCGCAATGTTCGTTCTGCTCTCGTTCTTTTTCCTTTTCGAATTCCAGAAAACCGGTTCCAAAAGTTTTTTGGCAATGCTTTTGCTTTCGTCCGTTGCATTGGCGGTGACGAAGCTTAACTCGGCTGTAATCCTGCCGGCGATTGTCATGGGCCTCGCATGGGCTGCATTTTCACGAAAGCGTGGCTTGGCTTCGCTTGCGGTTTTCGTTGTTCTGCTTGCATTTTTTTCCTCGGCCTGGTTTGCCCTGAATTTCGCAGAGACCGGCTCGTTTGACCCGCAGTTGCAGCGCAACATCGACCTCGCCGAACAGGGAACCATTGTGAGGGCGAACGCGTTCGAGCGCATTCTTTCATTGCCTGCTTTCCTCTGGGATTTTGTGCAGCCTGACGCGTTCGCAAGGCTCCCTTTTCCAGGCGCGACTTATGGAATGGCGTTTGCGTTGTTTTCTCTGCTTGCCCTTGCGTCGCTTTTGTTCATCGCTTTCGGTTTTTCCGGTCTTTTCCGCATGAAAAATGCGCTTTTCCTGCCGCTGCTTGCAGCGTTGGTGCTTGCAATTGTTCCGCTCGCCGGCCGCAACTTTGACGCGCGCATCGCGATTCCCTTCCTGCCGCTGCTTGCCTTGCCTTTCGGTTTCGCGTTTGAAAAATTTTCAAGGCAAAAGGCCTTGCCTTTTTTTGCGCTCGCATTCGCCTTGCTTTCATTGTATGGCGTGGCTTATGCCGGCGCCACTTCGGTTTATTTCAAACAGGCGTATGATTCGGAAATGCCCGCGTATTCCTTCATGAAAGGCCTGCCGGATGATGCCAAGGTTTATTCGTGGAACAGGCACCGCGCAGTCATGTTTTATTCGGGCAAAAACTCGGACTTCGACCTTGACAATGTCAACGAGAATGACCCGGAAGCGGTTTTTGCAGTGCTTTCCGGAAAAGGCTATTCGCACCTGTTCATCAGCTGTAATGAGCGCGCGTTTCCAGACCTAACCATTTCGGCGCTGTCCGGCGGCGGCAAAATGGGCATTGTTTTCAGTGACGGATGTTCCAGAATATTTAAGATAAACTACGGGACATGATTCTTAAAAGGAAAAATTTGGGGTTTGCGCATGGACAAAAAGACGATTTTTTTGTACGCTGTCGGCCTGCTGTCATTGGCCGCGGTTTTTTCGGTTTTCAACGTCGACCTGAAGGTTTTTTTCTCAGTGAAGCCCGAATGGCTGGCTTTGCCGATACTGATTTCTGTGCTGCTTGTCGTTGTTTACGCGTGGCGCACGAAATTCCTGCTGCTTGCATTGGGCCACAAGGCGTTTTCGTTTGCCGACCTGGTGAAAATAGAGTTCGTGAACAAGCTTGTGCTGCAGACCGCGCCCGCAAAGCTGAACATTCCCGCGAAGGCGATAATGCTTGTCAAAAAATGCGGCATCCCGAGGAATGACGCGCTGTCGGTTTCGGCTTTCGAGCATTTTTTGGACCTGTTTGTCCTCCTGGCGCTGGGAGTCTTCGGTTTTTTTGTTTTTGCGCCGATTTCCTCGCATTACTCTGCCAACATCGGCATTGCCACGGCGGCACTTGTTTTTGTTTCAATGGGCTTTTTTGTTTTGCCTGCGGGGTTTTATGATTTTTTGACAGCCAAAACGGATTTCCTGCGCAAGCGCAGGTTTTTGGGCCTTGCCAACATTGCTTTGGTTTACATCAGGGAAATGCGGCGCGCATGGCTTGACCTGGTTTTGCACAGGCACATGTTTATTGTGATTCCGATTGTGCTGGCTTACATTGCCCTGAACGCCATCGCAATAAAGCTGCTTTTCCTTTCAATAGGCCACAACATCGCCTTCGGTTATATTGTGGCGGCTTTCGCGATAACGCGGCTTTTCAGCGGCATTTCTAACATTCCGGGCGGATTCGGCATAAGGGAGGCATCGTTCGTCATACTGTTCGGCTTTGTCGGCATTCCATCCGACGCGTCCTTTTTTGTAGCAATCGCATGGCGTGCAATTGGAACACTGCCGTTGCTTTTGTCTTATCCGATAATGCTTGAAATGGGCCTCAAGAAATTCGATTAGGCCGTTGCGGGTGCTTTTTCTTTGCAATGGCGGCGTAAACGGCAACTGTTTCTTTTGCCTTGATTTTCCACGAATTTTTTTTCGCGCGCCTTTTGCCTTCCGCGCCGAGCCTTTGCGCAAGCTTTTTGTCTTTGAGGGCCTTGATGACCAGTGATGCGAACCCTTCAATGTCATCCGGCTTTGCAAGCAACGCCGAATCTCCGAGAATTTTGCGCACTTCCGCAAAGTCAAAGCTCACGGTCGGCCTGCCGGCGGCCATGTATTCGAACAGCTTGACCGGGCACCACCAGAAGCCCAGCTGTTTCATCTGCGGGAAATTATTCAATGAAAACGGCGCAATGCAGACATCGGCCGCTGAAAGCAGACGCGGAATTTTTTCATGCGCAACGCCTTTCATGAAGACAAAATTTTTTTGCAGGCCTTTCATTTCAACCGCTTGGAGGGTTTTTTCACGTTCCCTTCCGTCGCCAGCCATCACAAAAACAGTTCCGGGGCATTCAGCAAGGACTTTTTCCGCTATTTCCGGCACGATGCCTGCTCCGTGCCATTCCCTGAAAGAGCCGGCGAATGCGACAATGTTTTTTGCGCGCCGGCCGATTTTTTTCCTCTCGCCTGCGGCCTTGCTTTTCGGAACCGCGAAGTCTTCCGGCTCGACGCCGTTTGAAACCACGAAAACCTGTTTTTTTGCCTGCTTTTGAAGGATTTTTTTCAGAGTTCCGGTCTGCGTGATGATGGCGTCGGCGGAATCCAGCTTTGCCGCAATCATCGGCGCGAACACGATCCTTTTCACGCCATTCCACGTTTCAATGCCAGGATCGTTGACTTCTAGCACGTGCACGGCTCCGGAGCCTTTTGTAAGAAGAAGCGTCTGCGGGTTCACAGAATAGCGTTCGTGTATGACATCGAAGCCCTGCAGAAATTTTTTGAGCTGCCGCAATTGCGCAATTCTTTTCAAGGGATTTTTGTGCAGGCGCAATTCGTGCACTTTGACTTTGTTGAGCGCGGTTTTTTTCCCGGCCTGCGTGAAAAGCTCGACTTCATTGCCTGCCGTGGAGAGCGCCTCGCACATTTTTGCGGAATGCGTGAAGCCCGCGTCTCTTCCGCCCAGACTTTCCGAGAGCGCAAGATAGGCTATTCTCATTCCGCCACTTCCGAATAAAGTTTCACAAGTTTGCCGATGTTTTTTTCTATTGAGTATTCTTGCGCCTTTTTTTCCGCGTTTTTCACGATTTTTTGCTTTTCCATTGCGGGCTTGCGCGCAATTTCAGAGATTTTCCGCGCGGTTTTTTTTGCGTCCGAAAAATCCGCGATGAAACCGCTTTTCCCGTCTTCAACGATTTTTTCAAAGCTCGGAATCCTGTTGACTATAGGAATGCAGCCTGCCGCCATCGCCTCGGCAAGGGAAATGCCGAAGCCCTCGTATTCGGAGGCGGAAACGAAGAATTCTGATTTGCCGAGCCTTTGCAGCAGCTCTTTTTCGGAGAGGCTTCCGTCGAAGAAAACGTTTTTTTCAAGGCCGGCTTCAACCGCCTGCCTGGCCAGCTTTTCCTGCAGGTCATCGAAATCGCCGCCGCACACGTGCAGGCTCAGGCCGGGAAGGCTTTTTTTTGCCTCGGCAAACGCTTCAAGCAGCCTGTCGACGCGCTTGTTTTTGGAGAGCCTGCCCACGAAAACGAAAGAGTTTTTCCTTTTCCGGCCGCTGAGCGCGAAAAACTTTTCAAGGCTCACGCTGTTTTCGAGCAGGCGGATTTTTTTTGCGGGCACGATTTTTGAGAAAAGCCTTTCGTCGTTTTCGCTTACCGCAATGATTCTGCCGGCGCGCTTCAGCAGGATTTTCTGGAACGCGTTGAAATAAACCTTTTTTGCAATGCCCATGCTTTTGGTGTGGAATATGCCGCCGTGCGTTGAAACAACGACCGGCTTTTTGTGCAACGGCTTTGACAGCAATGCGAAATCCGAGAAGAAGCCGAGGCCGTGCACGTGCAAAATATCCGGGTTTTCCCTTTTGATTGCCTTGAGCAGGCCGAAAGCCGGCTTGTAGTATTTTAGGTCCGCAAACCCGAGCCTGATTATTTTTGTCCTGCCAAGCGTTTCCTCCGCTTTCAGTTTTTTCTTTTCTTTCGGGCACCTGTTGAGGCAGGCCACAACGCATTCAATGCCGTTTTCCGCGAGCGCATTACATGTGTCCAGAACAACTTTTTCCACGCCGCCCGTGCAGGGCCAGAAATGGTGCGTCAAATGCATTATTTTGAGCTTTTTCATGTGGCAGCCTCATGTCGGGCGCTTTAGCACCAGCCCGTAAAATCCGTAAAGCAGTCCAAGCGAGAAGACTATGCTGCGCAATGCGAGAAGGAACGGCGTGAGCACGCCAAGCATTGGATCCTTCGCCATCACTTTGCCCGTGAGCTTGACGCACGCCAGCAGGAACGCCAATGCAAGAACAATCGAGAATTGTACCAACAGTTTTGCTTCCGCGCGAAACCCGAACGCCATCGCTAAAAAGAGCAATGCCAGCGCCGGAAAAGCCGCATATGCTATGATGATCTGCGCTTTCAGGCTCTGCCGCGTGTAGGAATCTTTCACCATCTTGATCCTGTGCTTCTTGTAAAGCAATATCCGCCAGTAGGCGCGGAAAAACTTTGTTTTCAGGTAATCTTTCAGGGTTTCCGGGTGTTTGTGGTAGACAACTGCCTTTGGCGCGAACACAAGCCTTTTGCCGAAAGAGGCGAGGCCGTATGAAAGGTCGGTGTCCTCGCCGGAGGATGTCCTGAACTCCTCGTTGAAGCCGCCGAATTCCAAAAAGATTTTTTTCCTGTACGCCGCGGAATAGCTGCCAATGAAGTCAATGCTTTCCTTTTTAGCCATGAGGTCGTAGCGGTCCTCTATTTCAAGTTGCGTGAACCTCGCCATCAGGCTTTTCTGCCTTGTCCTGTACCTGCCCTGCACTCCCGCCACGCCCGGGTTGGAAAAGGGCTTCAGCATTTCATCGAGCCAGTTTTTTTCGGCAACGCAGTCAGCATCGACAAAAACCAGCACTTCCCCTTTCGCGTTCCTTGCGCCCATGTTTCTGGCAGCAGCCGGGCCGCGGTGCCTTTGCTCCAGGATGCGGACATTTTTTCCCAACGATTTGGCAATTTCGATTGTCCTGTCCGTGCTCCCGTCGTCGGCGAGGATGACTTCAAAGCTTTTGCCGGTTTCCTGGCCAAGCAATGATTGAAGGCATTCCGCAATGCTTTTTTCCTCGTTGCATGCCGGCACTATGACGCTTGCGTCCATGGGAAACATTTAGGCATTTGCTTGTTTTAAATTGTATTTGTTTTCCGTTCCCGGCGTTGGTACAATTTCCGCTTTTACGTGTTTTTGGGCACTGCTGGCAAAAAATCAGGTCAGATGTTGTGCGCCTTTTCGAACATGCCTTCCGGCAGGGTCGTATCCCTGTTCAACAGATACTTGAAGAACGTCTGCCCGGACTTGAATAGCCTGGGGAATTCCTTCGGGTGCGTGATGCCCTGGATTATTTTTCGCGCAATGTAAGTTGGCCTCAAATAAAATTCCCTTCTCGCCTCGTCGCACGCCTTGACAAGCTCTTTCGCGCTCAATGCGGGCGTCGAAACGATCGTATTGTGCGAGCCGTCAGGCAAAAGCCATTCGTTCCAGTTTGTCGTGGTCAGGTAGCCGTTGTTCTTGGCCCACTCGTATGCTTCAGTTCCGGGATAAACCATGAGCGGGAAAAACTGCGCAGTATCGGGGTCCAGTTCTTTTGCGAACTGCACGGTCTTTTTGATTGTCTCCTTTGTCTCGCCGTGGTTGCCCATCATGAAGCAGCCGTGAACCAGGATGCCAGCCTTTTTCGAGTCCTTGACGAACTGCCTGATCTTCGGCACGACGGTGCCCTTCTTGATGTTGTTGAGTATCTGCTGTTCCGCGCTTTCAAAGCCCACGCACATGAGCCTGCATCCGGCTTTCTTCATCCAGTCAAGGGTTTCGAAATCGACATCCGCCCTCGAATTGCAGGTCCACGTCACTTTCAGGCCCCTGTTTACGATTTCCATGCACACTTCCTTTGTCCTCTGCGTGTCCTGCGTCAGGGTGTCGTCCTCGATCATTACGTCCTTTACCTGGGGCAGATTCTTTGTTATCCATTCGAGCTCGTCGACAAAGTTTTTCGGGCTCCTTGCCCTGTAATTGTGGCCTGTGAGTGTTTGCGGCCACTTGCAGAAAGTGCACCTGTACTTGCAGCCCCTGCCGCTGACAATCGTCACTTCAGGGAAGAGCACTGAAGGGTAAAAATAATCCTCGATTTTCAAAAAGCGTTTGTAAATTTCGCTGACGAACGGCAGTCCGTCCAATTCTTCCGGCGTCATTTCCGGCATCGGCGCGTTGAGCCGGAATTCGCCTTTCTCCATGAATCCTATGCCCTTCACTGTTTTCCATTCCCCGGATTCCTTTCCGCCGTTTTCAAGCGCCCCCGCGATTTCGCGCGTGATGATGTCGAATTCGTTGGTTGAAACCGCGTCGATTGCCTTGCACGCCATCAGCGATTCTTTCGGCATGGCTGAAGTGTGCGTTCCCACCATGAGGATGAACGAGTCCGGGAATTCTTCGCGCATTTTTTCCGCCACTTTCGCGTCGTTGAAGAACGAGGCAGTGACCGTTTCAATGACAATCATGTTCGGCCTGAATTCCTTTGCGGCCGTGAGCACCTCTTCCGGCGATGTCGGCTTTGCGGGCGCGTCAATCAGCAGATAGTCTGTGCCGGCTTTTTCCAGAACGCAGGCAGTGTAACCGAGCCAGATGGGATAATAGACGCAGCCGCCCTTTGAGACCGCGGGGCTGCGGCTGTCCTTGGAAAATTTCGGAAAGAACGGCGGGTTCAGCAAAAGCACTCTGGTTTTCATCGCATCAGCCTTGACGGTAAATAATCATGCTTTCTTTTTAACTGTTTTCTGGTGCAAAACCCAAATAAAATATGAAGCACAATTCATATAAAAGGTTTTGTCTTCCGTCTGCGGCTCATGGCTTATTGGCCTTTTCCGGCAAGCCTTTTTGTTTCAAGGTTCGCGTTCAATAAGTCCTCGAAGTCGCCGGCGTCAAGCCACTTGCCTTTAAGCCTGCTCGCCTTCAGGGTTCCCTTTTTCAGGAACTCGTTGTTTACCTCGGTTATTTCGGTTTCGCCGCGCGCCGAGGGCCTGAGTTTTCTTATCACGTCAAACACGCTGGGCGAGAACATGTAAATGCCGATTGATATGAGCCTGCTTGGCGGCTCTTTCGGCTTTTCCACGAGCTTCACAACCTTGTCACCGTCCAGAACCGCGACGCCGGACTTGCGCGCTTCCTCAACCGTTCCCTCGAACAGCATTATGCGCGCCTCTTCCCTGCCTTTCTCGAATTCCCCGGCAAACTGCTTCAGCGGCTCGAAAATGATGTTGTCGCCGTTGATGGAAATGAACCTGTCCTTTCCGACGAAATCTTCCGCCAATGATATTGCGCTTGGAATGCCCCCCGCTTCATCCTGCACCCTGTAAGTGAACTTGACGCCGAAATCCTTTCCGCTTCCAAGCAAACCGAAAATGTCGCCGGCGTGGTTCGTCCCGGTTACGACCATTATGTCTTTTATGCCCGCGCTCTTCAGCGCTTCAATCGGATAATAAATCATGGGCTTGTCGTAAATTGGCAGCAAGTGCTTGTTGGTTACAAGCGTCAGGGGCCGCAGCCTGCTGCCCGTTCCTCCCGCCAGAATCACGCCTTTCAAAGCCATGTGCAAAACCGCCTGCCATTTTATGCTTTTTTTGTCGTGCAGAGGAATATTGCAATAGCAATATCCGCCGTCGTTCCACGCAGCCGAAACCGCGTTTAATGATGTTTGCAGGCAAAAACTATTTTAAGAGATTTGCATTTGGTACAAAAACAGAATCAAGCAGCCTATGAGAAAAAAAGATTACTCGGCATTCTGCAAACGCAGAATGCCTTAGTTTCGGTACACGCGCTCGAAAGCGCGTTTTAGCAGCAACCGTCGCCAACCATTTTGTCTCCCCCCAAAATAATTCCGGCGCGGCGGTTTAAATTCGTTGGCTTTAACACTTCAAAAAAAAATTGAAAGTGCCGGGGCTTTGCCTTGAACGCCGGAAAGCCGCGAACGTAGATTTTTTTAAAAGCGCGCAATAGAATTCTTGTCATGTCACAGGTTCTTGTCACGGCTTTCGGCGAGGACATGGAAACAGTGTTCCCGATAATAAAGTCGTTCCAGCTTGAAAAAATCATTCTCCTGGCGACAAAGGATTCGCTTGAAAATGCGAACGCGTTTCTCAAGGAATTCGACAAGTTCGGCATCTCAGGCAAAACTTACGGGCTGAAGGACTGCTCGATTGAGGAAGTTTTCAGGGCAATCAAGTGGGTTGTGGGTTCCGAAAAGGGAAATGAAGTGATAATCAGCGTCGCCTCCGGCAACAAGATTGTCGCCTGCCTCATGGTTTCCGCCGCCTTTGTGAACGGCCTCAAAGCGGTCGGGGTGCAGGACGGAAAAGTGGTTTTGCTGCCGATAATGAAATTCTCCTATTACAAGCTGCTTTCAGGGCAGAAACTGAAAATAATGGAATTCCTTGTCAGCATGCCGCAGTGCTGTTCCTCGATTGAAGAGCTTTCAAAGCAGATCGGCTTGAGCCTGCCATTGCTTTCATACCATTTGAACGGCACCCCCAAAGCGGAGGGCCTGAAACAGATGGGGCTTATTTTGACAGAAGAGAAGGGCAGGAAAACAAGGGTCGAACTGACGCCGTTGGGAAGAATGCTTGTCGCGGGCCATTTGTGAAACTGGCGAGTTTCAGATTTTCATTTGATCAGCGGCTTCCACCATTTTTCGTTTGCCTTGTACCATTCGACTGTTTCCTTGAGGCCTTCCTCGAACGGCTTTTTCGGCTTCCATCCAAGCTCGTTTTTGATTTTTGAGAATCCGACGCTGTACCGCAAATCGTGGCCGGGCCTGTCCTGGACGCGTTCGATCATTTCCTCGCCCCTGCCCAGCAGAGAGAGTATTTTGCGCGTCAGTTCGATGTTTGTGGTCTTGTTGTCCGCACCGATGTTGTAGATTTCACCCGCTTTTCCTTTCCTAAGGACCAGGTCGACTGCCTCGCAGTTGTCTTTCACGAAAAGCCAGTCCCTGACATTCTTCCCGGGGCCGTACAACGGAACCTTTTTCCCGCGCAAAATGTTTGTTATGAAAAGCGGTATGACTTTTTCCGGAAACTGGTATGGGCCGTAATTGTTGCTGCTCCGCGTAACCGAAACATTCAGGCCGAAAGTGTTGTGATACGATAGCGCCAGCAAATCCGATGCGGCTTTCGTTGCAGAATACGGGTTTCTCGGCTTGAGCGCGTCGCTTTCGCTTGACGAGCCCTTTTCCACGCTGCCGTAAACCTCGTCAGTGCCGATCTGCACAAACCTTTCAATGCCCTGCTTTCCCGCTTGGTTCAGCAAAACCATTGTTCCCTTAACGTTCGTTTCCGCGAACACTGCCGGATTTTTGATTGAGTTGTCGACGTGCGATTCCGCGGCAAAGTTGACGACACCATCGCAGCCGTTCATCGCTTTTTCAACGTCTTTCTCGTTTGCGATGTCTCCGTGCACAAAAGAATAGCGCCCGTTGTTTTCCACGTCGGAAAGGCTTTCTTTCCTTCCGCAGTATGTCAGCTTGTCAAGATTGACGACCGACAAATCCGGGTATTTTTCCAGGACGAAATGCAAGAAATTGCCGCCGATGAAGCCGCAGCCGCCCGTGACAAGGATTTTTTTCAATTCCATTCTGTTCACTTCAATGATTTTTGTCGGCGAAAACGCTTTTATACCATTCAACGGTCTGCCTTATGCCGTCCCCGAATGCAGTTTCGGCGCGCCAGCCGATTTTTTCCGCGGCCGCAACCGAAAAAACGCTTTCATCCTCTTCCCTGAATGCCGGCTCGACGAATTCCGGCTTCAGTTTGGAGCCGGTTTCCTTCAGGATTGCCTCGACAGCTTCAAGAATGGTTTTCTGCCTGCCGCTCGCGACATTGAACGCTTTGCCTTTCACTGCGCCAAAATCCGACAACGCCAGAATGTAAAATCCGGCGGTGTCTTTCACGAAAACGAAATCCCTTTTCGCCTTTCCGTGGCCGCGCAGGACGGGCGGCTTTCCGCCGAGCACGCGCATTACTGTGTTCGGCACAAGCCTGTTTGCATTCGGGTCTTTCGGCCCGTAGATGTTTCCGGCGCGCGTCACGCAGACATCCAAACCAGAGCTTTTTCCGAATGCGAGCGCGAGCCTGTCGGCATAAGCCTTGCTTTCGCCGTAAACCGTTGCAGCGTTTAGCGGGGCGCCCTCATCAACTGTTCCAGCGCTTTTTTCGCCGTAAACCTTTCCGCTCGAGGCTACAACCACGCCTTTCACGTTGCTTTGCCTTGCCGATTCCAAAACATTCCACGTGCCCTGAACGTTGGCTCGGAAAGTTTCAAGGAATGCCTTCTCGCCTTTTCCGACGCTTGACTGCGCAGCCAGGTGAATGCAGTAATCAGGCTTTTCCGCGCCGAAAATTTTTTGCATGCCTTCAAAGCCGGTTATGCTGCCTTCAGCAAGCCTGACTTTTTTTTCAATTCCGTGCAATGCAAGCGAACCGGTTTTTTTCCCGTCGCGTGCCAGCACAACGACTTTCGCCTTTTCTTCAACCAGCGCCCTGCACAGCCACCCGCCCAGAAAGCCCGTGCCGCCCGTGACAAGGATTTTTTTTCCAGAAAGATTTCCGGCCATCGATAACACCGCGTTTCATTTTTCATTATAGCAATAGCTTTCCGTGCCTGACGCTGCCAATAAGGCGCGAAAGCTTCAATGCAATAACAAAACCTATTCCCAAAAACACAATTAAAGCGGTATGCAACGGCGACCTGTTCTGGATGAATGTTATGCCGCGCGGGCTCGACAATGAAAAATTCGCTTTCGGATGCCAGCCTCCGGTCGCAATCCCGAAATCCTTCGCCGGATTCACGAGGAAACCGAATTTCACGTCCAAAAACTTTCCCGCAAGCTTCAGATGCTTTTTGTAAAGCAAAACGTCGTTCTGGTGGTAGGCAAGCCTTTTCAGAACATACCGCACAAGGTTCAGGAATCCCTTCGGCTTGGTTTCCACGTGGTCGTGGAAATAACGCGCCTTGACGGAAACGAATTCGTATCCAAGTTCCATTGTTTTGAAAGCCAAATCCGTGTCCTCGCGGTAATAAAAATAGTCCTCGTCATACCCGCCAACCCTGTCAAGCAAATCCTTCCTGAATGCAGTGCTCGTTCCGCCAAACCCGCCATAACCGGAAACCACTCCAACTTTCCGGTTTTCAAACGGCTTCACCAATTCGGCGAGCCAGTCCCTGTCCGGAACGCAGTCGTGGTCCATGTTCACGACAATTTTCCCTGAAGCCTTTGCAATGCCCGCATTTCTCGCTTTGCAAACGCCCTGGTTTTTTTCGAAATTGACAAAGGAAATTTTTTTGTTCCGGCTGAATTCCTCCGCCATCATTTCCCTTGTGCCGTCAGTGCTCCCGTCGCTGACGACAATGATTTCGTAAGGCGCACTGTAATCGAGCGAAAGCATCGCCTTCAAGACCCTGCGCAGGACCTTGGCGTTGTTGTACGTCGCAATGACGACTGAAACGCGCGGAAGATTTTTTTCATGCAAACTCATTTTTTCGCCTTCACAGAATATTCTTTCACAAGAGCCGCAAAAGTTTTTTCAAGCATGTCGACCGTTGCGCCGATTGAATATTTTTTCAAAAACCTTTTTCCCGCCTTCCTTCCGAGTTCCCTGCGCAGCTCCGGGTTTTCAATCAGCCGGTTTATCGCCTCCGCAATCGCCTTTTCGTCTTCAGCCTTCACGGCCAATGCCGTGTTTCCGACCAATTCGCGCACGCTGCCGACGTCGGTTGCAATGCACGCATTGCCGGCGGCCATGTTTTCAAGCAGTGAAATGCTTGTCGAAAACTCGTAGACAAAGGAATGCGGGGAAATGTCGGTTGCTGCGAGAACGTCAAGCGCTTTTCCCGACACCACGTGCCCGCCGAACAGGGCGCTTTTCTGCAGGCCGAGCCTTTCAACCAGTCCGACAAGCCTGTGCCTGTCGTTGCCGTCGCCGAAAATGACGAGCTTCCAGCCGGGATGCTTTTCCGCGACAGCCCTCATTGCCTTCACTATGAATTCGATGCCCAGGACATTGGAACCCCAGAGCGTGCGGAAAACGATGATGAGGTTTTTTCCGTACCTGTCGCGCACCCATTTGCCCCTGCCTTTCACATTGTAGTTTTCCGCCTTCAGCGCCGCGCCCTGCACAATGATTTTCTTTTCCGGAATTCCCCAGGGCAAAAGGAATTTTTCCTTCATGTTCTGCGTCCATACAATGAGCTTGTCGTAATTGAGTTTTGGCAAAAGGAATTTTTCCGCGGCATGGATTGTTTTGGTGTGAAGCGTCTTGTTCTGCGAGCTAATCAGTTCAATTAGCAGGACGTGCGGAATGCCAAGCTTTTCCTTGACTCTGTGGCCGAGCCACCCCATCATGGAATTCGAATGGCTCATGACAATGTCCGGCCTGAATTCTTCCGCTTTTTTCAAAACCCTTCCGGCAAACAATGGCGCTTCGAACTTGTAAAACGCATGGTGCCCGAAGACCGGCAGATAAAGCATTTCCGCGCCCGCAACGTCGTGCCTCATCGTGCTGACAACGCACGCATTGTGCCCGCGGGCGACAAGCTCTTTTATTATGTCCCTGCAGTAGATTTCGGAACCGCCTTTCGGGCCGAGAACGGACGTGATGTAGAGTATTCTCACCAAAACCAAAAATAAAAAACGCAACAAAAGGATTTAAAGCTGCGTTTTCCTGGTGCAAAAATCGAACGGCGGTTTCGTCCGCCGGGTTCGCCGACGGGTACTTTGCTACGCGCAGTACCCGTCTGCGTTATAATTCAGGCGAGGCCCTTGCGTTTGAGTTCTTCCGCCGCCTCGTCGAACCTGTCTTCGGCCTGCACCGAAGCGCTCCATTCAATGATTTCTTTCATGCCTTTCTCGAATGAAACGCCCGGCCTGAAGCCCAGCTTTGAGCGTATTTTTGAAATGTCGGCAAAGCAGTGGCGGATGTCGCCTTTCCTGAATTTTTTCGTTATTTCAGGTTTCAGGTCCGAGCCGTAAAGCGAGATTATGGTTTCAGCGACTTTTCTTATGCTCAATGCGCTGCCGCCGCCGACATTGAAGGTTTCATAGTTTGCTGCACTGGATTCCATTGCAAGCAGGTTCGCCTTTGCAACGTCGTGCACGCTTACAAAATCGCGCGTCTGCAGGCCGTCCTCGTAGATGACCGGCGCCTTGCCGTTTTTCACGCGTGACATGAAAATCGCGCACACGCCGGTGTAAGGGTTGCTTAACGATTGGCGCGGCCCGAAAACATTGAAATAGCGCAGCGCGACAGCCGGAATGCCATAAGCCTTTCCGACCATCAAGAGCATTTCCTCCTGGTCCTTTTTGGTGAGGGCGTAAACGCTTTCGCAGTTCTGCCTTTTGGTTTCCGGCGTCGGCATCGCAATAAGCTTGCCGTTGCACGCACTGCACTTGAACTCCCATCTGCCTTCCGCCATCTGCTTTTCGCTTCTCAGCGTCGGCTCGAAAAGCTTTCCGCATAACCCGCACTTGTACAGGCCTTCGCCGTACGAGCTCATGCTTGCCGCTACAACCATTTTTTCGATTGGATAATGGCCGTTCACAACCGCTTCCAGCAGGTTTGAGGTGCCGAGGTTGTTTGTCCTGACGTAATAGTTGATTTCGTACATGCTCTGCCCGACGCCGACTGCCGCGGCCTCGTGGAAAACGACCTGCACGTCCTGCAATGCCTTTTGCACGTCCTCTTTTTTTGTCACGTCGCCGAACAGGAATTCCGCCTGCGGGTTCAGCCAGGCCGGCTTTTCGCCATTCGGGTGCACCTGCCTGTCGAGATTGTCGAGAATTCTGACATCATGCCCTTTTTCGACAAGCGCGTCGACTATGTGCGAGCCGATGAAGCCAGCGCCGCCCGTGACAAGAACCTTTTTGGTTTCCATTGAAAAACCTTAAACAAAAATCGGCTGGTTAGGAAATAAAAAAGAATCAGTTGGGCTTTAATGTTGTTCCGGCTTCTGCTGCCTTATCTTGCGCCGGATTTTTTTTATCAAATCCAACAGGGCCCTCCTTCGTTCGACAAGGTAATTATTTTCTGTTATTATTTGCATGATTTCCGGAGAATCTTCCGGTTCACCCCTGACAAGAAGCGCCCTCCGCCGCGCTTTTGCCGCTTTTATCCTGCGCTCGACGCTTGGAAGCATTATTTCATAGTCTGTCAAATAGTCCGGGAGTGTTTTTTGCCTTTTTGCGGCTTGTTCCTGCCCGGCCGTGGCTTGGCGTATGTTCGCGTTTTTGATTCTCCTCCTCCATTCGTCTTTTCTTTGTTCGAAAAGGGCTTTTGGAATGAAATAAAGGCTCCTTATTTCGGTGTCGAACAGCATCCCCTTTTCCAGCGTGATGAACGGAATCAGGCCGGTTTTTCTCCATTTGTTTGCGGCTTGAAGGCTTATCCCCATCTGTTCTGCAAATTCTGAGATTGTCATGTGGTCTTCTAGGAATTCCTTTGTAAACTGCTTTTTCCTTTCAAGCGCAATTATTGATTTAGCGTCCACGGCATATGCCTGGCCGGGGGTTCCCGTGTTGTGGCCGGAGAGGACACCGTCTTGAATCAACTGCCGGACCTGCCGTTCTTTTATGCCGAGTCTCCTTGCGGCTTCCGCAACTGTGATGCCATGCCTTCGCTGCCTTAAATTTTCAACCGCCTGCCTGTCAAAGAAAAGCGATTCATGCGAGCCTCTGGCACCGTTCAGGCTTCGGTGCACAAGCACGCCTGCTCCGACGAGATTGTACACGCGTTCCCTGCTTATGCCAAGGTGTGCTGCAGCCATCTCCGGAGTCAGGATACTGCTGAGGTGATGAACAGTTTCAGGGCTGACATGCCAAACCCCGTTTATTTTCTCGCCCGGAATGATCCCCTGTTGCAACCACTGTTTCATCTGTTCTCTAGTCATCCAGTTTACGAACCCTGCAGCTTCTTTTATATTATAGCGCCTTGGTTCCGGCATGGAAATAGGTTATGCGTTTGAACTTTTTATAGTTTTTTGCTATGCAAAAAGCCCTTTGTTGGCTTTCACCCATTCAACAAGCCTTGCCACGCCTTCTTTCGCGCTTGTTTTCGGTTTCCAGCCGAATTCCTGCTCGGCCCTGCGAATGTCCGAAACGTAGCATGGCTGGTCGCCCGGGCGCCAGCCGGAAAAAGAGTAATCGATTTTTTTGCCAAACAGTTCTTCGAGATAATCCAAGAGTTCAAGCAATGACAGCGTGTTTTTCGGCCCGCCGCCGACATTGAAAATTTTTCCCCTGGTCTTGTCGGTTTTTGCTGCCGCGGCCTCGAATGCGTCCAGCAGATCCTGCACGTACAATACGTCGCGCACCTGCTTTCCGTTGCCGTAAACCGTTATTTTTTTTCCGAGTTCCGCGGCAATCGCAAACCATGCGACCCAGCCCTGGTCCTCCACTCCGAACTGCCTTTCGCCGTAAATGCAGCTCTGCCTCAGCACGACAGTGTTCAAACCGTAAATGCGCGCGTAATCCCTCACATACTGGTCAGCCGAGCCTTTGCTGCAGCCGTAAGGCGAGTGGAAGTCAAGCAGGGCGCTTTCAGGTATGCCGTTGGGCAGATCCGCATACGAATACCTGGTTTTGCCTTCAACAACCCTTATAGTTTCCATTCCGCCGTAAACCTTGTTTGTCGAAGAAAAAATCAGCGGGGCAGTGGATTTTGCAGTGCGCATTGCCTCAAGCACGTTGAACGTCCCCAAAGCGTTGTCGTTGAAGTCCTGTCGCGGGTCCTGCACTGATGTGGTGACCGCAACCTGGCCAGCCAAATGGAATATCCTGTCGGCTTTTGCGATTTCCATGTCCAAAATCTTCTGGTCCTTTGAAACGTCGCATTTTTGGATGCGCACGTTTTTTTCCTGTTTAATCCATTTGGCGTTTTCGCCTGAGCCTTTCCTTGAAAGGTTGTCCAAGACAACAACGCTTTCGCCTTTTTCAGCCAGCCTTTTCGCGAGGTTTGCGCCTATGAAGCCTGCGCCGCCCGTGATGACAGATTTCATTTCATTTCTCCCCAGATTTTTTTTGCGACAGTTCTGCGTTCCATGCGTTTTTGCATTATCCTGCCCATGATTTTGAAGTTGTTCCAGTAGCTTTTCAGCAGCAAGTGCAATCTGCCTTCCGGAATGCTCCGCAGGAAAATCAGGCAGAGCCCCGGCGCATGCCTCAGGAATTCCAGCGCTGAAAGGTTGAAAAGCATTGCCTTCAGGCGGTGCGTGTTCAAAAGCACATACTGCCATTCCCTTCCCGTCTGCCTTTTCGTGTCCCTGCTTCCGAGATGCTTTATCCTGCTGGAATCGGTTTCGACAATCCTGTAGCCGGCGTTTCTTGCACGGTAGCACCAGTCTGTTTCCTCGCCGTAAATCGGCGAAAATTCCTCTGCGTCAAGCGCGCCGATTTTGTCAATAACGCTTTTCCGCATCAGCATCGCGGCCCCGCAGGTTGTCAGCACGTCCCTGTCCTTCTCCGCAAATTTTGCGTTCCCCCAGTCCGGAAGGTCGATTAGCCTGCTTCCAACCGCGGCAATCAGTTCATCCTTTTCGATCGCCTTCACGGCATTCGATAGCCAGCCTTTTGTGACTGTCGTGTCGTTGTTGAGCATGAAAAAATATCCGCCTGACGCAGCCGCAAAGCCCTGGTTGTTTGCGAAGGCAAAGCCTTTGTTTTCATTGTTGAAGAGTGCCTTGTGCACCAAACCGGATTTCTGCATTTTTTTTATCTCTTCGGCGCTGCCGTCGCTGCTTCCGTTGTCGACGACAATGACTTCGTACTGCGCATAATCGGTATTCTGTTTTATGGATTCTATGCAGCCTTTCAGGTAGGCCCGGCCATTCCAGTTGAGGACGATTATTGAAACCTTTTTGCCCATGCTTTCACTTTTTTTTTCAAATCAGTCAAAGAACCGGTATCTGAACAGCGCGATCCCGGACTTTATGCCGTCCCACACCGTTATTTTCTTGCCTTCCTCGAACGTGCGCGCCTCGAATGTTATGGGCACTTCCAGGATTTTGTTGCCGCGCTTCAGGATTTTGGCGGTTATTTCCGGCTCGAATTCGAACCTTCTTTCCCTCAGCCGCACGCCGTCAAGCGCCTCTTTCCTGAACATCTTGTACGCGGTTTCCATGTCCGTCATGCCGTGCAGGAAAAGCACGGTCGTCATGAGCGACAAAAACTTGTTGCCAAAAGTGTGTGAAAGCAGCTGCTTGCCGCGCATTGTGCCCAAAAACCTCGAGCCGTAAACAACGCTTGCTTTGCCGTCAAGAATCGGTTTCAGCAGCAACGGTATTTCTTCGGGAAAATATTCGAGGTCGGCGTCCTGGATCAGTATGATGCCGCCGGTCGCGTTTTTGATGCCGGCCTGCACCGCCCCGCCTTTTCCGAGGTTTTTTTTGTTGGAATAGAATTTTATGCCGGGAATTTTTTTGGCTATTTCGGCTGTCCTGTCCCTGCTGCCGTCGTCGACCACGATTATTTCCTTTTCCGCGCCGAGGCCCGCGAGATTGACTTTCCTGACCTTTTCAACTATGCGCCCGATAGTGGCTTCCTCGTTGTACGCAGGAATGATTATGCTGAGCCTTTCTTTTTTCATTTCATTTCACTTTTCCGCGCTTTCAAGAAAAGCGCTAATCCTTCTTATTAGTTTTTCCCTTGAACTTGAAAAATCCGGCTTGAAATGCCCGGCCGTTTCAATTGCGCCGGCCAGGCCAGAAATGTCCTCCACTGCAACGGCCTTTCCGTCTTTTTCAAGCGCCTTTGCCAGGTCAAGCTGGTGGTCGTTGGTGTGCTCGCCGAATTTTTTGAGCCGCGGCACTATTATGAGCTTTTTTTCCATCTGGAGCGCGCTGATGATCGTGCCAGCGCCGCCATGGCTGACTATTATGCCTGCGCCGCGGAATTTTTTTTCGTATTCCTTTCCTGACAAAAATTTTTCGTGCGGAAAAGAAGGGGTGAAACCAGAGTTGCCCGTCTGCGCGAAAATGCGCAGGCTTTTGTCATTTTTTGCAAGGACGTCAAGCTCCTTCAGCAGCCTGTCGAACTGCTGCGGATGCGTTCCCACGCTTGCAAAAACCCTGGTTTCGGGCATGCCTTAGAACACGCTCCCGCAGAACTCGGCTTTCGGGAAAAATTTTTTGTTTTCTGCCCACTGCACCAGGAAAAGGTCTGCAAGCGGGTACATTATTTTTCCGGAAAGGCTCGGCTCCCTTATCCTGCAATAGCTTTCGATGAAAACGATTTTTTTTCCGAACAGTTTTGCGATCAGGCACGTCGGAACGGCCGTGTCGGCGCCCGTGCTTATCACGACATCGGGCTTCTCGCGAAAAAAAATTTTGAGTGACTGGAAAAAATTTTTGAGCAGTTTCACTGCATTCCTGCGCGGGCATTCGACGAAAAACGCCTTTTCGCCTGCAGGCAGCTGCGAAATGCCCTGCCGCCTGTCGACCACAAAATAATGGCTTTTGCCCTGAAACGCCTTTTCAAGGCGCAGGAGCTCGGTCAGGTGTCCGCCGGACGAACTGGCGCAGCAGATTTTCATTTCAACGCCTACAAGAGTTTCTGTGAAACAATCAACGTTACGGCAAGGCTCACAATCGCCTGCATTGCAAGGATTATGGTTACGACCTGTTTTTCTGAAAACCTGCCGCGGCGCATCACAAACTGGGTTATCGAGCCGCCGTTCGGATCGGCCCTGAGAGTGCCGTCCTTCTGCGGCATGCCGAAGCACTCGGACCGGAATCTGTGCCTTGCCTTTATGGCCAATTCCATGAAATACAATGCCATGAGCAGTATGCCGACTTTTTCCATGTCGCCGATGATTGAAACAGCGGCAATTGAAGCTCCGACCGCCAAGGTCAGGGAATCGCCGCCGAAAATCCTCGCCGGATGCCAGTTGAACCGCAGGAATGCCAGGAGCGCGCCGAGCAATGCGAACGCGATTATTGCGGCCTCAAGCCTGCCCGTGAAAAACGCTATCATTCCGAGCGGCAATATGATGAGCACGCCGAGGCCGGCTTCAAGGCCGTTCAGGCCGGCAAGCATGTTTGTGGCATTGCTTGCGCCCGTCACGCCGATCGGCACGAGCACAAGCGAATAAAACAGGCCGAATGAAACCGCGCCGAAAACCGGCAGAATAATTTCGCTTGGGAACAATCCGATTACCGGCAGGTTTATTGGCGGATTGTGGATGTTGACCGCCATCAACGGCAACGCCGCAATGATCGGGAGCAGTGCATGCTGCCATTGCTCTATGCCCTTTTTCCATCCGACAAGGTCGTCGACTATTCCGATCAAGCCGACAAGCATTATTGTGGTGATGCCCGCGAACAATGCCGTAAGGTCGAGATTTGCCGGCGCCACGTATGTTGAAACCGACAGCGCGGCCATGACCGCAATGAAAAAACCGGCAATGACGGCAATGCCCCCCATTTCCGGCACTTCGGGCTTTCCGATCTTGTTGAGGTCTTTTCCAGTGAAACCGCGGCTGGAAAGCCGTTTTATGAGAAACGGGGTTATGGTTGCAGTTGCGGCGAAGCCGGCGAGAAAAGTCAATGCAATGGAAGCCTGGCTCATCATAAAAAAACCAATTTGCGAATCAGCTTGCCTGTTTCAGCGGCCTGAAAATCTTGATGCCGTCCCTGTAATAAACTTCCTCGAAGTGCTTCATCGCCTCGCTTTCATGGAACCAGAGCCTTGCAAGCATTGACTTGTTCATCTGGGGCGCGAGAATGTACAGCCTTGAATTGTCGCCGTCCTTGTATGCGAACGACGGGATTGTCGCATTCCTTCCGGCCTCGGCCGGCACCTGCTGTGCAGTGTTCGGGCTTTCAATCCAGCCGGTTGGAATGCCATTCATCTGCCCTTCGCCGAGATTGTTGGCCGGACCGCACTGGAACCTTGTCTCGTTCTGCGTCTGCTGGGCCTGGCAGCCGTATGAAACGTTGTTGCCGATCCTGTAAGGGATTATCCTCTCGTCGTCGTAATTGGTTGTCCCGAAAGCGTAAATCGCGAAAGACGGGCCCTTCAGGAACATCTGGTCGTCCAACAGGATGTAATCCGGCTTGTATTTGGCAATTATGCCGTTTGCCTCGTCAAGGTCCGGCGTTATGGTGAACCTTGCGAAAGCCGATGAAGCGTCAAGGTCCGCGTTCCTGCCGTCGATTAGCGGAACCCTTTCGCCTATGAACGAAATCCAGTGGCCGTTGTCCCACCAGTTGAAAATCTTCGAATTCGCAGGAGTGCTGTCCCTCAGCCAGTACAACGCTTCCGTCCATCCGATATCGGTTTCAATGTTGGGAATCTTGTCCTGCACGAAAATGCCGGACACTGCGACTGACGCAAGCAGCAGCAGAGCAACCGGCACAAGCACGGCTTTTTTGCCGTTCGGCGACCAGCCCTTCACGTAATGCATCAGTTCGACTGTCACGATGCCCGCCGAAAGGGCGATCGGCAGGCCGAACGAAAAAGTGTACTTGAGCTTGTAGACCGCCATGAACATTGTTATGAGTATCCAGAAAAACAGGATTATCGACAAATGGCCCTCGCGTTTCCTGTAAAACCGCAATGGAATAAGCAGGAGCGCAAGCCCGGGCAGGAAAAGGTTGTTGCCCAACGGAATGGCCGCAAACAAAATCATTGCATTGAACTTTTCTCCGAAAAAGGGCTTGCCCACGTTTTCCTCGCCCACGGTCTGGTCGATTATGCCGGTGCCGCGGAAATCCTGCACTGTCAGGAAGACAAGCGAAAAAATCAGCAATACGACGACAAGCAGGGCGCTGGAACCAAGCTTTATCAGCTTTGCGGTCTTTTCGTCGACATGCTGTTTTTTGACTATGGCGTTCGCAATCATGAAAATGAAGCCGATCGTGATTGCGCCGAACAATGCGAGGACAAAAAAGTCGAACGGGTCCGGTATGACGCCGACAACCTGGAAGTATGCGCGCTGAATCCAGTCCGGGTCAGCAAACGTCGCAATTGCGCCGAAAACCCCCATTGAAATCGCGAAATTCTTGATGAACCTTGCGAGCCCGTCAATCTTCCCGATTGCGAAAATCTTGAGGCTTGCAAAGAAAAAATATCCTGCCATAATTATGGGAACGAGCAGGAACATGTCCCACGTCAATGCGAACAGGCCGAAAAACAGCCCGGCCAGAACCGAGTCGATTATTGTCTGCCTGTTGAATTCAAAGTGCTTCAGCGAACGCGCCAAAAAAACCATTGCAATGGCCATCCACATGAAACCGAAAGCATCATCCTCCAAAGCGCCCGCCATCGTCCTGTAAACGAACGCGGGAACGGTTGCCGCAACCAACGCCATTGTGATGCCGGCAGCATAGCCGTACGCCTCTCCCTTTTCCTCGAAAAACTCCTTGCCCAAAAAGAAGAATGCCGCTGCGGTTATCGCGCCCGCCAATGCGGGCAACAGCTTGACGAAAAAAATCCAGGTTTCCTTGTCGTACGGCGCGTTGAGCGTGAAAACCTTGTAGATTACGCCCCAGGCCAGCCACAGGATTTTTCCCTGCGGGGGAAGGACAAAGCCTTTCGGCCAGAACTGGAAATACGCGCCCAAATCAGTTGCCGGCACCTGCAGGTTGTGCGTCAGCACGTATTCGCCCATGCGCGCGTGAAAGTACGGGTCGAAGCCCCAGAACAAATCGTATTTCATCAGGTGCGCCCTGACGCCGAACGCGAGCAGGAACAATAGCAGGACAAGAAACCATTTCTTCCAGTCAACTGCCTTCAGCCTTCCGGCAACCTTGTCAAGCATGCAATCAGACACAATTTCGATTAAAAGAATTAAATAACTTATGCCACGCCGTCACCGCCCGGCGGGTGCGAAACTAAGGCGTATCATGGCAAAATCGCGATTTTGCCATGTGCCCGGAATCTTGGGATTCCGGGGCATGCTAATCGCAATACGCCGAGTAAGCCTTTCATGAATTAAAATGATGTTTCGCCAGCACCCGCTTGCGGTTCCGATTTTTGTGCATGGAAAAGCTTTTTTACCGGTTAAACGTAATCTTGTGCATGGCAAGAGAACCGCCACGACGGTCCAAGCAGCCTTGGCACAGAAAAGCCAGAAACTGGGTTGCGCTCGGCGTGGGGGCGCTTGGCTTTGGCTGGTTTGGCACAAAAACCGCCGGCCCGAGACAGCCGGTTGCTCCGCAGGCCCAAACTGGCCAGGTTGCGCCGGGGCAACAATCTGCACGGTCCCGCAGGCCGGCCCCGCGGCAACAGCCTGAACAGCCCCGCGGGCGTGCACCGCGATTTAGCCAAACGTTTGAGGCACCTTCAACTTCTGCTGAACCGGTCCGCCCGACAATATCTTATCCTGCCGGATCTGCCATGGATAAGGCGCAGAAAAGCGAGTATGCGGCAAGCCTTGAAAAAGCCTTCAAGGGCACCAAGGCAAGCAAGCCGTTCCGCGAGAATTTGATTGACATCTGCCATTTTGCTTACGGCACGGGAATCATGCCGGAGGATGCGGCCAAAGTCCTGCAATTCTGTGCAAAGCACAGCCTGCGCCCGCTTGACTTTTTCTGGGCGGCGGAACACGCAACCGCGGGAACGCCCGCGGCAGTCAAGGTCCATTCATTTCTAAGCGGCCCCGAGCAAAAACGCCTTGCCGACACCATAAAGCGAACTGAAGGCAGCGCAGCCAAAATCGATTCCCTGGTTAAAGGCGCACAGTACGAACGTGACCTGCAACGCTATATAGACGCGCACGGCGGCAACCTGCCGGCCGACCCGGAATAAAACGGATAATTTGTAAACGTGCCTGTTTTTGAAATCAAAAAAAGCGCAAGGCAGCGATTCGTAAATTTGATTTTTGTTTTTCCAGCCTAATGGCTGGCTGGAGAAAAAAATGATTAGCAGCGTTCAGGCGGCTCCAAGCAGAAGCCCAGCGCCAACCTTTTCCCTGCAGGTCTTAACTTCCGGGTTCGAAACGAGTCCGGGTGTTTCCCCTGCGGTATGGCCGCTAATCACAATCAATTGGATATTGAAAGGTTTAAAAAACTACTTTCGCCATTCGGCAGGCTCCGCCGGCCCAAACCCCTGCAGCATTTTTTTTGCATTTTGCAGGCCTTGCTTTTTTTTTGTCCGGGCGTTTGCTTTTTGCGGCTACTTTTTCTTTTTCCCCTTTGCCTTTCTGCCGAGAATCATTTCTTCCGCGACTTTCAGGCCTTTTCTCAGCAGGCTTTCCTTTTTCGCGCCAGCGCAGATCATTTTTCCGTTCTTGAACAGGAGCAAAGTTATTTTCGGCTCGGCTATGCGCAGTATCGCGCCCGGGAATTGTTCCGGCTCGTATTCGACGTTGTCGAGGTTCATTGCAATGCTGAACAAGTCAAGGGTCTTGTCGAGGTTTGCCGTCGCAACCAGGTTCACGACCTGGTATTCGACTTTTCTCTGCACTTTTACGGAGGGCTGGATGTCGTGGATGAGCTTTGACGCTTTTTTTATCCCAAGTTCAATCTGCTCCTCGTTGCTTGCGCCTGAACAGATTATTTTTCCGTTCTTGAACAGGAGCATTGAAACCTTGGGCTCCTTCAATTTCAGTATCGCGCCCGGGAATTGTTCCGGCTCGTATTCGATGTTCGGAACCGTTACCGCCAAGTTGTACAAGTCAAGCGTCGCGTTAAGCGTTGCCGAAGCAACCAAGTTCACAATCTGATATTTCATCCGTCCCAGACCCCCTTTAAAAAGGCTTGAACATTTAAAGCTTTAAAAGGGTTTAAAAAGGTATTTAAGCGCGGGGCCTTTCACGGCATTGCGGATTATAATTTGGCCAAGCAAATAGCTGACTGGTTCAGTGGGCGAACGGATTGTCTTCTATGGCCGGCTGCGGCACTGCCTGCTTTTTGCGTTCGCGGTGGAATCTTTCGTATGCCTTGAGGGTTTCCTCGCCGGTTTTGCCGCGCAGTATCTTTGTTATCGTGTGCTTCGGCACGGCATTGGAGCCGAGAATGGAAGGCGAATAGTCAACAAGGACGATGTCTTTTTCCTTGATTTCCGAAACAAGCTTTTCGTCGACGGTCAGGGTTATGATGTTTTCGTCCCACATTTCCAGCAGCGCCTGCGTGCTGTAGTCTGCCGCAATCACGCTTTTGTCGTTTTTTCCGAGAACCTTTACAACCGTTCCGACGTGAAACATTTTTTTTGCCTCCCCTGCTGAAACTCTTGCCCGCTTTGCTTTTTAAATCTTTTTACGGCTCTATTTGCTTATTCGGGTAGTTTTCTCTATCCATACATGGTTTTTCTGGTGGTAATGTGGTTAACAAGAAGGCAAAGGGCCAGCGCGCCAAGACGCGCGACAAGCTGAAGAACAAGTCCGGTAAGACGTCAGTCAACAAGCTTTTGGCTGAGCTTCCCGTCGGCGGCAACGTGCAGATAATAATCGACTCTTCGCGGCATGAGGGAATGCCCCATCACAGGTATCATGGCCTGTCGGGCACGGTTTCAGGCAGGAAGGGAAGGGCTTACGTTATCGCTGTCAACAAGGGGAACAACCGCAAATCGGTCGTTACGACGCCCGCGCATTTGAAGGTTATTTCCTCGAAGGTGAGATGATGCTTGGTGAAAAGATTATTGAGATGAAGCCGTTGTCCCTGCTGCAGGTAAGGGAACTGCTTGAAGCGAGAAAAGGCGAGAAGGACCTGACTTACGAGCAGGACGTAACATTGAAGTATGCGAAGAAATTCGCAAAGCTTTCGCCGGCAAAGGCCGAAAAGCTTCTGGCTGAACTGAAGGAAGTGCCGTCAGTTGACGATGAGTTCGCAATAAAGATCTGCGACATCATGCCCGGCTCGAAGGAAGTTCTTGAATTGCTTGTGCCGAAAGGCCTGAGTTTCGATGCAGCAAACTCCGGCAAGGTTTTGGAAATTGTCGCAAAATACGCAAAGTAGGGTTTTTGGATTGATGGGCGGGTGGAACAATGCCGAACGAGGACTATTCTATTGTTTTGGATTATTTGCCAAGAGGCAAGTCCACGGGCTACAGGGCGGAACCGCTTTGCCAGATCCTCGGCACGGAATTCTTCACTATCCTTGAGGCCGTGCCCAAGGCCGGCCTGAAAATCGGCGAAACCGTTTACGTGGGCAAGGATGAACGGCCCAAGATCGGCATCATAAAGCGCAGGATCTCGTTTTCCGAGCTCACTTCCACTGCGCAGATTGAACTGCCGAAAGCCATCGAGAAAGTTGTTCTGGAAAACAGCGCCAAGTTCCTGTTCTTTTTCAATGATTCCGCTTCCCTTTCATTGAGGATGCACCAGCTTGAGCTTTTGCCGGGCCTTGGCAAGAAGCACATGCAGGAAGTGCTGTCGGAAAGGGAGAAGAAAAAGTTCGAGTCGTTCGCGGAAATAGCGCAGCGCATCCATCTGATGCCTGATCCCGTGAAGCTTTTGGTGCGGCGCATAATGCAGGAAATCCAGGGCGAGGGCGGCAAGCATTACCTGTTTGCGAGGCCGCCAGCCGACCCGGAGCAGAGAAGGTTCGGCGGCAGGGGCTGATTCCCTTGTGCGCCCTGAGTGCTGTTGCCGCGGCAACGGTATTTATGCTTAGCAATTTACTCGGCGTATCACGCAGTGATACGCCTTGGTTTCGGACCCGGCGGACGAAATCGCCGCCGGACGAAATCGGCGGTGGTCGGATTGCCGTTGTCTGAGGAACTGAACGCGCTCATGGTGAAATACCGGTTCAGGCCGAGCAAGAAGATGGCCCAGCATTTCATCATCGACGAAGCAGTTGTGCAATCGCTTGTCAGGCACGCCCGCCTGAAACCGGATGACAGGGTCCTGGAGATTGGCTGCGGCACGGGTTTTCTTACGCGCGAACTGCTGAAGCAATGCCATGTCCTCGGAGTCGAGCTTGACGACGACCTGTTCGGGCTTCTTGAAAACGAACTGCCCAAGGAAAACCTTGAATTGTTCCACGCGAATTTCCTTGAACTGAATGATTTGGATTACAACAAGGTCGTATCGCTGCCGCCTTACACCATTTCCGCTGCGATAATGTTCCGGATTTTTGCACACGGCTTCGACCGCGCTGTGCTCGTGTTCCAGAGGGAATTCTGCGAAAAGCTTTTGGCAGAGCCCGGTTTCAGGGAGTACAACGCCCTAAGCGTCCTGACGTCATACCATTGCTCGGCGAAACTCGCGGGCGACGTTTATTCGAATTCCTTTTTTCCGAACCCCAAGGCGGTTTCCTCGACAATCGTCCTTGAACCGGAGAAAAGGTTCGGCTTGGCGAAGGATGAGGCGCTGTTCACGGAATTTTTGAGGGCGGTTTTCAGGTTCCCGAACAAGAATGTGGTGAATGCCCTGAGGTTTTCCGGCCCGTTCCTTGCGAAGGGCTTCGGCCTGGATGAAAAGGCTTTTGCGGAAAAGGCAAAGTCGTCAGGCCTGCCGGAAGAAAAAGTGAACCTGCTGGAATGCGAAGATTTTGTAGAAATCTTCAATGCGCTTGCGGAATAGCTTTTTTTGATGTGGCATGTCATCGCGCAACACCACATATTATGCAACTGCTTACTCGGCGTTCTGCAAAAAGCAGAACGCCTTGGTTTCGGTATGCGCGGTCGAAAACGCGCCCGGACGAAACCGGCTAATCTATTTTCTGGATTATGATGCGCTGCATTTCGGTCATGCCGTCCGATTCCGCGAGCTTTGACGCCAAATCGAGCTTTCTCTTGTTTTCCGCGAAAATTTCAAACAGCTCGTCGCCTTTCCTGATTTTTGCGCCCTCTTCGACTTTGAGGACGAGGCCGGAAAGCCTGTCCGCGGGGCAGCCTGCCGTGCGTGCAACGCTGATGCATTTGCGCACGTTGATTTTGCTTATCACGCCTGACTGGCTTGAAAAGAATTTTTTTGAGAATTTTGCCTTCGGGACTTTCGCTGACTCCGAAGCCTTTTCGCCCTGCGCCTTTATGATTTCCCTCATTTTTTTGAGCGCCTTTCCGGACAAGAGGATTTGTTTTGCGTAATCGTATCCTTCGCCCTTTTTTTTCCTGCCGACCAGCTCGAACAATGCGCCTGCAAGCTCGCAGCTTTTCTGCGCCAAGTTGTCGAAAACTTTTCCTTCCAAAATCATGAGCGCGTGTTTGGCTTCGAGCGCGGGGCCGAAAGCCGGGCCGCTTGGCGTCGTGCCGTCGGTCAGGAGCACTTCGACTTTTATGCCAAGGCGCTTTCCAACTTCAATGAATTTCTGCGCCATGTCCTTCGCCTTGTCCATGCTGCTGATTTTGACGTCCGGGCCGACGGGAAGGTCTATGACCACAAATTTGGCGCCGACGCTCGCCTTTTTCGCCATGACGCTTGCAATGACCTGTCCCTCCGGGTCCAATGACAGGGGATGCTCGACTTTGATGATTTTGTCGTCGACCGGCGCCAGGTCCAGGGCTCCGCCCCAGACAATCACGCCGCCCGTTTTTTCCGTAATGCCTGTAATCTGCTTTATGCTGAGGGAAACGTTTGCCAGCACTTCCATTGAATCGGCCGTGCCCGCGGCGCTCGTGATGCTCCTGCTCGAAGTTTTCGGCATGAACAGGCCGGCGGCCGCCATTATGGGCACGATTATCATTGTCGCCCTGCCGTTGACTCCGCCGATGCTGTGCTTGTCGATGATGGGCTTTTTCCTTATCTTCAATTGCACGCCGTCTTCCGTGAGCGCCTTTGTCATGGCCGCGGTTTCCTCCAAAGAATAGCCGTTTATGTATACTGCGGATACGAATGCCGACAATTCTATGTCATCAATCTTGTTTTCGCCGACGTCTTTCACAATCTGCCTTATTTCCTGCGCGGATAGCTTTTCCCCGTCCAGTTTTTTCTTTATGGCTTTCACGCTTTCCGGCCTTGGCACGGCTTTCACTTCAAGTGCCTGGCCCTGCCTTGCCCCGATTTTTTCCCAGACGTCCCTGAACATCCCGATTTCGTCTTCCTTGACCATGCTGTCCGTCGTGTCCACCAGCGCGGTAATGCGTTTCCCGTTTTTCGGGTTCTTGATTTCAACCCTGTCAAGCGGAAAAACGCCCAGCTCATTCGCATCAATCCCGTTCAGCACGGCTATGAGCTTTTGCGCGGTGATGTCGAAGTTTCTCGCCTTCAACTGCTGGACAAAGCCCGTCTGGGGCTGGGATTCAACCATTTTCGATCAGCTGAAACAAAAACGCCTTTCGTGTATTTAAAGTTTTATTGCGGAAACCGATTGGCTTTTTTTACCGAAAGATTTTTTTAATTGCCAGGCGTTCTATTCTCAGGATGCCACGGTCTGGACAATCACGGCCTGCCAAGCCGTCGTATGCGCACTTTGTGTCGGTCGCCGACGCCCTGCATGAGCTGAGGCGGCGCTTTGCCGAGTCCACGCCAAGCAGGGGCGTCGGTGCGCGTGAAATGCTGGAAGTAGTCCGGCGGCATAACCCGCATTTGTCGGAGGAAGATTTGCGGCGCGTCGAATTGAATGCGCGGTCAGCCGCGGATGCAAGGCGCAGGCTGCATGCGGTTGCCGGCGTGGAACCGAAAAGCCTTTTCAGCATGGCTTTCGGCAAGCCTTTTCCCGCAAACATTCCCGAACAGGCCTTGCAGGTGAGGTTTTCGCCTTATTCTGTCAACTTCATCCTTGACTGCAGTAGCTTTGATTTCCGGGATTATCTTGGCGATTGGGAGCCATGGGTTCGCGGCTACAGCGCGCCCCGTGCCGCGACTTCTGCAATGGATGGATTAGTCAACGTGGTTTTTGCCGGTGGAAGGAACGTTTCAAGACACGAAACAAGGCATTCTTTCAACAGGCAGTCCGGCGTGGTCGGACCCCTGTCAGCCGCGCATGAAAAGCACCTGCTGTTCCGAGGCGCGGATTCCAAGCTCCTGCGCTCTCTTGAACAGTTCATGAGGGACGAACTTGTGGCAAGAACCGTTGAAAGCGGCCCGTTCCGGTTCGGGCCGGCAACCTTTGACACTTACGTGAACAACTGTTTCGGCATTCCGTCCACGCCCAAAAAAATGAACAGTTTTGCGCAAAGAATGCTTCGCACAGACTACCATTACGTGTCATCGGAAGAATCCTATGACTTGTTCCGCAGGCAATTTTTTCCGGAACAGCTTGCAACTGCGGAAAAGCTCCGCCCAACCATTGAAAAGGCGGTTGCGGCAATCGCCGAAGCGCAGGCAAAAGGCATTCCCCGGCAGGTTCTCGCAGACTTTGTCGCGATGGTTCCATTGCATTTGATGCCGAGAAGGCTGCCGAGAATCATTGAGGAATACAGGCGCGCGCATCCGCAGGAATAGGCTTTTTTCAGCGAAGTTCTTTCGCCAGTTCTTCCGCGGCTTTCTTCACGTCTTCGGCCTGGTAGATTGCCCTGCCTACAATCGCGTGCCATTTCTTTCCGGCTGCCTTTCCGGAATCAGTGATTTTTCCGCCTTGCGCGACAAGGCCGGGCGAGTAAAGCGTTGCGTCAACGCCTTTTGACTCAAACAGCTTTTTGTATTCAATGATTTTTTCCGGCTTGTTGCCGGGCACGACAAAGTCTTTCACGCCCAAGTCGCAGGCAATCTCGTACATGCGTTTCGGCGCCTCATCCGCCAGGAACCCGCCGTCTTTTTTCAGATATGCCTGGTGCGTCATTTCCCCGCCGACAATCAGGCCCAAGCCCTCTTCCTGCACCGCCTTAATCCAGGCCGCCTCGGTTTCCGGCCCCGCCTGCGGAAACAAAATCACCGCGTCAACTCCGCTTTGCCTGCACGCCTGCGCGAACTTTTTTCCCGTTTCAGGAATGTCCGTCGCGGCTTTCTGGTGGTCGTAAATGACCGGCTTGTCCGACAACTGCCGGATTTCCTGCACGATTTTTTTAAGGCCGTACGGGATTGCAAGCTCGAACCCCACTTTGTATGCGCCCACGCCTTTCACGCCCGATGTCGCGGAAACGATTTCGTTCATGCGCGCAATGCCTTCGATGTCAAGCGCGGGGATTATCGATTTGTCCTGTTTTACAATGCCCATTCCACATCATCCTTTTTGTCTGACTTTTTTTCACAAGTTATCTGATTATTTTTTTTATTTTATTATGCCTTCCGCTCTCAATGCAGCCATCTCTCTTCGGATATTGTAGATTTCCATTGGCAGAATGCGCATTCCGTGTAGCCGGAGCGTTTCAGTTATCTCTTTATCGGAAATGCCGGGGTTTTCCAGGATAAGATTGCGCATGGCCGCGGCTTTGGTTCCAAGCCTTGAAAATCTTCGCCCCATATTTTTCCCCGGAACCTGCGGAGCGTTTTCCGGCTGACTGAACCCGTACGCATGCCTTGTAAAACTTACGTCCGACGGCTTTACTTGTGATCCGCGCGTATTTTCCGGTTTTAACATTTCTGCTATTTGCCGGTCGGTGTGCGTTCCGGCGTGTTGCAGTAGCGCCCGGTGGATTCTGTGCCCTTTTGTCCCTTCGCTTGGCGGTTTTCTCATGCTGTTCGGTTCCCCTTAGCCTTTTTTCCCCTGCCATTCCTCTGGGTTTTTGAGATAGCTTTTCACGCTGTCGAACTGTTCTTTTGAGATTTTTTCCTTTTCAAGCAGGACCTGCAGGATTTCGGTTATCGTGAAAACCGCTTTCAGGACATAGCCTTTGCTTTCAATCTGCTGTTTTCCGCCCTGTTCCCTGTCAACGAGCACGACAATGTATTTGACTTTCAGGCCCGCTTCTTCGAGCGGCGCAATCGCTTCGAACTTGCTTTCGCCGGTCGTAATTAAATCGTCGTAGACGAGAATTCGGTCGCCTTCAGCATAATTTCCTTCAATCGTCCTTTTAGTGCCGTAGCCTTTCTGTTCCTTGCGCGGGTAAATCATCGGAATGTCATTCTCCAAAGAAACCGCGGTTGCAATCGAGATTGCCGCATAAGGAATGCCTGCAATGCGGTCGAATTCGCAGCCGAGCGTGATTTTTCTCAGTTCAGCCGCAACCTTGTGGAGTATCTGCGGGTATGACACGAGAACGCGCAAATCGATGTAAACCGGGCTTTTCAGCCCGGATTTGAGCGTAAAGTCCCCGAATTTTATCGCGCCGATGTTGAACAAGTCAAGGCACAGTCTTTCCCTAGAATCCATTTTTTCATTCCCCCGTTGTTCCGAAAACGATTTCTTTTCCTTTGATTTTTTCGCCGAAGCCTTCGCCGTCAAAAACAATCTGCCCGTTCACGACAGTCATTTCCGCCCTGCCTTTGGCTTTCCTGCCGTCGAACGGCGTCCAGCCGCATTTGCTGTATTGGCCGCCATCCTTTATTGTAAATTCTTTTTTTAAATCGATGATTGCGAAATCGGCGTCGAAGCCTTCGAGTAAGAAGCCCTTTCCTTTCGCCCTGAACAATACCGCGGGATTTTCACAGCAGAGC
Source organism: Candidatus Diapherotrites archaeon (assembly GCA_016205145.1). NCBI lineage: Archaea > Nanobdellati > Candidatus Iainarchaeota > Candidatus Iainarchaeia > Candidatus Iainarchaeales > Candidatus Iainarchaeaceae > Candidatus Iainarchaeum > Candidatus Iainarchaeum sp. The sequence goes on from JACQJH010000001.1 coordinate 429,442, forward strand.
CTTACAACTCTTTCAAGCGGAATTTTGTTTGCATTCACTTCAGTGAGCATCAATGGAAGCGTCGTCTGCAGTCCCGGAACTCCTGACGGCGCGCTCCAGTAATCCTGCTCTTTTTCCCCGGCAGTGTGGGGCGCGTGGTCGGTTGCAATGCAGTCGACCTTTCCTTCAAGCAGTGCCTTCCACAATCCCGCAACGTCTTTTTTGCTTCGCAATGGAGGGTTCATTTTCGCAAAATTGCCCTTCACTTTCAAAGCCTGCTCCGTCAGGAAAAGGTGGTGCGGGGCAACTTCGCATGAAACCATTTGCCCGCGTGATTTTGCCTTTTCAACAAGCGCGATTTCTTCCGGAACCGAGGCGTGCGCGACATGCAGCCGGTTTCCAATGCCGGCCCGTATTTTGAGCGCGTTTTCCACTGCAATGATTGCCGCTTTTTTCGGCCGTATTTTTGAATGGATTTCGGGATTGTTTTTGCCTTTGAATTTTTCGGCATTTTTCATTATGGTTGCTTCGTCTTCGGCGTGCACCGCGACAACCGTGCCCTTCTGCCTTGCCGCGAAAAAAACCTTTTTCACGTCGTCGGTTTTGTCGACAAGCAGGCTGCCCGTAGTCGAACCCAAATAGTCTTTTACCCCGCAGATGTTTTTGGCGAGGGAAATTTCCTGAATGTGTTCATTGCTTGCTCCAAGATAGAGGCCGAAGTTGGCGAGGCTTTTCTTTTGCGCAATCTGCCTTTTTTCCTCAAGCAGTTCGGCAGTGACAATGCTCCGCTTGTTGTTCGGCATGTCAAAAAAGCTTGTCACGCCGCCTGCAAGCGCAGCCTTTGAGGCTGTCAGCCAGTCTTCCTTGTATTCCTGCCCCGGCTCGCGCACATGCACGTGCACGTCAATCAGGCCCGGCAAAATAATCCTGCCATGGCAATCCTGTTGTTTGCCTTCGATTTTGAGCTTGCTTATATCCGAAATTTTTCCGCCCGCAATCCCGACATTAGCTTCGACCAGGTGGCCTTTGAAAAAAACCTTTCCGTTTGCGAGGACAAGGTCATTTTGCATTTGCTCTCCACCCGTGGAATTCGTGCAGGGAAACAAGCCTTCCTGATTTTATGCGCGCCGTTTTCCCGAAATCCTGCACCTTCCTTATCTGGTCTCCGGTCAGCACCGGCCCGTCAACGCACAACAGGTATGGCCCGAACGCGCATTGCCCGCACAAGCCCATTCCGCCGCATTTGAAATAGCGTTCAAGCGAAAGCTGGCAGTTCACTTTCCGTTTTTCACAGATTTCGAAAACCCTGACAAGCATGGCTTCCGGCCCGCATGCGAAAACCGTGCCGATTTTTTCCTTTGAAAGAATCAGTTCGAGCACATCTGTTGCGTAGCCCTTATGTCCAAGGCTTCCGTCTTCCGTCGCCACGAATGCCTTCGAACTGTATTTTTCGGCCAGGCCCTGCATCCAAATCCTTTCCCTGCTGCGCGCGCCCTGCACGAAAAAAACCTTTGCGCCCTTTTCCTTCAATTCCTTTGCAAGCAAGGGCATTGCAGCCATTCCGCTTCCGCCGCCGATGATTGCAGCGCTCTTCACCCCATCCGTGCTGAAACCGTTGCCATATGGGCCGCGCAGGCCAAGCTTCTGCCCGGCTTTCAATTTTTCAAGCTCAACCGTGAACTGCCCTTTGCGCAAAACGCCCAACCCGATTTGCTTTCCGCCGGCGTAGGCGACTGCAAAAGGTTTTTCGTCGAGGCCCGGCAGCCAGAGCATGACAAACTGGCCGGGTTTAACGCCGCAAGGATAATCGAAAAAGTATGTCGTGATTTCCGGGCACTCTTTTTTTATTTTCACGAGCCTTGCCATTTTCGGCCGAGAAATGCAGCTGCTGCCCGTGATTTTTTCGGTGCTTTCGCCGGCTGATTTTTTTATTTGCGGTTTTTTTTCACGTTTTTTCATTTGTGGCCAGCCCCGACCAGTTCTTTCACGCTTTTCACTTCGTTTTCATTCATCCACGCCTGCATTTCATCGCAGACCTTCCGGAAAACGCCGATTCCCCTGTAATAGATTGCCGAGCCGATGCTTGTCGCGCTTGCCCCGGCCATCATTGCCTCGATCGCATCCCTGCCGTTTGAAATTCCGCCGGACGCGATGATCGGAATGTCCACTTTCTCGTAAATCTGGTAAATGCACCTGATTGCAATCGGCTTGAGAGCCGGGCCTGAAATCCCGCCGACCTTGTTGTAAAGAACCGGTTTGCGCGCGTCGATGTCGATTGCCATTCCGAGCGCAGTGTTTATTGCAGTTATGCCGTCCGCGCCCGCGTCCTCGCACGCCTTTGCGATTTCCGCGACATTGTGCGCCTGCGGAGTCACTTTTGCAAAAACCGGAATCTTTCCGGAAACGTTTTTGACCGCTGAAACGACTTCCGCCGCGGATTCGCATTTGACGCCGAAAATCATTCCATGCTCTTTCGTGTTCGGGCACGAAATGTTCAGTTCAAGAAAGTCAGGCTTTTTTCCAGCCAAAAACCGCGAAACTTCGACAAACTCTTCCACGCTTGCCCCGAAAACGCTTGCAATGACCGGCGCGTCAATTTTGCCCAGCTTTTCCCATTCGTGCTCCATGCTCTTGTAGCCGGGGCAGGAAAGGCCGATGGCATTCAGCAGGCCGGATTCAAGCTCTATGACCGTTGGATTCGCCCAGCCGGTCCTCTCCTCTCCGCCAATGGATTTTGTCGTAACGGTCGCGCATCCGTTCTCGACGCATCTTTTCATCAGGTCCGCGCTGACGTCGAGAATGCCGGACGCCAAAACCGTCGGGTTTCGGAGTTTGACTCTGCAAAGCTCGGTTTCAAGCATGGCTTCTCACCACGCAGGAAACACCAAAAAGTTCAAAAAAAGAATCAGAACAGGTTGCAAAAGCGTTCAATTCAACCCGCAATAATTTAAGCCGACAAAGGTATTTAAGGCTAACTGGATTGGCAATGAAGTATTTAATAATTCCGACAACTTTTATCTGTCATGCCTGAAATTCATGGCGGCCGCAGCCATTTGCCCGAATTTATTCTTCACCCTGACAAGCATTTGGGCGGCGGCATTTATCTGAAGCGGGTCACAGCCGGCGAGCATCTCAGGCGTTTGCCTCGGAATCCTGGCGCATCCGCCGCTGAAGAGGATATAATCCATATTGCAAGGGCAACTCCTTATGGTTCCCACGGTTCAATGGATTTGCGGCACGGGTTCGGAGTTGACAACACGCTTGTGTCCCTTAGTGGTGGCAGGTTCGAGGGCATGAAGTCGCTGGAAATCCGCAGGGATATCCCGTCAGAACATCGCGGCCGCGGAATAGGCACGCAAATGCTTGTCGAGGCGGAACGGATTGGGCGAGAACAGGGTTTTGATGTCCTTTGGGCTCACACAGCAAGCGATAACCTTGGGGCGCGCAGGTCATATGAGCATGCCAGATGGACATTTGTAAGGGAATATTTTCAAACTGGGGAAGGGCAAAGAGTGCTGTATGTAAAATTCTTGAACGATCAATGAATGCGATTTGCTTTTCCATTCCAGATACTTTTAAATTCTCTCGCGCACACACTATTTTGGGTTGGATTTGAACCACAGGCACCTTGTTTCCATCGCAGACCTGTCGCGCAAGGACATTGAAACCATTCTGCAGCGGGCCGAAAAAATCGAAAAACTGCCGCGCGCTGAACAGGCGAGGATTCTGCCCGACAAGATTTTGGGAACGCTTTTTTTCGAGCCATCCACGCGCACGCGCCTGTCGTTTGAAAGCGCGATGCTCCGCTCCGGAGGAAAGGTTTTGGGCTTTGCGGATGCGAGCGTTTCAAGCACGAAAAAAGGCGAAACCCTCGAAGACACGATCCGCGTTGTAAGCAATTACTGCGACATCATTGCAATGCGCCATCCCGAAGCCGGTTCGGCGGACCGCGCGGCAAAAGTTGCAACCGTTCCAGTCATAAACGGCGGTGACGGCCCGAACCAGCATCCAACGCAGACGCTTTTGGACCTTTACACGATTAAAAAGGCGCACGGAAAAATCGACGGCCTGAACATAGGCATGCTCGGCGACCTCAAATACGGGAGAACCGTGCACAGCCTTTCCCGCGCCCTCACGCACTTTGACTGCAGGCAGTACTGGATTTCGCACGAATCCCTGAAAATGCCTGAAGCGGAAAAGCAGTTTGTCGTGGGCGCAGGCAAAAAGTTTTCCGAAGGCGAAAAGCTGAAAGATTTCCTTCCGGAACTGGATGTTTTGTACGTCACGCGCGTGCAGGGCGAAAGGTTTCCTTCAAAGGAAGAGTTTGAAAAGGTCAAGGGCTTTTACGTCGTAAGCAAGGACGCTTTGTCGAAGGCAAAGCCTTCCCTGAAAGTCATGCATCCCCTGCCGCGCGTCGGCGAAATTTCTTTGGACGTGGATTCGACGCAGTTCGCGGTTTATTTCGAGCAGACCGCAAACGGCGTTCCGATAAGGCAGGCGATAATGTCATTGCTGTTGAAAGTTGAAGTATGAGTACGTTTGTCAGATATTTTTGGCGAACCCATGCTCATGAATTTTTCCGCTGTTATAAAAAAAGATGCCGGCTGGTTTGTTGCTTATTGTCCTGAACTTGGCGTTGTAAGCCAAGGCAAAACAAAAAAGAGCGCTTTAGCCAACCTGAAAGTCATTTTTTGTTCTTGAGCAGGCTTAACAGCGAAATCGTTTTTCTTTTTTCCATGCCCATTTCCCTGAACATTTGGACCGCGAAAAGGTGCGGTGCAAGGATTCCGTTTTCGTAAATTATGCCCGCCACAAGCTCGGCTTCGGTCACGTCGAAGGCAGGATTAGCTATTTTCAGGCTTTTAGGCCTTTCAGCCCACACTTCATCCGGGTCCCTTTCCTCTATTTCTGTGTCGTGCGTGAGGGTTTCCGCGTCAAACTTGTAGGATGACGTCACAACATAGTGCGGAACATCCGCTTTTTTTGCGGCAAGCGAGATTGCGCGCGTTCCAATCTTGTTTATCGCGCTTCCGTCCGCCGTAACCGAGTCCGCGCCGGAAAAAAAGTAGTCCGCCTTTTTGATGAACGTTGCTGAGGCCGAGTCGACAATCATTGTTACGGGAATGCCGAAGCGCGAGAGGTTTTCCGCTGTTATCCTGCCCTGATAGCGCGGCCGTGTCTCGGTGCAGATGACTTCGCTGATTTTCTTGTCCCTCCAGGCCTTTTCCAGCATTGCCTCGATAGTGTTGGAATGGCAGTGCGTGAAGACAACAGAATCTTTTTCCATCATTTCCGCGCCGATTCTTGCAATCCCGCGCCTTGCATCTTCTGCCCGGTCCTTTGCCTTCGCGCATTCCTCTGCAACAAGCAGTTTCGCCTTTTCAACGTCTTCTTCTCCTGCGGAGTGCGTGAGAATTATTTTCAGCGCATTCCTCAGGCCGGGTTCTGTGGGCCTTGCCTTGGCCAAAGCGACAATGTTTTCCTTGAGCTGCTTCCTGAACTGCCCAATGCTTTTAGCATCGCTTCTTCCGGCCCAGCCGGATATCGCGCTTATTGCGGCTTTCAGGATCTTTGACGCGCCCTGGATGCGGAGTCCGCGTATGTCTTCGGCAATGCGCAGCACGTTTTTGTCGGCCATGGGTTCACTTTTTCCGGTTTTTCCAAGAGAATTCTTTTTAAAAACATTTATCGGGCAGTTAATAACAGTAGAATCAACAGGTTTCTTGTTAATAATTTTTTTCTTTGCTTAGGGGAAGGGGATTGGATGGAAGATCTTTTGAGAAAGGCGATTAAGAGGGCAAAAGCCGAAGAGCTGCAGAAACAGGGCAGGCCGAAGCAGGCTTCGAAGGACGACGAAAGCATCGAAAAGCTGCTGAAATCTTCGCAGGCGAAAATCGTTGTCGTGGGCTGCGGTGGAGCGGGCTGCAACACTCTGCAGAGAATGTTCGAAGTCGGCATTGTCGGAGGCTCGACTCTTGCCGTCAACACCGACGCGCAGGACCTGTTGAAGGTGAGCACCGACAAGAAAATCCTGATCGGAAAACAGCTGACGCGCGGTTTGGGCGCCGGCTCCGATCCGAGCGTGGGCGAAGCCGCGGCAAAAGAAAGCCTCGGCGAACTGAAAGACGCGCTGAAGGGCAGCGACCTGATTTTCATAACCTGCGGAATGGGTGGAGGAACCGGCACGGGCTCCGCGCCTGTTGTAGCGGAAATCGCAAAGGAAATGAAGGCGCTGACAATTGGCGTTGTGACTTTGCCTTTCACCGTTGAAGGGCGGAAGCGCAGCGAAAATGCCATGCTTGGCATAGGAAACCTGCGGAGGAGCGCGGACACCGTCATTGTCATTCCGAACGACAAGATACTTGAAATCGCGCCGGATTTGCCGGTCAACGCGGCATTCAAGGTAGCGGACGAAGTCCTCACCAATGCCGTCAAAGGCATAACCGAAATGGTCACAAAGCCCGGCCTCATAAACCTCGACTTTGCGGACCTGCGCACAATCCTTTCAAAGGGCGGCGCGGCAATGATCGGCTTGGGTGAAAGCAAGTCCTCGGACGCATCCGAAACAAGGGCACTGGAAGCAGTCGAGAATGCATTGACTTCCCCGCTTTTGGACGTTGACATCAGTGACGCGAACCGCGCGCTCATCAATGTCATAGGCGGAAGCGACATGACCCTGCGCGAAGCCGAAATGGTCGTTGAAACGGTTTCAACGCGCATTTCCCCGAAAGCGCACATAATCTGGGGCGCAATGGTCGACGACGAGGTTCCGAAAGGCAAAATCCAGGCAATGGTAGTCATTGCCGGCGGGCGCTTTCCATACCTTGACGGCGGAATGTCCGAAAAAGGCGAACTGGATTTGGGAATCGAATTTACATAAGATTTTGTTGGCGTTTTGGGCTTTTGCAGGCAAGGCGCCAGCTTTTATTTTTTTCTTTTGATTGTGTTTGTGGTTTGAGCGGGTGTTTTCATGATTGACAAGGTCAAAAAGTTTGTTTCCGACGCGCGCAGGGTTTTCATGATTTCGAAGAAGCCTGACGCGCAGGAATTCTCGGTCATGGCGAAGGTAACGGCCCTGGGCATAATAGTCATAGGCATAATCGGCTTCATTGTCCTGCTGATTTTCACGCTTTCAGGTCTCGGCAAGTGACTCCGAACCGCGGAGGGCGGCGGTTTCGTCCGCCGGGTCCGAAACTAAAGCCTATTGCATTGCAATAGGCCGAGTAAGCAATAATGCGTGGTGTCGAAGCAAAGCGGAGACACCACAAGTCGCACCCGCCGGGCGTGACGGCGTAGGGAACTCCTGACCCTCCCCCCATTCTTGGTTTTTTTTGTGAAGGCAAAAAAAGCTTTTTGCGTTTCGCTTTTTTTCCAAGGTTTTTTTTGCAAGGGCAAAAAAAAGCTTTTTGCGTTTCGCCATTTTTCCAAGGTTTTTTTTGCAACAGCAAAAAAAAGCTTTTTAAGCGTTTGCTGGGTTGTTGTTAGTATTTGTTCCTTATTGATAATTGTAGAAAACGGTTTTAGGCGGTTTCGCCGGCAGTGTTTTTTGATTGGTTTTGTGGTGATTGGGTGATTTTTCCGGTTAGGACAACAGTCGGGCAGGAAAGCCTTGTCGTCGACATTTTGAGCAGCAAAATCCACAAAGAGGAGTTGAACATTTATTCCATCAGCGTCATTCCGGGCCTGAAAGGCTATATCCTGATTGAGGCCGACAACGAAGTCACTGTCAGGCGCGGAATAACGGGAACTCCGCACATCAAGGGTTCGGGCATAGTCAAGGGCGCCGTCAACATCGAGGAGCTTTCCTCGTTGCTTGAAGCAAAGCCGCTTATGCAGGCCATAACCGCGGGCATGAAGGTCGAGCTTGTTTCCGGGCCGCTGAAAGGCGAAAAGGCGGTTGTTTTGAGGGTCAACGAGACAAAGGAAGAGGTCACGGTTGAACTGCTTGAAGGCGTCGTCAAGATGCCGATTACTACAAAAGCGGAGAACATCCGCATAATCAAGGAATAAGCATTGCCGGATTGGCGTGCGGAGCATGGCATTTGGTTTTTAACGTTTTTTGAGGGTGGTTTGTTTTATGCCGGAAATAGGTGTTTTGGTTGAAGGCGGAAAAGCGACAGCGTCCGCTCCGTTGGGCCCGGCTTTGGGGCCTCTTGGAGTTAACATCGGCGAGGTTGTCAGCCAGATCAACGAGAAGACAAAGGCCTATGCCGGCATGAAGGTTCCGGTCAAGGTAATAGTCGATTCTTCCACGAAAAGCTTTGAAATCGAGGTCGGAAGCCCGCCTATGAGCGCGCTGGTCAAAAAGGAAATCAGCCTGCAGAAGGGAGCCGCCAACCCAAAGCTTGAAAACGTCGGAAATCTGACAATGGACCAGGTCAAAAAAATAGCGGAAATGAAGCTTGACGGCCTGACATCCTATTCCATGAAATCCGCGGCGCGCGAGGTCATTGGAACGTGCAATTCCATGGGCGTTTCGATTGACGGCAAGAAAGCCAAGGACGTGCAGAGGGAATTCGACGCGGGCAATTTAGATTCAGTGTTCGGCTGAAAGCCTTTTTATTGCCTCATCCATGTTTTCCCCTATTAGATAGCTTATTACTCCGCGGACTTTTTGTTCCAGGCCGTTTAAGCTTTGCGTGCGCCTGCTGAGTTCATTGAATTCGGCTTGCCCCATTCTTATTGCCCGGTTGAAGCCCCTTTGCGCGATTTCCGTGCCTTTTGGCCCGTATCCCTGGGCAATTTCGGAAAAGTTGTCAAAAAAGTCGCCGAGCACGAGCCTTCTAGAATATTGTTCAAGGCTTTTCCTTGTTTTTATGCCGCCCAGGCCCAGGCGTGCGGCATAGCGTTTGACGCTTAGATTATCCGGGGCTGAATCTTCGCCGTACCGCACGCGCCTGTCGGCATTGTCGAAATCCATTGAAATTTGCCTGTGCCCCAATCCCAGATAGCCTATGGCCCTAATCTGGGGCTCGTTTTCGAGTTCCGGAAAAAAGCGTTTTGCTTCCCCGAACACGCCGCCCTGCAGGTTTTCCCTTATCCTGTTTTCCCTTATGGCGTCGCTTTCGCGGGAAATGTAAAATTCCTTTTCAAATGCTTTTTGCAGGCCGGCAAGGCTCTCTCCGGCTTGCAGGCGTTTCTTCAGGCCCTGCAAAATCGCATTCGATTCCTCTTCAGCCCGCGAAATGCGTTCAAGATCCGTTGCATCGTAATATTCGACCGGCATTATTCTTATGCCCTCGCGTGCCAATTCCAGCAACAGCTCGGATGCGAATTCCCCAAAATTGGAAAAATCGGGGGACGACCTGTAATGGTTCCTGACGTAGTCTTCCGCCTCCTTTTCTGGCAGGCCCCTGTTTCGAAGCGTTTCAAGGGCCGATCTGATGTTGGCGGTTTCCGCATTCATATCGGCGATAAACCTTTGCATGTCGGCTTTCTTGAGGTAGGGGGATTCCATAAGAAAAACGTGGTACGGCCTGCCTTCCGCCCTTGCCGTGCGGATTTTGTCGATTATGGGCCGGGCATCGTGTGCCCGGATGTGCGGGCCGAAAAGCATTGACACGTCCGCCCTGCGCTCGGCATCAGCCAAAAAAGGTATTTTCGGTCTAAGAAATATTGCCCCTGCTGTTGCGAGCATTCCGGCTATCACGCCGCGGCGGGTTCGGCCGGTTTTTTCGCTTTGTGGCATTTCGCGCACGCGCCGCATTGAAAGGTCGGGCCGTGTTTCCTCTCTTGCCGTTTGGCCTGCCCTGTGCCATGCTGCGGCCATTCTTTCGCGGAGGCCCATCACGGTTTCTGCCGGTGCTGGTTGTGCTTGCGGCGCTGGCTGCGGCTGTGGCGATGGTTGCGTGGGTTTTTTCCTGCCTCCGCCGGTTCTTTGGCTTCCGCCCGGCCCCTGCTTGCGCCCGCTGTTTCGCCCATTTCCGCCTCTTCTTGCCATGCAGTATTTTTAGTGCTTCGGCGAATATATTTCTGCGTTTGTTTGCCGGTTTTTTTTGGCGGTTTTGGCCGGGGGTTTGGTTTAAATACTTTTCATTGAAATGATTTGGTATTATTTGATTGCGTTGGGCAGTCTCTGATTGTTCAACCGTTATACCATGTCGCTCTGCGCATGGGAGGTTAGATTTGAATGAAGCAAGGTGCAGTTGTTCAAGCACTCAAGGCAATGCGCGATGCCTCTAAGCAGCGCAAGTTCGTGCAGACCGTTGAAATGGTCGTCATTTTCAAGAACCTTAACATGAAAAAGAACGAGCACCAGATTGACCTGCGCGTCGAACTGCCGCACGCCACCGGCATGGGTTCGGGCAAGTCGCTTATTTTTATCAGGGACAAGACCTTTGCCTTCGAATTGAAGGGCAAGGTCGACCGCATCATAATGGAAAACGAGATTGAAAAGCTTTCAAAGAAGGATGTTGCCGCGCTCGCCGAAGAATTCGACCTTTTGCTTGCAGAGGGACCAGTCGCTTTGACTGTCGGAAAGTTTTGCGGTCAGGTTCTGGCGCCCAAGGGAAAAATGCCGAGGCCGGTCCCGCTAAATGTTCATCAGGTCCTGGAAATAGTCAAGTCTTCAAGCGCCGCCACAAAGGTGTCGAACAAGAAGGGCAAAACCCTTGCATGCGTGCAGGCAGTCATCGGCAAGGAAAACATGTCCGACAACGATTTGGCCGACAATGCGGTCGCGCTTTACAATGCCGTTGTCAATGCCGTGCCGAGGAAAACGCAGAGCATCAAGTCGGTCATATTCAAGCCCACTATGGGCGCTCCGGTGAAGGTCGGTGAGGTTGAATGACCCGCCACGTTTCGTCCTGGAAGAAAAAGGAAGTCGAGGAAATCAGGAAGCTCGCGGGCCAGTATCCCGTCATAGCCATAGCTGATTTGGCGAATTTTCCGGCCAGCCTGTTCCAGATTCTGAGGAAAAAGCTTCACGGAAAGGCGGTTGTCAAGGTTTCAAAGACAAAGGTTATCAGGCGTGCCCTCTCCGAATCAAAAATCGGGTCAAAGCTTGACGCGCACACCAACAACTCGGTTGCGGTTATTTTCACGCAGATGAACCCGTTTGAATTGTTCGCTTTTGTCAAAAAGAACAAGGGCAGGATCGGCGCAAAGCCCGGCCTGCTCGCGCCCGAAGACATTGTCATTCCGGCAGGCGACACCGGCCTGCCGCCGGGTCCGGCTTTGAGCGACCTGAAAGCGGCTGGCCTGAATCCCAGGCCGCAGGGCGCAACAATCTTTTTGCCTGAAGACAAGGTTGTCACCAGGAAAGGCGAGCCTGTTTCAAAGGCGGTTTCAAGCGTTCTCGCAAAGCTTGACATCAAGCCCATCAGGGTTGGCTTGAACATTGCGGCAGTGCTTGAAAACGGCGAGGTTTTCACCGCAAAGGTTTTGGACATTGACACCGAAAAGGTTTTCGCAAACTTTGTTGATGCGCACAGGAAGGCGTTCAACCTTGCGGTCAACGCCGCTTATCCGACCAAGGCGACAACCGAACTGCTTGTGCAGAAGGCCTTCAATGACTCTAAAGCGGTTTCATTGGAAGCAAACATCATGAATTCTGCGACAGTTGACCTGCTCCTGGCAAAGGCCGACAGGCAGGCGAAAGCCCTTGCGGCTTTGGTGCCCGAAGAGGCTGCTTTGCAGGAAGCGGGCAAGGCGGAAGAAGGCGTTGCAGAACCAAGGAGTGCGGACGGGAGCAAGGCCTGAGTTTCGGCCTGAATTATTTTTCTTTAAATGAGAAAAAAATTGAAACATGTTTGAGGTGAAATTATGGAGTACGTCTATGCTGCAATGCTTTTGCATTCGGCTAAAAAGGAAATCTCTGAGGACTCTGTTGCAGGCGTCCTGAAGGCAGCGCACGTCGAAGCCGACTCTTCAAGGGTCAAGGCTTTGGTTGCGTCGCTCAAGGAAGTCAACATAGACGAAGCGATTTCCAAGGCGGCTGTTGCTGTTGCGGCCCCCGCACAGGCGGCTGCGCCGGCGGATGCTGCAAGCGCACACAAGAAGGAAGAGAAGAAGGAAGAGCAGAAGTCCATCGAAGAGGCTGCGGAAGGCCTTGCCGGATTGTTCGGCTGAAACCTTCCACTTTTCATTTTTTCTTCTTCCATTCTGCCTAACCATCGGCAAGTTGCCTTGCCGTGCTTTTTTTATTAATTGGGAGAGAAAAGCAGATGGGTACAGCGCGTAGCGGTGTGCCTGCCGTCGAACCAGCCGGATAAAACGCAGGGGTTGCACCCCTTGCAAACCCCTGAAACACGCAATGCTTACTCGGCTTATTGCGAAGCAATAAGCCTTGGTTCGTACCCGCCGGACGTGACGGCGAGCCGGACGAAACCGGCTTTTTGGAAAAAGATTTTAAACCCGTTCAAGCCTTATTCTTCTCATGCAAAAATTTTTTTCAAGAATTTTGCTCGCATTTTTTCTGCTGTCGTTGTTTGCGGGCGCTTTTGCCGTAATTCCAGATTCTTCCATGAACATTTTTGCGGTCATGGACGACGGCAAGGCGATTGATGCAGACCTTATTCTGCGCATCGAGCCGGGCAACGGCATGGTCTGGAGTTCGGTGCGCACGCTTGTCGGCACTTCAACGCAGACAACGGAAAGGATTGCCGTAGAGCTGGCGAAAAACTATTACAAGAACGTTGGCGGTTTTGACTACAAGTTTGACATCAACAGTTCGGCTTCTCTTGTGGAAGGCCCGTCCGCGGGCGCGGCAATGGCTTTGCTTGTGATTTCCTCTCTGCAGGACAAGAAGGTGCCGGCTTTTGTCGGCCTCACCGGCACGATCAATTCGGATGGCAGCATCGGTCCGGTCGGCGGGGTCTTTGAAAAGTCGCGCAAGGCCTCGCAGATTGGCATAAAGCTTTTCATGGTGCCGCAGGGCGAGGCCCAGCAGATTGTGAAGCTGCCTGACGGCGTGAAGTCCATTGACCTGACGGAGTATGCGGAAAAAGAGTGGGGCATGAAGGTTGTGGAAGTGGCCAACATCGACGATGCATTGAAGTTTGCATTCATAAATCCCGCGGACCTTCCGTCGGGCGCTTCCGCCCCGGCTTTGCCTGAATTCGTGCCCATTGCCCTTCCGCCGAACGATAACCTTGTTTTCATGAAGGAGATAAACGCCGATTATATCAAGGAAGCCGAACGCATGGTCGGCGAGGCCCAGACCGCGCTGTCGGGCACCACGATTTCCGACCCGGCCATTTTGGATGTCCTGCTTTCAACGCTGAATTCCTCCAAGACGCTTGTTGACCGCGCCAAGATTTCCTTCGAACAGAACTATTTTTACAGTTCCGCGAATTTCGCGTTTTTGGCGCAGATAAACGCGTCCCTTGTTTACGACGTGGCCGCGAATCCCGGCATTTTGTCGGGCAATTCCACGGTTTTTTCGTCGAAGGTCTCGGATTTGAATGAAAAAATCGCGGCTCTTAAGCGCAAGCTCGGGCAGTCGATTTCGGTTTCCAGCGTTGAATGGCAGGTTTCCGCAATGCAGCGCCTCGCTTACGCGGAAAACAATGTCCGGAACCTTTTGAACCCGGAAACGATTGTTGTCACTGTCGGGGAAGGCAGTGACCAGTATGCCGCGGCATTCCAGAAAATAAACGATCTGGAGTTTGCGGTTGCATGGTATAACGTTGCCGATGACCTGTATTCCAAGACTGACAAGGAAAATCACCGTGTCAAGCTGGATGACCGTTTTTCGAAGGACCTCGACTCTGCCCTGGCGGAACTGGAAAAAAAGATGTCCTCATTGCCGGACAGCGAGCTTGAGGACATCCAGCGCAGGCATGACACCGTTGTCCTGGAAAAATCTTCCGGCTGGTACATTGCAGGGCTGTTTGACGCGAAAACCGCAATCGCGTTTGTCGACGCTTTCAATGATTCCGAGGGCAAAAGCCTGGACGAGTTGCTGCCAATGCTTGACGAAAAAATCGGCCGGCTGGAAAAAAGGATGCTGGACGGCAATGTTTCCGTTGCCTGGCCCAGGCTTTATTTCGACCACGCAAAATACTATCTTGACGCCGCCAAATTTTACCGGCAGCAGGGCCAGCTGATCAAGGCGTCTGATAACGCGAAGTCCGGCCTGTCATTGGTTTACCTGGCGGACAACCTTTACGGCCTCACTGTTGAAGCCGACAGTTATTATGCAGGCCTCTCGGAATCGGCGTTTGTTCCGGAGCCGTCAGCTTCGCCTGCTTCAAAGCCATTGCAGCCGTTTCTGCCATTCGGCCTTAATGTTTCAGGCTTTCTGATGCCCTTGCTTGTCATTCTGGTCGTGCTCATTCTTGCCATCCTGTTGGCGGCGCTTTTCCCCTTCGCCCGGCTGCATGACTCTGCCGCCGCCAACAGAAAACGCATTGACGCGCTCAAAGGCATGCAGTTGGAATTGGACAAACGGCTTTTGGCCGGAAAGATTTCCAAGCCGGATTACTGGGAAATGCACCTCAAATTCGAGCGCGAAATCCTTGCATCCGGGCAGGCGCTCCTGGCCGAATCAAGGCGCACTGTTGAACTGGAAAACATCCGCGCCGAGCTTTCCGCTTTGCAGGGCTCAGTGCATTCGTTGCGCGCCGATTACAGGAAAGGCTTTGTCGTCAGGCCTGACTTTGAAAGGAACCTGAAACAGAAAAGCGCCAGGATTGCCGAGCTGTCCTCAAGCCTCGATTCTGTCGCGGCCGGCAAGCCGTCCAAAAAGCGCTGGCCGCAGAATACAAAAAAGGCAGTGGCATCCAAAAACCAAGCAGCCAAGCGCAAAAATAAAAAGCGGAAATAATTTTTTTTTGTTGCCGCAAAATCAGAATGCTTCGGCTGCCTCTTTTATGTGAAATTCTTTTCCGCCTTTGCCTGAATCGCTTTCGCCGCCGTTTTCGTTTTCCTTGTCCTGCGTGTCGGCCGCTTCCGTTATAGTGCCCTGCTTGAGCCTTATGCCTATGACCGAGCTTTTTTCCTTGTTCAACGCTACGCCGATTATCTGGTCGGCCTGCTTTATGAGCTGCTCATTGTGTGTGATTGCCAAAAACTGCGACGTCTTGCTAATCTCCTTTATCATTCTGCCAAGTTTGATGGAATTTTCGGCGTCAAGCGCGGCATCGGCCTCGTCGAAAACATAGAATGGCGCGGGCTCGTACAGCTGGATTGCGAACAGGAATGCGAGCGCTGTAAGGCTTTTTTCCCCGCCGCTCATGGAATCAATGTTCTGCAATGCTTCCTTGTGCTTTGCCTGGATTATGAGGCCGGCTTCAAGCGGGTTTTCCGGGTTGCTTAAAGAGAGGTTGCCTGCGCCGCTGAAAAACGAGTAGAACAGCCTGTTGAAGTTCTTGTTGATTGCGCTGAAGCAGTCCATGAAAACGTTTGTCCTTTTGACCTCGATTTTGCCTATCATGTCCAATACCGCGAGCCTTTCCTGTTCGAGTTTTCCGGATTTTTCGGTTATGTCGGAAACCTCTTTTTTGAGTTCCTCGAACGAGGCGACGGCGCGCATGTTTATTGCGCCGAGCTTTTGGATGCGCTTTTCTATTTCGGGAACCCTTCTCTTGAGCTCTTCCAGGTCGAACCTTTCAAGCGGCTTTGTTCCCTCGAACAGTTTGGATTCCTCTTTGAGGTCGTTTTCCCTTACTTCAAGCCTGCTGTTTTCAATGATGACCTGGTTTTCAACCTGCTCGGTTTTTTTTATCCTCTGCCTGTGCGTTTCAATGCGCTCGGCAAATGACCCGGCTTTTTCGGAAACGCGTTTCCTTTTTTCCGCCATGCCCTCGCTTTCCTTCTGCGCCTTTTTCAGGCTGTCCTGCAGGTCCGAGATTTCGGATTGCAGAATGCCGATGCTTTTACCTTCCGCTGAAACCTGTTCTTCGGCTGAAGAATTTTCAGAGCGTTTTGCGGAAATTTCCTCAAGGACGCCTTTCCTTTCCGAGTCGAGCCTGGCAAGCCTTTCGTTTTGGATGCCTGACTGTTTCTGCTCGTCAAGGCTTACCTGCCTTTCAAGCTGGGCTATTCTTGATGCAAGCTCCCCGGCTTTGGAATAGCTTGTCTCTGAAAAAAACGCGTCGATTTCAGCCTGCTTTTGGTGCATTGCCTTCCTGTGCCCGTCAAGGTTTCTTGCATGCCCGTGCATTCTTGCCTCTTTTTCGGCGAGGCTTTTTCCAGAGAGCGTTGAATTGAGCGCTTCAATGTTTTTAGTCGCGGCCGACAGTTCGGCTTCAAGCTCTTCGAGGCCGAAAACTTTTTCCCTGTGCCCTGCAACCTCGTCCAAAACCTGTCTGAGCCGCTGCCTTGACTTTTCGGCCTGTTCGAGCAAGGCTTTTTCCTTTTCCATTTCCTGTTCGGCCAGCTTTTTTTCGGAAAGCCTTTTTTCCAAGAGAATTTTTTTGCGCTCCAGTTCAAGCGGCTTTTCGCAGACCGGGCAGCTTGAAATGTCCTTTTTGAGTTCGAGAACCGCTTTTTCCGCCTGCCTTGCCGCGGCTTCAAGCTGTTTCAATTTTTCAATCGATTTTTTCTGGCCGGCAAAATTGCTTTCAAGCGCTTCCTCCGGGTCGGGGGTCTGCCTCAAAATGTCCGAAAGCCTTGCCTTGAACGCGCGTTTGTGCCCGGCTTTTTTTTCCGCGCCCTCGGCGCGCGCCTTTTCGGCTTCAAGCTTTTCCCGCACGCTTTCAAGCCACTTTTTTTCCCTTTCCAGATCGATTTCGCATTTGTGCAGGTTTTCAAGCCCTTCCGCGAGCCTTGCATCGATTTCCTTTTTTTCCCTTTCAAGCTGTTTTCTCGAGGATTCCTTTTCAGAAATTTTTTTGTCTAATGCGGCCTTCTCGTTTTTGAGTTCGGCGGCCTGCTGCCTGAGTTTCGGCAGAGCCGACTCGATTTTTTGCGTTTCCTCTTCCAGCGTCCTGCGTTCTTCCAGCAGTGCGGAGGCCTTTTTTTCAAGCCTTTCAATCTCGCTTTCGTTGCGCTGCATTGCCTGCGATTTGCCCCTCACTTTTTCCTCCAAAACGCCTTTTTTCGCCTTTTTTTCCTCGAGCTTTACCCCGATTTCCGAATACGTTTTTTCGCTCGCCTTCAGCAGTGCTTCTTCAAGCGCCTTTTCCTCTGCTGCCAGGCCGGAGAGTTCCTGCGCGAGTTCCGAGATTTTCGCCTCGATTTCCGATTTCTCAGAACGCGCCCTGAGGATTTTCGCGTCGTTCTCGGTTTTAGCCTTCAAAACCCTTTCAAGTTCGCCGAAAATGATTGTAGCCTTGGCCTGCTTTTTTTCGCTTTCAAGGCTGCCGAATTCCATTGCCGCCTTCCTTTCGGCGTCAAGCTCTTCCAGGTATTTTTCCCTTTCCTTGAGGACAATCCCCGCTTCTTTTATGCGCGAGTCGACTTTTTCAAGCTCTTTCAGGGCTTCCTCTTTTTTTTCATCGAATTCGCTTAAGCCCGCGACCTCGTCGATTATTTCGCGCCTCTGCTGCGAGGACATTTCCATTATCCTGGTTATGTCGCCCTGCACGACGATGTTGTGGCCGGCCGGCTTTATGCCCAGCTCGCCCAGCAGAGAGGAAATTTCGTTGAGAGTCTTTTTTTCGCTGTCAAGCCTGTAAACGCTTTTTCCCTGCTTGTCGACCATCCTGCTGATTTCAAACTTTTTGTCATTCTCCTTTTCCCTTAACACTATGTCGCATTTCGCATAGCCTTCGTTCGACGAATAGTTGACCAGGTCAGTGAGCCGGCTTGCGCGCAGCATTTTAAGCGAGGTTATGCCGAAGCCGAACATGAGCGCGTCAAGCAGGTTGCTTTTTCCGCTGCCATTGCTGCCGGCAATGACCGTGAATCCGTCGGCAATCGGCATTTCGGCTTTCCTGAACGACTTGAAGTTCTTGAGCCTCATATGGGACAGTTTTATCATTCAGGACACCCGCAGCATTCCCTTTTCACTCGAAACCGCCATGCTCTTTCCGGATGTAATAAACCGGCAGGACAAGAAAATAATATGCCGTTGCGGCCAGCGCAAAAACGGTTTCGGCCGCGGCTGAAAGGATTTCATTCCGGCTGAAATACTGCGTCGCAATGAAAGCGCCAATGTTTGAAAGCAGTGCCGAGAACGCGCCCGCCGCGAGCAGCAAAACGATTATTCCTAAAAGATGCTTTCCTGAGAACTCCCAGGTTTTTTTCAGGCCCTCCTTGAGGCTCAAATCATCGGCTGCAATGATTGTCAGGAGCATTGAAAGCTTTATTGCAATGTACGCCGCGGCAAGGAGAAGCACTATGACTGCGATTCCGCCGAAAAAAGCTGACTGCGCCGAAACAAACTGCACGAGCCAGTACGCAAAAAAGCCTATTGCGGCGACCGACGCGAAAAAAACCGCGATGGCCAGTCCCTTTCCGATGCTTTTGTTGGCATACACGAACGCGGAGGAGGACTCCTGCCCGCCTTCAAGGTTTTTTGCGAAATGCGCGTAGAATGCGGTTAACCAGAATGCCAGAACAAATGAAAACGCGAGCTGTATGCCCAGAATTCCGAGATTGTAGCCGTAAATTGAAATGAAATGGAACGGCTGCTGCAACAGGCCGGTTTCAGGCGCGGCGTTTTGCGCGAGAACGCCGAAAACAAGGTCGCCGATCGCCGGCCCGGTCAGGGACAATGAAACGAAATTGGCGAGCGCCACGGCAAGCGCAGGAAAAACCAGCAATGGCTTTGAAGCCACCAATGCGATTGGTTTGGCTAAGGACTTGAACATCGGTTTTCACAAGATAATGGTCGGTTTGAATATATTAAGTTTATTGGTTTGCCTTGCTGTTTGCTGTTTGCCGGTGCGAAGCCCGGCATGGTTATGCCGGAGCGCAGACTTCCTGGCCGGCGCAGGACTCGTCCGGCACAATGAATCCTTCCGGGGCCGGGCATTTTTCCGAATAAATGCAGGACTCATTTGAAACGCTGTCCAGCATTTCCCGGCTTGGCGGGTTTTCGCCGAAGCTTATGAGAATCCTGTCCAAATCCTTTGGCTTATAGCTTCCGAATCCGCTGTTCGGAACGCCGTTCACGAACATCCGCAGCTTTCCGCCGTTGCCATTGCAGTGTTCGGCAAGGCCGTCATTGAAGCAGTTTTCGTTGAAGCCCATTCCGATGCCCGTGAAAAAATCCGCGAGTGTTGCATCCGGGCCGTGGAAATGAATGACGTTCGGGTTGAAGTCGTGGAGGTGCGCAATGGGTGAAAGCGGCATTGCGCCGGTGCTCATGAACTGCGCCCTGTTGAAGTCGACCTGCGCCCCGTCAATGAAAACCTTGAAGTCGGCGTGGACGTGGTATGGCTCAGAGCTTTGCGTCTGCACGCATCCCGCCAATGCAAGGGCCGCGAGCGCCACGCAAACCGGCCACAAAAAATGCGCTGGTTTCAATTCCACACAATCGCCTTGAAATGCTTTTTTTTGTTTTGGTGTTTTAGTAGTTGAATGGGAATTATCTTTAATGTCTTTTCGCCCGGTTCCGGAAGCCACCAATAGAGTTTTAAACCATCCACTGCCATATTTTGTAACTGTTTTTTGCCTTCTCCTGGCAAAAAATCTTCGCAAAAAAAGCATTTTTTTAAGGCATTTTTCATGAACATTCCAAAGGTCATAAGGACTTACTGCAGGAAGTGCAACCAGCACACCGAGCATAAGCTCAAGATTTTCAAGTCGGGCAAGGCAAGGGCCATGTCCGAAGGCCAGAGGAAAAACATCCAGAAGAAAAAGGGCTACAAGGGAAAATACCAGTTTACGGCCGTTGTCAAGAAGCAGAACAAGAAGCCCACCTTTGTCGCCGAATGCTCTGTCTGCGGCTCAAAGCACTACCATGTCGTGCCCAAGCGCATGAAAAAAGTCGAGCTGACTTAAGGGCTTCCGGCTTTTTTAAATGCTATTCTTCATCCCTGAGGCCGTTCAGCAATTCTGCTTTCGAATAGGATTTTTTCCTTGCCAAGCTTCCAGCCAACGATTTTTCGATGGCGGATTTTTTGGTCCGAATTACGTTTTTCATAAAGCCACTATTACAATTTATGGGTTATTTTACTATAACTGCTTTGCTTTGGCTTTTTTTCGCAGGGTGGGCGGTAGAGCGGCAATGCATTTATGTATATGTTGGGGGCTTCTTGAAGTTTTTTTTCCCTTTCTCTGGTCAAGTTGCCGCTGGTTTTTTATACCGCCTCAGCCTAATAGCTTAACATGGCCGCGCATAATTCGATTTTGTTAATCATCAAGCAGCATAACGGCATCGACCAGGTCTCACTGCTCAACAAGCTTTCCCAGAACTATGCGAGCATGAATTCCGCGCGCGCCGCATTGAGCCGCGCCTTGAAGGACCTTTCAGCTGTCGGTCTTATCCAGAAAAAGGATAACGCGATTTTTGTCACGGACAAGGGAAACACACTAATCCACTCGGAAATGAAAAACAAGCTGTTGCTCAAGCTCAACACTTCCATAAAGCAGAAGGACAGCCTCAACCACATCGACGAAATTGTCAGCCAGCTTTCAACTCTCATTGCAAGGGCGAAGGCCGACTCCGACCTGCTGAAAGCCGCAAAGGGCAGCACGGACTTCTATTTGTCCGACCTCAACGAGCTGAGCGAAGGCCTTGACCGGCGCATAAAGCAGTTCTCCTATCTTGACGGCGTCCTCAAAAACCAGATAACTGCATTGCAGGAACTCAACTTCTACGACGCAAGGCAGTTCGAATGGGCTTCTCAGGCCCTCGAACTCATAAAATCGGTTCCATCGCAGACCGAAGGCAACACTTTCACTGTGGAATGCCTCAACGAATCCTTTTTTGAAACAGTGAAGCAGGCCTTCCAGCCGAAAGTGCAGGGCAAAAACATAGTGCTCGAAGACCAGTCACTGCCGAACCTGCTCATGCTCTTGCAGGAAAACCATTCGCTCGAATACAACACAGTCAACCTCTATTTTGCCACAATCCGCATCAGAATTTCCTTTCCGCAAATCCTGTTGTTCGGGCCGTACCAAAAGCTCGAGGAACTGCAGAAAGCAGGTGCCTTGGCAGCGGCAAAAAAATAGTTATTTGCCAGCCTGGAAAACTTTTGGGAAAAGTTTTATCAAAACTCACGGAACAACCCGTTGCTTGCGCAACGGGTTTTGCGCCCGCCGGGATTCGAACCCGGGTCATGACCTTGTTCCGCACGGAATGTCGTCCTTTACAGCAGGAATTTTTGCTGGGGTTTACTCGGCGTATTGCAAAAGCAATACGCCTTGGTTTCGAACCCGCCGGACGAAACCGGCGTGGGAAGGTCAGATGCTACCATTACACCACAGGCGCGCCTGCATTGTTTTTTTTGCTGAAGCAGACGATAAAAAGGTGAAAGTTAGATTTTTTAAAACCGACAATTTTTTGCCGCTCCGCCGGAACGAGTTGCCAGAAAAGCTTTTATAGGCTGCAACCGTTTCTTTTTTTGCCAGCTTTTTTGGTGATCGTATATGCCCGCCAAGGTAACGAATCGAGCCAAGCCGAAATCCGGGGCAAAGGCCGATTTGGAGTTGCTTCTTGAACTGATGAACCTTTTCGGGGTTTCGGGCAGCGAGAAAAGCGTGCGCGATTTCATAATCAAAAAGATCCGGCCGCACGTCGATTCGATCAAGGTCGACAGGCTCGGCAACCTTGTCGCGACGCAGAAAGGCAGGAAGCCGAAGATAATGCTTGCCGCGCACATGGATGAGATCGGCTTGATGGTGAAGAGCATCGACCATACCGGCAGCCTGTTCCTTTCCGAAATTGGTTCAATGGCTTCGAAAACCCTTCTTGGCCAGCGCGTCCTCGTGCAATCCGGCAAAGGCCTGTTGCCTGGCGTGATTTCAACCAAGGCGATTTCCAACTGGGTTGAATCGGACAATTCCGATTCGGAGCTGAAAAACATGTTTGTCGACACCGGCCTCGACCTGGCTGCAGTGAAGCGCGCCGGCGTAACCGTTGGAAGCACGGTTTCCCTTGTGCAGGACAATGTTTTTCTTGCAGGCGGCAGGCTTGTCTGCGGCAAGGCCCTGGACGACCGGGTCGGCTGTTTTGTGCTCATCGAGCTTGCAAGGCGCCTGAGGAAAACGCCGGAAGAAATAGATTTTGTTTTCACTGTGCAGGAAGAGGTTGGGTTGTATGGCAGCAGGACAAGCGCGTTCTCGGTCGACCCCGACATCGGCATAGCGGTTGACGTGACGAATTCGAATGACGTGCTTGAAGACCGGCCGACAAAGATTCTGGGCAATGGCCCTGTGCTCATAGTCAAGGATTCGGACATGATTGCAAGCAAGTCCATCAATGACGCGCTTATCGCAATAGCAAAGCGGAGGAAGGCATCATTGCAGCTTGCGGTGATGAGCGGCGGCACTACCGATGCGTTGAGCATTTCTCTTTCACGCGAGGGCGTTCCTGCAACCGTTGTCGGCGTTCCGGTAAGGAACATGCACACTGTTTTCGGCATCGCTTCATTGCAGGACATCGAAGAGCTTGTTTTGCTGCTGGAGGATTTTTTGAAAAAGCCGCCGAAAATCCGCCCGCAGTGAACGGTTTTTTTCGGATTGGCGATTTGGGTAAAAGTTTTTATTGGCCGGCCGGAGTTTTATTCCGGCGGCGTGGGCTGCGCTTGCCTTAATAATTGTGTTTGCCTTAATAATGTTTCTGCAAAAATATCTGTTAAAAACTTTAAAATAATTTTTGGAAAGGGGGAGTTTGATGACAAAACTTGGGGAAATGGACGCAAAATCTTCTGCGCAGATTCCAAACAGCTTGGTTCTCGCGGCAAGCATATTTATTTCGGCGCTGATTTTATCGGCATCTGTCCTGATGGTGGGCAATTCCATTACAACTGAAATTTCAAAGCTTTCAGGCCTGGCGCTTGCGCCGGCAAATGCAGGCGGAACAGGAACCCAAGAGCAAAACGTTCCTTCGCCCGCGCAGGCTGCGCCTTCTCCTGAGCCGGCGGCGCCCGAAATTTCGCTGAAAACGGTTTCAGGCAATGCAGCCGGAGTCATGGGCGAGGACAATGCGCCGGTTACAATCGTGGAATATTCCGATTTCCAGTGCCCGTTCTGCAGGCGCCATTACACTGAAACGCACCAGCAGCTGATAGACAATTACGTGAAGACCGGCAAGGCAAAGCTTGTTTTCAAGGATCTGCCTTTGGACTTCCATCCTTCGGCTTCAATGGCCGCGAACGCGGCAAGGTGCGGCGCGGAGCAGGGAAAGTTCTGGGAAGCGCATGACGCAATCTTTGACATGCAGCAGGCAAAGGATCCCAGCGGGGGAACCGTGCAGTTTTCTGCGCAGGACGTCAAGGATGCCGTCGCGAAGATTTCCGGAATCGACGCAACAAAGTTCAATTCGTGCGTTGACAGCAGCAAGTATGCAAGCGATGTGAAGGCAAGCTACACCGAAGGCTTTTCCATCGGCATAAACGGCACGCCGAGCTTTGTCATCGGACCGACGGACGGCAAGGGCCAGATTGTCGTTGGGGCGCAGCCTTTCGCGACATTCAAGGCGGTCGTAGACGGGTATTTGGGCTGAAACCCAAATACCCCACTTTCTTTCTTTTCATTTTTTTGCGGGCTGGTGCAATTGGATTTTTTTGATTCCATGAACGCGAAAACCGCGCATCTTTCCAGAGCTTTCCGCATTGTGTTTTCCCGGCCCAAATATTCGCTTCTTGCCATTTTTCTTGCCATGGCTCTTTTTTTGGGTGTAAACTTTCTTGTCAACTGGCGCCTGCTTTCGGGTTTCGTGCTTGGAAACTTTCCGCTGTCAAACAAAATCACGGTCCTTTCCGGATTAGCGCAGGGAAGCCTGCTAAACAACACGACTGAAACTTTTTTTTCCTTCGCCGTCGTGTCATTGCTAATCGGCGTGAACGTTTCGCTTTTCGCCTATCGCATCAGGCATTCGGGCTTGGACAAAAAGGCGGGCGCGAGCGGCATTCTGGGCGGGTTTTTCGGGCTGTTTGCCGCGGGCTGCACGGCCTGCACGCTTTCGCTTGTGGCATTTTTCGGTTTCGCGGGATTGTTTGCGCTGCTGCCTTTCAGGGGCTTTGAAGTGTGGGCATTGGGAATCGCGGTCCTCATGTTGAGCATTTACTGGAATTCGAAAAGCATCTGCGGAGTCTGCTAGCAGTTCGGGGGAATGCGCATGGGCCTGACAAAACACGAAAGGAAACAGCTGAAAAAAACGGAACGGCTTGAAAGCGAAAGGACCCTTGGCGAAAAAAAGCGGAAGGAAAATTTCCTGAAAAACGCGGGCATGGCAATCCTTGCAATCGCGGTTGTCGCGGCAATCGCCTTTTTTGCGTTGCAGGCAAATGCCAACAGGCCCAAACTGGACACGCGCGGCATTTCCTTTCCGTTGGTGAACGTGCACTGGCACGCCACGCCCCGCATTTTTTTGTGCGGCGGGGAAAAGTTGATTCCGACGCCGCCTGAAACAAATCCTTTGCTGCACACGCATGAGGACAGGCTCATCCACATCGAAGGCAGCGTTTCCGGGCCGGAGCAGATAACCCTGGAAAGGTTTTTTGACGGCATCGGCATAAAGTTTTCTTCAACCGGAATCTGGGGCAAAAGGAACGGCGACACCTGCGAAAACACGGGCAAGGCGGGAAAGGTTTCAATGAAGGTCAACGGTTCCGCAAACACTGAGTTCCAGAATTTTGTGCCAAAGGACGGCGACGTGATAGAAATTCGTTTTGAATAGGCGTTGTGACATGAATAAAGTGAAACAAACCGCGTTGTTCACCTGCCCGGAATGCGGCGCAAAATCGGAAATAGCGGTTCCAACCGGCAGGTGCCTTGCCTTTCACGAATGCGTGGCATGCCATAAAATCATCGCGGCAAAAAAATCCTGTTGCGTCATCTGCGACTACTCCGACAAGAAGTGCCCTGTTTCAGCAAAACACTGACTGGCCGCACTTTTGATTGTTTGGCTTTTTTTTGGCGCTCAGGGGCTGTTCCGCTTTTTCCACATGGTTTCAACAACGGTTATCTATGGTTTCAGCCGCATTGTTTGCATCAGAGCCTGATTCAGGCAATGTTTTTGCGGAGGAGACGGAAATGCAGGGTTGTTGCGGGGAAGGGCACAAGTCCGGTTCCCATAAGTCTGGTTCGGCTGGCCAGCAAGCGGAATTCAAAACCAGTGCCGGCGGCAAAAAGCTGGGTTTTGGAAAAACCGCATTGACTGTGGTTTTGGCCTTGGCTGTTGTAGCAGGACTGCTGTTTTTCCTTCGCCCCGGCTCGACTGGACAGGTGTCCGCAACCGCGACGGGCAATACTGTCGGTGCTGTGGCGCCGGGTTTTGAGTTGAAGGACATTGCCGGAAACAGCGTGAAGCTGAGCGATTTCAAGGGCAGGGCTGTCATACTTTTTTTCAACGAGGGCGGAATGTGCTATCCTTCGTGCTGGAACCAGATAAAGGCTCTGGCAACGGATGAAAGGCTTAACAACGAAAACGTGGCGTCTTTCTCCGTGGTGGTTGACAACACTTCGGACTGGGAGAAAATCACGGCTCACGTGCCCGGCTTTTCGCAGTCGGGCCTGCTCTTCGACACTTCAAAGGTTGTTTCGTCAAGTTACGGGGCGCTGAACATGCCGTCTTCGATGCATGGCGGCATGATGCCGGGGCACACATATTATATCATCGGAAAGGACGGCAAAATAAAGTTCATTTTCGACGACCCGCAGATGGGCGTGAGGAACGACCTGCTTGCCGCTGAAATAGCAAAGCTGGTTTGACGGCTGGATTGTTTTTGGTGGTGGCGTGGGCGAACTGCTTTTAGGCGCGTCAATAATAACCGCTTTTGTGGCGGGAGTCGCGGCATTGTTCGCGCCGTGCTGCATTACCGTGCTCTTGCCCGCCTACCTCGGCTCGGTTTTCAGGCAGATGCGCACGGTTTTCCTCATGACTTTCGTTTTCTTCCTGGGCCTGCTCGCGGTTTTCCTGCCGCTCGGCCTCGGCTTCGCGGCGCTCGGCGAAGCGTTCAGGCAGTTTCACGACGTCATTTTCGTCGGCGGAAGCGTTTTCCTCATAGTGCTTGGCGCCTCGATGCTTTTGGGAAAGCACTTTTCAATGCCATTTGCACCGCGCCCGTCTCCAAAAGTTACTGGTGCGGTTTCGGTTTTCGCGCTCGGCGTGTTCTCCGGCATAGCGACGCTTTGCTGTGCGCCCGTGCTTGCCGGAGTGCTGGCGCTTTCGATAATGCCGGGTTCGGTTTTCTGGGGCGGAGTCTACTCGCTGGCTTACGTGCTTGGCATGACGATTCCGTTGTTCGTAATTGCCTTCGCGCTTGACAAGTCGGATGCCCTTGAAAAAATCCGGCTGCTCAACAGGACCGTCGAATACGGCTTCGGCGGAGAAAAAATCAGCCTGCTTGCATCCGAAATGGTTGCAGCGTTGATGTTCATCGGAATGGGCTTGCTGACGATTTACTTTTTCATGACCGGGCAGCTTGCACAAAATTCCGGCTTCCAGGTTTCCACGAACGTGATGCTTGCAGGAGTGGCGGATTTTGCCTCGAAGTATTTTTCGTGGGCACCGCCGGTTGCATTGGCGGGCGCGGTTGCGCTGATTTTGGCCGGCCTGGCGTTCATTGCCTTCAAAGAGAAGCATGGCCGGGGAAACGAAAAAAGGGAATCCTGATGGGAGGGATGAAAACGTGATTGCAAAAATAATCGAAAGCGCAAAGCGCAACCATCTCGCGCAGATGGCAATCTGCTGCCTCTTGCCGGTGCTGCTGATAATCGCGTTGCAGCTTTTGGGTTACACGGGTTTCTGGGTTTATGCCCTGGCCCTCGCTTTGTGCATCGGCTCGCACATTGCAATGGCGGCTATTGGCGCGAAAAAAGAGGGGCAGTCATGCCATTAGACTTAGGAAAGCACCGCGGCTGGCTGGAAAACGCCTTCTGGCTTCTCGTGCTCGCAGTCGCATACATTGCAATGCAAAAAGCAATGCATCCCGGCTGGACGGTTTTCGGAATCTGAATCCGCCGGGTGTATTTAGCCTGATTTGGAAAAACTAATATAAATGCCGCTGCGCATCCATTAAAAACGCAGGAGGGCGGGATTAATCATGGCGGGATTTGATGGCAGGACTGTCATTGGCTTGGCTTTGGTGGCCGTAATCGTGTTTGGGGCGGCGTTTTACATTGGCACATCCGGAAATTCCGGAATGCGTTCAGAGACGCGGCCGGCCGGAAGCGCGGCCGGGCAAACGGGCGCGGCATTCCCTTCCGGTGAATTGTCCGCCGGCGACAGGGCCATGATGGAGCACTGCAAGTCCATGCCGCAAATGCCGGGGTGCGAAAAATTCGCCGGTCAGGAAGCCGCCGCAAATGGCGGTGCGGGTGCAAACGCCGGTTACTCTGATTCAGTTGCCGGGCTTTCCGCGGCAGGCGGAACCGCGGTTTATGATGCGAAAGACGGCGGAAAAATAACCCTGTCAGCGTCGGCCGTCAAAAAAACCGTTGCCGGCACGGAAGTCAGGATGCTTGCATACAACGGCCAGATTCCGGGACCCACGATAAGAGTGAAACAGGGAAGCTCTCTGGAAGTGGAATTCATAAACGGCCTTGACTCCGAAACGACTGTGCACTGGCACGGCGTGAGAGTAAAAAACGATTTTGACGGCGTTCCGGGCGTGACGCAAAAGCCGGTCAAGCCCGGGGAAAAGTTTGTCTACCCGCTGGAGTTTCCGGACGAGGGCATATACTGGTATCATCCGCACATGAGAGAGGACTACCAGCAGGAGCTCGGGCTTTACGGCAACATCATCGTCGAGCCGTCCGATGAAGGCTCTTACAACAAGGTCAACCGCGAAATGACGCTTGCGCTTGACGACATTCTGATGGAAGGC
Source organism: Candidatus Diapherotrites archaeon (assembly GCA_016205145.1). Taxonomy (NCBI): domain Archaea; kingdom Nanobdellati; phylum Candidatus Iainarchaeota; class Candidatus Iainarchaeia; order Candidatus Iainarchaeales; family Candidatus Iainarchaeaceae; genus Candidatus Iainarchaeum; species Candidatus Iainarchaeum sp. The sequence continues at coordinate 457,248 of JACQJH010000001.1, forward strand.
AATGGCATTGCCGCGTTCTCCGCCGATTTTGCGACGCATTCCCTGATGGGAAGGTTCGGGAACGTGATGCTGGTCAACGGCAGTGACAAATTTGAAATGGCCGCGCTGAAAGGCGAAACTGTGAGGTTTTTCGTCACGAATGCCGCGAACGCAAGGACATTCAACTTGGTTTTCGGGGGATTGAAGTTGAAGGTTGTCGGCGCGGACAGCGGAAAGTATGAAAAAGAATTTTTCGCGGACTCGGTTGTGGTGGCGCCGTCGGAAAGGTACGTTGTGGAAGTGCTGTTTGACGGGGAGGGAACATACAACATCCTCAATTCGACGCCTGAAGGAAAAACGGTTCTCGGCAAAATAGCCGTGTCGGGCCGGCAGGCGGAAGAGGATTATTCCAAGGAGTTTTTTGAAACAATGGAAAATTCCCGGGTTGCTGACAGCATTTCCGGCATGAGGCGGTATTTTGACAAGCCCGCGGACCATGAAATAAGAATCGGCGTGGACCTGATGGGCATGAGTCATGGCAGCATGGCGATGGCTCAGGGAACCGGCGGCATCGAGTGGGAGGACGAAATGCCGCAAATGAACCTGGCCATGAACAGCAGGATAATGGAATGGCAGTTCATTGACGTGAAAACCGGGAAAAAGAACGAGGGCATAAGCTATGAGTGGAAAAAAGGCGACAAAATCAAGTTGAGGATTTTCAACGACCCGGATTCCGCGCACCCCATGCAGCACCCGATCCATTTGCACGGCCAAAGGTTCCTGGCCATAAGCAGTGACGGGGTGGAAAGCGAAAACCTGGCGTGGAAGGACACGGTTCTGGTCCCGTCGGGTTCCACGGCGGACATTCTTGTGGATGTCTCGAATCCCGGAAAATGGATGCTGCACTGCCATGTCCCGGAACACATGGAAAGCGGAATGCACACGACGGTAAACGTAATATGAGCGGCTGCCCGGAACCGGTTTTAATAACTGCGTTGCGGATTCATTCCGTGGCATAAAATGCGAAAATGGTGGCAAGTGGACAAAAAAATAAAATTCCTGTTGGTTGGGGCGGGGCTTTCAATTCTGCTTTTCATAATCATGGGAACGCCCACGGCCCTCGTGCCCAACCCATTCATTCACTACAAGAGGATGGTTGCCGCGGCATGGTTGGACTATTTTTTTCTCGCCTCAACCTCGATAATGCTTGCGGCATTGATTTCGCTGAAACTGTATTTCAGGTCGGGGCGCGGCCTCGGCGCAAAAGAAATCGGCGGGGGCGCGCTGGGCTTTCTTGCGTTCAGCTGCCCGATTTGCAATGCTCTTCTCGTGGCTTTGCTCGGCGGCGCGACGATAATGGCGTTCGTGGAGCCGTTGAGGCCGCTGTTTGGAGTCGTGTCGATTGCGATTTTGGGTTGGCTTATTTATGGCGCGCTGAAATGCGGGGGATGCAATGGCGCCGCAGGCCGGCACGGCATGAAAATTAATTAATCTGCTTGCATTTACATACAATCTGTTGCGGTGCTTGGAATGGCGTTTCCTTTGAACCCCTGGCTTTTCGGCTCGGCCGCCCTGCTGTTGTTGTGGCTGGCCATATGGCTTTTCAGGCCCGCTTTGCGCAGGGAAATGCTTTTGGTCAGCCTTTTCACCGCGCCTTTGGGTCTGACGGAACCGCTTTTTGTGCCCGAATACTGGACTCCGCCTTCGCTGTTCAACCTTGCCGCCACAACGGGCTTTGACATTGAAAGCATAGTCTTCTGCTTTGCCGCCGGGGGAATAGCGGCGGTCATCTACGAAATCCTGGTGAAATCGAGGCACAGTGAAATGTCCATGAATGAAATGCGTTCTAAACGGCACAGGTTCCACAAAATCGCGCTCGCCTCTCCCGCAATCGTTTTCGTGCCCCTGTACCTTTTTTCCGGCCTGAACCCGATATATGTTTCAATAATTGCGCTGTTTGCCGGCGCAATGGCGACTGTCGTGTGCAGGCCGGATTTGAAGAAACCGGTCTTAACCGGAGGAACAGTATTTTTGCTCATCTATTTCTTTTTCTTCCTGTTTTTGAGCGTGGCATTCCCGGATTTTGTGCCGAACGCGTGGAATTTTTCGGCCATCAGCGGCATTCTTGTTTTCGGCGTCCCTTTTGAGGAGCTGCTGTTCGCGCTTTCCTTTGGAATGGCGTGGGCGGGCCTTTACGAGCATTTTTTCTGGAAAAAACTGGTTCGTTAGGCCAATCAGGCAACCGGCAAAGGCTTCCGGTCAGTGCGCGCCGCCGCCCTTGAAAGTCCGCGCGCAGTGCCTGCAGCAGAATTTCAGGGTTTTTCCGTTTATTTTTTCCGTGTGGCCGCCTTCATAGACCATGCAGGCGCAGTGCGCGCACTGCGAAAGCTTCGGTTCCACGGCAAGGTCTATGAGGCCGCCGAACCTGTGCAGCATCGACTTGCAGAACGCCTTGCCTTCCGGCGTCAGAGCGTAAACCTTTTTTTCCCTCGCGCCCTCTGATTTGACCCGGATGTATTTTGCCTTTTCAAGTTTTGCGAGGAAAGGGTAGATCTGGCCGGGTGAAACCCTGCTTTCGAGCCTTTCGCTTATCTCCTTTATGAGCTCGTAGCCGTGCCTGGGGCCGTCGCACAGAAGAAGCATGCAATAGAATTTGGCCATGTTTGTGATCCTGATTTCTTTCATTGCGGTCAGGCGGATTTATCTGGGAAAACGTTTAAATATTTATATATCTAAATTTGATATATCTGTTTTCTGGGCATCATTTTTCTGAGCGTCATTTGGGCTGGCAACAATTTTTTTTGGGGTGGTTTGCAATGGTGGAAAAATCGGGTTTGCTGGCATTGGTTGTATTGGCGGGTTTAATCGCGTTGCCTGTTGCAATGGCGCAGGGTTCGGATGATTTTGCGCAGGCGAAGGCGCTGATCGACAGGAATGCGTCCTGCGGCAGCCTGAGCAGCGAACAGCTTGAACTGATCGGCGATTATGTGATGGAGCAGATCCATCCCGGCGAAGCCCACGAATATGTGGAATCGATGATGGGCGGCGAGGGCTCGGATAGCCTGAAACGGGCGCACATTGCCATGGCTTACAGGTTCTACTGTGCAGGCTTAGGTTCTGGGTTGAACGCAAACAGCCCGTATTATGGCGTAATGGGCGGCTATGGGATGATGGGTGGCATGATGTACGGCAACTATGGCGGGATGATGGGTTCTGGCAATGCCTATTCCACTTATGGGCTTATGGGATACGGCGGCGGAACCGCAAATTATCCTGGAATGATGGGCTATAATGCGTCAACCGGCGGCCTTGGCCTGCTTACGCAGGTCTTGTTTGTGGTGGCGCTTGGTCTCGCAGTTCTGTTCCTTGGCATTAAAGTCTTCGGGCAATTTCAAAAGCGGTGATTGAGGATTTGGGGTTGAATGTCCTGCGGGTTGTATGCCGGCCCGGAACAAAAGGTTTCAGCAATGCCTATTTATGGTTTCAGCAGGAATATTTGCATAGTTGTGTTTTTTTGCATCCGGTCTTTTTTATGAATTTTATGGGTGAAGGCTCTAAAGTGGTGGTCAGATGAATGAGGTTAAAGTCCAGCGTGTTTTCCTGTTGCTTGTGTTAGGCGCCCTGGTCGTGTTCGGCGGAATGGTTCTGTTTTGGTTTGGCGCTAATGCAGCGCCCGCCAGATCGGCATCGGTAAATAATCAGGGTATTGTTGCCGGAGGGAACGGCCAGGCACAGGACATTTACATCAGGGCGCTTTCAAGCGGAACCTATGACAAAAGCGAGGTCACGGTAAAGAAAGGCGTGCCGGTCAGACTGCATTTTTCCGCTGACCCTGGCGCGGGCTGCGGAAGGTATCTGGTGCTATACGGCCTGAACGTCAATGCGCTTTCCAAGAACGGCGAAGAAGCGGTTGTCGACTTCACGCCGCAACAGGAAGGCAGCTTTGAATACAATTGCGGTATGAGAATGTTCAAACCCGGAACATTGAAGGTTTTGGCATGAGCAGGCTTGAAGCTTTGGCCTTGGTGTTGTCGGAGCGCAGTCAGCTCGCAATATTTCTTGCGGCGTTTGCCGTGCTTTTGCCTTTGCTGGCAGTCAGCTCGGCAATAATTTCGCCGGTGGGTTTTGCGTTCAATCCTTTGGCTGAACCGCTTGGAATCGCTTTGACAATCGTCATTGCAATCCTGATGGGCCTGAACCTGACGGTCCTGTTGCATGCCCACGCACGCAATGCAAATGCAAAAAAGGGGACTGTCCTGTTCGGCGGCCTGGCGGCAACGTTTGCCACTGCCTGCCCTGTTTGCCCGCCGACATGGATTGTCCTGCTCGGCTTCGGCTCGGCCGCGGGCTTTCTTTCTGGAACCGGGATTTTCATTGCAATTGGCAGCATAGTCTTGCTTTCATTGGCTCTTTACAATTCTTTGGGTTGCGCAGACGGAAACTGCGGGGTGGACAAGAATGGAAAAAATGATTAAAGTGAAAGGCATGCATTGTAAGTCATGCGAAATCCTTGTCGCGGACTCCGTGTCTGAAATCAGCGGCGTGGAAAGCGTCAAGGCGGACAGCAGGAAGGGAACTGTTGTGGTGAATGTCCGGGATGCCGGGATTCTCGGCAGGGTGAAAGCCGCGATTGAAAAGGAAGGCTACAAGGTGGAAAACTGATGGAATTCGAACTTGAACTTGGCGGAATGTCCTGCGGCTCATGCGAGCGCATAATCGAAAAGGTTGCCGAGAAAGCCGGCGCGGAAGTCAAGGAAATCGACTCGCGCAAAGGCAGGGTCACAATCGTTTCCGAGGAATCCAAAATAGCCGGAATAAGGGAAGAGCTTGCCAAGCGCGGCTTTGCCGAAAAGGGCAGCAGGGAAGACGTGGGCAGGGGCGACCTGAAAAACGTTGTTGGCTACATTTTGGCAGTGCTGTCAATCCAGCCGCACGTCGAAGAGGAAGCCAGGCTCGTCAACCACGCCATTGCGTCCGCGATTATTTTGGCTGGGCTGAACATTCTGGCTTACCTGTTTTTTGTGCAGGGCCTGGAGAACGGCGAAAAGTACCTTCCATTCCTTGCATTGGCGATTGTTGCGTCAATAACATCCGTTTTCGCGTACCTTCACGCCAAATGCTACCGTAAAATCATGTCCTGCCAGAACGGCATGATGGTCGGAATGACCATGGGCATGGTTCCGGGCTTCATGGTCGGCGCAATCATTGCCGCGACAAACGGAATGTTTCTTGGCAGCGTGGCCGGAATTCTGACCGGCGCATGGCTTGGCCTGAAGAGCGGAAAATGCTGCGGCGTAATGGGCGCAATGGAAGGAGTCATGGCCGGCCTGATGTCCGGTTTGATGGGGCCGATGACAGTGATCATGACCCTCAACGACAACATGCTCGTTCTGCTTTACCTGATTTTCGGAATCTCTGTTTTTTTGCTCGGCGGCCTGAGCTACATGCTGTACCGCGAGGAAGGCGAAACCCCGGTTGCGAACACAAAGCTGCCGGAATTCATTGTTCTCGGCATTGCGTTCAATCTTGTGCTGCTGGCGATAATGCTTTTTGCGGTTAAGGGGCCATTGAGGTTCGTGTGAGGGCGATGGCATGAAAAAAATCACAGTCGGCATTAAAGGCATGCATTGCGCTTCCTGCGCCACGATAATCGAGCGTCGCCTCAAAAAAGTTGAAGGCGTGAAGGATGTCTCTGTCAGCGTCGCGGCAAACAGGGCGGCGATCGAATTTGATGAGGGCATTGCGGGCATTGAACAGTTTGGAAAGGCAGTGGAAAGTGCAGGGTACGAACTCGTCCAGCCGCAGGGGCAGGATTCCGGCGATGCGAAGATAACAATGCATGTAAAGGGCATGGATTCGCCGCATTGTGCGGGCATTGTCGGGAATGCGCTCAAGGGAACCGCTGGAGTGAAAAAATTCGACCTCAGCTTCCAGAATGCCTCGGCAATGGTTGAATTCGATGCCTCCATCACCGGCTTTGATAAAATAAAGGCTTCGATTGCAAGGGCAGGCTATGATGCGGAACTGCTTGTCGGGGAGGAAACAGTGGACCAGGAGAAGGCCGCACGCGATAAAGAAATCGCGGAATTGAAGCGCAGGCTCGTTTTTTCGGCATTGCTGACCGTGCCGGTTGTCCTGCTTGCATTGCCGGAAATGCTGAAAACTGTTATGGCATTCGAGTACCCGCAGTTCATAATGCAGAACATGGCTGCATTGCAATTGCTGTTTTCAACGCCGGTGATGTACCTTAACAGGGACATGTTTGTGAGGGGCTTCAGGGGGCTGTTGAATAACATGCCGGGCATGGACAGCCTTGTCGCTTTGGGCGTCGGGACAACCTATGCTTACAGCGCAATCGTGGCCCTGCGCATCATTGGCGGAGTCATGTATTTTGAAACCGCTGCTTTGCTTCTCACGTTCATATTGCTTGGCAGGTACCTTGAGGCGATTGCCAAAGGAAAGACTTCCGAGGCAATCAAGCGCCTTGTAGGGCTTGCGCCGAAAACCGCAATCGTGGTCAGGGCAGGAAAAGAGGTTGAAATTCCGATCAAGGAAGTTGTTGTCGGGGACATTGTCATTGTGAAGCCGGGCAGCAAGATTCCGGTTGACGGCGTCATAGTCGAAGGCGAAAGCAGCATTGACGAGAGCATGATTACAGGGGAGAGCATGCCCGTGCACAAGCGAAAAAATGACATTGTGATCGGCGGGACAATCAACGGCAATGGCTCTTTCAGGTTCAGGGCGACAAAAATCGGCAAGGACACAATGCTTGCGCAGATAATCCGTTTGGTGGAGGACGCGCAGGCAAGCAAGGCGCCGATCCAGAAGCTTGCAGACACTGTCGCAGGCTATTTTGTGCACGCAGTAATAGTGCTTGCATTGCTTGCCTTCGCTTACTGGTATTTCGTGGCAGGCCAGCCGTTTCTTTTCGCGCTCACAATCCTTGTTTCAACGCTTGTGATTTCCTGTCCTTGCGCAATGGGCCTTGCAACCCCGACAGCGGTCATGATTGGAACCGGCAAGGGCGCCGAGAACGGCGTGCTCATAAAAAACGCGGAGAGCCTTGAAATCCTGCATCAGGCCAAAACCTTTGTGTTCGACAAGACCGGCACAATCACCATGGGAAAGGCGTCGGTAACGGAAATCGTTCCGGTCGGAATCAAGGCAGCCGACCTTCTTTGCCTTGCGGCTTCCGCGGAAAAGAATTCCGAGCATCATTTAGCGCAGGCAATCGTGAAAAAGGCGAAGGAATCGAGGCTGAAAATTGCAGAACCGAAATCTTTCAAGGCGATTCCGGGGCATGGCGTCGAGGCAAAAGTCGGGGCGAAGAATGTTCTCATCGGAACTGTTGTCCTGATGAAAAAAAGCGGGGTCCGGATCGGAAACGATTTGGTTGGCAGGATGCAGTCGCTTGAAGAGCAGGGAAAAAGCGTTGTCCTTGTTTCGTCGGACGGAAAGCTTGTGGGAATGGTTGCGATTGCCGACACCATAAAAGAGCATGCTGCCGAGGCTGTAAGGCAATTGCAGGCAATGGGTTATGAAACCGTCATGATAACCGGCGACAATTCCCGCACTGCAAACGCGATTGCAAAGCAGGCAGGCATTTCAAGGGTGCTGGCGCAGGTGCTTCCGTCGGACAAGGCCGCGGAAGTCAAGAAATTGCAGTTGAACGGAAGAAAGGTTGCCTTTGTCGGCGACGGCATAAACGATGCCCCGGCCTTGGCGCAGGCCGACATTGGAATCGCGATTGGCAGCGGCACCGACGTTGCGATTGAAAGCGGCGGAATAGTTTTGGTGAAAAGCGATTTGCGCGACATTGTGACGGCGGTAAAGCTTAGCAAATACACTCTCGGCAAAATAAAGCAGAATCTGTTCTGGGCTTTCGGCTACAATGCGGTCGGCATTCCGCTCGCGGCAGGCGCATTCTATCCTTTCACCGGCTGGCTTTTGTCGCCGGTCATAGCCGGAGCGGCAATGGCTTTCAGCTCGGTAAGCGTTGTTTCGAACAGCCTGCTCATGCGCGGATGGAAACCGGATAAAAAGGTTTGACTATTGTTTTCCCGCGCTGAGCGCCTGGTAGTTTACCGCGCCGTAAGTGTTGTTTTCTTTGAGCGCGCGGATGATCTGCTGTGCCGCTTCGACCCCGCACTTGTCCTGCGCTTCCTTTGTGGCTGAGGCGATGTGCGGCGTGAGAATGACGTTGCCCAACTGCGTCAGCTCCGAGTTTTCCAATGGTTCTTTTGCGAAAACGTCGAGTGCAGCGCCGCCAAGCTTTCCGCTTTTAAGCGCTTGAACCAGGTCGGCTTCGTTTATTGCCCCGCCGCGCGCAGTGTTCACGATTTTTGCGCCGTCCTTCATTTTTGAAATAGTGTCCGCGTTAATCATTCCTTTTGTCTGCTCTGTCAGGGGAACGTGCAATGAAATCATGTCCGCCTGTGCCAGCAGTTCGTCCAACTGCACCAGGCTTGCGTTCGCTTCCCTTACATGCTCTTCTTTCGCGAAAGGGTCCGCAACGACGATTTTCATTCCGAATGCGTTGCCGCGTTTGGCAACTTCCCTTCCGATGCGGCCGAAGCCGATCAGGCCGAGAGTTTTTCCCTGAAGCTCGTTGCCCTTGAACGCTTTCTTCTCCCATTCGCCGCGCTTCATGCTCGCGTCGGCCTTTGCGATGTGCCTGTTCAATGCGATCATCAAACCGATTGCGTGCTCGGCAACGGAAACGGTGTTGCCTTCCGGGGTGTTGAAGACGAAAATGCCTTTTGCGGTCGCGGCCTGGATGTCAACATTGTCGAGGCCAACCCCGGCCCTTGAAACCGCTTTCATCTTGTGCGCTGCGGCGATGATTGCGGGCGTGACTTTCGTGGCGCTTCTCACTATCATTGCGTCGTATCCGGAAACCGATTGCACGAGCTGTTCTTCGCTGAGCCCCTCCCGTTCATCGGCTTCGAGGCCCGCCTCTCTTATCATTTGCACGCCTTTTTTTGCGATGTTGTCCATTACGAGAACTTTTGCCATTTTGGTCCCCCGGTTTTTCCCGTGCGATTTTCGCGGATTTTCACGCTATTGCCTTCATTGTGGCGAGAATCGAGTCGATTGTGTCCAGCAGTTCTTTCAGTTGTTCTTCCGTGGTGTCGCCCATGTGCGCTATCCTGAAAGTCTGCTGCTTGAGCTTGCTGTAACCGTTTGAAATCACATAGCCTTTTTTGCCGAGCTCTTCGTTCAGCTTGTCGATGTCGTATCCTTTCGTGTTTTTGATGCAGCTTAATGCGATTGCCTCGAAGCCCTTTTCCGGGAACAGTTCAAAGCCCTGTTCCTTGACCCAGGAGTGGCAGATGTTCCTCAGCTTTTCGTGCCTTGCAAACCTCTGTTCGAGGCCTTCCGCGAGCATGTTGTCAAGCTGTTTGTCCAGGCCGAACAATTGCGGTATTGCGGGCGTGCTCGGCGTATTGTTTTTCTGGTGGTATTTGTCCATTTCAATAAGGTCAAAATAATAGCCCCTGTTTTTCACTTCTTTCGCCTTGTCCAGCGCCTTCTGGCTCACGGATGCGATTGCCAGGCCGGGCGGCAAGGCAAATGCCTTCTGCACTCCGGCAAGGCAGATGTCGATGCCGAAAGCGTCTGTGTCAATCGGCATTGCCGTCAGGCTTGAAACAGTGTCGACGCAGAAAATTGTTTCAGGATAGTCTTTCATCACTTTTGCGATTTGTTCAAGCGGGTTCAATACGCCGGTGGATGTTTCGCTGTGCACCAGCATTACAGATTCGTATTTTCCGGTTTCAAGCTTTTCCTTCAATGGCTCGGCCTTGTTTGCGAGGCCCCATTCCACGCTTAAAGCGTCGGCCTGCTTTCCGTTTGCGAGGCTGAGCCTGTGCCACAGTTCGGAGAAGTTTCCGCATGTCATGTGCAGGCATTTTTCGTTTGCCGTGTTGCGCGAACAGGCTTCGAATGCGCCTGTGGAGGAGGACGTGAACATGAAGACCCTGTTCTTGGTGAACATTGCCTTCTGGATTTTCGGCTGGATTGAAGCGTACAGGCTTGCGAATTCCCTGCTCCTGTGCCCGATCATGGGCCTGCCTATCTCATGCCTGATTTCCTCGCTGACTTCCGTCGGACCCGGAATGAAAAGCCTTTTGTGCACTTCAAAATCCCCCCTAATTTCTGTTATATGCCTGATAAAAGACTGATATTTAGCCGACAACTTTTTTTAAAGCGTGCGTTCGGAGCCGGTTTCGTCCGGCTGGTTCGATGACGGGTATCTCGCGTTGCTCGATACCCATCTGCACTCAGCATTAAATGTTTCGGAGGCGTGCGACGGAGCCAGGTTATTCCTTGATTTCAGCGGCATCGATCTGCCCGTCGCCGTCCAAATCCAGGCCTTCGACAACTTTTGCGTGAATCCTTTCATTGAAAAGATTTGGCTTGGCAATCTTTTCAACGCTTTTTGCCATTGCGACAACCGCGGCCTTGGTGCCAGCATTGCGGTTTCCGGCTATGAGCAGAATGCGCTTGTCGCCGAAGAAAGGGTGTGGCGCCTTGACGATTATGCCTGTTGCGTCCTCGGTGTAGGTTTTTTCCGAAGCCGAGCTTTCAATGCCCCATGGGCCATTGCTTTGCACGAATTTTACGGGCAGCCTGTCGTTTATTTCCTGGCAGATCTTGTTTGTGATCGGCCCGCCGACAATGATTGCGTTGCTGTCAAGCTTTTCCAGTGACTCGACCATTGTGTCCAATAGCACGAAAGGGTATTTTATTTTGGAGGCATAACTGCCGAGGATTGCTGCCAGTTCGACTGCCAGGTGGGAGTCCCTTGCCCTCGCCTTGAGCGGGCCGTGCGGATCGGGCGAGCCGATGATGATTTTGGCTGAAAAAACGCCCTTATGTATAAACGGTTCGAGGAATTCTGCAATCTCTTTAGGCACTTCCTTTTCCCTGCCTTCGATGGCCTGCTTTTCCCCGCCGGCATCCGGTGTAACGATTGACACCGCGCCGAAGTCCGCGGAAAAGAATTTTGCCAGGGCGCCCTGTTTTTCCTGCGTCTTCTGCACCGACACAAGTCCGGATTTTTTCAGCTGGTTGATGTAATAGTATGCTTTCTGCTCCGGCATGCCCAGCTTTTTCGCCAGCTCGGCAGGATAAGCCGGCTTTTTCACCAGCTCAGAGTAAATTTTCCATGCGCTATCGCTGGCAAGCGGCCTTATTTCGCTTGCCTTGTGGGCAATTTTTGTGGCGATTCGCCTCCGGACCGCGTTCCTTTCAAATTCGACAAAATCCGCCAAAAACACCACCACTTTTAACATTTTAATAATGGTATAGCTTTTTTAATAATAATGGTTGAATTTTTATTTAAATGCTTGCCCCTGCGTTCTGAATTTTTTCTTAATGCTTCCGCGATTTTCGGGTTGGGTTTTAAATACCTGCGGAAAGCAATTGTCTTATTCGCAACTGTTTTTTGTGGTTTGTAATGTGTGGAATCATCGGCGTGAAAGGCCTGAACGGCTTCAATGAGGCGCAGCCTGCCATACTGTCGGGCCTGAAAAGCCTGGAATACAGGGGCTATGATTCCTGGGGAATTGCGCTGGAGCAGGCCGGCGGGTTTTTCGTTGAAAAGAAGGCCGGCAGGATTTCCGATGAAAAAGGCGTTTCCGAGATCCGGGCAGGCACGGGCATCGGCCACACTCGCTGGGCAACGCATGGAAAAGTCTGCGAGGCAAACGCGCATCCGCACCTTTCAAGGAACGGCAAAATTGCCGTGGTGCACAACGGCATAATCGAGAACTATTCGGAGCTCAGGGAAACGCTTTCAGGCAACGGTTTCACTTTCGCATCGGAAACCGACACCGAAGTCGTTCCGCATCTGATTGAATCTTTCATGGCTGAACCCGGCAATGATTTTTTCGGCGCTGTGAGAAAGGCGCTGCTGCAGCTCGAAGGCAGCTTTGCAATCGTTGCAATGCACGCCGATTCCGATTCATTGGTTTGCGCGCGCAACGGCTCGCCCCTGCTTCTTGGAGTTTCGGATGACGCGCTTTTTGCGGCATCGGACATCACGGCTTTCCTTGGCCACACCAAAAACGCGGTTTACCTTGCCGACGGGGAAATGGCCCTGCTCTCTGACAGGCCGGAGGTTTTTTCCATTGCAACCGGCGAAGGCGTTCCGTTCAAGGTTGAAACCGTTGACTGGAACGTCGAGCAGGCGAAGAAGGGCAATTTCGCGCATTTCATGCTGAAAGAAATTTGCGAGCAGCCGCAGACAATCAGGCTTGCCATCGAGCAGGACAAGGCACTGCTTGACAAGGCAACCGGAATGCTGCGCGATGCTTTCGGCATCTTTTTTGTGGGCTGCGGCACAAGCTACCATGCCTGCGTTTCGGCGTCATACATGTTTTCCGGCATTGCGGGAAAGCACGTGAATGCCTGCCTTGCCTCGGAGTTTTCCAATTACACGGATTTCATCGGGCCGGGCGCGCTTGTCGTCGCGGTCTCGCAGTCCGGCGAAACCGCGGATTTGATTGACGCCGTGAAAACCGCAAAGCAAAAAGGCGCGAAGGTTTTGTGCATCGTGAACGTCATGGGCTCTTCGCTTTCAAGGCTCGGCGACGAAACCCTGATGATGAATGCCGGCCCTGAAATCTGCGTGCTGTCGACGAAAAGCTACACTTCACAGCTTGCAATCCTTCTGCTTCTGGCGTTTTCGCTTGCGGGCAAAGCACGGGAAGGCAGGGCGCTCATTCTGGATGCCGCGTCAAAAGTCAAAAAAGTCATTTCCGGAAACGAAAATGAAATCAAAAGGATTGCCGCCGCAACGAAAAACGCGAAAGACTATTTTGTCATTGGCAGGGACCTCGCATTCCCTTCCGCGCTTGAAGGCGCGCTCAAGATAAAGGAAGTCTCCTACATCCATGCCGAAGGCTTTGCCGGAGGGGAGTTGAAGCACGGCACAATCGCATTGGTCGAGCAGGGCGTTCCGGCAATAGTGTTTTCAACCGAAAAGACAAGGCCGCTCATCCTGGGCAATGCAATGGAAATAAAGTCGCGCGGCGGCATGATAATAGGCTTGGACTCGAAGCCGAACCCGCTTTTCGACCATTTCATTGAAGTGCCAGAAGTTTCGGAGGCAAACCCGATTTTAATGATTGTCCCAATTCAACTGCTTGCATATCATCTCGCATTGGAGCGCAATTGCGATCCGGACAAGCCGCGCAATCTCGCAAAATCTGTAACGGTGAAATGAGATGGCGGAAGAAACTGCAATGAACGCAGGCACGCGGAAAAGGCGGCTGTTTGAAACCGACGGCATCCGCGGAAAGGCCAATGCCTATCCGATGACGCCTGAAATAGCGTTGCGCGTGGGCAAGGCTGTCGCAAAATATTTCCTTGAACGCAACGGAAAAACGAGCCACCGCATTGTCATAGGCAAGGATACGAGGCGTTCAGGTTACATGCTTGAAAACGCGCTTGTCTCAGGAATAGTTTCAATGGGCGCGAACGCCCTGCTTGTCGGGCCCATTCCGACCCCGGCGATAGCGCACCTGGCAAAGTCCCTGAACTGCGACGCCGGAATAATGCTTTCCGCTTCACACAATCCTGCCGAGGACAACGGCATAAAGATTTTTTCGGGGGAAGGCTTCAAGCTTGACGACAAAGTCGAGCTTGAAATCGAAAGGCTCATTTTTTCCGACATCGACGCCTCGCACATAACCGGAAACCTGGTCGGCGGGGCGAAAAGGATTGACGATGCCGCGGGCAGGTACATTGAATTCGTAAAGAATTCCATTAACAACCAGCCCTTGGACGGCCTGAAAATCGTGCTTGACGTGGCGAACGGCTCGGCTTACAGGATTGCGCCGTGGGTTTTCTCGGAACTCGGCGCGGAAGTCATTGTCATGAACGATTCGCCTGACGGCATGAACATCAATGCAGACTGCGGTGCACTGCACGTGCAGGGCATGCTGGAAAAAGTAAAGGAAACCGGCGCAGGCATAGGCATTGCTTTCGACGGCGACGCCGACAGGATAGCGGTCTGCGACGAAACCGGAAAGGAAGTTGACGGCAACGCTTTGCTCGCCATTTTCGCGCTTGACCTTTCGGACAAGGGAAAGCTGAAAAACAATTGCGTCGTCTCGACGGTCATGGCAAACTCCGCCCTGACGGAACTGCTCGGCGGGCACGGCATCAGGACAGTCCATACGCCGGTCGGCGACAGGTATGTGATAGGCGAAATGCGCAGGGGAACATCAAATTTCGGCGGCGAGCCGAACGGCCACACTGTCTTTTTCGATTACAACACCACGGACGACGCAATGGTCGCGGCATTGCAGCTGCTTGCGATAATGAAACGGTCCGGCAAAAAGGTTTCCGAGCTTGCTTCGGTGCTCAGGCCTTTTCCGCAGGCGCTTGTCAATGTGAAGGTCCGCGAAAAAAAGCCTTTTGAAACCCTGCCCCGCGTGAAACAAAAAATCGCGGAAGCGGAAAAATCTTTGGCAGGCAACGGCAAGGTTTTGGTGCGCTATTCGGGCACGGAAATGCTTGCCAGGGTTCTGGTTGAAAGCGGTTCCATGGAAAAATCCGAATCGCTCGCTGCTGGCATCGCAAACGTGATAAAAAATGAAATCGGCGCGTGAAAAACCGGTGATTTGGATGGCTGAACTGGCTGGGCAAAAAATCCGCGGGTTTTTGCGGCGGGTTGAAAAGGAAATCGCAAATGCAAAGAACGCCGAACTCGAATTCTGGAAACTCCTCGACGAGGCGGAAAAGCTTTGTGAAGGCATTCAGAATGCAAGCGAAGGCGCGGTTGAGCAGAATGTTGTCGTGGAAGGATTGCTGTCCGTCGGAAAAGGCTCGGTTGTCAAGGCCGGCTCGCGCATCGAAGGCGATGTTTTCATTGGCGGGAACTGCGTGATCGGGCCGAACGCGTACCTGCGCAAGTCTGTCGTAATCGGCGACAACTGCCATGTCGCAAACTCTGAAATAAAAAATTCTGTCATACTGCATGATTCGAACGTCCCGCATTACTCTTACGTCGGCGACTCCGTAATTGGCGCGAACGTGAATCTCGGAGCGGGAACAAAGATTGCGAATCTGCGCTTTGACGACAAGAACATTTTCGTTGCGGTTGCCGGCAAAAAAACCGATTCCGGCAGGCGCAAGCTCGGCTGCCTCATAGGCAACAATTCGAAGCTTGGCATAAATTCCAGCGTCAACTGCGGCGTCATAATCGGCAACGGCTGTTTTGTCCGGCCGGGGAAAGTTGTGGAAAAGAACCTTGAAGATGGGGCAAAACTTGATTGATTTTTTCGCGCCTCATCTTGTCTTGTATCCGAATTTCCGGCTGTATTTTTTGTGGTCGTACCACTCCAAAATGATGCTTACAACAATTATTTCGTCCCTTGCCACTGAATAAATCAGCTGCCATCCTTTCGGCAGATTGTATTTCCAGCAGTTGTCTATTCCGTATTTCCTGAAATATTCCTTCGGAACCTGTTTTTTCGGCACCTGTATTCCTGAAAACGCGTTTTCCCGGATGTTTTCAAATGCCTTTTCCAAAAATCCGCTGAGCGCAAGGTCTTCAGTTGTCGAATGCCCCAATTCTTGGAATGCTATTTTTATTTTTTCATCCGCAAACCTGATTTTTGACGCAAGTTTCATTTTTTGTTTCCCCAGCCAAGGCTTTCCATGGCGAGGTATTTTCTGGCAAGCGCCGGATTATAAATCCAGGCTATTTTTCGTTCCTTGTCGAGGGCAATCTTTCCCGAGTCCAGAAGATAGCCGATGGTGGTGCAGTATGTCTGGTACATCATTTTTTTCGGCAGTTTTTCCCACAGCATTCTTTTCCTGAATTCGCCTGAATGCGCTTTTATGACTTTTTCGACCATTAAGACCGTGTCCAATCGGGGATAGCGCGTGATTTGAACGGTTTCCGAAGCCACAAAAAGCACCAATCCTTGTTATATCAGTTGATATAATAAGTATTTTAAACCGTTTCTCCTGGCGCCCGTGTGTAAGTGGGCGGAATGCGATGCGTTTGCGAAGGTGCCTGCAAACGGCTGTTCCGGTCAGTAGATTATTTCCTTGCCTTTCATCGCGTCCAGGAAAATCGTGCGGTTCTTTCCGTCATAGCTTTTCAGCCTTCCCTCGTATGCCGGCATGTAAACGGTTTCGATTTTTTTGACGACGATCTTGCTCCACAGCCTTTTCAACGATTCCGCCGCCTGTTCCTTTGAAACGCGCGGGGCCTCGATTGCCACGGATTCCTGCTGTTTCAATGGCAGGCCGTGCAGCGAATTCATTATGGGGTGCAGCGGGTTTGCGGGCAAATCAACGCTCTCGTTTAGCCTGAAGGAAGTTTCATTGTTCGCGGTTTCAATTTTGATTATGTTCTTGTCCGCGAGGCTTTTCAGCAGCCTCCTGAGCCTGGCCTCGTCCATGCCGGTTTTCTGCATCAATGCTTCCAGGCCGGCCTTATCCTTTTTGAGAGCGTTGAAGAGAATCGCCTCGTTTTCGTTCAGCTGCGAAAATTCCTTGAATCCGCGTGACTCCAAAAACTCGTTTCCGGCATAGTGCAGGAATTCGCCGCTCAGGGAATTGACGTATGCCTCGCCGACATTGAAAATTTCCTTGGAGCCGAAATAGTTGAATTTGAACGCGAAAACGGGAATGAATTTGAGGTAAACGCTTTCCAGCATCTCCTCCTTTCCGAAAAATCCCAAAAACTTTTTTTGCCGCATGGCATTGAACGCTTTTCTCGCGGCTTCCTCATTGACCTGCACCGGAAACGCGAGCAGTTCCGGCGGTTCCTGCACTCCGGCTGCGGTTTCAGGTTTCGGCGCCTCTTCCTTCAAAACCTTCTTTTCGATTTCCTCCGCCTTTCTTGTCGCCTCTTCGAGCTTTTTCTCCATTTCCTCTTCGTAGCCGGGCACGCTCACGGTCTGCTTTTCGGAGTCAAATTCTATTCCCTTGCGGTCGAGCTGTTCCATTATGTCCGATGGTTCAATGTTCGCCTTGAACTTGTTGTTGACAGTGTTTATGATCTGGCGGATTTTTTCAAGCTCAATCACGCCTTCCTTTTCAATTTTGGCGAGGCACATTTCCAATGCAAGCTTTTTCGCCTTCTCCGGATCCAGGTCCTTCGACAGTTCTGCGGTTTCAGCTTCCCTGCCTTCGTGCTGTGACATTCTCGGCCTGACCCTCATTACGAACGCCCTGCTTGTCTCCTCGCGCCTGTCGCCGGTAAGCGCGGTTCCAACGGGAAGCGTTTTGATGAACGTGGGCTTCCTGAATTTTTTTGGAATCAGGGTGGGAGTCCTCTTGAAAACGGATTTTATGTCGTCGTCGAAGACAAGCTTGTGCGTCATTATTATGTCAAGCTGTGACAGCACGTGCGAGTCGATTGCAGACGGCTGTTGTGTTGCGAAGACAAGCGAGCAGCCGGGCTGGCGGCCCTGCTTCACATATTCTATGAGCGAAGTTGTCGCAGGCGTCTTGACGTTTCCGCTCGGAATGAGCGTATGCGCCTCGTCTATGAACAGCCATGTCGGCGGAATCTCAAGCTCCATCATTTCATCCGCATCAACAGTCTTGTGCCTGCTAGCCGCCTCACGCCTTGTGGTTTTTTTGCGCGCTGCAAGAATGCGCCTGCCAAGAATGCCTATGACCAGCGCGGAAACATTGTCCTCAAGGAAAGAGGTGTCGATGATTGTGAGCTGGTTTTCCATGCTCAGTTCGCCCAGAGGTGTGCCCTTATCGGAGAAAACGCCCCAGTTTTTTGCGGCGTCAAACCTTGAAACCAGCGCCCTGATAGAATCGGGCTTGTAGCCCTTGTCCGAGGAATGCAGTTCCTTGTCGTTTTCAAGGCAGTTTATCAGGTCGTCAAGCGTGTAATTGCCTTTTTTTCCCGCAATTTTCGGTCCTTCCTTCTGCTCGTAGCCGCTTCTCACCTTTGAAATGACCTTTTCTATGAGCAGGCCGCTCGGCGAAAACCTTTCAATGCCGAATGTGAGGCACCAGTCGTCGGTTGAAAGCAATGAGGCGTGCATGGAAAACGTCGCGTCAAACGTTCCGCCCGGCACCTGGTCCTTGACTCCCGCAGGAATGAATACCTTGAGGTTGTCCAAACCCTGCGGTGTCAGATCCCATTTTGCAAGCATGCCAATTTCCCTTTCATCCTTGTTCGGGAACCTCATCGACCAGAACACGCCGATGGGGTCTATCACGATTATGCCGACGTTCTTGTTTTTGTGCGCCAGCTCTTCCGCGAGAACGCCCAAAACGTAAGACTTTCCGGATCCGCGGGCACCGTTCACGAAAATGACGTGCGGGTTGAGGCTGTCCACCAATACATTGAAATCGTTGAGTTCGGAGTCCTGCACTTTTCCGACAAACAGGCCGGCTTCCTCGCCGTACTTTTCAAACAACGACTTTTTCCTGCCGATGAACGCAATCTTTTTTTTCTCGTCAGACAATAAGCTGAGTTCGAACCTGCCGCCTTCCTCGTCTCTCTCCTTCTCTTTCTCGGTTTTCGCCTCGACCGGGTTTGGCTTGTGCTGGTCGGAATAAATGTCCGCTTCGCGGATGCCGACTTCCTTGTCGAACGGCAGGAGTTCATCCTTCTGCGCGTAAATGGATGCCTTCTCCAGAATGACGTCCTTTATCTGCTGCTTGTCCTCTTCCTCCAAGGCGATTTGTTCAAGCTCGTCGTTCATTTCAAGGTCGTCAGCTGCCTGCTTTTTGGCCTTGACTCCCGCCGCATCTAAATCCGTTTCCGCGCCTTTTCCCGCCCTGCCTTCGCCGGCAATGCCATTCCCGCTTTCCTTTGCCGCGGCGTTTTGGGCGGGTTTTTGTTTCGCCTGCCTTTTCCTTTTCACGCGCTTTTCATCGGGCGCCGCGCTTTCAATAACGGTTTCGTTTTCGAACCCGGCTTTTTCGGCCGGAACGCCTTTTCCTTTTTCCGCTGTTTCCGGCGCGTTTTCTTCTGTTATGTTTTCGCCTTCTTCGCCCGCGCTTTTCGCCTTTTTTTCGGCTTTTTCCTTCAGTTCAATGGTCTTTTTCTTCCTTGCCTCGCGCGCCGCCTTGCGCTCGTTGCTTTCGCCCAAGACCTCGTCGAAAATGTCCTTGTCGTCCTCGACAAAAGAGGTCTCAATGACCTTCTCGTCATCGCTTTCGCTGGCTTCGGCTTCAGGCATGGAAAAACCAAGCTATATTGTGTGTTTTCATATATTTATGTTTTCTCTGCCGCGGCAAGAATTCTTAAATATTAGTTAAGGTTTTAGTAGGTGGGGTTGTCAAGGTAATTGAATGTCCGCGTTTTCTTCTGATGAAACGGGCCAAGTCCCGGTAGCCTTGAAATTGCTCGCCGTGCTTGCCATCATCGCGTTCGTGCTTGCCCTTGTTTCATTGGGCCGGAACGGGCAGGCAAACCTTGCGGGCCGGTTTGCCGGAGCGCAAGCCGATTTTGGCGGAACATGCCTGTTCGGGGATTTTTTCTGCTTTTCCGGATCAGGCGGGGCGCAGGATTCATTCGAAGGGGATTCGGCTGTTTCCGGTTCAGGTTTCGATTATGCAAATGAGCCGGGCATGCCGGAAGCCGGCGGCGGTTTTTATGGCGGCTATGATTCCGGCGCGGCGCCGGAAGATTTTGGCGCCGGCCCGGAAACGGGTTCGGACCCTGATTATGGCGGCCAAAGAGGCGCGCCTTCCGGAAGCGGACTGCCGGAAATTTACGGTTCGGTCCAGCCGGCCGGCAGTTTTGGTGGCGTGAACGCCGGAAAAAGCGTTCTTGACAGGGAAAGGCCGCCCGTCAGGATGCCAAAAAACCTGCCCCAGTCATCCGAAAAATCCGGTCCGAAAGCTGTTGCGGCCTCTTTTGAAAAGTATTCCTCGGACTATCCGCCAGAATGCAAAGAGCATTGCCCGTCGGTCACGGTTTTCTGTTTGCCGGAAGGCCAACTTGCGGATGAATGCGGTGAAGGCGCCACTGCCTGTGCGGATGAGGCTTCCTGTGAAATCAGCCTGCTTGATTCGGCCTGCGGGTCTGCGGGAATAAGCTCTGGAACATATCCTGCCGGTGAAATCGAGGATATTTTGAACGATGCCAAGGAAAAGTCCGCGCCAGGGCCAGATGAGGCGGAGGACATTTGCACGCTGGAACACGAATTCAGGCACATCTGCGACCCTGATGACAGGCCGCCCGGTTCCCGCCAGCAATGCACCGAAGTTTATGCCGAAGTCTACGAGGACAAGTGCATGAACGACTTTGCCGAGGCGAACTGCGGCGAAAACCAGAATTGGACCGATGAGCAGTGCGGCGACCTTTGCGGCAGAATAGAGTACGGCAATTATGTGCGCAAGTGGGATGACTGCATGTGCCAGAATGCGGTTTCGGCAGAGGGCAAGTACAGCACCGGTTCAACCGGCTCATCCGACTGCTGTTCTTGCATAAGCCAGTGCACGGCCTATGGCGATAATATGGCGATGCCGCAGGCATGCATTGACAAGGGCTTTGTCAACCAGAAGGACGCCCAAAGCGCGTGCGCCGGCATTTCAAAAGCGGGAAGCGGCCACGGCTGCGACTATTGGAGCAGTGACGAGCACGACGAAGCCCAGATTTTCGGCCAGTGCGGCGGCCCCGGCATCTTTCTCGGCTGCTGTTCCGGTTACCCTTCCGGGCAAAACCCGTGGCCGGGAAACAAATGCGAAAGCTGTGACGCGCTTTTGGCATTGCAGGTTCCTGTCGGCGACGACGGAAAAACAGACTATGCCCTGCTTAAAACGCAGAGGCTTGAGGCGGTTGCAAAAGCCTGCAATGGCGCTCCCGCCAATTTCGATTCCGAGTTCAAAGACGGTTCCGATGGGCAGATATTGGAAGTTTGCGTGGTCTGCAACGACCCGTGCCGGCCCTGCTATCAGCAGGCGGGCGGAACAACATCTTCATGTTTTCCGAAAGGGCCTGCAGGCACTTGCGCCCCTGAAAAGGATGATGCCGCGCTTTTGGGCTTGATCAAAAACATTGCAAAGGGCAGCGGAGTCTGCGCAAATCCTTTGACGGCTTATATGACAAGCATGCAGGCCGGCCCGTACTGCGGCCAGGCGTGCTGTGCCGACTATAGCTGCCCACTCCCAGAATATGGCAACACCACTCCAGGCATTGCCGGATGCGTGCTCTGCGATAGTTAAGAAACCTGGCTGTGCGGCTTTGGCTTTTGGCAAGTTATCTTTAAATACTTTCCCGAAACCAATATTTGCGAGAGTTATGCCAAGTGATTCACTTTGGGTTCGCGAGTGATTCTTCTTCTGTAAACCTGCATAGCTTTCAGCACGCAAAAAAAGGCTCAATCTGCCCAACATTCAAGACCGTCCAGACATCAAACAGTTTTGATGCAACCGGGTTTTTCGCAAAACTCTCCGATTACGGCAGGAAGGAAAACTGCATTTTGTTTGAAAGCGCGGACATAGTCAAAAAGTACGGCGAGCACAGCATCGGCTCCTCTTCGCCCTGCCTGAAAGTTTCCGGAAAAGGCGCGAAATTCGGGATTCTTGCCCTCAATGCGACCGGCGAAAGGTTCCTGAAATTCCTCCACACCCGCCTGGGCTTCTGTGACAGTGTCAAATTCGCTAAAACGAAAATCTCCGGCTCGCTCAAGCCGAAAGCGCAGGGCGTTTCCGAGGAGGAAAGGCTGAAGCTGAAAACGCACGCCGACATTCTGCGGCAGATTGCTTTCGCATTGAAGCCAGCCGGCTTGGCCGTGCCATTCCCTGCTTATGCCGGCTTGTTCGGCGCGATTTCCTATGACTTCATAGACCAGTTCGAGTTCCTGCCGAAAAACAGGGCAGACCCGCTCAAGGACCCGGATTACGAACTGTTCTTCCTTGACAATTTGTTCCACTGCAACCATGCAAAAAAAACTCTCACTTTCGTGGCAAATGCCCTGCTCTTTGACGGCACGAAAAAAGAAATGGAAAATGAAAAAACGCGCTGCCTTGCGAAAATCGCGGAAATGGAAGCCGCGCTCGCAATGCCCCTGCCAAAAAAACGCAGGTTCAAAACGCGCGCCGGCAATGCGCAAAAAATGTCAACCGACTGCGCAAAAAAAGATTTCATCAAAACCGTTGAAAAGTGCAGGGAAAACATCCTGGCGGGCGACGTTTTCCAGATAGTGCCCAGCCGCACAAGCATCGTTCCCTATTCCGCCGAGCCGCTGGACATTTATTCCGAACTCAAAAAACTCAATCCCTCGCCTTACATGTTTTTCGTGAATGCGAAAAGCGGCATCCTGCTAGGAAGCTCGCCGGAAACGTTTTTGCGCGTGCAGGCAAAGAATGGCAAAGGCGGAAAGTATGAAAAATCCGTTGAAATCCGGCCGATTGCTGGAACGAGGCCGCGGGGCAAAACCGAAGCAGAGGACGCGGCCTTTGAAAAAGAACTCCTCTCCGATGAAAAGGAACTGGCCGAGCACACGATGCTGATCGACCTGGCGCGCAACGACGTGGCACGCGTTTCGATTCCCGGCACAAGGCGCGTTGAAACTCCGTATCATGTCGAAAAGTATTCGCACGTCCAGCACATTGTTTCAAACGTTCTTGGCACATTGAAGCCGGAGCTTGACTGCCTGCACGCTTATCTTGCAAGCATGAACATGGGCACTTTGACAGGCGCGCCCAAGGTGAAGGCAATGGAGTTGTTGCGCCGTTATGAGAAGACAAAGCGCGGCTTTTACGGGGGAAGCGTTGCCTATATCACTCCATCAGGAGAGCTTGACTCCGCAATCGTCATCAGGAGCGCGAGGCTGAAAAACGGCAAGGCGTTTGTGCGCGCCGGCGCAGGCATTGTCTTCGATTCGGTGCCGGAAAAGGAATTCGATGAAACCGGGCGCAAGGCGCAGGCCTGCCTGAATGCAATCGAAAGCGCGAACAAAAAAGCCGGGGCGGCGGGAAAATGACTGCAATTATTAACCTGTCTTTTGATGAAGCTATGGCAGTTTATGAGGAAGTCATGCTTGCAACGGATTCGAAACCGGCTGTCAGGATTTCCGGCACTTTGGAGCACATCCTGCTTTCATGCGAGAATTCGTTTAACGGCGAAAATGATGCCTTGTTTTTCAAGGCGGCTTTTTTGCTAAAGGAAATAATTTCAAAGCACCCTTTTATGGATGGAAACAAGCGCGGCGCTCTGGCCATAACCGATGCTTTTCTGAGCCAAAACGGACAATTTTTGGAGTTTGAAAGGCAGGATGTGGCATTTTTGGAAGAAATAGACTTCAAAAAACTGCGGGTTGGCACGATAAAAAAATTTTTGGAGAAAAAGGTGAAAGTCTAATGGCTCGCCAAAACCTTGTAAATTTCAATGTTCCTTTTGACTACTTTGCGGGCAACTTTCCTGAATTTTTCGTCAGCCATATTAATATCTCTGCGATAAGTGCATTTAAACATTTGCAGGCGGCGGGAAAATGAGCAGCAAACAAAGAACACCGGTTTCACCCACAAGCCGGCTGAGAAATTTGATAGCCGATTCTTATTTCAGGGCGTCTCCTCGTGCCAAAACGGATTTGCGCACGGGGCTGAGTGAAGGCCACGGAGGGAGTCATCCGGATTATCCGAACAGGGGCGCAATGAATGTTTTTGAGGTAATTGATGATGGGAAACCGTTAAGGGGCATTAGGAAAAGTTTCCAATTGGCTCTGCGTCTTGTGGCTGATTTCCATGGCCGGCCGGCAACTGGCATTTTGAGAATGGGCAAAGCAGGAATAAGGCGCAAAGTTAGCGGCGAAGCGGCACATCTTCTTCCGGGGCACGGGCTTGCCGGGCCACAATTTGTTGAGCAGAAGATTTTTGAAAATGTTCCGCCCGACAAACTTGAGCTTTTCATTGATATTGCCAGAAAAAATAAGGGCGAGCCGTTGGCGAGGTTTCTGGAACGTGAAACGGTTTCCGGAATATATTCTGATGAGGAACGGGCAGCCCTTTGCGAAGGGTTTCCGACCGTCGGCAGGCTTTTGGCGGCCGTAAGGGCCGGTTTGCTTGTAAAGCTGACCGAACAGGCGATAGTAGAACTTGCATATGCGCACAGAGTGCAACTTCCGAAACCGTTTACTGGCAGGCCCCTAAAAACGCACGTGATTTTGGAATATCTTGCGCCAAAATATCCTTCGCGCGAGGCGATGATTGCCGACATTGAACGGGTTGTGCAAGAAATTCCCGGGTACCAGTTTGTTGCCGAACTGGAAAGAGTTGAAGGTGAAAAAAGATGAGCAAAGGCAAAAGAGGAAAAGGCGCGCGAGGCAAGGGCATCAACGTTTTGTTCATCGACAACTTCGATTCTTTTACATACAATCTTGTGGACGAGTTTGCGAAACGCGGTTGCCGCGTGAAGGTTTTCCGCAACAACATCGCCATCGCAAAAATCAAAAGCGAGGCGAAAAAGTTCAAGGCTCGGCTGATTGTCATTTCGCCCGGCCCCTCGACGCCGGAGCGCGCGGGCAATTCTATTGCGGTCATAAAAGAGTTTGCCGGAAAAATCCCGGTTTTCGGCGTTTGCCTTGGCCTGCAGGCAATGGTTGTTGCCTTCGGCGGAAAGGTTGCAAGGGCGCCTGAAACCGTGCACGGCAAGCCGTCTGACGTGGTGCATGACGGCAGAACCATTTTTGAAGGAATTACAAATCCTTTTTCGGCGGGAAGGTATCATTCCCTTTGCGCTGTCAAAGTGCCATCCTGCCTGCAGGTTTCGGCTTTGTCGGAGTCGAAAGTCGTCATGGCTTTGCGGCACGAAAAATCGGGGAAGACTTTCTGTGAGGGCGTTCAGTTCCATCCCGAAAGCATTTTAACGCAGGAAGGCGGAAAGATTATTGAAAACATAATTAAAATGGCAGAACGTGATGGCAGATGATCCGTGACAGCCTTTCAAAACTGGTTGAGCGCAAAAGCCTTTCCGATGCGGAAATGCAGGTATGCGTTTCGGAAATGATGATGGGTGAAGCCACGCCGGGCCAGATAGGCGCGTTCCTCGCGGCAATGCGCATGAAACCTGAAAGTGCCGGGGAAGTCGCTTCCGCAATGATGGCGATGCGCAAATTCATGGTTCCGGTGAAACCCAAAACAACCGAACCGCTTTTGGACATTGTGGGCACGGGCGGCGATGCCGTGAAGACTTTCAATGTTTCGACGTGCGCGGCAATCATTGCAAGCGCTGCAGGCTGCAGGGTTGCAAAGCACGGCAACCGCTCTTTCACAAGCAAATGCGGCTCCGCGGATGTTTTGGAAGCTTTGGGCGTCAAGGTCGGCCTCGATGCGGAAAAGTGCGCGGAAATGATTGACAGGATCGGAATAGCGTTCATGTTTGCCCCGACGCATCATCCTGCAATGAAGTTTGCCGGCCCTGTGCGCAAGGAAATCGGTTTCAGGACAATCTTCAACCTGCTCGGCCCGCTCACAAACCCGGCAATGGCGCAGACAATGGTTGTCGGCGTGTACGAAAAGGAACTGGTTGAAAAGACAGCCAATGTTTTGAAAACTGTCGGAGTGGAGCACGCGCTTGTATTGCACGGCCTGGACGGATTGGACGAGTTTTCGACTGTCGGGCAGACTTTTGTCGCCGAGCTTTCAGGCAAAAAGATTTCAACCAAGACTTTTTCGCCTAAGGATTTCGGCTTCAAAAAGGCGAAAGCGCAGGACATTGCCGGCGGTTCGGCTGAAGAGAATGCCAAAATAATTCTCGCAACCCTGAGCAACGAGGAGAAGGGAGCGAAGCTTGACATTGTCTTGTTGAATGCGGGCGCCGGCATTTTCGTGAACGGAAAGGTGAAAAGCGTGAAGGAAGGCGTTGCGGTGGCAAGGCAGGCAGTCGAATCGGGTGCTGCGCTGAAAAAGCTGGGGCAATTAAAGGAGTTGTCGAACAGATGACTTCCGTCAATTTTTTGGAAGGCATTGTTTCGGCTAAAAAGCGCGAGCTTTGCCTGAAAAAGGAGAAGCTTCCGTTCGAGCGCATGAAGAAAGCCCTCAATCCTGCGGAAAAGGATTTTAAGGCCGCGATCGAGGGCAAGCAGAAAATCTCCCTTGTCGCGGAAATCAAGATGGCGTCACCTTCGGCGGGAACGCTTTTGCAGGGCGCATCCCCCGTAGAGATTGCGGCGCTTTACGCAAAATACGCCGACGCGGTTTCATTTGTTTCTGACAAATCTTATTTCAAGGGCAACATCGCGGATTTGCCGAAAGTCTCATCGGTTTCCGGCCTGCCAGTGCTGATGAAGGACTTCATAATAGACGAGTACCAGATTCTGGAAGCGCGCTTTTTCGAAGCGGATGCGGTTCTGCTGATTGCGTCCATGCTGAAAACCGAAACCCTTGCCGATTTCATTTCAACCGCTGAAAGGCTTTCAATGCATTGTGTTGTAGAGGTGCATTCGCGCTCCGAACTTGACAAGGCGCTTGAGGCCGGCGCGGAAATAATCGGCATCAACAACCGCAACCTCACGGACTTTTCAATCGACATGAACACGACAAAAAACCTTGCGCCGTTCGTGCCCAAGAAAAAGGTCGTCATTTCGGAATCCGGTTTTTCTTCAAGGCATGATGTTGAAAAGTTCCGCGGCGAAATCGACGCAATCCTTGCCGGAACCGCCATACTCAAGGCGCAGGACAGGGAAGCAATGCTGAAGGAGCTTTCAGGAAGGCAATGATTGGAGAATTCGCGGATGAAGAATTCGTGAATGAAGGATATTTGAAACTGGATGTTGGTTTTGATGGCTGGGATCGGCAGGTTTGGAAAGTTCGGCGGCATTTTCGTGCCGGAAACCCTTATGCCGGCGTTGGAGGAATTGCAGGCGGCGTTTTCAAAGTATTCGAAGGACAAGGCTTTCAACCGCGAGCTTGATTATCTGCTTAAAGAATATGCTGGCAGGCCCACGCCGTTGACTTTCGCGGACAACCTTTCAAAAATCGTCGGGGCGAAAGTTTACCTGAAGCGCGAGGACCTGCTGCATACGGGCGCGCACAAGCTCAACAATGCTTTGGGGCAGGCCCTGCTTGCAAAGCGCATGAAAAAATCCAGGCTTATTGCGGAGACCGGCGCTGGCCAGCACGGCACGGCTGTCGCGACCGCGGGTGCAAAACTGAAATTCAAGACCGAAATTTTCATGGGCGAGGTTGACATTGAAAGGCAGAAGCCGAACGTTTTCCGGATGAAACTGCAGGGGGCAAAGGTTGTTCCGGTTTCAAGCGGGGGAAAAACCCTCAAGGACGCGATCAACGAGTGTTTGCGCGACTGGGTTGCAAGTTCCGGGTACACGCATTACCTTCTCGGTTCGGCTTTGGGCCCGCATCCTTTTCCGGGCATGGTTGCGCATTTCCAGAGCGTCATTGGCAAGGAAGCCAGACGGCAGATTTTGAAAGCCGAGGGCAGGCTTCCGGATTCGGTTGTGGCGTGCGTGGGCGGCGGCTCGAACTCAATCGGCATTTTCAGGGAATTCCTGAAAGACAAAAAGGTCGGCCTGCTCGGAGTCGAGGCCGGCGGCCTGGGCATTGAAACCGGAAAGCATGCCGCGCGGTTTGCTGACAAAAAGCTGGGCAGGCCCGGCGTTATCCACGGCACTTACACTTACGTTTTGCAGGACAAGTTCGGGCAGATTTACAACACGCATTCCGTGAGCGCGGGCCTGGATTACAGCGCTGTCGGCCCTGAACATTCGCTCTTGAAGGAAGCGGGCAGGGCAAAGTATTCTTACGCTACTGACCGGCAGGCATTGAATGCGTTCAAGGTCTTGTCGGAAGAAGAAGGAATCATTCCGGCTTTGGAAAGCGCGCACGCTGTCGCGTACCTGCTCAACCACAAAAACGAGTTCAAGGGCAAGACCGTTGTCTTGAATCTTTCCGGCCGCGGAGACAAGGACATTTTCCACGCGGCAAAACAACTGGGTGAGGAAATTTGAAAAAAACAGGGGAAACGCGCGAAACGCGCTTTGAAAAAAGGTTTTCTGAATTGCGCTCGGCCGGGCGGCATGCCTTTGTGCCGTTCGTGGTTTTGGGCGACCCGGATTTTGAAACCTCGCTTGAAATAATCAGGACGCTGATTGCTTCCGGCGCTGATGCCCTTGAATTGGGATTTGCCTTCTCCGACCCGATTGCCGACGGCCCCGTGATTCAGGAAGCCGACCAGCGAGCGCTCGCATCCGGCATGGACACAGACAGGAATTTCGAACTGTTGAAAAAAATCCGTTTGCTTGACGCGGAAATTCCAATCTCGCTGCTAATCTATTCAAATCTTATCCTGCAATTCGGCATTGACCGGTTTTACAAAAATTGCGCGGAATGCGGCGTTGACGCGGTTCTCGCGTCAGACGTTCCAGTCGAGGAATCGAAGCCGTTCCTTGCCTGCGCGAAAAAATTCGGAGTGCACCAGATTTTTTTGGTCACGCCGAATGAAACCGAATCGAGGCTGAAAAAAATCCTCGCGGTCTCAAACGGTTATGTTTACGTTGTAGCGGTTCTTGGCGTTACCGGCGCGCGCGAAAACGTGCAGTCCGTGGCAAAGGGCCTGCTGCAAAAACTGGCAAAAAAAACAAGGCTGCCACTGCTCGTGGGATTCGGCATTTCGAAGCCGGAGCATGTGCGGGAAATCATTGCGTCCGGCGCGGACGGCGCGATTGTCGGCAGCGCAATCGTCAGGAAAATCGGCGAAAACCTTTCTGACAGGGAAATGCTTTTGCGTGAACTTAAGAAATTCGCCTCCAGTCTGAAAAGTGCTTCGCTCTGACAAAAATTTGCTTTAAAAACCCTTGCCAGAAAAATTTTTCTAATCGGTTATCGCAGGCTGTCGCAGGCAGAGGGTTTGAGCGTAGCGAGAACCCTCAACGTCGCACCCGCCGGGCGATGACGGCGAGGGCCTGTAGCTCAGCTGGTAGAGCGCCGCATTCGCATTGCGGAGGCCACGGGTTCGAATCCCGTCGGGTCCAAACACGCGCTTTCGATCGCGTGTGCCGAAACCAAGGCGTATCACTGTCGTGATACGCCGGGTAAGCAAAAACGCGCTTTCAGCGGGACCGAAACCAAGGCGTACCGATGCTGCAGTTAACCGCGCGGGCTTGATTGTGAATCAGGTTTTTGCAATCGCGTTTTCAAGTTCCGCAATCAAATCGTCCGCATTTTCTATTCCCACGCTCAGCCTCAGCAGGCCGTCGGTGATTCCTTTCCTTTTGCGCTCTTCCGGCGGCAGGGAACTGTGCGACATTGTCGCGGGGTGGCTGACCAGGCTTTCGACTCCGCCCAGGCTTTCGCCGTAGGTCCAGATGTGCAGATGTTCAACGAGTTTTTCCGCTGCCTTCAGCCCGCCTTTGAGCTCGAATGAAACCATTCCGCCGGATCCGGTCTGCTGTTTTTTTGCAAGGCCGTGCTGTGGATGCCCTGCCAGGCCTGGGTAATGCACTTTTTCCACTTTCGCGTTGCCTTCGAGGAATTCCGCGACTTTTTGCGCGTTCTTGTTGTGCTGTTCCATTCTCAGGTGCAGGGTTTTCAGGCCCCTCAATGCAAGGAAGCATTCCATCGAAGCCATTATGCCGCCGGTCGCGCGCGCATTGAACCGCAGGTTTTCTATGAGCTCCAAATCATCCGAGCTGATGCTGCCGCCGACCACGTCATTGTGCCCGGCATAGTATTTTGTGAGGCTGTTCAAGACAATGTCTGCGCCGAATTTTTTTGGCTTCTGGAAATGCGCGGTCAGGAAAGTGTTGTCCACAAGCAATGGAATGCCGCGGCGTTCACAGGTTTCCTTCATCGCCTTGATGTCGACAAGCTTCAGCATTGGGTTTGTGGGTGTTTCGACAAAAACAAGCTTTGTGTTCGGCTTGAGGCTTTTTTCAAGATTTTCGGGTTTTGTCAAATCAACGAAGTCGGCCTGCGCCCCGAACTTGTCCAGGACGCGCTTTGTCAGCCTGTAGAACCCGCCGTA
Source organism: Candidatus Diapherotrites archaeon (assembly GCA_016205145.1). Lineage (NCBI taxonomy): Archaea > Nanobdellati > Candidatus Iainarchaeota > Candidatus Iainarchaeia > Candidatus Iainarchaeales > Candidatus Iainarchaeaceae > Candidatus Iainarchaeum > Candidatus Iainarchaeum sp. Next base: position 487,153 of record JACQJH010000001.1, read on the forward strand.
GCAGTCGTCGTTGAAAATGATGTGGTCCTTGTTCGAGAGCGTGTGGATCAGTGCCAATGACGCGGCAATGCCCGAGCCGAAGCAGACGCTTTGCCCGTAGCCTTCAAGATGCGACATCGCCTTTTCAAGAACCTCGCGCGTCGGCGTTGACATCCTGCCGTATTCGAAGCCGTGCGGCCTGCCGATGCCGGCCTGCCTGTAAGTTACGGCCTGGTGGATGGGCGTGCAAATTGCCCCCGTTGCGGCGTCCTGCTGGTTGCCGCCATGCACGCACAAGGTCTCGAAGCCCAGCTTCTTTTCCTCGCCCTTCCCAATCACGTCAAGTGTGTACGCCATCGAAGAAAACCCTCTGCTTACAGAAACCCCCTTTATTCTTTTTATAATAATTGTTGACATGATTATTCAAATGTGAATTTAGGCTTTTGAATCCGCTTTGCCGGAGCCCCGCGCCGGGGAAAAAGCTTTTTATTACCTTTAACCCTTATTCTGTCAAAATTTTTTTAGTTTGGTGGTGGTTTGTTGAAAAAATCGTTTATTGCAGTTTCAATTTTCTTCCTGATTTTCCTTTTGGGCTGTGCGCAGCAGGGCACCGGCATTGGCGGAGTTTCCCTGAAGGACTGCGGCAATGACGCGACCTGCTTCGACGCGGCTTCGCAGAAATGCGAGGCGGCGAAAGCAACGCTTTCACAGTCAACCGAACAGGGCTCCGTTCAAACCTATGCGGAGAGCAGGGGCAAGTCCGGCGGAAACTGCGAATTTTATTCCAAGATAATCAAGTTTGACATTGCCACGGATGCCCCCGGGGTTTCGCCCGAATTTTCGGCCAAGGTGAATGCTCTTGTCAAGGGCCTTGAAGGCAAGGACATGGTATGCAGGGTTCCGGAGGACAAGGCAAAATCCCAGGTGCTGGACTTTGCCGAAAGCCAGGACCTTTTTGAAAAGTACTGCTCCGGTGCGCTGAAAGACGAGCTTTCAGCACTGCAGTCCAAGCTTGCGGATTTGGTGCAGCAGGAACTGCAGGCGCAGATTGCGGCAGCAGGCCCACAGTCCGGAACCGCTGACCCAACGGCTGAACAGCCCGCATATCCTGACTATGCTCCGCCGGTTGATGAAACGGGAAGCGCGCAATAAGCGCTTCTCCCCTTTTCTTTTTTTTTTAATTTTTTCATTTGCCGAGAATTTCGGTCCTGCCGGAATAAAGCTTTTTGAATTTCTCGGCGTCCGCAGCCGAGCCCACAATGCTCGCGTAATGCATGGGCACGGCAATTTTCGGCCTGATTGTTTCAGCCGCCTTTGCTGCTTCTTCCGCGGTCATCACATAGGTTCCTGAAACGGGCAAAAACGCGACGTCGATGTTTTCGAGCCCTGACATTTCCGGAATGAAATCCGTGTCGCCGGCGTGGTAAACGCGAATTCCGTCCATTTCAATTACAACGCCGATGCCCAGTCCCTTCGGATGGAATTTCTTGTTTGTGTTGTACGCCTCCACCGCGGAAATTCTGGCCCCGGCAATTTCAATGCTTTCGCCTGCGGACAAGCCGCTTGCGTTTTTGCCGATTTTTGCGGCACAGCTTTTGGCGCAGACGATTTTTGTCTTTTCGGACGAAATTTTTGCGATATCCTGCAGGCTCAGGTGATCGAAATGTTCGTGCGTTACAACGATTATGTCCGCCTTGAAACCGGCGGCAATCCTGAACGGGTCGATGCACACTGTTTTCGAGCCGGAAATCTTGGCCGAATCATGGCCCAGAAGCTCAAATGAAACATTCCTGAATTCAAGTTTTCCCAATCAAACACCGCCAGCATGTTTTGGTGCATTCCGGCTTTTTTATTTTTTGCCCGCATTGAGCACGACGATTGCGGTTGCGCTTGCCAGGGCGCTGAATGCGAATGCCGCCTGCGCCCCGAAAGCGCCCCACAGCACTCCTGCGATAATGCTTGCAGGCAACAGCAGCAGTCCCGTTATGCCCTGGTACGTGGCAATGGCACCAGTCCTTTTTTCCTTCGGGACAAGCTCCGAGGCAATCGTGCGCTGAATGGTTTCAGTGCCGGCTGTGGCAATGCCATAAAGCAAAAGAAGCACGACTGCAATCCAGATTTCATTGGAGATTGCGAGCAGGGCGAAGGAAACCGCGAACAACGCAAATGAGACTGACAATCCATTTTTCCTTCCAAACCTGTCGGCAAGCCTGCCCAATGGAACCGTGAACAGCGCATACGCAATGTTGAATGCAAGGTATGCAAGCGGCACGAAAGCTATCGGCATTCCAAGCTCCTGGATTCTTATAAGGAGAAACGCAAGGCTCATGTTTCCGGCGGCAAAAACGCATGATGCCAGAAAGAACCGCCTGTAGCCAGTGCCTTCGCCGGCTAAAACCTTTTCCTCGGACGCCTTTGCATTTTTTGCCGCCGGTTCCCTTACAAGCACGAATATTGCCACCAGTGCCACAACTGCCGGAATGAACGAGAGCAGGAAAACGAGCCTGAAATTGCCGGAAAAAACCGCGAGAATTGCGAACGCCAATAGTGGGCCGATTATCGCTCCAAGCGTGTCCATTGCGCGGTGCACGCCGAAAGAAAACCCGCGCGAACTCTTATCGGAAGAATCGGCTATGAGCGCGTCCCTCGGCGGCCCCCTGAGGCCTTTTCCGGCGCGGTCAACGAACCTGACTGCAAGGACATGCCACCACACGGTTGAAAGCGCAAAAAACGGTTTTGCTATCGCCGACAAACCGTAACCGAAAATCATCGCGCTCTTTTTTTTGCCGAAAAACTTTTCCAGTTTGGGCGCGAGGAGGCTGAATACGCTGGCGGTCGATCCGGCAATGCCCTCGATCATGCCTATGGCCGCCTTGTCAAGCAGGAGCACGCCTGACATGAATGCCGGCAGAATGGAAAAAATCATTTCGCTTGAAATGTCGGTAAGCAGGCTGACAATGCCCAGAACAAAGACATTCGGCTTGATTTTGTCAAAAAACCCCATCCTGCACCGCCGCGCCCAAAACCTTCAGGTGTTTCCGACCGCGCTTTTTTTGATTTCGTGGACCGCCAGCACGAACAATCCAGCAGTCCACGCGAAAGGCTTTTCGCATTTGAGCATGAATGAGTTTGCCGGAACGCCTTTTTCGTCGAGTATTTCAGGCGAGGCATTGGCCATGTTTATGATGCCTGCGATTGCCCTGAGCTGCTGTTCCGCTTCCTTTGACAACCCCATCTGTTTCATTGCAACCGCGTTCAGGCAGCCGATCCACGGCCAGCTGAAGCCGTTATGGTAATGGTATGCCCTGAACGGCAGGAGCAGGAGCGCAATGCGCCATGGCGGATAAGGCGGAAAATTGGTTTTCATGGGCACTTTCGCAAGCTGCCTCTGCTTCACGTAATTCTGCACCATCTGCGCCTGCACACCATCGGCTATTCCCCAAAGGCACGCCAAAACGTTTCCGTCCGAGGAGAAAAAATCCTGTTCCCAGAAATCGAACCAGTCGTTGTAATAGCCGCCGTTCCAGAACCGCTGGTTCAATTTTTCCCTGACGCGTTCCGCAAGCCGTGCATGTTCTTCCGCAGGTTCCTTTTTCCCGGCAATGGCGCAAAGCTTTGAAAAATCCGACAACGCCCTGCAATAACAGCAGTTCGTGTAAAGCACGTTCCCGAATTTGAGGACAGTGTCCATCCAGTTGGCGAAAAGCCCTTCCTCGATGAGGAAATCACTGTTGCGGTCCCCCGCTTTCAGCCAGGCCATCGCCTTTTCTGCCTTTTCAAAATTGTCCAACAGGAATTTCCTGTCATTGCTTTTCTGCACATAGTCAAGGAATGCCATGAAAAAAAGCGCCTGGCTGTCGATGCAGGGCGAAAAAAGCATGGGCTTGTACGATGGCCTGAGCTTCCTTGAAACCCTGCCCGGCAGCAAGCCGTCCTTTCTCTGCAGGGAAAGGAACAGCGACAGGTTCTTTTTGGAAATTTCAAAGTCCCCGAGGCAGTTCGCGCCCAAAGAGGCGAAAAAGGAATCCCGCGCCCAGTACTCGTTGAAATTCCTCAGGCCTGCTACAATCCCGTCCTTTGAATAGCATCTGCGCAGGTCGCCGGCCGCGGTTTCATACGCGAGCGCAATCTCGGTTTTTTCGGGCATGCCGCAAAGAATAGGAGCAAAAAAGCTTTAATGCTTTCAATTTGGCTGGCTTTTCTTCCGCCTTACCGGAAAAGCTTTTTAACCCCTTTACCTTTAATTAGTTCAGGTTTTTTTTGAGTCGCGGGGGAGAGAAAAAAGTGCAACGCTGGCATGCGGCTTTTCTTGCACTTCTCGCCGTATTGGTCCTTCCCGCAGGCGCATTCGCCGCGGTTTCACTCTCAATCGCAGGCGGCGCGGCATACACCAACACCGCGACGCCGCAACTCGCCATAACCGCAGATAACACGACCGACGCCAACATGTTCTTTTCCTGCACTGGCGCGGTATGGTCAGCATCACAGCCATTCCAGGCAACTTATTCGTCTTTCAACATCACTTCCGGCGAAGGCTGTTCGTCTGGCGACGGCCTGAAACCGGTTCACGTCAAAGTCCAAAAGCAAACCGGCGAAGAAACCGACAACAAAACGATAACCCTTGACACGTCGGTTCCGACAATTTCCGGCCGGACTCCGGCAAACAACACTTACACTTCCAACACACTGCCGGCAATAATTTTCGATGCCAACGATTCCGGCTCAGGCATCAACGATTCAAACACGGTTTTGAAAATCGGCGGCTCCGCTGTCGACCTGACCGGCAAGAAAACCGCCACAAGCACGGGTTACAGGATTTCATACGCGATTTCCTCTGCCTTGTCGCATGCCCAGACCGTGAGCCTTGAGGCAAGCGCGGCCGACAATGCAGGAAACACTGTTTCCTCGTCCTGGTCTTTCACAGCGGATTTGCAGGGTCCATCAACCGCAAGCGTTTCATCTTCAAGCGACACAAACAATGCGAATGTCAAGTTTTCCATAAGCAATGTTTCGGATTCCGGCATCGGCGTGACCCAAGGCAATGGAAAGGTTGCGTTTTCATGCACGAATTCTCTGCCTTCAACAAGCGTTGCGTTCGCATCAGACGTAAACTTTGACATCACTTCGTCAAGCCACGGCTGTTCTTCTGGCGAGGGCGCAAAAGCCCTCTATTTCTGGGTTGCCGATGACTTGGGCAACTGGATGCAAACCGCTGCGCAGAAAACTGTAAACTATGATATAACAAAGCCGTCCACGCCTTCAACGCCCCGCATCACAGTCGGCGACAGCAAGATTGACCTTGCATGGGATGCGGCGTCCGACAACCTGAGCGGCCTCAAGGAATACGTCATTTACCAGGACAACGCTCTTCTCACCACTACCACGTCGACAACTTACACTGTAACCGGCCTTTCAAACGGTTCGACTTATTCTTTCAGCCTGAGTTCGCGCGACAATGCCGGCAACCAAAGCGACAAGTCCGGCAGTTCCGCTGGCGTGCCGGTGTCGTCTTCCGGCAGTTCCGGAAATTCCGGCTCTTCCGATTCATCCGATGATTCTGACAGCCCCGCGCCAACTGTGCTTGTCGACTCCACCCTGCCTGATGTTTCGTTTGTCAATCCTTCCGCGGGCGACAATGTCAAGGGCATTTTTGAGGTTAAGGTGAAGGCGACGGATGCGCGCGCGATTTACAATGTGGGCCTTTACGTCGACTCCAAGGATGAAAAAAACCTTGTCGCGGCAAAGGACGTTTCGGAGAACGACGAGTTTGCCTTTTCGGTTGATTCCTCGAAATGGCCTGACGGCAGCCATGAACTGATTGCGGTTGCAACGGACTTTTCGCCTCAGCGCAACAAGAACGAGGCAAAGCTTGCGGTTGTTTTCGCCAACGCCGAAAAAAAGCCGGAGCAGGCAGTGCAAAAGAAGGCCAAAACCGAAGAGCAAAAGCCTGAAACGGTTTATTCAAAAGTTTACATTATGCCTTCCAGGGAAAGCGCGGCAAAGGCCCTGGCCTTGCTTGGATTGGGTGCCAATGCAAGCGCAGAGGCCGCGAACACTGTTTCCAATGGAACGCTTGAAAGGAAAATCGAGATTTCGTCTGATGCGGACAGCAACGGCTTGTTCGGCTTGAAAGTGCGGATTTCATTCACGAACGTTTCCGGCGGCGGCAGCCTGAAGGTCCTGGAATTCGTGCCAAAGGAAATAGCAGAAAAGGCTTCTTTAATCCGGTCGGAACTCCCCTTCAATGTCATTGCCGACGACCCGGTAATAGAGTTTGACGTGAACGCGGATGCAAACCAGAGCGTTTCAATCGACTACTGGCTTGAGGCGGATTTGAACAAGGCCGAAGCGGAAAAGCTTTCAAAGGCAAACCTTGCATCCAAATTCAGCGCGCCCCCCGTTGTTCTGCCCGCGGAGACCAAAATAGATTACGCTTCGATAAAGGCCGCGGTTGAACCAAAACCGGATGACTTGCTTTCCGGTTTTTCCGGCCTGCTGAGCCTCGCCGACATGAAGCTTCCGTTCGGGCTGAACGCGGGCATGGCTGTCCTCGGCATAATTGCGGTTTCATTGGTGTTTTTGTTCGGAGCGTCGTTTTTGAGGAAAGCGCATTCGCCGGCTGAACAAGGCGAGCCGGGGGAAGAGCTCGGCGAAAAGGTTTTCGTCGAAGCCGACGAGACAATTGCAACGGAGCCTGTCACGGCTCCAGGGCAGATAATAAAAAGGCCCGCCGATAAAAAGCGGAAAAAGGATTCCCTGGAAAAGATTGAGGACAAAATAAAGGGCCTGCGGTCGAAAGAAGATTTATAATCAATAATGGTGCAATAAAATCGGGGTTGAAATTTTTTGGGCGAAAGCTTTCTTTTTTGTTCGGGGAAAGGCGGAGTCGGGAAGACTTCTTCCGCGATAAACCTTTCCTTCGCTTTGGCCGAGCTTGGCAGGCGTGTCGCGCTCGTCGACGTCAATGTCCCGAATCCGAACATCGCGTTCCATTTGAAGATTCCGGATTACGTTGAAACCCTGAATGAATTGATGCTGGGGAAAAAGCAGCAGCACAAGATTCCCGGCTATTACAACTGGCGCCTTCGCATTGTTCCCGCGGCGTTTTCCGTGAGGGCAATGGAGAGCTTTGACCTCCGCTCTTTCAGCGCAGCGCTCAAAGGCATCTGCTCTGAAACCGATGTCATGATGCTTGACTCCGCACCAGGCCTCGGCGCGGAAGTCGTGGCGTCGCTTGAGGTTTCCGACAAGGTTGTCATAGTCACAAACCCTGAAATTCCGGCCCTGGCGGATGCGGCAAAGACAATCCACATAGCAAATGACCGCGGCATAGAGGTTTCCGGCGTAATAGTGAACAGGGTGGGAAGGTTCAGGCACGAGCTGAAGCGCAGTGAAATCCTGAACGTGATCGACAATGTTCCGATTCTGGGCGAGATTCCCGAAGACCCGTTTGTTTCAAGCGCCGTGCGTTCCGGACAGCCGGTCGTGCTCAAATATCCTGCGAGCAAGGCGGCGCGCGAATACAAGCGCATTGCATCCAAGCTCATAGGCGAAAAGTTCGTCGACAGGACCGGCGTTGTGGACCGCCTGCAATTGTTCCTTGAAAAATTCAAGCCGGTCTGAGGCAATTGTTTTAATTCCGTCATTGCATTGGTCTTTCAGGTGGTTGTCTTTTGAAAATTGCCGCATCAGTCCTGTCAGCCGATTTTTCGCGCCTTGGCGAGGAAATACGCGCTGTTGATGGCGCGGGCGTTGACTGGCTCCAGTTTGACGTCATGGACGGCATTTACGTTCCGAACATTTCTTTCGGCGCGCCAATAATCGCGTCGGCGCGCAAAGCTTCAAAGCTTTTTTTCGATTCGCATTTGATGATTGCCAAACCGGAGCGGTTCATAAGCCAGTTCGCGGAAGCCGGCAGCGACAACATCACTTTTCACGTCGAAGCAACAAGGAATCCTGCGAAAACAATAAAGATTATCCACGACAACGGCTGCAAGGCGGGGGTTGCGGCAAACGCAAAGGTTCCGGTCAAAAAACTTCTGCCATTCCTTTCAGAAGCCGACCTGGCGCTCATAATGACGGTCAACGCCGGTTTTTCAGGCCAGTCATTCATTTCCGGGTGCCTGAAAAAGGTCGAGGCCGTGGCAAAAACCAATGAAAGGGAAAAGCTCGGCCTTGAAATACAGGTCGACGGCGGAATAAACGCAAAAACCGCGCCATTGTGCCTTGCCGCGGGGGCAAACAACCTGGTTTCGGCTTCGCACATTTTCAAATCCGCCGATTATGCGAAGGCAGTGCTTTCGCTCCGGGGCCGGTAAAATGGACGCCGCGGAAAAAATGCGCATTCTCGATGCAAACCTCGCATATTACGGCATTTCGGTTGCGGATGCAATGGAAAACGCCGGCAAAGGCGTTGCCTCGGAAATCGAAAAGCGCTTCTGCCGGGGCAAGCGCAAAAAAATAGCTGTTTTCTGCGGCCTTGGCAATAACGGCGGCGACGGCCTGGTTTGCGCGCGTTATCTTGCAAAAAAAAACTCCGTTCACGTTTTCCTTGCCGGCAGGCCTGAATTGATAAAAACCCCGGAAGCAAAGCTGAATTGGCAGAGGCTCAAAAAAACCAATGCCAAAGTGAAATGCATTTCTTCTGCATCGGAAATTTCCGCCGGCAAATTCGACATTGTAGTCGAAGCCTTGGTGGGTTTGGGCGTTGAAGGCAGGCTGAAAGAGCCATTGCATTCCATTGTCGCAAAACTGAACGCCTTGCATGCAGGCAAGGTTGCAGTGGATGTTCCCGCGCCGGGCTTCAAGGCTGATCTGACCGTCTCCCTTCACAACGCAAAAGTGAATGGCGCCGTCGTGGTCGGCATCGGCATTCCAAAAGAGCTGGAAAACTTCACCGGCCCGGGCAATGTGAAAATCCTGAAACGGCCGGCCAAAAACAGCCACAAGGGCGAGAACGGAGTCGTTTTGCTTGTAGCAGGTTCAAGGAAATGGCATGGCGCCCCGGTTTTTGCCGGCCTCACGGCTTCAAGGCTCTGCGACCTGGTTTTGTTTGCCACTGCCCGGGAAAACATTCCAATAGCAAAGAAGGCTTCGCCGGAATTCATTGTCTTTCCCCTCCAATCTGCCTTGAAGGAAATAAACAAGGCTGACTGCGTGCTCATCGGCCCGGGCCTTGAGCCGAGCGCTTCAAACAAGGCGCTGATCAAAAAGCTTCTTTCGCACAAGGACAAGAAGTTCGTGCTCGACGCAACCGCGCTCCGGCTTGCGAACCCGTACTGGCTGAACGCAAATTGTGTTGTGACGCCGCACCGCGCCGAATTCAAGGCACTGTTCAAAGCCGGGCCGAACGAAAAAAACGTGAAGGCAATGGCGAAAAAGTTCAACTGCATTGTCGTCCTGAAAGGTTCCGTCGACCTCATTTCCGACGGCCGGGCGGTTTACAAGAATTTTTCCGGCAACCAGGGCATGACCAAAGGCGGCACTGGAGACGTGCTTGCCGGCCTGATTGCGGGCTTTGCGGCAACAAACGATTTGCTTTTGTCGTGCCTTGCCGCAGCTTTCCTGAACGGCTTTGCCGGCGACTTGCTGAAAGAAGAGCGCGGATTCATGTTCAATGCCCAGGATTTAATGGAAATGATTCCCCGCGCAAAAAAACTTTTGGATGAATTGTGAACGGGCTTTATTCGGAGTCGACGCCTTTCACGCCCTTATCCGTTTCATGGCCCGGCTTTTCCCGGTTTTTCCTTAAGCGAAGGTATGCCGCATAGACTATTCCGAGATACGCAAAGTATCCGAGCACCTGCGACAGGGATGGCGCGGTGTCATATCCGACAATGCCTTTCAGGATTCCGCCGACTGCGCCTTTCTCGTGCATCAATGCGTAGCTGCCGTCGGCATTCATCGGCGGCGTGATGTCGTAAACGTGTTCCACTATGACGGGGAGCGCACCGGCTTCCTCCAATTCATGGATTCCCTGTGAAAACAGGCCGGCCGCCAGCAGAACGAGAATTATGCTTGTGAATTTGAAGAACCTGCTCAATCTGACGTGCACGATGTGCCTGAAAATAAGGTATGCCGCCACAACCGCCAAGGCAAACCCGATTGCAACCGCAGCAATGCTCACGGCTCCGGAGGAAATCCTGATGCCGTTAAGGAAAAGCACTATTTCAATGCCCTCGCGGAATATGTTCACGAATGACAGCATTGCAATGCCGATGCCGCTGCCAAGCATTGCCTGCCTGCCCACGCCCCGCTCTACTTCCTGCGCGATTTTCCTGTGCTTTAACATCCAGAGTATGAGCCATGTCACGAGAGCAGCCGCAACAATGAGCGTGACTCCTTCAAAAAGCGCTTCGACCGGCTCGAAGGCTTCCTCTGCAAACCCGAACAATGCCGCGGCAAGAACGCTCGCGATTCCCGCAAAAGCCGCGCCAATCCACACGTTTCCGGCAAACCTGCCGTTGCCGGTCTTGTAAAGGTACGCGAGCATTATGCCCACAAGCAATGAAATCTCGAAAAATTCCCTGAACGCAACAATGAATTCCGCAAGAGCCATTTGCACCAGTTTTGCAGTTTTTTTCCCATTTATTTTTTGAAGCCGCCAAGTCACGCCGGCCCAAAAAGCCAGTTCTATTGTGGAACATTGTTGTGGAACATATTTTAAACCTTTCCCGTTCCTTCCGCCGGCGCAAGCCTTTAAATTCCTGAGCCGCCTATTCTTTTGCATGGTTTCCGAAGCGGAAATAATCAGGGCGCTCGATTCATCCGGACGCGGCCAGTCGATTTCCGAGCTTTCCGGCAGGCTCAAGGCCGACAGGCGCACTACCGCCAAACTGCTTGAAGTGCTCAAGGCGAAAGGCATTGTAGAGTTCGAGCGCGTGGGCATGGTCAAATTGTGGTCGGTTTCCAAGTCGCCGATAATTTCACTGCTTTTGAAGGACGACGAGCAGAGCGTCGTGCTGAAAAACATCCTCAACTCGCTTGACGAGGGAATAAGCATTCTCGACAAGGACCTGAAAATCATCTGGGTAAACGACACCGTAAAAAAAATGGCGAAGCGCCTGACGCACCTGCAGGGCAGGCGCTGCTATGAAACCTACCTGAACCGCAAGGACATCTGTGCAAAGTGTCCTGCAATGAAAACCTTCAGCTCCGACAAAATGCAGAAATCCGTAGAGCGCGGAAAGGACAAGAACAACAACTCCTACCACTACCAGTTCATCACCGCGCCGATCAGGGGCAGGGACGGAAAGGCAATCGCGATAATCGAAACGATCCGGGATTTGTCCGACTTGACAGGCAAAGCCTGAATTTTTTTTGATTGCCTGCGCAATTCAAATCACCGGCAACCCGCCTGTGTTCGCTTAAAAAACCCTGGGCAGTTCAATTTTTCCAAGCTGATTCAAATGGCCGAACCTGTCGATATGAACCATGCGTTTTCAAAGGCGCTTGAACTGATGGAAGGGACGCGCAAAAACGTTTTCATTACGGGAAGGGCGGGCACGGGCAAATCGACCCTGCTGGGCCATTTCAAAAGCGTTTCAAAAAAACGGCTTGCTGTAATCGCCCCGACCGGTGTTGCGGCTGTCAACGTCGGCGGCCAGACAATCCACTCGTTTTTCGGCTTCAAGCCGAACATCACGGTCGGCAAGGTGAAGGTTTCAAAAAAGCGCAGGATATTCGAGGCCCTAGACGCAATCATCATCGACGAAATTTCGATGGTGCGTGCCGACATCCTGGACTGCATCGACCGTTTCCTGAGAGTCAACCGCGGCAATCTTGGCGAGCCGTTCGGCGGCGTGCAGATGATTTTGTTCGGCGACCTCTATCAGCTTCCGCCGATTGTGTCTGGTGCTGAGCGCGCGCACTTTTCGACTTTTTACCGAAGCCCATACTTTTTCGACTCGGATGCCTTTGAAGGCCTCGGGCTTGAAATAATCGAGCTTGACGAGGTTTACAGGCAGAAGGACAGGGAATTCGTAAGCTTGCTTGACGGGGTAAGGCATAACAGGATTTCCGACGAGCACCTGAAGCGCCTGAATGCACGGGTCATGCCGTCCTTTGAGCCGAAAGAAAACGAATTTTACGTGCGCCTGTGCACGCTGAACAGCATGGCGGATGAAATCAACGCGGCGGAACTCGAAAAAATCAAAGCCTATGAATACCGCTTCCGCGCGGCATCGGAAGGCGATTTCGGAAACGAGTACATGCCATGCGAACAGGAACTCAAACTCAAACTGGGCGCGCAGGTGATGTTTTTGAACAACGATTCGGAAAAGCGCTGGGTGAACGGCTCGATGGGAAAAGTCATAGGCTTCCGCAGGGAAAATGAAAACTATGCAATCCAGGTCGAACTGCCCACAAAGGAAAAGGTTGCCGTAAACCCGCACACCTGGGAACTGTTCAGGCCGAAACTCGACCCGCTCCGGAACGCGCTCGCATATGAAACGATCGGCTCTTTCACGCAGTATCCTTTGCGCCTGGCCTGGGCCATCACAATCCACAAAAGCCAGGGAAAAACGTTCGAAAAGGCGATAATCGATTTCGGCCATGGAACATTTGCGCCGGGACAGGCTTACGTCGCCTTGAGCCGGTGCACGACGCTTGAAGGCATGGTCCTCAAAAGGCCGCTTGAAAAAAGGCACGTGATGGTCGACAAAAAAATCGCGGACTTCATGGAAAAAGCGAAAAAGCCGGGATGATGGCTAGAACCTAGGGCGCCCAAAGAAATGACTGGTCAAGTGGATAATTGTATGGGTAGATAATTAATAACATTCATTCAATAAATTAAATTATTTTTTGAAGTTTGCGTGTCTGGGTGATTAATATAGGAAACCCAATAAATTTTGTCAAAACAAGTTTTAACAAAATAATAATCAGCACAAAAATTCAAAAAATCAATTATGTGCAACGAATTCTCCTGCTCGTAGTGTCTTGGACGCTTATTGGCTCGATTATAGGAATAAATCTAGTAAAATTTAATCTCATTGAAGTTTCAAATTCGTCAATTATTGGTTTGTGTATTTTTAATTGTAATAATATTCAAAATGTCCAAGACAACAAAATAACCGAAGAACAAAGGCAAATTGAATATAATAAACATCTGAGGCTTGTGGATTCAACTATTGCAGAGCTAAAAAACAATAGGGGTATTGCTAATCAGTATTTTGATGATAACAAATCGTATCTAGTTTATCACTACCTATTTTCAAAACGATTTAAAACGACCCAGCTTGAAACGCTAATAAACTCTTCAGATTTTAGAAACAATAGCATTATGGGACTTCTAGGTATAGTTGAAACAAACACCAAAAGTGCAAATAAATATCTTGACAATTTAGAACAAATGTTAAAACAAATTGAAACTGAAGGGCAGTATGATCAATATGGTAAATATGAAGAAACATTTCAAAATATTTTTGAAAAAATTATTAAACCGCTGAACCAAGCGCAAGAAACATTAATTCAGTTATTAACAAAATACAAGGTTTCTGTGGGCATTAATTCTTTTCCGTGAGCAAATAAAATTTTGTGTGGCGGTTATTGAATCTTGGTCCTTTTGTTATTATTCCCACTCGATCGTCGCGGGCGGCTTGTGCGTTATGTCGACGTACACTCCGCTGATCTTTGTCTTCGGCACTTTTTCCAAAAGCTTTTTCACGAACTTTTCGGGCAGGGGGAAAAATTTTGCGGTCATTGCCTCGCGGCTCTGCACCGGCCTCAAGACAATCGATTCGCGGCGCCTGCAGTCCGTTCCAACTGGAATCAAAACTGTCGGGAACTGCCATATTTCATTCATCAGGCCCTGCTTTTCGACCAGCTTCATCACAATCTCATCCATTTCCTGCAGCAATTCAATCCTTTTAGCGTTCAAATCCTTTGCGAACAGGTTGATGCTTTCCGCCTTTTCCCGGTTAACGCAATAGACAACCCTGTTGACTTCCGGCACTTCGTTTGTGATGCGCGTTGAAACGAATTCAAGGGCCTTCCAGCCGCTTTTGCCGAACAATGCCATGACATGCTTGTACGAGCGCGAATCGCCCTGGACGCCGACGCTTTTCAATGGCAAAACCTTTGGCCGCAAACCGGATTCGGCGCAGATTCCGGAAGCCTTTTTTTCGATTGCGGCAATCTCCTTTGCGCTGGAATCACTTTTGCCATTTGAGCACAATGCCCTGATTGCAAGTCCCGGCCCGGGAAACGGGTGCCTCAAAACCATTTCATTGGGCAAACCGATGCTTTCGCCCAGCGCCCTGACTTCATCCTTGTACAACTGCTTCAACGGCTCTATGACAATGCCTTTCGCAATCATTTCCTCTATGACCGGAACGCGGTTGTGGTGCGTCTTGATTTTAGAGGCAAACTTTGTTCCGGCAGTCTCAATCGTGTCAGGATAAATAGTTCCCTGGCACAAAACCCACTGCTCATGGTTCAATCCGAGCTTTTCAATTTCCGCCTGCATTATTTCAACAAACAGGTTGCCTATGATTTTTCGCTTTTCCTCCGGGTCGAAAACGCCCTTAAGCGCCGCGAAAAACCTTTTCGACGCGTCAACGGTTGTAACATCGCACAATCCGAGCTTTTTGAACGCCTTTTTCACGCTTTTCGATTCATTCCTGCGCATGAAGCCCGTGTCAACGTGCAAGGCAAAAACCCTGTCACGCGGCAGGGCCTTACTCACCAAAGCCAATGCAACAGTGCTGTCGACTCCGCCGGAAACAAGGCTGAAAACCTTCCTGTCGCCGACAGCCCTGACAATCTCGATTATCTCCCTTGAAAGATAATTTTCCATTGTCCAGTTTGCATCGCAGCCGCACACGTCAAAAACAAAATTCTTGAGAATCTGCATGCCGTTCTCAGTATGCGTGACTTCAGGATGAAACTGCAAACCGAAAAATTTCCTGCCTGCATCAGCAACCGCCGCGGCTTCACAGTCGTCGGTGCTGCCAATCACTTCAAACCCTTCCGGCAGTTTCTCGACAGTGTCGCCGTGCGACATCCACACCTTTTCATTGCCCTGCAACAAGTGGAACAGCCCTTCGGATTTTTTGACGTGCAGGAAAGCCGAGCCGTACTCCTTTGTCTTTCCGGCAGAAACCGTTCCGCCAAGCGCCTGTGCCATTAATTGGTGGCCATAACAAATGCCCAGCACCGGCTTGCCCAGTCCGAGAATCTTCCTGTTGAACGGCGGAGCATTCCTGTCGTAAACCGAGTTCGGCCCGCCGGACAAAATTATCCCGCAGCAGTTTTCAAGCTCTTTTTCGGAAACAGTCGGCTCCTTTATCTCCGAAAAAACGTTCATTTCGCGGACGCGCCTTGCAATCAGATGCGCGTACTGCGCGCCGAAGTCGATTACAACTATGCCCTTCTGTTCCTGCATAAACTCAGATAACATCAAAAACCTTTAAACACGAACACAACACCAAAAACCGCACGAACGCCTTGAATGCAAAAGAGAAAAAGAGTGTTTCCCGAAACCGCGGAAATTATGTCCAATCCCAAAACATATTTAAAAAGTTGCAGGCAAAAACCTTGAAAGTGTTGGGAGTTGAAGGGGCGAGTCATACCGCTTGCGGTTCCCTGGCTTGCCCTCTCATTTTTATCCTGAGCCGCTTTCGTCCGGCTCGCCGTCTCGTCCGGCGGGTACGTTTTGTGGTGTTCGCGCCGTTGCGGAACACCACGCATGCTTTGCGGGGTTTGCAAGGGGTGCAACCCCTGCGTTTTATCCGGCTGGTTCGAAACCAAGGCGGCCTGCTGTTGCAAGCCGCCGAGTGAGTCAGTACTCCTGACCCTCCCCCGAAATTCCTGATTTTTTCCCACAAAAACCATTAAAAAACTCCCTGACCAAGAATAGTTCAAGGCACCGGAATCAAAGTGCCAAAAAGCCACCATCAAATTGCGGGGGTGGCGGAGCGGTCTAACGCGCCAGCCTTGAGAAACCTTTTTCTTTCTTGAGAAGAAAGAAAAAGCTTCAATGCAAAATCAAAGATTTTGCATGCATCAAAAATTTGATTTTTGATGTACCAAAAAGAAAGAACCGTTCTTTGTTTCAGGCAAGCTGGTATCCGAAAGGATGCGCGAGTTCGAATCTCGTCCCCCGCGAGCACGCAGTTTCGGCTGCGTGGAGCGAAACTAAGGCGGTTCACACTGTGAACCGCCGAGTAAGCAAAAAAATCACATCGCGTTTTTCGCCTTGCAAAACCGGTTTCGTTTTTAAACATTTTCCACCCAATCTTGGACAAGGTGAGTTGTGGATGAAAAGGCTTGCAATCGCTTTAATCGCAATCTTATTGCTTTTCGGCTGCACCGTGCCGAAAAAGCCGTCAGGCAATGACAATAATGCGGCTGTAAATCCCCCAGTTGGAGTTGATTTGATGAAAAACGTTGTGGAAAAAGGCGACACTGTCAAAGCCGACTACATTGGCACGTTTGTCGACGGCAACAAGTTTGATTCTTCGATTGACCGGAAAGAGCCGCTGGAATTCGTGGCCGGCGCCGGACAGATGATAAAAGGCTTTGACGCCGCAGTCATTGGCATGAAATTGAACGATGAGAAGAACATAACTCTCCAGCCCAAGGACGCGTACGGCGAAAAGGACCAAAGCCTGGTCAAGCAGGTTCCGAAATCCAATCTTACCGACCAGAACATTTCACCCGAAGTCGGCATGACCTTGTTCGCGAACGGCCAGCAGATTGAAGTCACGGCAGTCGACGAGAACACAGTCACTTTGGACTTCAACAGCAGGATGGCGGGCAAAACCCTGAACTTCTGGCTCAAAGTGGTCGGAATAACCAAAAAGCGGGCTTAAACCAAGCCTGCCCCTCTTTTTTTATTCTTTATTTAACAGCTTTTGGTATGTTAGGATAAGCCGCCGGGCGGCAGAGGCATTGAGCTTTTGCGAAATGCCTCAACATCGCACGTTGGCGACGAAAACGCGCTGAAAGCGCGTAGGGCTATGCGAGTGAAACGAGCATAGTGCGTCGCACCAGACGGGCGATGACGTCTTGCGGGGGTGGCGGAGTGGTCTAACGCGCCAGCCTGGAACTGCCCTTTCTTTTCTTTGAAAAAGAAAAGAAAGTGCAAGGTGCCCAAAGAAAAGAAAACGGGCCATTGCCCGGAAAAGGCGCTTTGCAAGGCACCAACAAGCTGGTTTCCGCAAGGAAGCGCGAGTTCGAATCTCGTCCCCCGCGTGCCGCTTTCGGGCGGCAGTGCCGAAACCAAGGCGTATTGCTAATCGCAATACGCCGAGTAGGCTCAATCAGGCAAAAAGGCTATTAAGCTTTAGCAGAAAGAATTAATCTTACTCAAAGCGGGGTTACCCAAGCGGTTAACGGGAGCGGGTTGAGGGCCCGTAGCTTAGTGCTTACAGCGGTTCGAATCCGCTACCCCGCAAAAGAAAATTGCGTTCTGTTTTGACCCCCTGCTTTTATTTGAAAAAGGCAGGAGGGTTTGTATGATTAAGACAGAATCGCAGCTTTCAAACTACTTTTCTGGGTTCGAGGAACAGATAGGCAAGCACAACGCCCAGTTAATAATTGCTTTTGCCGAAAAGCACAGGGCGACCGTTACAGAGCCGAGCCTTCAACGAATTAGCACGGTTTGCATTCGTTTGAAGTCTATTGCCAAGTGGCTGAACAAGCCTCTGGACAGGCTAACCGAAGCCGACCTAATCAGGCTTAACACGGCAATGCGCGACAAGGGCATGAAGTCAAGCGCGGACTACCGGCAATGCCTAAAGCACTTTTTCAAGCTGACCGACAAAAAGCGTTTCTATGACCTCATTGAATCAGAATACCTGCGAAACGTCAAGAAAAAGGGCACAGACCAGCTTGTGGACGCGGAAGAATTTTGGAGTCAAAGCCAATGCAACGATTATCTCATGGAAAGCCTTAACCGTTCCAAAAGGCACGGTGCGTTTGCTGCAATTTGGTTGTCGTGTGGCATGAGGCCGCATGAAATAATGGGTTTGCATAAGGCAGACCTTGAATTGGATGGACAAAGCCTTGTAGTCAAGGTTCGGAGCGGCAAAACCGGCAAAAGAACAATCGTGTTAAACGGCAACGAAGGAACAGGGGTTTTTCGATATGTTGAGCCTTACCTTGACACTTTGAAAGACAACGAAAAGCTATTTTCCCTGACTTACAAGGCCGTTGAAAAATGCCACCACAACATTTGTGAAAAAATAGGCTTGCCGGAAGGCAAAAGCCGAAAGCTTTACATGAGCAGAAAACGGACTTTGACACGCTGGTATAACGAGTTTGGGCTTGTCAAGGCCGCCAAAATGTGCGGCCACGTGCAAGGCGGTCGGGCAATGAAACACTATTTGGACATGACCGACGAGGAATTGAAGGAAAACAAGCGGCCGGAACGCCTTGAAAACAAGGTTTGCCCCAATCCAAATTGCAAGCAAGTCAACGAACCGCTTAGCGGCCTATGCTCCAAATGCAGCAGCCCGCTGGACAGGGAACGCTTTGACGAGCTGATAAAAAGCAGCTTGGACGAACTGGTTGAAACAAAAATTGCGCTGGCAATCGTCAAACTCCAAAATGAAGCCCTGAAACTCAAAACCCAATAGGCTGCCCTTCATGTGCCAACAAAAAGGTTATAAATGCCAGACGATTTATTTACTGTATGAATAGTGCCGGAGCAGGCAATGTTGATGCAATAGCTGTTTTTGGTGTTGCCGGAGCGATTTTAGGCGCAATTTTTCCCATTTTTGGAACCAACACCGTCATAGTTGGGCTGTTTGCCGGCATAATAATAGGGTTCCTTATACAACGGGGGTGATTTTCTGGACACCCCAACATATATAGCAATTTTTGGGCTGTTTGCAGTTCTCCTTCTAATATACCGAAAATTCGTTCTGAAAAAAGAACTGTCATACAGAATTTATTTTGTGGTTATTCTCGGAACGTTATCTGTTGCAGAAGCCACGTCCGCAATCATTTTGTATTTTTTTAATTTGGATTTGGGGATTATAAGCAAAGATTTGCTGTTTGTCGTTGCGGGTGGCTTAATGCTTTTGTTTTCTTTGGGTTTTGTTTTTCGGGAAATTCGCGAGACCGAAAAATAAGGTTAAGAGCGCTGGAAAAAGGAAAGAAAGGCACATTAGCGGTAGACTAAAACTAATTCTTGCGTTTTCTATTTGAAGTCCTTCTTTTTGCTTTTGTCTTATAAACTTCGTTTACCAACTTGTTAGAGTAATAACCCCTAATATCTATGCCCAATTCTTCACATGCTTTTTTTCTGGATTTGCCTTGCCGCTTTTTATTTAAAAGCCTTTTTTTCAAATATTCTCGGTTGTGTTCTGGGCGAATGCCAGAAACCAAAATTTTTTGCACCTTGTTAAACTGTCTTTTCTTAATTATCGACTTTTTCGACTCACAATAAAACCCATTTCTAAGAATATAACTGATTGAGCTAACTGGCATTTTCATTATTTCCGCTGTTTTTCTGATTTCAAATTCTTCCAAAAAGACCTCAAAAATATGTCTAACCTTGTTGGCTGCTTTCTTATCAATAGTCAAAACCTGTATTACCTTCTTTTCTAGTTTATAGCCTAGCGGGGCACGCCACAAAATTTTATTGCTCATACTAATCACACTAGTTCTAACTGGGTTTTAAACCAATATGTGGGGTGGCTTCTTGAACAGTATTCGTCAAACTTTTTTAGAAATGTTTTTCTTGGTCAAAGGGGGTATACTATGGGGATGATTATGCCATCACAAAAACGATTCGGGAAAAAAATGAAACTTTGCGTTAGCGAGGCAATGTTTGCCCGTTTGCAAAAACTCGCCAAAAAAGAGGAGACGACAATTGCGGAAATCGTTCGCGCCACCCTGAAAAGGGAAGTAGGGGCGGAATTATGACCTTGTTCGCTGGAATTCCTGTGGAGAAAATTCGAAAAAGTGCGGAACTCCGCGAGGCGTTCCTTGAACTCAAAAAGGCTTTCGAGCCGGGGCGCATTGAAAAATAAAAAAAGGCGAGGCCCTGCAAGACCTCGGCCAAAAAGAAGGTATGCCAATGCAGATTACGATTTCTAGAAATAAAAGCACGGGGCTGGCGCTTTACGACGGCAAAGCCTGCGCGGTTTGCGGGGCAACGAAAGGAGGGGCAAAACGTTGGGTGTTTGTGTTTTCATACTGTCAAAAAGCCAAGGTTTGCGGCCCGTGCGTTTTTCAAATAGGCCCAGCAAATGTTTCCGAGTGGCTTGAAAAAAAAGCTGTTTTTGACAAAAAAGGCTATTTGACCGGCTTTCGGCCGGGGGTGGTCGTCCCGTGACCTCTACACCGGATGAAACAACAACGCTTGAAGAGAGCAGGCGAGTTTCGGAATTGAAGCACCTGAGCAAGGAAGCTTTTTTGATACAGATTACCGCAACGGAAAAGAAGATTCAGGAAGCTTTAGTAGCTGTGAAAAAACTCCATGCCAATGCCGAAATTATTTTGCAGGGAACCGCACTTGGCAAATTTGGAAAACTCGCAGACAAAGCTTTTACAGTTCTTCAAAAAAATGGCCAATTTTCAACAAACGATGCTAGCAAATTTGGCGTATTTGGTTCAAGAGACCTGGACAAACTCTTCACTGAAATCTCAAAACGTTATCCTGAAGTGCGAACACAAAAAACCACGTTGTACGGCTCCAACCAGAAAATTCGGGTCGCAGTAATTGACGTACACGAGTTCGAAAAGGCAAAATCTGGGCCTTACAATGACATTCGCAATTTTGTCGTTGAGAAAAATCCGACACGTGACCAACTCATTGAAAAGTTTGGCTGGGGCGAAAAAGTCGCTAATGATACAATCGCATTGCTTGCGCGGAAGGGAATGCTTTGCTGGTCAGATGGCAGATATTCCTGGGAGGACGCTCAACTAGTCTGAGGGAGTTGGGTTGTTGTAGAGTAGTATAGTAGAGTTGAAAACATATATCTCAACTAACTCCCCCCTACTTAGTTGGGTACGTTATAGGTCTATGAAAAATTATGAGAGAAAAGGAATGTTCCCAACTGGTTAAGGGGAGTTGGGTATTTTGTAAGGTGTTTTTGTGAAAAAGTCTGAAACTCAGCTTGTCCGAACAAACCTTTTGTTGCCTGAGTCTTGCCGGGCTGTGTTGAGGTTAGTTGGCTCTGGTAGCTTGTCAAAAGGTTGCAGAATTTTGGCACAGCAGGCGATTAAAACAGAGTTTGCGGCTGGCAGGCCGCGAAAATTTGACGGCGGGAAAGGCAAGGAAAATGTTGCGCATTACCACACTGGTTTTCAGAGTGCTTTCGATATACTTGAACAGCAAAAGAAGGTGGTTGGTTGAATAAAAAGAAGCGGCAAAGGCGTGTGCAGGAGTTTCTGTTTTTGGACGAGCCAACGCCCACAGCCTTGTTCCTGAAGCTGAACCGGCTTTCAAGGCAAGGCTGGCGAACCGAAATTACTGACGTCCACCATACCGAGTTTTTCCGTTCCTGCACGGCTGTTGTTTCGTGGCGTCGTGTCATGCCGCGTTTTAGCATTTCCTACACGGGAAAGGGAAACTGAAGTCAAAGGAGGACTGACTATGAAAAATGCAGAAATTAAGAAAACAAAAGAAGAAACGCCATCAACCCTTGGGAACGAAACGTCTGATGAGGAAGCCGAACCAGGGCCGAAACCCAAAGGCAGGCCGCCGAAATCTTCCATAAAAATCGAAGGCGAACCGCAGCAGGACGCGTGCGAAAAAATGCAGCAGTTGGCAATTTGTTTGACCTCGATTGACATGAGCAAGCTTTCATGGCTGAAGAGGAAAGGCCATTTTTCATACCTGTCCGAAACGATGCGGGAACTCGTGCGTGCCGAGTTTTTGCGGCTGCACCCCGAACCACCATTGTGGCCGGATGATAGTGTTTGGAAGAAACAGGGGAAGGACAAGACGACGGTTGGTTGAGGCAAGAAGGTGGTTTGTTTGGTGAAATCGAGGCGAAAGCTGCTCAACGAACTCGGCGGCTTGAGGCGCAGCAATAACGCTTTGAAAAGCGAGCTTGACGCATTAAGATTGCCGGAAGGCGAGCTTTGGCGCAAGGCGCATACATTGTTTCAAGAAAACCTGCGGCTTCGTGCAGAATTGGAACAGATACGAAAACAGAGGGCTAGTTTCCCATGAAACCCGCAGCAATCGCACAGGATTCACACAACTTCTGACAGGATTGCAACCAAAACAGACCTTTTTGGGCGTTTTTCAGTCATTTTAAGCCCATTTTGGGCTTGTTTTGAAGCCTTTTCCGGCTGCTTTCTCGGCCGGTGAGGGGTGTGTGTGAGATGCTTTTTGCTGGGCTACTTTTATCTGTAAACCCCATTAAATGATTCGCAAAGTAATTTGACGATTACCAAAAAAATTTTTTTCGATGGCAACTGCTGCCGCAATAGCATTTGTTTAGGGTGGTTGGATGGCTCGGAAAATCATTGGGCGATACCTATTATCGAGAGGTGTCTCTATTATTGGCCGGTCAAAAATCAAAAACAAAGCCAATTTTCCAAAAAATTTTCAGAAAACCGAGTATCGACTCGACGAAAAGAAAAGCGTTTACTTGCAATGGGCTGAAATCAGGGATGCGTGGGTTAACTTCCAAAGCCTCGATGACCTGACCACTTGGCTGGAAGACATTTTGCCTAACGCTTCCGGCAAATATTATATCAGATGCTTCGCTGAATGGCACGCGTTCATTCCCCAGCCAACCACAAAGAAACGGTTGAAAAGAAAACGCGGCCGACCGTTCAGCAAAAAGGAAAGAAAGTTTAGAATTGGTTGGGACATCATTTGTGCCTTTGCCATAGAATCCGGCACGGTAATGAGAGTCTTCGCGCACAAGCGAGGCAAAACCGATTATTCGCCGAAGCGGCGGAATGCTTACTGGCTTTTGGGTGCAATCCAAGACCAGAAGGAAGGCAAGCATGTCTTCGACCAGATTTAAAGGCGGGCAAAGCCTACATGCTTTTTTCGCAAACCATTTGCCTTCAACCCGCAACGCCCTGCCCCGCAAACGGTTAAGGCATTGCCAGCAAGGGAGTTTAGTAGAAAAGCCCCGCATTTGCCTTCAAGCCAAGCAGGAGCGCGGGCGCAAAAGCCTTGCAGTTGAAATTAAGCCATGCCAACAAAAGATTAACCATGCTGGCTGCGCGTCCATAAAATCATTTGCGAAAATCGCAAGCCAAAAGGGCAGGAGTTGTGAGGCCATTTCTCATTAAGGCCTTAACACTTTTGAAAAGCGTTGACGAATACAAGCCCTTTCCCGAAAACCCTTTCGACTATTCCAGCCAGCCCCTTGTGCAGAAAAGCCCCACAGAAGGCTTCAAGGCTTTCCACTTCACCGGCGAAAAATGCCTAAAGAATAGTTCAACATATGCAGCAAAAACATTGCGCTTTTGAAAAGTGTTTGCCTTTCAATCAAAAGCCTTCAACGCTTCTCTAAAGGGTCAATTGTTTTTCATTCATTTCTCGTTTTATTGGAGTTGCACTTCAATTGGAATTGCTATTTCTGGAGTGCCACAAATAATAGAATATGGCGTCACTGAGTTGTCAACTTGTCCAACACAAATGGTAACTGAGCCTGCTTCATTCTGGCTTGTAGAGCCATAACTCGAATAAGCTATTTTTAGTACAGTGCTTTGTTTTGGTCTTAAATTATATAACTCATCTTCGAACCCTATAATACCAACGTTATGCGATGTGCTATTAATTGACGTTCTAATGCCCTGCACCTCAAAATCAGAATCGTTTGTTATTGTAAGTGTTTTTTCATCCTTATAGACCGTTTCTTTGATACTTGGTTCGTTTGGATAAACCGGCATGCTTTTCGGAGTCAAATCAATTTTTTTCGGGGCGACTTCCAGTTTTATTTCTGGCGGTGGAATTTGGAATGTTTTGCAGTCGGATGAATTAGACACGCAATAACGGATAGGGGAAATTTCTAGAGACTCTGATTGCAACAGTATGCCAATGAGAGAAGCTGAACAAACACTTTGTGGTTCACAAGAAATAGTGGTTGGCAAAGAGTCCACCGCGCTAATGCTATCATAATATATATTTAGCTCAATAGCTTTACCTTCATTTGACTTATTTTCAAATTTTACCTCTGCTGTTCCAATGGGTCTTATATCTTGTTTTGCGCCTATCGCCGCCATATCAATTGGATAGATAGATTTCCAGTTTGCCCCTTTAAATTCAATCGAGTCTATTTTAGGTTGGGCTTGTTGGATACAGCCGGTTAAAAAAATTCCTGTCAAAAAGACTGCAATCAAGATTAGCAAAATATTCCGGCCAGGTCCTAATTTTTCCCAATTATTGTTCATTATACCACACTCTTATTGTCAAAACCCAGTATAAATATGTTACGTTACTGTTACTCTGGCTTTAATTTAGGGGTTCAGTCACTAATTCTATGTCTGAGTATGACCTGTTGGCGCAGATTAGGCGCGGCAAGATTAAACCCCAAATCCTTAAGCTTTTACAAGAACCAAAAACGCCAACAGACTTGAAAAAGATTATCGGAGCCCATAGAGAAACAATCAGCAGAGCAATACTCGAAATGGAAGAAAAAGGCCTAGTAACTTGTCTGAACCCAAAACAACCAAACTTTAGGTACTATCAAATTACAAACAAAGGAAAAAACCTATTGAAGAAAGTATGAGAATTTCTTATTTGCACCCTAGTTAAGTAATTTTTCGCATTCTGCACTTGATTCACGCCATATACAAAATGTTACTTCTTTTTCTAGGGGGTATGACTGTTCTGTGCAATTTTCACAATAGAGGGATACATTTAATTTGTGTAAGCCCACGGGGACGTTTTCTGGGTTACACTTTTGTTTATGTGCCCCGTCTGGCCTCTCGCTGCAGGCATTGAATGAAATTTTCATATCTCTTTTTGTGCTTTCTAATCCGCTTAGGTTTTGGATAGTACTTTCTAGTATTTGTGGCCAGAAAATGCTATTTACGCCATTGCTGTCCTTCTCATTTGCAAGCATAGTAATTATTCCGGTATCTGTAATACCAAGATTTTGCAGTTTAAGTTTTAACCAACCGCCCGAGATTTGTTTATAATTCCCATTTTCATCAGTTTCAAATTTTGCTATTTCGCTGGCACTAAAAAATAAATCTGTTTTTTCGTCACCAAAACTTGTTTGCAAGTATGGAATGATATGTGGCGTTCTATCTAAAGTTGTGGCTAAAAGCCGTGTTTGATTCGACATCTCTTCAACTGTTTTCTTGTTTTCATTTAAAAAAGAGGCATTGAAGTATGCGCCCACGAGAAGCGCGGCTAGAGTTATTACTGCAACTACTTTTGAAATATTTAAAGAAAAATTCGCAATCTTTGAATTTTCTTCTGCTTTGTCAGCTAGTTTTTTTGCCGATTCTGCAATTTGTTTTGTTTCTTCCACCATACTTTTTGTTGCAGCTATATTTCTATCTTGTCTTTCTAGTGAGTGCCAAAATTTTCTTTTATTATCTTCGGCTTTGAAAGGCTCAGCCCTGCTATCTGTGAGTTTGTAGGCAAAACGAACAACTAATTCGACTTCTTCGTCTGTGCAATCGGACATGTTTCTTTTGCCAGTCACTACACTGTTAGCAATCTCAATAGCTCTGTTTTCGTCACTGAGCATAAAAATCAATTAAACTATGTTAAATCAAGTAAGTCCGTTTTGTTAGCAAGGTTGAGTAGGCCAGTGGAAAAAACCCAAGACGCAATCGCTAATGTGCCAAGTCCTGCCACTGCCAATATAACTTTGGCGATAAAAATTACTTGTGCTACAATAACCTGATTACTAAACAGCAACATTAATTTTACTAGAGGACTTTGATTAAACTCAGTTGTCGATAAATAAATTGTAGCATTAAAAAAAATTAATCCGAAAATAAAAAGAATGGTGGAAGTAAAAAAGTTTTTTCCAGATTCTGTCGCAATTGTCTTTTGTTTTTTTTCATTCACTGCTCTGCTAAATTCAAAACTTAGGAGGCTAAATGTTGTTGAAACAACAATTGCTGCTTCCCATAGCACGAAATATTCGGCAAATTCGTTCAATCTATTTATGTCTGGAATTAATCTAAGGATAAACGCAAATATTGCCAACGTAACTAAGCCGGCAATCATAACTGCCGACAATTTAATGGCAATTTTTATAATTTTGTTTATTTTTTTCTTAATATTGGACTTGTCGAACTTTTTCAATAAAAACACCTATTAATTTGGTTGAAATTTACGATTCAAATACGAAAATCAACAATTATACTTTCAAAATGTATTGTTTATCCTTCTTTGTCCAGCGGCCTTTTAGGATTATTGGGTGCGCTCCTTTTTCGACATATTTGCCAGAATAATAGTTTAAATCTGCGCTTTCTCCAACGTCTAAAATTGCTACAATCAAGTCAGGATAAAAGTTTGTATATTCTTCTATTTGTGCCATTAGATTTCGCAAAACATTGTTGTTTTTTGCTATTTTGACTTCAATGCCAATTCTTCTGTTTATGACCATGTCTATTTTTTCGCCATGCTCTAATGGCACTTCAGGTTCAACCTGCCAATGCGGTTTGCTTGCTTTTAACAATGTTTCCAAAACAAATGACAATTCCCGTTCATTTTGAAAAATTCTATCAGACTCAAATTTTTTTAATATCCCAAGTATTTCTAACACTTCTGAATCAATTGGTGTTTTTCTTTTGTAAACCCACAAATTAGCCCATTTATCAATACGCTCCATATCGGCCATAAGTCCTTTGAAAAAAGACACTGTTGGTATTGATAATAGGAATAATCCTAAAAGCAAGCTCAATAGGCTACTAACAAAATCTGTTTTGAACCCACCCCAACCAAAAATTCCAGCTAAACCCAAAAATACCGATATGACACCAATAGCTAGTAAAACAACAAAAAGTTCTGTTTTGGTTATCTTTTTTTGTCGTTTTGAGGGTGTGTTATTCCATGTATTTTTAGGCCTGCGCGCAAATGATTTGAACCTGCCCATCTGCCAAAATTATGTCCTTCTAGTTAAAAAGTTTTTCGGCATTATTGGCTGTGGCTTTAAAGTTGTAGGTTGCATTTGAGCATTTAACAATTCAGTACAAGCAGAGTTAAAGTTCTCGCAATTCATAGTTTCCGGTCTTGTTTAAAACCCATTCTAGCTTTTGTCCGGCTTGCCAGCCTTTGGCCTTGACAAGCGGTGGCGCGATTGTGAGAACAAACGCCCCGCTTTGGTGTTGTTGGAGTTTTGGCATTTCGGTTCACCAAAAAAACTTTATATTAGTATTGACATTATATAAGATATAAAAGCAGGGGTTATAACGTAGAATTGTAATCAATCAGAACGCATTTTTTTATTTCGGCTACCCCGCATCATAATCTGATTCGTCACTTGTGCATGGTCGTATTTTCTCTGGTTAATTTTTTTGGCGGCCAAAAGTTCTACGCGTAGAACTTTTTAAGCTTATCTGTGTTCATAGTGCTTTATGGTTAACCAATCCAGGCTGGATTATGTCCGGGCGATTTTCATTTTGTCCGGCAGGCTGGGCGAGGTTCGCGGCAAGGGCCTGTCGGAATACCTTGGCGTGAGCAAGAACACTGTTTCGACAATGCTGAAGCGCTTGAGGGCGCAGAAGCTTGTTTTGTATGAAGAGTATGGCGCGGTTTCATTGACAAAGAAGGGCGAGCGGCTGGCGAAAGACCTTACCGCAAGGCACAGGCTCATAGAGCTTTTTCTTACCAGGGTTCTCAAGCGCAATCCCAAGACAGTGCATGGCGAGGCCGACCTTTTGGAGCACGCTTTTTCCGAGCAGAGTTTGAAGTCGATGCGAAAGCTTTTGGGCAATCCCAAGTTTGACCCTCACGGGAAAACAATTTTCGTTTGAGGCTGATTTTGGATGGTTTTACAACGCCTAAACAGGTTTACAGAGGCCTTGGGCAGGGTTTTGTCGAAGTTTCGCGTGTTCTCGGATCCGAAATTTTGGGCGTTTTTCGGCACCGGCCTGATTGTCAGCGTCGCGTACATGGATCCGGGCAATTGGGGAACCTCGATTGCGGCCGGCTCGGTTTACAATTACAGCCTGCTTTGGGCTATCTGGCTTGCAAGTGGAATGGCAATGCTTTTCCAGTATTTGTCCGGAAAAATGGGGATTGCAGGCTATTCTCTTGCCGAAGTCATTCATCTGCGCTGGAAAAACAGGTCGCTTGTGCTTGTTTATTGGCTGCTTGCAGAAGCCGCCATTCTTGCAACCGATCTTGCTGAGTTTTTGGGAATCGTCGTTGCACTAAACCTTCTGTTCGGCGTGCCCTTGCTTTTAGGCGCGTTCATAGCAATGCTTGACGTCCTGTTGCTTTTGTTCCTTGCCTCCAAGAGCTTTCGCGCAATCGAATATGCTTTCATTCTTTTCGTTTCCACCATAGGCGTGGGCTATGTTTATGAAATTTTCATCACAAAACCGGACTTGCCCTCCATTTTGGTGCATTCTGTTGTCCCCGTCCTCAGCCCGGCAATGGTTTTGTTTGTCGTCGGCATTGTCGGCGCGACTGTGATGCCGCACGCGCTTTTCGTGCATTCCTGGCTCATCAAGAACAAGATGAAGGAAAACAACGGCAAAATTGACGTAAAGACCGCCTTGTCCTACCACAAAGCCGACACAATTCTTTCCCTGCTTGTCGCCGGCCTAATCAATGCTGCAATCCTGATAATGGCTGCGGCGGCGTTTTACGGCCTGGCTTCAGGCATAGCAACGATTGATGCGGCATACCGCACGCTTACACCGCTTTTTGGTCCGCTCGCCTCAACTGTTTTTGCGGTCGCCTTGCTTTCGGCCGGCATCTCATCCTCGATAACCGGCACGCTGGCGGGGCAGAGCATAATGGAGGGCCTCACTGATTTCAAGCTCAGTCCCACTGTCAGGCGCCTGATAACAAGGGTAATAAACCTCGTTCCGTTGCTCATTGCCATTCTGCTGAACATCGAGCCGCTCCAGATCCTGGTTTACAGCCAGGTCGTGTTAAGCATGCTCATTCCCCTTCCCCTGATTCCGCTCATATACTACACCGCGGACAAAAAGCTTATGGGCGGCCTTGTGAACAAAAAAGCAACGACTGTTGCGGCGGCAATCTTCGCTTTGCTCATTGTCGCCTTGAACGCTTATCTGCTCTACCAGACGCTTGCGCCGGGATTGGTTTAAAGGCATTGCTTGCCTGCCAAGCCAACTTTTAATTAGTGCTTTTGCATTACATTGTTTTAATGCCTGACGCTGATTTTGTCGTTGACCTTGCCGGCCTGAGGCGGCTTTTCCGCGCGCGCGGCTTCAGGTTCAAAGATGGTTTTTGGGTCAACGATGGGACTGGCGCAAGGGCCGGTTTCGATGGAAAATCAAGGGCTTTGAAAAGCTTTGTTTTTTTTGACCCGGATGGCAGAAAATTTTTTGGCAGGAGCGCATTGGAACTTCTTGGCGTGCACCACCATGACATTATTCACACGTTAAAGTCCCATGAGAATGTACAAACCGGGCGCGGGGAGCTTTTGGTTGAAAATCATTCCGGAGGATTTCTTCTCGTTCCGGTTGATGGCTTGTGGGGCATACGGCGGAAATCGCGTTACAGCGCAGATCTGGGGTTTGATGTTGTGGCCAAAGCCACTGCGCATAACGCCAATCCTGTTTATTTTGCCGGCAACACGGGGTTGCTTGCATCTGGCGAATATGAATTTGAAAAAATATTTTTTTCGCCAGCCGGAACCGATTCCGGGCCGCGGCTTGAAATCGTTTTGTCCTATCGGCATCAAAGGTCTTTTGATCCTGAAAGGGCGCCCATGCAGAAAATCCCTTTGCGTTTTATTTTTGACGGAAGACTCTGGAAACCGGGTGGCAGGGAAACAGCGGATTTCCTGCAAACGCACAAGGCTGTCCTCAAGCGCATTAACCGGAATTTTTCTGTCGACCGGTCGCCCGGCTGGAGAATCGCTTTCAGGGCGCCGGAAAGGCACGGCATCGCAAAACTGTTCGGGCGGGTTTCAAGAAGGCGCTGAATTATTTTAGTGTTATTAGACGGTTATTTCGGTTTCAATTTTGCCTTTGCCTTTCCGTTTTTCCCATTCTTCGATTGCCTTTTGCAGCACGGTTTTCGCGAGCGTCGCGCATTTTATGCGCGTCTGTATGATGCCGCCGAGCATTTCAAAGACGTCCTTGTCTGAAATCTTTTTCACTTGGGCAAGGCTTTTTCCTTTCACGTGCTCGGTCAGCAGGGAAGCGGATGCCATGCTTATGGCGCAGCCTTTTCCAAAAAACTTTATGTCCGCGATTTTCCCGTTTTCGATTCTGAGGGTTATCTGCACTCTGTCACCGCAGCTTGGATTGCCGCCGCCGGCCCTGACGTCATAGTCTTTGAGTTCGCCGTGGTTGACGGGGTTCCTGTAAAGGTCGAGGATGATTTCGGAGTAAAGTTCGCTCATTTTTCACGCCTTTCGCTTATTTTGAAAACGCGCTTGACTTCCCTGATTCCGTCAACGAGCGCCTGCACGTCATCCAAATCATTGTAAACGTAAAAGCTCGCCCTGGCAGTGCCGACAATTCCCATTTCATCCATCAGCGGCTGGGCGCAGTGGTTGCCGCTCCTTATCGCAATGCCCTTTTCGTCCAGGACAGTTGAAACGTCGTGCGGGTGCACGCCTTTCACGTTGAAGGAAATTATTCCAAGCTTGTGCCTTGGTTCCGGGCCGTAGATTTCAACGCATGGAATGCGTTCGATTTCTGATGTCGCCTTTTCAAGCAGTTTTTTTTCGTGCCTTTCAATGCCGTCAAAGCCGATTTTTTCAAGGTAATCTATCGCGGCCGCCAAGCCTATTCCGCCGGAAATGTTCGGCGTTCCGGCTTCGAACTTCCATGGCAATGAATTCCACGTGCTTTTTTCGAATGAAACCGTTTTTATCATGTCCCCGCCCGTAAGGAACGGGGGCATGCTTTCAAGCAATTCCTCTTTTCCGGAAAGCACGCCTATGCCGGTCGGCCCGAGCATTTTGTGGCCGGAAAACGCGCAGAAGTCCGCTCCGGTTTTTTTCACGTCGAGTTTCCTGTGCGGCACAAGCTGTGCGGCATCGAGAATCGTGGTTGCACCCGCATCCTTTCCCATGCGTGAAAGCCTTTT
This sequence comes from Candidatus Diapherotrites archaeon, assembly GCA_016205145.1. Taxonomy (NCBI): domain Archaea; kingdom Nanobdellati; phylum Candidatus Iainarchaeota; class Candidatus Iainarchaeia; order Candidatus Iainarchaeales; family Candidatus Iainarchaeaceae; genus Candidatus Iainarchaeum; species Candidatus Iainarchaeum sp. The sequence continues at coordinate 518,261 of JACQJH010000001.1, forward strand.
CACGTCATTGAGGGTTCCAAGCGCGTTTGACGCGCCGGTAAAAGAAAATATTTTCGGCTTGTGCGAAAGCTTTTCCTCCAGGTCTTTTTCGTCGAGCCTGCCCTCTCGCGTGACGTCAACCCATTCCAGCTTTACGCCTTTTTCCTTCAATTGCTGCCATGGCACTATGTTGGAATGGTGCTCAAGCTTTGTGATGAGGACGCGGTCGCCTTTTTTGAGCAGCATTTTGGAAAGAGAGTGGGCCAAAACGTTCAATGATTCGGTTGTGTTGCGCGTGAAGACTATTTCCTTCCAGCTGTTGGCGCCGATGAATTTCGCGGTCTTTTCGTGCGCCTTCTCGTACAGTTCGGAGCTTTCAAGGCTCAGTTCATATGCTCCGCGATGCACGTTCGCATTCGTGTTCCTGTAATATGCGCTTATCGCGTCGATGACCTGCAAGGGTTTCTGCGTCGTCGCGGTGTTGTCAAGATAGACAAAGCGGTGGCCGTTGATTTTCCTCTGAAGAATGGGAAAATCTTTCCTGATTTTTTTGACGTCGAGTGCCATATGATTCATCCGCTTTCAAGTGGTTTTAATTTTAATTGGCAGGCCTGCTTTAAAATCCTGCCTTTTTTTCGTCCCGGGTTGTCCGCCTTATTTTGCCGAAATTTTACGTTCAAGCAGGCCGGAAATTTTCCGCCTCGCCTCTTCGTCCGGAATGCCCTGCACTATGCCGTCGAGGAAGCCTTCAACCATTATTTTCTGCGCAAGTTCCCTGGAAAGCCCCCTGCTCCTGAGGTAGAAAAGCATCTGGTCGCTCAGCCTGCTTGTAGTGGCGCCATGCGATGCCTTCACGTCGTTGTTGTCTATGACGAGGCTTGGGATGCTGTTTGATTTCACGCCTTTCGACAAATGCAATACCCTGTCCTGCAGGAACGAATCGGTTCCTTTCGCGTCCTTGTCGATTTTTATGAGGCCCCTGTAAACCGTGCTGGACGTGTCGCGCAAGGCGCCTTTCACCACGATGTCGCTTTTCGTCTGGCGGCCATGGTGCAAAGCATCGGTCGTTATGTCGAAGTGCTGGTCCTTGGTTCCGAAAAAAACCGTCTTGTGCGTTCCCGCATGGCTTCCGTCGCCGTTGAAATGCTGTTCCACTTTCACGCGCGAAAACTTTCCGCCGATTTCAGCCTGCACCATGTTTGCGACGGCGTTCTTTCCAATCCTGAATTCGCGTGCAATCACGGAAAGCGTTTCATCACCGAAATTCTGCACCGGATAATAATTCAGCGTTGCGCCTTCGTCCAGCACGAAGACCGCCTTGCAGCCGAAAAAAATCTTTTCGTTTCCGGAAACGAATTCCTCGGAATAGTCGAGTTTTGCGTCTTTTCCGATTTCAACGACGGTCACGCATGCCGCCGAAGCCTGCGGGGAAAATTTTGCATGCGCTTTCGCCTTTGCGCCCTTTTCCACTTTAATGCGCATGAACGAGTTTGCGAACGCCTTTATCGCGGCTTCAACTTTGTCCGCTGCATTCCATGCAATTTCCGTCTGTTCAAAAGAGGCCTGCGCGTTTTCCGCCTTCACTTCCGGCCTGAACGCGGCGGCGAATTCCGCAAGGCCTTCAAAATCGCCTTCGGAGATTTTTGAAAATTTCCATTTTTCGTCCTTCTGGTCAGGAAACGCCATTTTTTCAAACGCGCTGAACTCCGCCTGCGGATGGCTTGCTTTTTGTTTCGCCTTTTCAAAATTGCGTTTGCTGAACAGGGTTTGGAAAGACATTGCAACCGCCGGCCTGAAAGTTTTTGCCGTTCAGCCCACCGAGCCTTCCATTTCAAGGTCGATGAGCCTGTTCAATTCGACCGCGTACTCAAGGGGCAACTGCCTGATGAACGGGCTGATGAAGCCCTGAACAAGCATCCTTTTGGCTTCCTCTTCGGAAAAGCCGCGGCTTTCCATGTAGAAAAGTTTTTCCTCGTCGATTTTTGAAACGCTCGCCTCGTGCGAAACGCTTACGTCATCGTTCGCAATCGTCATGTACGGAACCGTGTCGGACGCGCTTTCCCCGTCGAGTATGAGCGCATCGCACTCGACGTTGCATTTCGAATTGTTTGCATTCGGGCCGATGCTGACGGTGCCCCTGTAAACCGTCCTGCCGCCGTCCTTGCTGATGGACTTGGAAATGATGTTCGAAAAAGTGTTGGGCGCGAGATGGTATATTTTCGCTCCGGCGTCCTGCTTCTGGCCTTTTCCTGCAAAAGCAATGCTCGTAACTTCCCCGCGCGCCCCTTCTTCCATGAGCATTATGCACGGGTATTTCATGGTCACTTTGCTTCCTATGTTGCCGTCCACCCATTCCACGCGCGCGTTCCGGAAAGCCTTCGCCCTTTTCGTGACAAGGTTGTAAACGTCATTCGACCAGTTCTGTATTGTCGTGTACCTGACGTTGGCGCCTTCCATTGCGATTATTTCGACGACCGCGGAATGCAATGCGTCAGTCGAATAAACCGGGGCGGAGCAGCCTTCAATGTAATGCACCGAGCTTCCGGGCTCGGCTATTATGAGCGTTCTTTCAAACTGGCCGAGGTTTTTTGCATTAATCCTGAAATACGCCTGCAGCGGAATCTCCACCTTCACGTCTTTCGGCACGAAAACGAACGAGCCGCCGCTCCAGACAGCTGTGTTGAGCGCGGCAAACTTGTTGTCGCCCGTCGGCACGACTGAGCCGAAAAACTTTTTCACAACCCCTTCGTATTCCCTGAGGCCGGAATCCATGTCAGTGAAAACGACTCCCTTCTCTTCAAGGTCTTTCCTTATTTTGTGGTAAATGACCTCCGAATCGTATTGCGCCCCGACTCCTGCAAGGAATTTCTGTTCGGCTTGCGGTATTCCAAGCTTGTCGAACGTGTTTTTCATTTCCTCCGGCACGTCCTCCCACCTGTCAAACTGCTTTTCGGCCGGTTTGCCGTAATAATGCATTGCCTTGAAGTCTATTCCGGACAAGTCTGAACCCCATTTGGGCAGGGGCGTGCCATCGAAGTGTTTAAGGCCGGCGAGCCTTCTTTCAAGCATCCAAGCAGGCTCGTTTTTCATTTCCGAAATCTGCCTCACGATTTTTTCGTTGAGGCCTTTCGGCGATTTGAATACAAGCTTTTCCTCGTCGTGGAAACCGTACTTGTATTCGCCTCCGAATTCCTGCTTGAGTTTTGTGTTTTCCATTTCGTTTACTTCCTTTACCATTCCATGCAAGCTTTCATTTTGTTCATTTAGCTTTTGCCGTAGCGGTTTCCGCTATTATCGGTTCGTATCCTTTTTTGTCAATTTCCAATGCGAGACCGAATTTTCCCGACTTGATTATGCGGCCATTGTGCATTACGTGCACGAAATCCGGTTTCACGTGGTTGAGGATCCTTTCATAGTGCGTTATTATGGCAATCGCCCTGTCCCTGCTTCTCAACGCGTTTATGCCGTCCGCAACGGATTTGAGCGCGTCCACGTCAAGGCCCGAGTCTATTTCGTCGAGAATGCAGAGCTTGGGCTCCAAAAGCATCATCTGCAGGATTTCGTTTCTTTTCTTTTCGCCGCCGCTGAAGCCCTCGTTGACGTTTCTCTCGGCAAGGCCTTCGGCGATCCTGAGCTTTTTCGCGTTTTCGTCGAGCACGCCGCGGAATTCCATGACCCCGATTGGCTCCAGGCCCCTCGATTTCCGGATCTCGTTCATTGCAGTGCGCGCAAACTTCGTCATTTTGACTCCCGTGAGTTCGCTCGGATACTGGAACGCCAAAAATATTCCGGCTTTCGCCCGCTCATCCGGGCTCATTCCGAGAACGTTTTTGCCTTCAAGCATTGCCTTTCCGGATTCGACTTCATAGCTTGGATGGCCCATGAGCACGTTTGCGAGGGTGCTTTTCCCGCTTCCGTTCGGGCCCATGATTGCATGCACAGTGCCTTTCTCAATGGAAAGGTTCACTCCATTGAGGATGTGCTTGCCTTCCACGCCCGCCTTTAACTCTTTGATTTCCAACAACGGCATTTTTCTTCGCCTCAGCACTGTTTGCAGTCGTTTCCGCAAAAATCCTTGATGTGGCTGTCAAGCAGTTCAAAAAGGTCCTTTTTGCCTTCCTTGTAGCCGGTAAGCAAATCGGACTTCAAAGAATATATGCGCTGCTTGCCATCGGGTTTGACTTCGACAAAATTGCATCTTTTGAGTATCTGGAGACTGTGGCTGAGCCTGCTTTGCTCTACATTGAGGTTCTTGCAGAGAACCTGCACGCTTTTAGGTCTTTCCCCCAGCTCCCTGATGATCTGCAGCCTGAGCTCGTTGCCCAATGTTTCAAGGCAATGGCTGTACGGCTTCACGACAAACTCTTTCATATGAAAGATTATTCATATTAGGCTTTTTAAAGTTTGCGGCAGGCGCGGCGTTGTGTATAAAGTCGTTTTTGTGTAAATAGTCACTAAACCGTGTAAAAAGTCTTGGCCTTTTATTTGGCTATCTTTTGCCTCTGCTTCCGCCTCTTGCGCCGTGCTGTGGGCGTGAGCTTTGAATGGATGCGCGCGCATCCCTTGCGGGCGCCTTGTACCTGCTGGTTGTGTCGGGCCTGTATCCTGAGTCATTGCGGATTTTAAGGTTTGCCAAAATTGTGGGAAAACTGCTTTTGGTTTCTCTGATGGTCATGCGTATGTTGGGGTTTCCTTTCATGAACGGCCTTACAGTTTCCAGTATTTCCCGGCCTGCCCCGAGATACGGCCTGGCATTTTGCCATGCCCTGTCCCGCACCTGGTTTGGCGTGCCTGAAAGCGCTATGAGTTCGGCGGCCAGAAAAAACTTTAATGGCGGCATGTTGTGTGCTCTGCAGAAACCGTGGATTTTTGCGACGTCCGGCACGCTGAACCTGCGCTTGTAAACATCCACGCTGCAGAACTCCATGTCGCCGGAATAAGTGTTTGGCCCGGTTGCGGCCATTGCGCCTCTAATCTGTTCCTCGTACGGCGGCGCTATGGGTGGTGTGCCGATTGTTCCGGGCGAAGTATGCCATTCCTCTTGCGCTCGTTCGGCCGGCTCAGCACTTTTTGCCGGCGGTTTTGGTTGGACGGGGCTTTGCGATTGTTCCGGTATATTGCGAAGGAGTAATGCGCCTGTGGTTGCTATGATTGCGGCGCGGGCGAGTCTTCTGCCGCGCGAGGCACGCACTCGTGCCCGCACTTTTGGCATTCTTTGCAAGCGCTGTGATGGTGTGGGTCTGGCCATGAGTAGAATAAACACTTACCCCCTATAAAAAGTTTTTGTGCCGGCTTTTGCCTTGGAATGTTTCATCCGTTGATTTTGCCGATTTTTGCCGCGAGAATGAAGTCGTTTTCGTGCAAGCCGTTGATTTTGTGCGTGTAGTTTGTCAGAGTCACGGTGCGGAATGAGATGAGCATTTCGGAATGATGCCCTTCCTCTTCGCAGATTTTTGCAACATTGTTCGCGAATTCCATTGCTTTGGCAAAGCTTTCGAATCTGAATTCTTTGCGGATCTTCGAGGCGTTTTCGATGAGTTCCCAGCCTTCAACCTGTTTCAGCATTTCAGCTGCCTTGTCCGCGTCCATCGGTGGTATGCCGCCCCGGCATGGAACGCATTTGGCTTGCGATAATTCGGTCACAAAATCATCTGCAACAGAATGGCTTTCCGGCTTTTTATTTTTTTTGCCATTTTTATGGTTTTGGCAAGGAATAACTTAGAGCCTTCTGTGAAGGTCTCTCTGCTTGCGCGCAACGCCCCTCGCATGCACCCGTTCCCTGAACTGTTCCTCGGCATTTGAAGTCCTGAATGGCTTCAGCGTGGAAATGGCGTGCGGAACCTCTTCTGTTCTGCCCTTGAATATCTCATTTAGGAATTGCTCCAGTCCGAAACCCTTTATTCCTGTTCTTGTCCTTGCTTTGTCTATAAGGTAGAGTCCCCTGTTGCTGAACGACCTTTGGCCTGAAATGTCGTATATGCTTTCGGGATTGCCTTCTTCGTTTTGGCATGCGATTGTCATGTGAACCCTTCCTTCGTGTGTGGCTTCTTCGGCGCTTGCAACAAGCTTGTCGAGGCTGTTTTTCGGCAGGCCCGTGAGGTCCGCGTCGAGCATGACCGTGGCACGTGCATTCAGCCGTATCGCCCTTCTTATCCCTGCAAAGACCGCTGTTGCCTTTCCTGCATGGCGCGGCAGGTCAATGACTTCGCAGCCCATTGAATTCGCTATTTCGGCCGTCCTGTCGGAGCTTCCGTCGTTTATGACGATTATGTGCGCGTCGATTCCGGTTTGCCGGATCAGGCTTATGGCATTGCCGATCTGTTTTTCTTCATTGTAAGCCGGAATCAGGATGACTGTTCCGGCTTCGGTTATTTCAGGCATGACAGAATATGCCTTTGTCAGTTAAAAAGTTTTTCTCCGGCACGCTGATATTGCCGGTAATGGAAAAGCAGTTTTACCTGTACGCGTCGATGAGCTTTTTCACGTCGATGTCGTTTCCGATTTTTTCCTTTGCCACCGGCCCTTTGATGTAGTTGGCGATGTCGAGATAGGATGGCTTGTCCTGTTTGTAAATCACGCCGAGCGGTATCTTGTCGGGGAATTCAAGCGCCTTGTCGATTGCCAATGCCATGTTTGTCGGGTCGTGGTCAGGGCCGAGCTTGTAAGCGCGCTGCTGAACCCACTGGTAAGTGTTAATCTTGTTGTAGGTCACGCATGGCTGCATGCAGTCAATCAATGAAAAGCCCTTGTGGTTTATGGCCTGTTTCAAAATGTCAGTGAAATGCCTGACGTCTCCCGCGAAGCCTCTTGCAACGAATGTTGCGCCGGACGCGATTGCCAAAAAAATCGGGTTGACGGGTGTTTCCGGGTTTCCGTGCGGCGTTGAAATCGTTTTCATGCCTTCCGCGCTTGTCGGCGAGGCCTGGCCTTTTGTCAGGCCGTAAATCTGGTTGTCCGCGACCATGTAGGTCATGTCGACGTTTCTTCTCATTGAGTGGATGAAGTGGCCCATGCCTATTCCGTAACCGTCTCCGTCGCCGGCGTACATCAAAACAGTCAGCTCGGGATTTGCGAGCTTCACGCCGGTAGCCACTGGCAGGCTTCTTCCGTGGATGCTGTGAATGCCATAGGTTTGAACGTAATTCGGCAGATGCGAAGCGCAGCCTATTCCGCTTGCGATTACCACGTTTTCAGGGGGAATGCCAAGCTCGGATATTGCCTGCCTCACGCCCATCAACAGGCCGAAGTCGCCGCAGCCCGGGCACCAATGGGGCTTTGCTTCGGTTATGAGCTGTTTCAATTCAACCATTTTTCAACACCATAAAAAAAATCATTTTTTGCGTTTTGGCTTTGCTTTCGCTTTTTTCTGCGCCGCTTTCGGCTTTGCGTTTTTTGCGTCAGGAAAGTTTTTCGCGGTTTTTGCTTTTTGCGATGCGATTTTTTTGATGTCTTCCGCCAAATCGTCGGGGTCGAACGGCCTGCCATCATACCTGTTGACATGGTTTTCGAGCGGTATGCCGGTTTTTTCCCTGATGAGCTTTGCCATCTGCGACATCTTGTTGGTTTCGACGTTGACAATGAGCCCTGCCTTGTTCAGGAATTCCCCGACTTCCCTGTCCGGGAAGGGGTTTGCGTAGATTATCTGCAAAAACGCGATTTTGTGCTCTGCTTTCAGCATTTCCATCGCGTCCAAAATTATGCCTTTTGTCGAGCCCCATGAAACAATGCTGATTTCGGCGTCCCCGGCATTTCCTTCAAAGTTGGTGAAAACGTTCACTGCTTTCGTGTTTATGCCGATCGCCTTGATTGCGTCAATGCCGCCTTCAAGCTTCCTGAATCTCCTGTCAACTTGTTTTATGCGCTCGTCCGCGGGTTCGTGGCTTGTGATGTCGCCGAACTCGTCGTGCTCATCAGTTGTAGCGCGGTGGATGCCGAACTTCTGGCCCGGAATAGCGCGCGGCGAAATCCCGTCCTTTGTCCCGAACAGGCTTCTCTTGAAGCGGCTGTTTTCAAAGTATTTCTGCGCTTCCTCGTCGCTTACCATCCAGCCGCGGTTTATTTTGAGGTGGTCGAACCTGAATGGCGGAACGGTTTCAAGCGAGTCAGCCAAAAATTTGTCCGTCACAATCAAAACCGGCAGCTGGAAGTGTTCGGCGATGTTGAAAGAGTCAAAGCCTGCGTAAAAGCATTCGGTCGGGTCGCCGGGGCAGATGACAACCTTGTCGAATTCGCCGTGCCCCGCATTGAGGATCATCTGCAAATCGCCCTGGTCCGTGCGGGTAGGCATGCCTGTGCTTGGCCCCGGCCTCATGGCTTCGACTGCGACAATCGGGGTTTCAAGCATGCCTGCCATGCTCAATCCTTCAACCATCAAATCGAAGCCTCCGCCGCTTGTGCCGGTCATGCTTCTCGCGCCTGCAAAGCTTGCCCCGACCACCATGTTCATTGCGGCAATCTCGTCTTCGGTCTGCTTGACCATGATGTTGTATTCCTTGTCGTGCGCTGCCACAAAATTTAGTATGCTGCTTGCCGGGGTCATTGGATATGCGGCGTAAAATTTGAGTCCGGCCTTGATCGCGCCGATTGAAATCGCGTCGTTGCCGTTGACCAGGATGTTGTCCTTCTTTCCCCTTTTTTCAAGCCTGTAAGCGAACGGCTCCTTGAATTCCCTGAAATTGTTTTTGATGAAATCGAATCCTGCGTGCGCGGCCTTGATGTTCAATTCGATTATCTTTTCGTCCTTGCCCGAAAATTGTTCCCTGAGCGCTTCTTCCAGGAAAGACATGTCGAAGCTGAGGATTGCGAAGCTTGCGCCGAGGCTTACCGTGTTGCGCACGATTTCGGGCGCGCCAAGCTGCCTTGTGATGTCAACCAATGGCACCGGATAAACGCGCACGTCTTTGCGTATGTGGCCGGTGTCCGGAACCTTGTTTGAATCGAATAAAATGCAGCCGTCCTTTGAAACCAGCGTCTGGTGCAATTTTATGGTTTCGTCGTTCAACGCCACCAGCACGCTGATGGGTTTCCTGTGCGCGGTTATCGGCTTTTCGTTTATGCGCACGTGCAAAAAGTTGTGCCCGCCCCTGATAAGCGAAGGGTATTCGCTGTTCGCGTAAGCGTACAATCCCGCCCTTTGCGCGCATTTTGCGAGCATGCTGCCTGCTGAGAGTATTCCGAATCCCGCTTCTCCCCCGACGCGCCAGGTGAGGTCGTTGACTTTCATTTTTTGCAACCTTTTTTTGCTTGAATGCCTGCAATGCACTGCATGAAACAGTGTGGAAGGCAATCAAAAATATTAGTCATTAGCCTATAAAAACCTTTTCAATTTTTTCGTTGTTCGGCAACCCAGTTTAAGGCAATCGCCGATTTACGCGCTTTCGATCGCGTGTGCCGAAACTAAGGCGCATTGCTGTTGCAACGCGCCGAGTATGCTGTTGAGCATAAGTGCTGTTGCATCAGAAACAGTGTGTAAGGGGTTTGCAGGGAGTCTGTTCAGGCTTCAGATTTTATCCATTCAGCCGTTTTTTTGAGCCCTTCGGAAAAGCCTTCCTTTGCTTCGAAGCCCAGCAGTTTTTTCGCTTTCGCCGGCGAGCCCCGTGTCTTTGGGACGTCGCCTTCGCGTTTCGGGCCGAAAACCGGCTTTAAGCTCGTGCCAAGAATTCCGTTCAGTGTTTTCACGATGTCAAGCAGGCTTGTGCTTTTTCCCGCGCAGACATTGAAGGTTTCACCGCAAGCCTTTTTGCCGGCAGTCATTGCTTTCAGGTTTGCCTCCACAACATTTGAAACATAGGTGAAGTCCCTCGCCTGCTTTCCATTGCCGTGCACTAGTGGCTGCTCTCCCGCAAGCATTTTTTTGGCAAAAATGGGTATGACGCCCGAATACTGCGATTTGGTGTCCTGCCTCGGCCCGAAGACATTGAAATAGCGCAGGCTAACCGTTTCGATTCCGAAAACGTCGTTGTAGAGCTTCAGGTATTTTTCGCCGCACAGCTTTGTCAGGGCGTAAGGCGAAACCGGCCAAGCCGCATCGGATTCCTTTTGCGGAAAGCTTTTTGCATTGCCGTAAACCGAGGAGGATGACGCGAAAACAATTCTTGAAACGCCTGTTTTCCTGCACGCTTCAAGCAGGTTCACTGTTCCGAAGTCGTTGACTTCCGCGAATTCCGCCGGGTTTTTCATGGACAACGGCACGGACCGCAAGGCGGCTTCGTGCAGCACAAAATCCGCGCCTTTGCATGCGTCCAGCAGTTCTGGCATGCTGCGCAAATCGCCTCTTATGAACTCGGCGCCTTCAACGCCGTCAAGGTTTTCCATTTTGCCGTAGCTGAGATTGTCAAACGCCCTCACGGAAAAGCCTTTTTTGGCGAGCGCTTCGCACAAATGCGAGCCGATGAAGCCGCATCCCCCGGTCACAAGAACGGTTTCCTTCATCCGCAAATAATAAGTGCAAAACCTTTAAATCTGCATTTGCGTTAAAATTTACCATAGATGCCAAAGACAATAAGCCTGCTTATTCCGGCCTACAACGAGGAAAACCGGATAGAGCCTTTTTTGCGCGAAGTCCTCGGGTATGCGAAATCCCATCCGGATGTCTTGGAGGTAATTGTAGTCAACGACGGGAGTTCGGACAAAACCCGGAAAATACTTGAAAAATACTCCAAAAAAATCAGAATACTGCTGCACGCGCACAACAAGGGCAAGGGCGCAGCCATTAAAACAGGCTGCCTTGCAGCCAAAGGCGGCAAAATAATTTTCCTTGACGCGGACGGCAGCATTCCGGCCAAGGAAATCCCCAAAATGGCGGGCGCGCTGGACAAATTTGAAATAGCCGTCGGTTCGCGCAAGGCCAAAGGCGCGAAAATAACCGTGAAACAGCCGTTGCGCAGGGTAATCGCAGGCAAGGCCTTCAATTTCATTGTCAACATTTTGTTTCCGATAAACAATTTTGACACGCTCTGCGGCTTCAAGGGCATGAGAAAGCGCATCGGAAAGGAGATTGCCTCGGAACTCATTTCAACGGACTGGGTTTTCGACGTCGAAATCCTTGCGAGAGCGCAGAAAAAGGGAATTAAGGTCGGAGTGATTCCGCTTGAATGGAAGCACATGGACGATTCGAAAATGCGCCTTGGAGGCACGTCGCTGAAAATGTTCCTCAACCTGCTGAAACTCAGGAAAGCCCTGCGGTGAAAAATCTTGGACAAAATTTTCGGCTTCGGCAAAAAAACCTGCGCAATTCTTGCGCTGATTTCGCTTGCCGGCCTTGCAATGCGTTTCCTTCTCATAAATTCCACGGACATCACGCATGACGAGGCGTTCTACGTCATTCTCGCTTACAAGCTGTTCGCGGTTCTGTGGTCGAACGCGGTTGTCCTCATCGCTTCGGCCGCACTGCTCGCCATTTTCCTCTATCTTTTCTTTGTCCGCAAGTCCTGGAAGCTTCTTGCGGCGGTTTTTGCGGTTGTCCTGTTTGTCAAATACTTTTTCAAAGTCCCGTACATCACGCACGCGCCGTCCGAATTTTTCTCCGTCGCGGTTTCAGTCGTGATTTTCCTGTCGCGCCTGCCGCCGAACGTTGCAGGCGAATTGCTCTCCTCGCTTGCGTCCATTGCCATCGCGTTCTCGGCTTTCCTGTTCGCAAGGCGCTGGTGGGGCGAGCAAACCGGTATTTTTGCCTTCGCCTTGCTCTCGCTTTCCCCTTACGCGGTTTTTTTCTCCACTGCGTCTTTCCTTGACGTTCTCGGCATGGCGTTCCTTTATTCCTCGGTTTTCCTTTTTTTCAAATCATTCGGAGACGCCAGGTTTTTTCCGGTTTCTGGCCTGCTCTTTTCGCTTGCAATCGCGACGCGCTTCACCGCCGTTCTGGCATTGCCGCTTTTCGCGCTGTTTTTTTTGGCGAAAAAAAATTCCCTGCAGAAGACTTTCCTGAACGGCGGCCGGAAGGAAGCCGCCTTGTTTGCAATCATCGTGGTTTTCACAGTGCTTTTTTACGCCGGGCTGATGAAGGAACAGTGGGAAATTTCGGCGGGCAAGACAACGATTGAGAGGAATCCGCGCGTCGACATCACTGAAGCGCATTATTCGCCTTTCGTTGCAGGCGCATTTCCGGAAAAAAGGGACGCGCTTGACCCCGGATTCATGCTGAAATTAATGGCCTTGTTTTATTCGCCGATAATCCTTTTTTTCGGCGCGCTCGCCTGTCCGCGTTTCCTCGCAGTCTCACTGTCAAGGCGCGATTTTGAAAAGCTTTTCCTGCTCGCCCTGCTTTTCGGCTTTTTCGCCTATTTCTCGTTTTTATTGCACGACCAGCGCATCAATTACCTCACGGAAATTGAAATGCCGCTCCTGCTGTTTGTTGCCGGAACGGTTTTCTGGCTTGGAAAAAGGTTTTTGCGCGCGGATTTCGCGTTCAAGGCGCTTGCCCTTGCCGCAATAGCGTTTTTTTTGGTGCAGTCTTTCGCAATCATATCCGCGCCGCGCTTTTCGGGCCTCTCGCAATTCATGCAATCCGTTCCGGATGATGCGGTTGTCTTTGCATCGGGACCGCAGAACCTTGTCCTGCACTATTACGCGAAAGCCTACGTTTATGACACGCAGATAACCAAGCCGTTCCTTGCGAAAATTCTCGGCCTGGACCTTGAACAGCTTGAGGAGTTCAGGAAAAAGGCGGACAGGATTTCCGGGAATGCGGGGGACCTAAGCGGAAAGAAGGCGGAGTTTGCGGTAATAAACAATTTCCTTGCAATGCCGGAAATCGACCTTTCCGCTTACAGGGAATGCAATGGAATCTGGTTTGAGGGCAAAAAAATGTTCAGGGTTTTCGCCCTCAACGAATGCCCGGCATGACCAGTTTGCTTTTGATCCATTCTGGCCTGATGGCTTTTCAGCCGAAAATTCTTTTTGAAACCAGGTCTAACGCAATCCTTATTCCGTCGGTTATGCCCGTGCCCTTTCCATGGTCGAGGTATTTTGACGAAACCGGGACTTCGACAAAGCGCAATTTGTGCCGCTGGATTTCGCCGAAAACCTCTGCAAGCAGGCCGTACCTGTCGATTGTAAGCTTCATTGAATCGATTGCCCTGCGGTTGAATGCGCGGTAGCCTGACTGCGTGTCAGAACACCTGATGCCGTAAAGCAGAAGCACCAGCAAATTCAGGCCGGCATTGCCCAGCTTTTTCACCACCGGCATGCGGAAATCCTTTTTCAGGAAACGCGAGCCGATTGCGATGTCGGCTTTTCCTTCAAGCACCGGCGCTGCGAGCCTCATAAGCTCTTCCGGAAAATGCTGTTCGTCCGCGTCAAGCGTGACAAAAACCCCGCTGCCAAGGGACTTTGCCTTTTCAATGCCCGTTATCGTGGCAGCGCCGACTCCCCTGTTGACCGGATGCCTCAAAGCGATGGTCCCGGCTTTTGACGCGGCTTCGAAGGTTCTGTCCGAGCTGCCGTCGTCGACCACTATGACATTGAACCTTGCATCCGGATTTTTTTTGGCAACCGAAAAAACCCTTTCAAGCACTTTGCCGATGCGCTTTTCCTCGTTGAAAGCCGGCACAATGACGCTTACGGAACCCATTTTGACAACTAGGATTTTTGGGAAAACGCCTTAATTAATGCTTTGTTTTCCGGCGCCACGGCATTGGCGCAAAAAAATTAAATACCTGTTCCGTCCAATCATTTGCATTGCCTTTTGCGGGGGATGGCACTGCCTGGAAACGGTTTCACAAGCCAAATGCACGAGATTGTCCTCAAAGAGCTTGAAAGCCCGTGGGCAAGGGACTCTTATGGCATAAAAGCCGTGCTCGAGGAAGCCCCTGTGCAACTGGCAAAAAACGGCTCGCATTGCATGGGCAAATTCGACTTCTTGGCTGAAACAAAAAACGGTTTCATCGGCTTCGAAGTTCTCACAAGGCCGACAAAAGGCAAAATCCTGGAAAAGATGGCGTACGCCGACACCGTCGACAGGTTCGTCTTCGTTTTTCCTGAAGGCAGCCTCGGCCTTTACAGGAAACCGGCGCAAAAAATCTTTGTCAAGCAATCAAAGCTCAACCGCCTTGAAAAAAAATTCTCACGCGAAAACGTCTTCGTCTGGATGCTTGACGTCTACTCGAAAAAATTCACGCAGAAAGGCAGGATTTCGGAAGTCTTCAACGTGAAATAACCGCTTCGGCAATCGCAGAAAAAACGCTTAGGCTTAAAACACTGCTTTCTGCCTTTCGATTCCATGGAAATCAGGTTTGTGCGGCATGCGCTTGAACGGATACGGGTCTATGGGATTTCCGCCGGATTTGCCGAAAACTGTCTGAAAAAACCCGATAGAATTTTTGATGGAAAGAACGGCCGCAAAATCGCCCAGAAAAGGTTAAATGGCTATGTAATGAGAATTATTTACGAAGAAAAAGAGCATTCGCTTACAGTAATAACCGTCTACAAAGCAAGGGCTGAAAGGTATGAAATATAAGTACGACAAGGAATCCGACATTCTGCTAGTTTCACTTGGCAATGAAAAGCCGGACTTTGCCGAACAGAAAGGCAACATCATAGCGCACTATTCCAAGGACAGAAGACTCGTTGAAATTGAAATCCTTGACGCTGGCAGAACAACAGCCAAAATGCGCAACGCCGTCCTGGAACAAGCAGCGAATGCATGAAACCCAATCAAGCCGGTTTGGCAAGACAACAACCTTTTAAACAATCCAAACCCAAATTACTATTTGAACATTTGGGCCTGTAGCCTAGCGGATAAGGCGCCTGCCTTCTAAGCAGGAGATCGGGGGTCCGAATCCTCCCAGGCCCGCTTTCGCGCGGGCGTGACGAAACTGACGTGCCTTGCGCGGCAAGGCACCGCGTATGCCGATTAAAGCTTCAGGGGGTTGCAAGGGGCGAATGCCCCTGCGCGCAAATCCTCCAAGGCCCGAGCCGTCGCGTCCGGCTGGTGCGAACCAAGGCGTTCTGCTATCGCAGAACGCCGAGTATGCAAAAATGCGCTTTCGTGCGGATGGTGCGAAACTGGGGCATCCGCGCTTCGCGTGACAGCCAGTATTCTTTTGCAATGCTTTCATGCGCATGGCTGACTAATGCATTATTGTTAAACCGCAATACGCCGAGCAAACTAATTTTGTAAATAAACGGACCGTGCTCTGTCTCGCCGGTCAGCGTTTCAGTATTATCCCAAAACGCCCAAGCCTTTCAACTATGTTTGCTTCCCTGGCCTGCATGTTTTCGTCATCGGCCGCAAATTGCCTTACTTGCCTCAACTCGTGGATTTCTTCCGTAAGTTTCATTATTTCGTCGGGACGAAGCAGTTGCAGGGCGCCAAGTGCCGCCATATTGAGTTGAAGTATTCTGGAATCGTTAATGGCCCGCCCAAGCCGGATAAGGGCGCCTCTTCTTCGTGCCAAATAGGTTTGTTCTTTTCCTGGACGCGTATTGGCTTCAGCATTCTTTGCCGCTTTTCCGCGCGTTTCGCTCTTGCGTCTTCTTACCCGCACTGCCCGTACAATACTTCTCTGTGTCCTTCTGGCCCGGTTTGGCTTTCTTGGTCTAAACATTTGATACACTTTGTTCTTTTTCATTTATTAACTTTTGCGGATTCGCCCCGCGCCCTGCCTTTTTTTGCGGACCGCAAAAAAACATTTGTTTTCCGTATTTTAAGTGTTTTCACGAATGCGTTCGCGCGTTTTTTCCCTTGGCCGGGAACTTTTTTAAACTGATTGCGGTTTGAGTTCTTTTACGTTTTTTTTGTTGCGGCCTGGCTTTTCAGGCCTTATTATCATGTTTGGATTGTTGTTTTTGCAGGGTTGGGGGTTGTTTTTGATGTCAGGGCATGATGTTGGCGAAGCATCCGATTTTGGTTCCTTGGACAGCATAAGCGGGGCCGAGGAAACGGCCGACAGGATTGCCGTGGAAGCGCAGAAAAAGCGCGAGCGGCTGCTTGAAAAGGCCAGGCTTGACGCCGCAAGCCTTGTGGAAAATGAAAAGCGGAATGCGCTCGCCGGCAGGGAAAAGAAAATAGTTGAGCTGAAAAAAAGCCTTGAAAAGGAGAAGGCTGCGATGGAATCCGAAACGGAAAAAAGGGTTTCCGAAATCTCGAAAAAAGCCAAGGCGCAGTCCGCAAAGGAAGTTTCGTTTCTGGCCGGCAAGTTTTTGGATGAGATAAAAAATGTTTAAGCCTAAGGCGATGGCAAAGGTCAGGATAACCGGCGTGAATTCAGGCATAAAGCCGGTCATTGAAACCCTTTTTGACCTGAAAATGCTGCACCTTGTCGACTTTGAAAAAGGGCATGCCGGCGTTCTGGATTTCGGAAAGCCGCTTGCGGACGCCGACGAATATTCCGATTTGATTGTCAAGGCCGGCTCGGTAGTTTCGCATTACCATCTGAAAGGCGAAGCCGTGCAGGTCGGGAATTTTTCCTCTGCAAAGCACAAATTTTTGCTCTTGTTCTCGGATTTTTCATCCGCGGCAACGGAACTTGCTTCGCTGAATGAAACGCGCAAAGCACTGCTGGACCGGCTCCTGGAACCCATGGCAAGGCTTTCAGTTCCGCAAAAATTCCTGCGCGAATTTTCGCATCTTTCGGTTTTCAAGGGAATTGCAAAAAAATCCGCAAGGCTCCCGCTCAATTCTGCGGGCATCCCTTTCGAGGGCACGGAAAGAAAAGCCGGCAATGATTTTGCCATGGTTTTGTTTGTCGCAAAAAGGGACGCGCAGGCAACGCGCGAAGTCCTGTCCGGCATAGGCTTTTCCGAGCAGGATTTGCCGGAAAACTTTTCCGAAAGTTCCCTGCGGAACGAGCTTGTTTCAACGGAAAGGAGAATCGCGGAAAAGCAGGCCATAATAGAATCCATCGGAAAAAACAATTCCGGCTTCCTGCTCGACTTCGCGTTTTCAGTGAAACGGCTCAATGAAATAGCCGAAACGCCTTTGCGCTTCGGTTCCACGAAAAACGCGTTTGTCGCAACCGGCTGGGTTTTGCAGGAAAAAGCGGATGCTTTGAAGGCAAGGCTCGGCAGGTTCGAAGGCAGGGTTTCGGTTGAATTTTCCGGTTCCAAGGCGGGCGCGCCGATTGCATTGGACAATCCGAAGGTTGTCAGGCCGTTCGAGTTTTTCCTCGACCTTTACACTTTTCCGAGATACGGCGAAATCGACCCTTCGATAATAGTTTTCATCACGTTCCCTTTGTTCTTCGGCTTCATGCTCGGAGACGTGGGCTATGGCGTTGTTTCACTCGCATTGTTTGCATTCCTTGCGAAGAAAATGAAGGGAAAGGCGAAAACTCTGCCGCTCATCCTCATGTGGGCGTCGATTGCCTCGATTATTTTCGGATTTGTTTTCGCGGAATTCTTCGGATGGGAATTCATGCATCCCCTGATTCCGAGGGCGCATGAGCCGACGCTCATGCTCGGCATTGCCGTGCTTGTCGGCGCAATCCATTTGAATCTCGGCCTGCTCATCGGCTTTTACAATGAACTGCAGTCGCATGGCTTCAGGCACGCCTTTTTCGCAAAAATTTCCTGGATTGTTCTGCAGGCGGGCGTCGCATTGCTCGCGCTTGACGGCACGGGCATAATGAAAGTCGGCTTTGTTCCCGGCATGGTTCTGGTGCTTGCGGCAGTGGCAATGCTTTACCTTGGAGAGGGCGCAAAGGGCATAGTTGAATTGCCCGCGATTTTTTCAAACATGCTTTCGTATGCGAGGCTGTTTGCGGTCGGATTGTCGTCGGTGAGCATTGCGTTGGTCGTCAACAAGATTGCAGGTTCGCTTGTGCCGATGGGCCCGGTTGGATGGGTTGGCGTGGTTGTTGTCCTGTTCATAGGGCACACCCTGAATCTCGGCCTCGGCATTCTCGGTCCCGGCCTGCATTCTTTGAGGCTGCATTACGTTGAATTTTTCAGCAAGTTCTTCCATGGCGGGGGGAAAAAGTTTTCGCCTTTCGGCGCGGAGGATTGAAAACTCATGTTTACCATAACCGGTTTTTGGAGGTTGAAAAAATGGTAGAATTGAACACAGGTCTTGTCGCGGTCGGCGCGGCAGTAGCAATCGCAGGAACCGCCTTTGCAGCGGCATGGGCTGAAAAGGAAATCGGAACGGCTGGCATTGGCGCAATAGCCGAAAAGCCCGAATTGTTCGGAAACGTCCTCATACTGACGGTCATTCCGGAAACAATCGTGATTTTCGGCTTGGTCATAGCGTTCCTGATTGTCGGATTGGGCGGCGGCGCGGCTTAAACGCATCAGGAACATTTCCGCCCTTTTCGGGCAGGAAGGTCAGACGATGTCATTGGACAAGGTAGCAAGGGAAATAATCGCGGAAGCCGAGGCAAGGGCTTCAGAGCTTGGCGGGCAGGCGGACGAAGAGGCAAGGCAGATAATGGCTGAGGCCAAAAAGAACGCAGCAGTCCAGGCCGAAGAAATTGAAACGCATTCGCAGGCAAGGCTCGAGGATCTCAGGCGCACGGAGCTGTCCGCTTTCAGGCTTGAGCAGAACAAGCGCATAATAACGGAAAAAAAGCGCGCATTGGAGGAAATTTTTTCCGGGGCCGAAAAGGAAATTTCCGGCATGGATTCCAAAAAGCGCGCCGAAATAACCGTCAAGCTGTGCAGGAAAGGCCTGCTTGAACTGCCGGACGCAAAATTCGTTTACTCGAACGCAAAGGACAGGGAAATTGCGTCAACAGTCAAGGGCCTGAAATTCAAATCAACCATTGACTGCCTCGGCGGCGTAGTGCTCGAAAACGAGGATGGAAGCGTGCGCGTCAATTGCACGTTCGAGGAAATTTTCGCAAAGGTTAAGGAGGAAAGCCTTGATGCAGTCGCCCAAAGGGTTCTCGGAAAAGCCTGAAGGCAAACTTCTTTCCGGCAGGGCCGGCGGGTTTGCCGCGCAAGCGCAGGAAACGCCCGCGCCAAGGCGCTTTGCAAGCCGCAAGGCGGGCTTCTGGGACAGGCTTCGCATTAGTGCGGCGGAAAAAAAGTTTGCGGCGAAAAAATTCCTCAAAAAACTCGGGGGAACTTCGGGCTACCCTTACACTAACACGCGCGTCAGGGTAATGAAGACAAGGCTCCTGAAGGAAAACGATTTCCGCAAAATGCTGAAAATGTCTGTGCCGGAACTCGCAGCATACCTGAACGGTTCGGATTACGGCCGCGAAATTTCAGGGCTTGCGCCGATGTTCGAGGGTTCCAATCTTCTGGAATACAGCCTTAACCGCAATCTTGAGAACACTTTCAACAAAATCCTCACGTTTTCAATCAAGTCGCCCGGAGAGCAGGCAAAGCTTTACCTTAAACGCTTCGATATTTTCAATGTCAAGACTTTCCTGAGGGGAAAGTTTTCCGGCAAATCCAACGAAGACATCCTCCTCGAACTGGTTTGTGCCGGCAGCCTGAAGCGCGAATTCTTCGAAAAGGCATGCAGGGAATCGGATGGCTTGGAAGGGGCGGTTGCGCAGTTGAAGGCAACGGAATTTTTTGAAATCGCCACGGCATTCAAGAAAGATTTGTCAAAGCTTGAGGACGAGCTTGACAAATACTATTATGAAAAGGTTTTCGTGGAATCGGAGGCCGAGCTTGAAAACTTCATTTCCGACGAGATTTTAGTGAAAAACACGCTCAACAGGCTGAGGGCAAGGAAAAGCGAGTTGAAAATGGCGCAGCTGCCGCGCGGGTCTAAAAGGAAAATCGTCCTGCCAAAGGAAGGCGATTGCGTCGAAAACAGGGTTTTCCTGAAACAGTTCCTGCTCAAGCGCGGCTATGAAATGGTGAACATGTACAAGCGTAGCATCAGGCCGGTTCTCGGCTATTTCATTGCAAAGGAAAATGAAATAGGAAACATCAGGATGATTGTGAGGGGCAAGTCTTCGGGCCTTGCCGCGGAAATGATTGAACAGCAATTGGTGTTTTGAAAATGGCTGTTTTGATTGGGGTGTTTTTATGCAGATAGCGGTTCTGGGCAGCGACGATTTTGTCACGGGCTTCAGGCTTTCAGGCGTGTCCCACGTTTTTTCATCCGAGGGAAAGCTTGACGGAAAGGTTGAGGAAGCCCTTGGCGTCAGGGAAATCGGAGTGCTTGTCATGGAAGAAGGCGCGTTCGGCGCCCTGAACAACAGGACGAAAAAAAGGCTTGAAAAGCTTGTCAAGCCCGTCATTGTCACGGTTTCAGGCAAGGGCAAGGAAACGAACCTGAGGGAAATGATTAAGCGGAGCATCGGGGTGGATTTATGGAAATGACTTCAACCAAAAGCAGGGAAAGCAAGGCGAAAATTTACAGGATTTCCGGTCCGGTCGTGGTCGCGGAAGGCCTCAACGCAAGGATTTACGACCTTGTCAAGGTCGGCGACGAAAAACTTTTGGGCGAAGTCATCCAGATCAACGGCAGCCGAACCACAATCCAGGTTTACGAGGAAACAACCGGCCTGAGGCCCGACGAGCCGGTTGAAAACACCGGCGCGCCGCTTTCAGTTGAACTCGGCCCCGGCCTGCTTTCGCAGATTTATGATGGAATTCAGAGGCCATTGCCAAGCCTTTCGAAAATAATGGGTGATTTTATCAAGCGCGGCGTCTCCGTGCCGGCCTTGGACGAGAAAAAGAAATGGGAATTCAAGCCGACTGCAAAAAAAGGCGACAATGTTTCCGGTGGCGACATTCTCGGCACGGTGCAGGAAACAAAGTTCATTTCCCACAAAATACTGGTGCCGCCGAAGGTTTCGGGAAAAATCAAAGGCATTTCTTCCGGCAATTTTACGATCCGCGAATCCGTTGCCGAGCTTGACTCCGGCGAAAAGCTTTTCCTTTCGCACAAGTGGCCTGTCAGGAAACCGAGGCCCGTTAAGGAAAAACTCCTGCCCGAAATCCCGCTCATAACCGGGCAGAGGATTCTTGATGCGCTGTTCCCGATTGCAAAGGGCGGAGCAGGCGCGATTCCCGGCCCATTCGGCTCGGGAAAAACCGTTACACAACAGCAGCTTGCGAAATGGTCTGACGCTGAAATCGTCGTTTACATCGGCTGCGGCGAGCGCGGAAACGAAATGACAGAGGTTTTGACGGAATTCCCGGAACTGCAGGACGTCAGGACCGGTGCGCCGCTGATGGAGCGCACTGTGCTGATTGCAAACACTTCCAACATGCCGGTTGCCGCGCGAGAGGCTTCTGTTTACACGGGCATGACGATCGCGGAATATTTCAGGGACCAGGGCTTTGACGTTTCATTGATGGCTGATTCCACTTCAAGGTGGGCGGAAGCAATGCGTGAAATTTCCTCGCGCCTGGAAGAGATGCCGGGCGAGGAAGGCTATCCCGCTTACCTTGCCGCAAGGCTTGCGGAATTTTATGAAAGGGCCGGTCGCGTAATTTGCCTTGAAAGCGGAAATGCCGGAACCGGCAAGGATGCAAAGCGCGTTGGCAGCGTTACGGCGATCGGCGCGGTTTCTCCGCCGGGCGGGGATTTTTCCGAGCCTGTGACGCAGAACACGCTGAAAATCACAAAGGTTTTCTGGGCACTGGACGCGAAGCTTGCGCAGAGGCGCCATTTTCCAGCAATCAACTGGCTCAACTCTTACAGCCTTTACACCAACTTTTTGGAAAAATGGTATTCCGACAACATTGCGCAGGATTTCGGCGAAGTGAGGGCAAACGCAATGCGCATTCTCCAGCAGGAATCTTCGCTGCAGGAAATCGTGCAGCTTGTCGGCAGCGATGCCCTGCCTGAAAAGGAACAGCTTACGCTGGAAGTGGCACGGCTGATACGCGAAGGCTTTTTGCAGCAGAACGCCTATCACGAGGTTGACAGTTTCTGCAGCCTCAAAAAGCAGTATGCGATTCTCAAGGCGATAATAAGGTACTTTGACCTTGCGCAGGCCGCGCTTGAATCCGGCGCGCAGGTTTCGTCCATTGCGGGATTGGAAAGCAAGTCCAGGCTCGCAAAAGTCTGCCTTGTCGAGGAATCGAAGTTTGCAGCGGAACTCAAAAAAATCGAGTCCGAAATGGAATCCGAATTCAGGAACATTGCGGTTTAAGGGAGTTGACGAAAATGAAGGAATACAGGACAATCACAAGGGTTGCAGGGCCGCTGGTTTTTGTTGAAAAAACGCACAATGTCGCGTACGGCGAACTCGTCGAAATAGACCTTGGCGGCGAAAAGAAAAACGGCCAGGTCTTGGACACGTCAAAGGACATCGTTGTGGTGCAGGTCTTCGAGGGCACATCCGGCATTGAACGCAGTTCAATCGTGAAGTTCACCGGCAAGACAATCAAGCTGAACTGCTCGAAGGAACTGCTCGGCAGGGTCTTGTCCGGCCTCGGAAAGCCCTTGGACAACGGCCCGGAAATCATTCCGGATGAAAAGCGCGACGTGAACGGCGCCGCAATCAACCCGTTTTCAAGGGCGCCTCCGCGCGATTTCGTGCAGACCGGCGTTTCAACAATCGACGGCATGAACACTCTTGTGAAAGGCCAGAAGCTTCCGATTTTTTCCGCGGCAGGCCTGCCCCACAATGACATCGCATTGCAGATTGCAAGGCAGGCTAAAGTCGAGGGCAACTTTGCAGTTGTCTTTGCCGCAATGGGCATAACGAATGAGGAAGCCCAGCAGTTCATCCGCGACTTCGAGCAGACCGGCGCATTGGAACGCACGGTGGTCTTCCTGAACCTGGCTGACGACCCGGCAATTGAAAGGATCGTAACGCCAAGAATGGCGCTCACGGCCGCAGAGTATCTGGCTTACTCGCATGAAATGAACGTTCTCGTCATTCTCACGGACCTGACAAATTACTGCGAGGCATTGCGTGAAATCGGCGCTGCGCGCGAAGAGGTTCCCGGCAGAAGGGGCTATCCAGGTTACATGTACACGGACCTTGCGTCAATATATGAAAGGGCCGGCCTCATCAAGGGCAAGGCCGGAAGCGTAACGCAGATTCCAATTCTTACAATGCCAGGCGACGACATCACGCACCCTATTCCGGACCTGACAGGTTACATCACTGAAGGCCAGATCGTGCTTGGCAGGGACCTTCACAGGAACGGCATATATCCGCCGATTGACGTCCTGCCATGCCTCAGCAGGCTGATGAACGCGGGCATCGGAAAGGGAAAGACTCGCGAGGACCACAAGGCCGTAAGCAATCAGATGTATGCCGGCTATGCGGAAGGCCGCTCATTGCGCGGCTTGGTTGCGATTGTCGGCGAGGAAGCCTTGTCTGAAAGGGACCAGCGTTTCCTTGCATTCGCAAAGGCGTTCGAGGACAAGTTTGTCAGGCAGGGCAAATATGAAAACCGCTCAATAGTTGAAACCCTGAATCTCGGCTGGAAGCTGCTGACAATGCTGCCCAAATCCGAGCTGACGAGAATTGACGACGCGCTGATTGAAAAATATTCAAGGGAACTCGGCTTGAAGTTTTATGTTCCGAAGGGCAAGGAAGCGGAAGCGTCGTCCCAGGCCGGGCCGGAAAACGAAGCCGGAAAACCGGAAACAAAAGAGAATTCCGGAAAACATGAATCAACTGTCCGCGGCAAAGCGGAAGCAAAACAGCCTTCCGCGAATTCCGCAGCCAAAAAAAAGCCTTCGCCAGCCCAAGCGCCCAAAGCCGCGGCAAAAAAAGTTGCCGGCCATGCAAAAAAGAAAAATAAGCGAAAGTGAAACAAATGTCCGACATCAAGCCGACACGCTCCGAGCTGATCCAGCTCAAAAAAAAGGTGAAGCTTGCCCAGTCCGGGCACTCGCTTTTGAAAAAAAAGCGCGACGGCCTCATAAAGGAATTCTTCGGCGTGCTGAACGAGGCGAAAAAATCGAAATCCGCATTGCAGGAAAACTATTCCATTGCAATGCAGGCGATCGCCCTTGCAAGGGCGGTCGACGGCACGTCGACAGTCAAGTCCGCGTCCTTTGCCCTCAAACAGCCCGCGGAAATCGAGCTTGAAACGCGCAATGTCATGGGCATAATCGTGCCGAAAATCCGGTCAGAGCACCATGTGAAAGAATTCCACGAGCGCGGCTACGGCGTTCTGGGAACTTCGGGTTACATTGACGATGCCGCGGAATCGTACGAAAAGGTTTTGGGAAACATAATTACGGCGGCTGAAATCGAAACGACCCTGAAAAAGCTTTTGCGTGAAATCGACAAGACCAAGCGCAGGGTCAACGCACTGGAATTCAAGGTCATACCTGAAATGAAGGCTGACGCGAAATTCATTGCATTGCGCCTCGAAGAAATGGAGCGCGAGGACGTCTTCAGGCTCAAAAAAATCAAGAAAAAGGAAAAAAGCTAGGTCAGGCGCCTTTTTTTGTCGTCCTAATTTTGGGCAGATGTTCCTGCTTGAATAGTTCATCCAATGCGTGCCCTTGCGGGTGCGGAGAAAAGCGCCCGGTTTCATGTTCCCGCCATCGTTCAGGCCTGATGTGCGCAACATGTGCCAAAAGCAAATCCGCTATTTCCCTGCCATGTTCCGTCAAATGTTCCAAGTTGACGGTGCGGCTGCTTGGAACAATCGTGCCGTTGGGCCGCCTTAGGCCGAGGCCGACAACAAGCCGGCGTGCTTCTCCCCCGCCGAGCTGTGCGCCATGCCTCACTAAAAGGTGGTATTCTCCGGTGTGTTTTATTGGCTTTCCGGGCATCAGTAATTTCTATTGGCGTTTTACGTATTTAAAACTAATCATGCCGATTTCGGAATGCTTTGCGCTTTCAAAACAGTCCGCCTGCCTTTCCGCCGTCGGCCTGGATTGAAACTCCGGTCAAAAAGCATTTGTCCGAAGCCAAAAAGCTCACAAGCTCGGCAAGTTCCTGCGGCGACTGCAGCCTGCCCATCGGAATGCCTGCGGCGATTTCCTTTTCCACTTCTGCAATGCTCTGCCCATCCTTCCTTCTGCGTTCCATGAGCTGCACGTACCTGTCAGTCTTGAACGCGCCCGGCAGAACGCTGTTTATGAAAACGTTTTTGTGCGCGAACTCCCTTGACAGCGACTTTGAAAGGCTCACAACGCCGGCGCGGTAAACGTTTGACAAAACAAGCAAGTCGTTCGGTTCCTTGACCGTGAGAGACGCCAGATTGATCACTCGGCCGAAACCCTGCTCTGCCATCAATGGCACAATCCGCCTGTTCAGCCTCGCGACGGACAGCAAAAGCTGTTCGTGCGCATGCAAAAAATCCTCGTCCGACAACTCGAAAAAAGTTCCCGGCTTCGGCCCGCCCGTGTTGTTGACAAGAATGTCGACTCTGCCGAACCTTTTCACGGCGCGTTCAACAAGATTTTCAATTTCCTCCGCCCGGTTCAAATCGCATTTTTGCGCGAAAACGTTTTCCGGACCGGATTTTTCGGCAAGCGCCTTTTCGGCCTTTTCCAAATTCTCCTCGTTGTGCGAGCAGATGCAAACCCTTGCATTGTCCCTGAGCAGGGTTTCCGCGCACGCAAAGCCGAGGCCCTTGCTTGCGCCGCAAACCAGCGCAACCCGTTTCCCGTGGTCCATGAACAGTTTATTTCCGGAAAAGGGTTTTATTGGTTTTCATTCAAGCTGCCCCCGCTCTCATTTCAATTCTTCCAGTTTTTTCAGCACTTCTTCAGCATGCCCTTCAACGCTTACTTTCGGCCAGGCGTGCGCAACCTTTCCTTCCGGAGAAATCAGGAACGTGCTCCTTGTGACGCCGTCGAATTCCTTGCCATACATCATTTTTTTGCCCCATGCGCCGTACTTTTTCAGGACTTCCTTGTTTTCGTCGCTCAAAAGCTTGATGCCGAGGGAATGCTTTTCGATGAAAGCGCAATGGCTTTTTCCGGAATCCGGGGAAACGCCGAGCACAACCGCGCCCAGGTTTTCAAATTCCCTGTTTTTTGCCGTGAAATCAATTGCCTCGACCGTGCAGCCGGAAGTGTCGTCCTTTGGGTAAAAATAAAGCACAACCCATTTGTCACTGAAATCTTTGAGGCATATTTTTTTGCCGTTCCCATCCGGCAGACAGAACGCGGGCGCCCAGGCCCCAACAGACAAATCCATCAAATCACCATGAAAAGAATGACTTGGGATTTTAAGAATGTTTTTCCAGATTGGCGTCCCGGCTTTTTTCAGATAAGCATGTTCGCAGCCAATTTTTTATGCTTTGCGCTGCACTTTTTGGTTAATGGCGAATTTCAAGCGAATCGTTTCCCTGGCGCCAAGCAACACAGAAATAATCTTCGCGATTGGCGCGGAAAAAAACCTTGTCGGCGTGACAGCTTACTGCGATTTTCCGCCTGAAGCGAAAAGCCTTCACAAAACAGGCCTGTGGACAAGCAGCCAGAATCTTGACGCCATTGAACGCCTGAAGCCGGATCTCCTGCTGGCCTCGATGTTCGTGCCGCAAAACGTCAGGGAATGGTCTGAGGGGAATGGCATCCGGCTCGTCAAACTTTTCCCGCAGACAATTGGGCAGGTGAATGAAAGCATCCTTGAAATCGGCGGGCTCTGCGGCAAGGAAAAGAATGCCGTCAAAGCCGTGCACGGAATGACGGAACGGCTTGAAGCCATAAAAGCCGAATCCGAAAAGCTTTCGCATAAGCCGAAGATTTATTCGGAGGAATTCAACGATCCGCCGACCGTTGCGCAGAACTGGGTGCCTGAACTGATTGAAATCGCCGGTGGCGTTCCGATGGGAAAAAGCGGCGAGCTAAGCAGGGAAGTTTCAGCAAAAGCTGTTGGTGCGTTCAATCCTGATGCAATAGTCCTGCACTGGTGCGGTTTCGGCAACAGGCAGGAGCCGGCCTCGCTGGAAAGCCGGCTCGGCTGGAAAAACATTCCCGCGGTGCGGGCCGGCAGGATTTTTGCCCTGCACGATTCGCTTCTCAACAGGCCATCGCCAAGGATGGTTGAAGGCTGTGAACTGCTTCAAAAGATTTTCGGATTGCTGGTTGAAGCCTAGCCCCACCAGAAGCTCTTGTCCTTCCGCCTTTCCTCAAGCGCCTTTTTCTTGTCGAAATCCGACATTTTTTCCGTTCCGGTCTTTCCGAGCCTTTTTGCCTGCTCGTCAATTTCAAGCGTGTGCTTGCAGTCGTCGCAAAGCTTCCTTCCGCCAAGTATGAGGCTTCCGCAGTTCTCGCATTTGGGCATTATTCAACCACCGCAAGACTTTTGGCTGAACTGGCATTTAATTTTTTGCCCGGAAAGCCGGCCGGGAGGGGAAAAGCAAAAACCGGCGTTACCTTTAAATACTACCTTGCACTATTAGGATACCGAACTAAAAAGTTCATAAAACAAACTTTGGATATGAATTTGGTTTGGGTTGTGAATTGCTTAGTTTTATATTTGTCCTTAATTTATTTATATTGCCTTCGAAAACCGAATAAAAATGGGGGACAAGAACGGGGTGATTTGGAATGAGTTTGGTTACTTTGACTTTTGGTGAAAATAATTCCGCGGGAAGCGGGCACGTCGAGATTGTGACTGCCAATGACAGGTTTCTCTCCGAGGCCAAGCAGACCGGCGTGATGAAAGTGTCCAAGATTGACAAGTTTGTCGGCACCGACGAGCTGTGCGTTCTGGGCGAGCTTGTTTCCGGCATGATCTGCGAGCACATGCTTGCGAACGGCATGGAAGTTCCGGCCGAAATAATGGAGGTTTCCTCCAAATACGGAAAGGCAGTGGCAAGGCCGGGCACAAAGCTCCTGGTCATGGTCAAGGGCCTTTCAAGGGAAAATGTGCGGGTCGACTCCCAGATAGAATTCGTGAAAAAGCCCGAGGCCGCAAAGCCCAAGGGCAGGCTCATAATCTGCTGAACCTGATTTTTGTTCCATTTTTTGGGCGCACCCCGCCCATTTTTTTCTTTCTTTTGTAAACCCTTAAATGCCTTTTGCGCTTACTGTTTTGCATGGCTTTTGAAACCCTGCGGTTTGCCCTGACGAACCTGAAAAGCCAGCCCCTGCGCAGCAATCTCACTGTTTTGAGCGTCATTATCGGCATCGCGTCCATCGTTGCGCTGGTTTCCCTCGGCCAGGGGGTCACGAACTCTTTTCTGGGCTATTTCCAGTCGCTTGGCGCAACCACAATTCTTGTCGAACCCGGCAGCAGTTTCGCGGAAGCAGCTTTCAGCCGCGTTCCCGAATCTGATTTGAGGCTCATTGAAGGCGTCACGGGTGTCGAGGCGGCAATGGGCTTTTATGAAACGTCCGCAACCGCCAAGTACGGGAGCCAGACCGCAAGCCTGTTTGTCATTGGCATTGACCCGGACAAGATAGTCTACCTGGAGGAAACCGGCTACATGCAATTGCTTCGCGGCAGGTTTCTCAGCGGGGGCGACAAGTACGGCATTTTGGTGCATGAGGAATTCCTTGAAAACGCGTTTGACGGAAAGGTCGGCCTCAGGCAAAGCATTGAAATAAAGGGAAAGAAGTTCCAGCTTGTCGGAATACTCAAAAAATCCGACGTCGCGTTTTCCAGCCTGTCAAACACGAACATTGTCTGGGCAAGCAAGGACACCGTGAAGGAGCTTTTCAGCGAGCCGGATCCGACCGAACTGGCGGTCAAGGTTGTCGACAAGAACAAAATCAATGAAATCGCCGGCCGGATCGAGGCAAAGCTTGAGCGCAAGCACGGCGAAAAAAAATTCCAGGTCCTCACTCCGGACAACATTCTTGAGCAGACAAACGCCATTCTCGGCGTATTGCAGGTGGTCGTGCTCGCCATTGCGGCAATTTCGCTTGTTGTCGGGGGCATAGGCATAATGAACACAATGGCGATGGCGGTCATTGACCGGACATCCGAAATCGGCCTGATGAAGGCTGTCGGCGCGACAAACACGAAAATCCTCTCGGTTTTCCTGGCTGAAGCCGGAATGATCGGCCTTTTCGGCGGCCTTCTGGGCACGGTTTCCGGTTACCTTATTGCTTTCGGCATCAGCGCTGTAGTGTCCGGCCAGTTTGCCATTCCCATCACAGTTGACCTGGCTTTTGTAGCGCAGGTCCTCGGCTTTTCCCTGCTGGTTGGAATGATTTCGGGCTTTTTGCCCGCGCAGAGGGCCGCAAAAATGGATCCCACGGAAGCGCTGAGATATGAATGAAATTGCCATATATTTGTAGCTGGTGTGAGCGATGTTTGACAGGGAACTTTTGCAGAAGGCTTTGCAGGACATAAACAGCCAGGGCATCCGCGGCAAGCTCACGGTGCTGGGCCTTGTCATAGGCATAGCGTCGATTTTCATGCTCATTTCGCTTGGCCAGAGCCTTGAAAGCTCGGTCCAGCAGCAGTTTGAAACCCTTGGCACGCAAACCCTGATAGTTTTGCCCGGAAAAGGCTTTATCGACACTGCTTTTGTGAAACTCGGCAGGAACGATGCAAAGCACATCGAAGGCCTTGTCGGAGTCGAGTTTGCCGCAGAAATCTACTTCAAAACCCTGCAGGTCAGGCACGGCACGGAAAAGAAAACAGCGCTTGTCGTCGGCGTCGAAGCCGACAAAATGGATAATTTCGGGGCGCTCAACATCCTCAATGTCGACAATGGCAGGGTTTTCGGGGCAAAGGAAAAGTTTGCCGCGATCGCGGGAAAGTCTTTTGCCGAAAACGCGTTCAAGGAAGCCATTGTGCCCAAGAAAAAGATCGAAATCGAGGACAAGAAATTCGAGATAACCGGCATAAACGCAAAACCCAACAACACGTTCGCAGGCTTTTTTGACAATGCCGTGCTCATAAACAAGGATACGCTCAACGAGATAACGCCGGAACCAATCTATCCGCTCAGGATTTTCGCGAAAGTGGCTGACGGCGTGGATGCCGAAGAAGTGAAGGCGCGCATCGGGCGCAGGCTCGAAAAAGATCACGGGGAAGAGGATTTCCGCGTCCTCGATGCAAAACAATTGGCTGAAACCGCGACAAGCGTTCTGGCAGTGGCCCAAATCTTTTTGGTCGGAATAGCCTTCATCTCGCTTTTGGTTGGCGCAATCGGCATAATGAACACGATGCTCATGGCGGTAACTGAGCGGACAAAGGAGATTGGCATAATGAAGGCGGTCGGTGCAACCGACAGGCAGGTTTTGGCAATGTTTTTGACTGAATCCGCGCTGATCGGCCTGCTTGGAGGCATAATCGGCGTCATTCTGGGCTCGCTGCTTTTCTTCGGCCTGGCGTTTGCCGCAAGCTATGCCGGTTTCAGCCTACCCGCTGACCTGAACTTCGGCCTCGCGATCGGCGCAATGCTGTTCTCTGCAATAATCGGCATGCTGTCCGGCACAATCCCTTCACTGCAGGCCGCAAAGCTGGACCCGGTTGAGGCAATCAGGAGAAAATAACCGGTTTCCGCAATCAACGAAATCTGGCGCAGATTAAAAAGGCTTTTTTTGGCTTCTTTGTCCATGCTTGCCTGCGGTTTTTTTAACAAAACCCTTTTAAGCAACGCTTAACATTAAATGTATAATGTTTTATTGTGGTTTGATTGGCGAGGCAGAAAAAGTATTCAATTCCCTTGGCGGAAGCGGATGTGCTGGACGTCTCATTGGAGATTCTTGGAGGCGAAGTTGAGGGGTTTGCCTTGAATTACCGGACAAAAATCGGGGAAAACTTTTTTGCCGTGTACCGTGTTGATACGGCGCATGGGTATTTGCACGAACAGCGTTTCTGGCTGTCACCAAGACCGATTCCGCTTCCGGAAACCGGTGGAACTTTGAAAGCGGCGTTTGAATTTTATTTGGATAAAATAAGGGGAAACTTTGAAAAATACAAAAAACATTATCTTGCCAGCACGGAATCGGGGTGAAATAGCATGGCTTACCGGCTTTCGGAAGAAAAATGGTCCGCGATAAAATCTTATCTGGGCAAAGTCTGGGATAACCCGGGCAGCTATCCGGACAATGCCCTGATTTTGAGCCTTTCTGATGAAGAAACAACCAGAATTTTTACAAAAAAACGCCTGGAACTAATCAGGCTTATTCAGGGCAAAAACCCGCAGAGCGCCTCAGCCTTAGGCAAACTGGCCAACCGCAAACTAAGCGCGGTTATGCGGGACCTTGAACTGCTGAAAAAATTTCACCTGGTTGAATTGAACAAAAAAGGGAAAACTGTTGTTCCCGCAATGACAAAAGAAATAATTGTCATTCCGTTGGCAAAGTTGCCTGCAAAAAAACCGGAAGAAATAAAGGCGCTCTGAACGCTTACTTTTTTTTGGCCTTTTTTTTCGCCGGCTTTGTTTTTTTTGGCGTTCCGGTTTCAGGTTTTCCCTGCGCCGGCGAAGGCTTTCTGAGAATAAGCACGACTATCACGAACAGCATCAGGAAAATGCCTATGCCGACTGCCAACAGCATGACTTCAATCGGTGGCAGGGGCAACGCGCTTTTTGCCTGCGCTGCAATGCTCGCTTCCTCTTTTTTAAGGCAGGCGCCGGCAGCGCAGACCTTTCCTTCGCCGCAAGCCGTGCCTTCCGGAACAGGCGTCGAGAGGCACAGGCCGTCCGAACAGGAATTTTTTGTGCAAACATTCCTGTCATCGCAGTCGGCGTCGACAACGCATGCCGTGCTTTTCATTGCCGGAATGGCCGAATAAGTGGCAATGGGTGCAAGCAGCAATTCAAACTCTTCGGCGCCGATCCTGCTTTTTATGCAGTAGGATATTTTTCCGGCGCCGTCAAGCCGGATTTCTGGAACGTTGAATTGCACGGCAAGCGGGAACTCCCTTATGACCGAAAACGAGGATTTTGTCGAAAATTCCGAGGCCTTTTTTATTATCGAGGGGGAAAAGAACTCCGAAACCTTTATTTCGGGCAGCGCTTTCCTGTCCCTGTTCACTATGTCAATGCCGATGTTTGTGACAAAATAGTCGGCGCCGTTTATCCTGTCGATTACCCTGAAGACCTTGACTCCGCGGCCCATTCTTATCCTGCCGGCGAGTTCTCCGGCCTCAGCCTTGAGGGCGGCGCTTTCTATGCCGAGCGCCCCGACCCGGCTTTCCGCGCTTTCAGCGGTTTCCGCGTATTCCCTGGACACGTTGAATGTTTCGCTCATTTTTGGCAGGAGCTTCTGCGCGCTTTCAAGCGACTCGTTTGCCCTCACGACCAGAGACTGCGCCACGAAAAGGTCGCCTTTCTGCAATGCGCTTTTTGCGTCGGAAATGCCCGAATCGCCTTCTGACACGAGCCTGTTGAATTCCGACGACTTCGAGTATTCGATGCACGCGAATTTCAGGTATTCTATCTGCGAGTCAAGCTTGAGCTTTGCCTGCTCATACAGGCTTATGAGGCTGTTCACCACTGCCGGCGTCATTTTTGCGTCGCCGCACGTGGCATCCTTGCGCCCGCTTTTTGTCGTGACCACGTCAGCGGACATGCACACCCTTATGGCTGTGCCAATCTGTGTTTCGCCGCCGCCGCCGCTTGAAACGCAGATTGTGCCCTGCCTGCACACGTTTTCATAGAAAATTATTTTTACCGTCGTGCTGCCATCCGCCGGAACGGTTATGTTCTGCTGTGAAACCACGGCGGCGCCCTCAAAATTGCCCAATCCGATTGAAACCGGCATGTCCGTGTTTTCCGTGTTTATCACTGCAAGTTCAAACGTGCCCTGGCTCCTTGTGATTTTTGCGCTTGCCGGGGAAATCGTCAGGGCATGGGCGACGGAAAAAAGCATGATTGCAGCAAGGAAAAAAATTGCAGGTAAACGATTCCGCATTATATGGCACCTGACTCTCGCTTTAGCTTTTTTTTTGCGCGGCCCGGCGTTTTTGCACAGCCACTTCGTGCTAAATAGGTAAAATCTTTTATTTAATGGTTTTGGATGGGCGAACCAGCAGACGGATGCGCGCCGGCCGTTCCATGTTCCCGGCCCGGCTTTTTTTTGGATTTCCGGCTTCCGCCTTTTTTTTTGGTTTTTCTGCGAATGAAAAAATTTAAATGCCCCGACATGCTGTTTAATTGCATGCAGGAATTATTCGGGCGCAGGCTTCTGTTTGCATTGCTGTGCCTTGCCGCGCTTTTTGCCTTGGCGCTTGTCCTCTATCCCATTGCGGGCAAAAGCAATGCGCAACAGGCAACCGGTGCACCCGCAGCCAAGGCGATTGCCTCGGCGCCCGGCTGGTCAAATGTCGGCCTGTGCGCCAGCGAGACCTGCGCATTGGACGATGAATGCGTCAGGAAGTGTGCAACCATAGCGGAAACCGTTTTCCCCGTGGCCTTCGCGGCCGGCTCGGGCTTCGGCCGCGCCGCAGGCAGCAACGTGGGCGAAGACGAACGCGGCTTGTTCCAGGTGCCCGGCAATTCCGGAAAATGCGGTGCGCCCGCGGTTTTCTATTCCAGGGTTCTGGATGCGGGAAAGGAAACGGATTTCGGGAACATCGGATGGTCTTTTTCAGGTTCGCCGGATTTTTCGGTTTCGGTCCGGACAGGCGATTTTGACGGCAATGCGATTGCGTGGTCGGCCTGGTCGGAAAACCTTTTCGACGGCGTTTCGGCTGCGTCCGCGGTTCCCGGAGAAGGCAGGCTATTCCAGTTCA
This sequence comes from Candidatus Diapherotrites archaeon, assembly GCA_016205145.1. Classification (NCBI taxonomy): domain Archaea; kingdom Nanobdellati; phylum Candidatus Iainarchaeota; class Candidatus Iainarchaeia; order Candidatus Iainarchaeales; family Candidatus Iainarchaeaceae; genus Candidatus Iainarchaeum; species Candidatus Iainarchaeum sp. The sequence goes on from JACQJH010000001.1 coordinate 551,659, forward strand.
GGCTTTTTTTCAGGGAAGGCAGATGCGCCAGAATTGAGTCCATTGCAATCGGGGAACGCGAAAAAATAACCGTCAAACCGGAAAGCATCGGGGGAAAAAGCCTGCCGAAGAACCTCGACGAGTCCAATCTTGAAAGCCGGTACGGCGTGAACAACCACATTTCTTCGGCCACGCTTGGCGCCTTGAGCAAGGCCGGCTTCGGCTGGGTAAGGGATGACATGCCCTGGCAGGAAATCGAGCAGGCAAAGGGAAAAAAGCTGGTGCCGGAAAAAATTGACCGGTATATTTCCAATGCAAGGGATTTCGGCATGCACGTTCTCCCCGTACTTTCATATGGCACCGCATGGTGGGCCGCGGAATCGTTCAACCCGCAATCGTTTGCAGATTTTGCCGGCTTTGTCGCCGCAAAATACCGTTTCGGATACTATGAAATCTGGAACGAGGAAAACCTCGGCAGGTTCTGGGAGCCATGGTTCAACGAGCCGCCGAACCCGAAAAGGTATGCCGCCATATTCAAGGCGGCGTCGGCGCGCATAAAATCAGTGGAACCTGATGCCAAAATAATCGTCGGCGGAACCGTGGGCGCGGACGCCAATTTCATTGGCGCGCTTTTCGGCGAGGGCATAGCGGACTACGCAGACGTTGTGGCATTCCACCCGTACAGGTCGGCTTGCCCCATCGAGGAATACCTTGGCGATTTCACAAAACTGAGGGAAACCGTCGAGGCCCGCACGGACAAGCGCATTGGCTATTGGATAACCGAGGTCGGCTATCAGACAAAGGAAAACGGCCGGGTTTTCGCCCTGGATGAGGAAAGCCAGGCAAAAATGCTGGCAAGGGTAATGCTTTTTACGCTCTCGCTTCCGATTGAAAAGGTTTTCTGGTATGATTCCGCGGACTCCGATTCAAAGGACGGCGAGGACAACTTTTACGGCCTGCTTGGCCGGGATGGCCGGCCGAAGGAATCCTATCGTGCCGCCGCGACAATCATAAGCCTGCTCAAGAACGCCGCGCCCGTGAATGCCTCAGTGGCCGCGGGAAAACCCGAAAATCTTGAAGTGCACCTGTTTTCCGTGGAAGACAGGCTTTACCTTGCGGCATGGTATTTTTACGGCTGTGAAAAGGCGCGCGGAATAATGCCGGTGCGGCCCATAAAGGCGACTGTTGAACTCGGTTCTCCTGACTATCTTGCGCCGACGCAGATCAACATTGAAACCGGCGAAAGAACGCCCTTATATTACACACGGCTGAGCAATGGAATCGCGGTTGACATTGCCATCAGCGACATGCCAATATTGATAGAGCTTTCAAAAGCGGGGGCGGCTTGAAGCCCATTGCCTTTAAGCAGGTTAGCTGCACGCCGTCGCCTGTGCATAAGCTGTCATGGTTATCACGCCGCCGGAATAGGTTCCTGATTCGATTTTGGGGATTGCCATGTACCAGTACGTGTCCTGTGCCGCGGCCGTGCTTGTCGACACTGTTCCCCGGCCCCAATTATTCAAAATCCGGGAAACGCAGTTCGTGTTCGTTATCGACGTCGAGTTCGCATTGATGTCGGTCGTCGAAGGCGTTCCAATCTGGCTTGCTTTCCAGTAAATGCTGTCCCCTTCAAGAAAATCAGGGCTTGAGAAAGTCGTGCTCATGTACGCGTACACTTTCTCCTCAATGTTTCCGGTATGCGTTACGATTATGCGTTCCGCAGGCGAACCACCGCAGCTAAGGGCAATGTTCGTGTCGGCATCGGCTTCGAAAGTGCACGAACTCCGGTCCAATGAAATGCCTATTGTAGTGTTCATTGCAACTGCATTTGCAGACTGGGTGTTTGCGCTGTTGCCGGTGTAGTCCTGGGCAATCATGCCGATGCCGTAGTTTCCGTTCACGTCCTTTACGCTTATGCCGGAATCGCTTGTAAGATCCGGGTCCGGCGGAATCTGGCCGCAGATGTTTTCATCCGCCAGGGCCATCGAGGTTTTTGAATTGCCTGTCGAGCAGTCGAAAAACGACGTTGTCCTGTGCCGGTCCCAGGCATTGCCGGAATCCGCGTCATTCAAAGTGAACGCATTGCTCCACAACAGCATCCTGGAATTTGCGAGGTCGATGCTCGGATTTCCACCCCAGTCGAAAACCGTTGCCTTCAGGCACAGGTAATCGGTTCCCGGAGTGAAGCCGCTGACGCTTGTTGCGGACGTGGCAAACTCGGTTGACGTGCACGCCGACGAGGATTTTGTAAGATAGAGTGCGGAAACCGACGGGCTCTTGTTGTCCACGTACGCGAAATTCCGGTCATCCTGACCGATGATGGCAAGTTCTGCGCCGGCGCTGTTAAGCTGGTAGGCACGGACGACAATGTTGTAGTCGGATGTCCGGTCAAGCAGGACGTTTTCGTCGTACTCGCAGTAAATCGGCGCCCCCCAGCCGGCAAGAGGCCTTTCAGTGTTTTCGCCGGATGGCTGCAGCCTGCATGGATAAGGCGTCTTCCTTGAATTGAATTCCGGGGCGGCCTCGAGTGACTGGCCGCTGCGCTGGATGAAAACATTCAGGTCATAACCAGGGTTTGTGGAGCAGGCGGCGTCGTCTGACGAATTGATGACATTTCCGTCAGTGGAACAATAAAACGGCGTTCCCTCGAAGGTAATGTTCTTGTCGAAAATCACCTGGTTCTGCTCCGGCCTCACTATGTTGATATCCGCGTACATCTGGTCGTCTTCGCCGTCGCCGTCGTTGTCCTTGCCCGTCGTGCACGGCAAAACTATCGGATAGCCGCCGCAAAGCCCGACGGTGGGGTCGCTGCATGTATCATAGGGCGTGCACGGCGTGAGGATTGGCAGGCACGTTGCAAGGTTCTGGTAGCCGCCGCAGTCAAATGCATTGCAGCAGGTCGCGTCCCCCGGGCACGGGTCATCAGTGCACGTCGGATAAAAACAGCATTCGTCGGCATTCGTTGCCGGAAACAAAAAAACCAGGGCAAGAAAAGCCGTGAACGCGAACAGAAGCGCGGTTTTCAGTGCCGGTGCAAGCCTGTCATTTGACATAGATTTCTATCCTGTTGGCAATTCCTTTAAGCGAATATGCCTTGTCCATTCCGTGGCATGACAGCTTCCACCGGAATTCCTTTCCCTGGTGCCCGTCCCTGAAAATTTGCGAGACAGCATACTTTTCCATTGACGAAAAAATTTTTTTACAATCCCCGGAATCGATGGCATCCGTTGTTTCAGTGAGCATTTCCTTGTCAGGGGTTCCCATTCTCGCGGCAGGCACGGGTGACACTTTAAGGCCCGTCAGGACGTTGATAGCGCGCCCGCTTTCGGGAAATGCGAGAACCGCGCCGCCCGAACCATTGGCTTTGAGCCATTCAATGGCATGCTTTTGCGCGCCGGAATCAAATGCCCTGGCGCCCGAATCCCGTGCTTCGCCTTGCTCCGACACAAGCCCTGATGCGGGCACCGCCAAAAGCAACAGCGCGGCAACCGCGAAAAACGTTCCCGAATGCTTTCCTGAAAAAAACCTTTCCATGATGAAATAAAACCCGAAGCCCGCGAACAGCGATGCAAAAAGGGAGAACAGGCTGAAAAGCCTTGCCGCCGGCGCAAGAAAAGAATAGCCGTTGGTGGTGAAAAGCACGAACAGCGCGCTCAAAAAAAACGCCTCAACCACAAGCGGCACTATTTCATCGGCGGGCTTGCGCATGAACGCCAGGCCGGCCAGTCCAACCACCGAAAAAATCATGATAAGCGGGCTCACCCCCGAAAAAATGTTGAGGTTTTTTTCCGACACGGAATACGGCTCGAAAAAGAACGATTTCACCATTTCATCGGCCTGTCCCGTGCCATTGCTCAGGAAATCCGTGTACGCGTAGAAAAGCGCCGGCACCACCGCAAGCGCGAGGACGAAAAAAATCTTGTGCCTCAGGAATGCCCTTATGTCAATGAGAAAATAAAACGCGAAAAGCGGCGCCAGAAGCAGGCTGTAAACGGGATAAATCGCGGTTCCGCCGGCAAGAACCGTGAAAAACGCCAGCAGGAATTTTTTGGATTCCGCGGACCTGAAAAACAGGTAAATCAGAAGCGGCACCATTGCAAGGCCCAATCCCATCGGCGCAAAATACCGGAAGCCGAGCAGGAAAGCCGTGGGCTTCATGGCAAGCACCGCCAGCGCCGAGAAAATTCCCGCGGCAGGGCTCCTGAGGAAATGCCTTACCAAAATGAACGTCGAAAGCATGGCGATGAAAGTAACTATTGTGGGAAAAATCAGCGACAGGGCGAATGCGTCCAGGCCCGTGAAAATGACAAGCAATGCCATGAGGGCATGGAACCCGAATTCGGGGTTCTCAAACAATGCCTGTTCCTCCGAATGCACGTAATATGGTTCCTGCGCGGCAAGGGATTTTCCGGCAACCATGCCGTTGATTATCGCCACATGGTCCCATGAATCAGCGACAAGCGGAAAAGGATGTGAAACATAAATCGCCCCGCCGGCGAGGAACGCGCTTGACAAAAACAGCAATGCTATCGCAAATTTTTCCACTGTTTCCACCGGAAAACCGTTCACAAGATTAATGTTTTTTCATATAAAAATCTGTTGCGGCAAAGCAATTCTTCCGCGTTGCCGGTCCACCAATTTTTATTTTTTGCCCCCGGCTTTCCAAAGCCTTGGCGCCACTCCGAAAACCTCAAGCAATGAAACAAGGACGCCGGCGGGCTGGGCCAGCAGGAGCCCGGCCATGACTGCAATGAACGCGAAAAAAAACGCGAACGCCGTTTTTTGCGGTATTGACAGCGCCTTATTCAGCAGGGGCCTGCGTTTAAGCGCGAAAACCCCCCTGCTCCTGTAGAAAATTATCATGAACACTGCGAGGCCTGAAACCCAGAGCAGGGAAAAGTCTTCCGTGTCCAGTTTTTTCCCGATTTCCCTTGTAACCGGAACCGACACCGCGATGCCCGTTCCAGGCACACGCACGCTCCGTTTCACGATTGCCGGGGCGGGCGTCACAGTGAAAGAGGCCTTTGTAGTTATTTCCACATACTTTATCAGAACAGTGTAAGCGCCCGGTCCGGAGGGCTTGAATTCAAATTCCCATTCCGAAACCGGCAATTTTTCCACGTGCCCGTCCGGAAAAATCATGAAAACCGAAACCCCTGAAACGGAAACGTTTTCGTCTGACACTGAAATCGTTATTTTCTGCGTCTGATCGGATTCGATGGCCGGAAACTCCAGGGAAACCGCTGCCTGCGGCTTGCGTTCCACGGGCTTGGCCGGCGGCAATCCCCCGGAACCAGGCGGCGACACGGTTCCGCCGCCGGCCTGCGACACCGTTGCCGCGGGCGTGGAAGCCGAAGCGCAGTTTGCAATCGACGTGGAGAATGCAACCGCGTTTGAAACGGTTTGCGTGGCCGGCGCATTCCCTGCATTGGTGTCCTGGACAACGGCCTTAACGCTCCACGCGCACTTGCTTATCGATGAAAGGCTGATTGAAACCGAGCCGGGGGAAATCTGAGCGCAAAACGATTCGTCGGAATTCGCCATAGTGGTTTTTGATGCGCCGGTTGAACAGTCGGCAAAGCCGACGGAATCCGTGGAAATCCGGATGTAATCCCACGAATTGGAATTGTTGTCCTCGGAAATCCTGTCCGCGACGGCAACCACGAAATTGCTGTCTGAAAGCGAAATAGTCCTGTTTCCGCTTGAATCCCTTGCCTCGACCCTAAGGCACAGGTAATCCGTTCCCGGAACAAAACCCGTTGTTGAAATTGCTTCGGAGGCAAAATCGGATGCGGTGCAGTTGGAATCCGCTTTGGCCACGTACAGGCCGGAAATGCCCGGGGCATCGTTGAGGACAACCCCCGAAACGGTTATCGTGGACGCCGCGGCGTAGCTTATGAAAATCAGCATCAAGGCCGCGGCCGCAAAAAAATTTTTTTCCAACATCGCCTTCAGGATATACTAATCACTTTTAGAATATAAACGTGGGTAAACGCGGGCGGCTTATCTCTTGTGATGCGGCCCTTCAAGCCTGCGCATCTGTGCGTGCACCTTGCCGACTTCACGGTAGGTTGCCCCCAATGCAATCAGAAGAATGACCACGAGCACCGCGACAAGATACGGCCAATAGCTGGCGCGCGCGCTTTTTTCGGCTTCAAGCCTTGCCGCCTGCGCCTCCAGTTCAAGGTCCTTCTTTTCGACAAGATTCCTGAATTCCCTGACTATTTCCTCGGACTGGCTGAGCTGCAACTGCCTTACGCCGTAATTGAGAACGACGGGAACCATGAAAAGGCCCGCTTTTTCAACCGAAACCCTGTTGCTTATCTTGTAGCTTATCTCCTTGACTACGTCCGGTTCAAGGTCCCCCGCATAAAGCTCGAAAACCGCCGGGCTTTCGCTTATGAGGTTGAAACCGTAATCCGAGGTCGTGTTCGAAAGGCTCGGCACAAGCTGTTCCGGAATGTATTCCAGCAGGACAATGTTTTTCAGCTGGCTTCCGGCGTTGTTCTGCAGGAAAATCTTAACGTTCGTCTGGTAGTAGGATTTGCCGCCCGCAATGTCCCTTACGTATATGGACTCGAAGTTGCGCGTAACGGAAACCCTGTTGCGCAATTCCAGGACCGTTGCGATTTTTTTGCGGTCGGTCAGGCCGGCCATTCCAAGCACAGATTCAATCTGGCCGGCATGCGCATCATCCATTATCCTCTGGCCTTCGACAATGGAAAAATATTCAGTCGTCTTCTGCCCGAGCACTGACACTGCAGGAAGGCCGTTTCCGGTTTCCCTGGCTTTTGCAAAGAATTCTTCCAGAAGCGCTTCCGCCAGCTGGTAGTTTTCGGAACCAATGTTGTCATTGATCGACAGCAGCCTTGTCCTCAGGCCGCTTATCTCTGGCTTCGCTTTCGAGTATTCCGCCAAAAGCTGCATTTCCTTGAGCGACGAAACCCTGTGCGAAAGGCCTTCGAACACGGCTGAAGCCATCCTGAGCTGTGAATTGAAAAAAACGCTTCCCTTCGTTCCATTCACCGATTCCTTGGCAGGCAAACCGCTTTCGGTCGTGTTCACCTTGACGCTGGCGCACACCCTGATTGCGGCACCCATCTTTTCCGTGCCCTTTCCGGATTCGGCAATGCAGACATTGGCGGTCTTGTAAATGCCGTCATAAAACGCCACCATGAATTCAGCAGTCGAATTCGCGGGAATAACCTCGGAATCAGAGGACGCGATTGCGCCGCCCGCGAACCCCGAGGCATCAAACGAAACCTGCACGTCCTTTGCAGTGTTGTTTATCGCTGAAACCGTCAGGACATTGTTGATATTGTCAACCGATGCGCTGGACGGGGAAATTGTCAGGGCCTGCGCGCAGGAAAAAACAAGAACAATGGAAAAAACCAGAAAAGCCAGCCTTGGCGTCCAAATCATTCATTCGCCTCAAAAATTGTTTCAAGAGCACGCAGTGCCCTGGGCATAAGCTGTCAGGGTTATGACGCCCCCGCTGTAATCGCCGGGGCTGACAGCCGGAACCGCCATGTACCAGTACGTGCTCTGTGCCGCGGTCGCGCTTGTCGATTGGGTGCCCCTGCCCCAGTTGCTCAAAATCTGGGAAACGCAGTTCGTGTTCGTTATCGACGTCGAGTTCGCATTGATGTCAGTCGTCGAAGGCGTTCCGATCTGGGCAGCCTTCCAGTAAACGTGCCTGCCGTCAATGACATCCGGGGTTGAAAACGTTGTGCTCATGTACGCATACACTTTTTCCTCGACATTGCCGGTATGGGTTATGGTTATTTTTTCCTGCGGCGAACCGGAACAGTCCATTGCGACGTTCGCGTCCGGGCTTGCAGTGAAAGTGCAGGAACTCTGGTCCAGGGAAATGCCCGTGGTGGTTTCAACCGTTACCGAGTTGGCAAGACTTGAATTTGCCCTGCCGTAGTTGACGTCCGAGATATTTGCCTTGACATCCCATCCTGCGCCGTTGATGTCCTTCACGCTGATGCCGCTGTCGGAAGTGGAATCGGAATCCGGCGGAAGCTCGCCGCAAAACTTGGTGTCGCCGGCCGACATAGTGGACTTGGCCGCGGCTGTCGTGCAGTCCTCAAACGTGGTTATCTTGTGCCTGTCCCAGCCGTGTGCGGAATTTGCCTGCGCTTCAGTCGCGCTGTTGGAATCCGACCAGATGAGAATGTTCGTGTCGCTCAGGGACAATGAAATCGTGTCGTTGCCGTTCGGATCGGAAACAGTGACCGTAACGCACAGCGCGTCCGTGCCGGGAGTGAATGCGGCAATGCTCGTGCCGCTTGCAGGATAATCGCCGCCGTCGCACGTGCCATCGGTTTCGTTGACAATGAAAACGCTTGAAATCGTGGGCGCGCTGTTTGAAATCGTCCCGCTCACGTTCACTGTTCCCGCAAACGCATATGCCGCAATAAAAGCGATGAGGAAAACCGCAATGGCCGCCGCCAGAAACCTTTTTTGCGACGTCATTTTCTTTTCTGCCTCTTGCCGAACAAAGTCTCTATTTCAAAAATCTCGTATGCCGCGAGGATTATTATAAGGAAAGAAACTATGCTGAAAACGTACTTGAAACTCCCGATGATCTGCGGAAGGCCGAAAAAATCAACGGCAATGCCGACAACCTGTGAAACGACCATGAGCGAAACAAAAACCGCGAAAAGCAGGCCGACCTCGCGCTCGATGCCTTCCCTGAAAAACCTGTCAAGCTTGAAGACCGCGATTACCGCGAGAATTCCGACAAATACCGTGATTCCGGACAATACAAGCGAAAGAGAGTCAATAGGCATGTGCTCACTGTTGTTCGTGAAGAATTTTTGTGACAGTGAGATATTGCACTATTTCATATAAATATTTTATGCAAGGAATAACCTATGATACCCATTTCATATGTCTGATTTTTTGCCCAAAATGCATTTTTTGGCACGTTTTTTGGCATTCTGTTGCGGGCTTTTTAAACCGGATTTTTTCATATTTTTTTTCCGGGTTCGCGAACAAATAAAATCCCTTTTATCCAGGTTTTTGTCATGCGAAAGTTTTTCGGCGAAAAAATCCGTGCCAGCGCGCCTGCAGTGGTTTTGGCTTTCGCGCTTTTTCTCGTCCCGGTTTTTTTCGTGATTTTTGCCCCCGCGCAAAGCGGCCCGCCCGGCGGCCCGGAAAAAAATCCTGCCGCATCGGAGTGGAAACCATTCGTTCCGCGCATTGATGCGAACGATTCCAACAATGGCGCATTCATTGAAAACATCGACCCGAAACAGATAACCGTCAACATCAGCCCGGCTTACATTGACTCGCGGCCCGGAGAAGACTTCAATGTGGTGGTTTCAAACATCGGAAAATATTCGGGATACTATTCGCTGCAGGCAAGCCTGCCGGAAGAAGCAGGCCTTTTCCTCATGGACTCCAATTCTTTTCTGCTCAAAGGCGGCTCGTCGAAAAGGCTTTCAGTGCGCATTGCCGAAAACGCCCTTGCCGGGGGCGGGCAGGTTAAAGCGAATTTGTGCGCGGCAAGATACGTTGGAATGGAAACCGGGTCGCAATCGCACGTCGTCATCCGGACCTGCGCGCTCGTGACAATCACGGGATGATGCCAACCCAAAAAAACCTTTCTTCACCAGATTTATCCGGCAAATGCCCCTGTGGTGTAATGGACAGCATCTGGCCCTCCGGACGCCGTTTCGGCGGCGTGATGCGAGGCACTATGCTCCTTTCAGTCGCATAGCGCTGGCTCGCTAACGCTCGCAATTGTCAAGGTGGAAGCGAGGCCAGGATCCGGGTTCGAATCCCGGCAGTGGGCGAAGCCGCCACAGCCGGCTGGTCTGGGCGCCATGCAGGGCATGGCCTGCGCCTGATGGCGAAGCCGCTTCCGTCCGGCTCGCCGCCACGTCCGGGCGCGTTTTCGACCGCGCGTGCCGAAACCAAGGCATATTGCTGTGCAATATGCCGAGTATTCCGTTAAAGCTTTCGGGGGTTTGCAAGGGGTGCAACCCCTGCAGCGCAGGCTCGCTTCGCTCGGACGGCTGGTTCGGAACCAATTCGCATCACCATTGTGATACGCCGGGCAAACAACCGGTAAAATGCCTGAAATGGCAATCGACGAAGTTTTGTGAAAGCATAAAAGCGCTTGTCTTTCGCTTTTGTTTTATGGTTAAGCGGGGCCATGAAGTTGATTGGGTGGAATGCCTGAGTGAAACTGACACGCTTTTTGTGAGGCTTGTCTACGAACAGGATTCCGTTGAGCTGGTCGGGTTTGCACTCGTTTACGTTGCCGAACTTGGCGGGAAATTCATTGAAGTGGCAAAATTTGACGCCGGCCCGCACGAACCTGTGAATGCCCATTATTATTTCAAAAACCCGCCTGAGAAACGGCATCTGAACGGGGAAAAAAGCATTGAAACCGTTGACGCGCTTGCCGGAATGTTAAGGGAAAAATGGGTGTTTTACCGGGCAAAATTCGTTGAGAATCACCCGTTTATTTAGATAAATTTATATAACCTAATAGGTTATATTTTATTGTGGTTTCCTTGGAAAATATGAAAAAACTCGTAATCGTCGTGGGCGGGGACATGGGTCAGGACCTGCGCAAATTCATGAAAAATCCGGACAAAAAAGAGTTTGGCACACAAAGAGTTTACGTCAAAACCTTTGATGAGGTTCGAAGAGTGCTTTCCCCGCAGAAGCTTGACATGCTTTGCCGTTTCAGCAAAGGCGAATTTGGCAACCTGACCGTCGGCGAAACAGCAAAGCGACTGAACCGCAAACAGGAAGCCATAAGCAGGGACGTTTCCGGCCTCGCCAGGCACGGCCTGATCAAAAAAACCAAAAAGGGCAGGCAGGTCCTGCTGAGCGCGCCGTTCAAGTCGATCGAGATTAGATTCTCATAAGTCAGTCAATTGACGAATTCTTCAGGCAGGATAAAAAGGCTTTCTTCACGCCATTTGTCATGCCGGTTGAAACACTCTTCAAACGCAGGGCGCTTTCTGAGAAAGATGCCATTTTCTACAGTTTCGATTTTGACACCGAAGCAAAAGAACTTGTCCGTTTTTGTGCAATTCAACTGCTGGAAATGCGCGGTAAAACGCACGAAGTGATAAAATTCGACGCCGCGCACGGAAAATGCCATGTTCACCGATACTGCAAGTTTGCGGAACACAAGGAAACAATCGGCATGAAAATTTCGCCCGAAACACTCAAGATTTGCAGAAAAGACATTGCGGAAAACTGGCAAAAGTATAAGGGCTGGTATCTAAAAAAGCGCCCTGAAACAAGCCTTTAATAACATTCGGGTTATACTATATGTCTGTCATGCAAAAATCCCAAGCCATAGAAAAGCCGAAAGAGGAGGAGCCCTTCACCATAATCATCGGCGGCAATGAGGAAAAGGATTTGGACGATTTTTTCTCCGGAAAATCAACCGACCAGCCCAAGGACGTGCTTTATCTGGACACTTTCGAGCAACTGCACGAGCTTTTGTCGCCTAAAAAGCTTGATTTGCTGAAATGGCTCATGGACCTGCCGAAAAACCACAAGCCTTGCTCAGTTTCCGACACCGCAAAAAAAATCAAACGCAAGCAGGAAGCCGTGAGCCGCGATTTGAAACAACTGAAAAAGCTCGGCCTGGTCGAACTCAAAAAGGACGGGCAGAAAACCATTCCGACGCCGAAATTCAGGCGCATCGAAATAATCGTGAAATAATCTTTCAAAAACCGCAAAAAGCCTTTTCCGGGGCAAATGGCGTTGAGAAATATATCAACAAATAAGTTCAAAATGAAATACGACGACGAATACGATTACCTCTACTTTTACGACAGAGTAAACAGGTCATCTTCCGGCATAGAATGGGGCAACCTTGACATTTCATACGACAAAAACGGAAACATCGTCGGGTTGTCAATTGAGGGCGCGTCCTCATTTCTGACAAACCTGACAAACAGGAAAATAACGAAAAACGCGCTGGCAAAAGCGGTTTCCGGCAGGCTCAAAATAAGGGAAAAAGCGGGAATCATTTACCTGACATTCATAATCAACCTCGAAAACGAGGCTCCGATAGAGGACACGATAACGGTCAAGTCCATAAACTACAAGTCGCCGCTGACCGAAACCGCCTGAATATTTCCGGTGCAACCCTTAAAAGCACTATTTGCACTAAATTTAGTGTAAGTGGTGTCATGGTTAATGCTACGCTGACGCTTTCGGTTCCGGAAAAGCTGAAAAAAGAAATCAGGGCCATGCCGGAAGTCAACTGGTCCGAGGAAACAAGGCGTTTTCTCGAAGACCGCGTTGAAAGGCTGAAAGCCCTTCGGAAACTGGACGAACTTACAAAGAACAGCAGGCTAACGGAAGAGGATGCCATCAGAATCGGCCGCCAAATCAGAAAAGGCGTGGCCGAAAAAACCCTCAAATAGCCTTTCGGATTGAACTAAAACGCGAAAAACAAAAAACCCGTTAACGCGAAATTCAAAAGGATTGAGATAAAGATAATGTGACTGTCATTTGAATGACTTGTACCATCGCTCGTATTCTTTGTGCGTTTTGAAGCAATGCAGTATATAGCAAACCTCGTTTTCGATATTGTAAACGATTCTCGCCTGCCTTGTCACGTTTTCAGCAAAGAATGGCAAACCGTAATGCAAATGCCTTTTCATGGGCGCCGAAGCGATTTTTTCCGCATGCTTTATGAAAAATTCCCGCAGGCCGCCGTCCGCCTCATCCAATTCCCTTTCGGCCTGCCCGGAAAAAACGATTTCCATTAAAGTCACAGCCCGAATTTTTTCTTTATCTGGGCCAGGCTTTTCGTCTTCGCCTCGCCATCCCTTATTTCCTGCATTTCCAATTCAATGCCCTTGCTGACGAGTCTGACTTCTTCCTCTTCCAACTGCCGTTCATAGGCAAGCAAAGCCTGCCTGATGACCTCCGTCTGGTTGCCGGCATAACCCCTCTCAATTGCCTTGTTGACAATCGCCTCATACGGAACGCCAAGATTCACATTCATGCAAACCACCCGCAAAAACCACGTGCAAACCGCACACGTTTAATATGCACTCAATACACATTCAACCTTATAAATATTGCGCATCAGGCATATGCCTGGTTGGGCATATAAACCGCCAAAACCCGCAAACAAGCCCGGCAACCAAAAACAAGCGGAGTCCCAAGCCCAAATGCGCCCAAGCCAAAAATGCCCGGAAAAACAAAAACCCGTGGTATACTGCATAGGCGGAGTATTTTCGGGGTGAGCTACTGCCAAAGCGCGGGAAACACTGCAAGGTCAGGAACCCAAAGCAAGCGAAGAATGCGGGTATTGTGGATGGAAAGGGTAACATAGATACTTTTATTAAAAATAAGGCAACTTAAACTATAAAATGGTTGAACAGAAAATTAACCTTTTTTGCCCCAAATGCGGCGAAAAAGTTGAAGTTCTTTGGGTTTATAACCCACCTCATGCCTATTTTGTTCCTGGCAGTAGAGCGGGGTCAGAAAAAAGAATAAAATTAAGTTCTAATATTGTTCAAGGAAATTGTTCTTGCGGGTATGTGTTCAAAGTGAAAGATTTGGATGATTATTAATATTTGATTGGTATTTATGGCTACTTGGCTTGATTCGCTAAAAGAAAGTTATGTCCTACTATTGACTACTCACCCTAGGAGTAATGTTAAGCTCGTACCGCCACATAGTTGGATTAGGAATAGATTGCAAGAGTTGTTGCCAAAGGATTTTGTGTGCTATTCTTTGGATAATGATGCGTCTAAAAGCAAAGAGAAGAAAATTAATGGCAAATTTTATGAAAAAACTGTTGATGTGGCCATTTTTAGAAAAGCAGTTCCTGTGGGCGCAGTTTCTTTTAAATTTGTGGCCTCTAATTATTCACAAAATTCTAATAATTACTTTGAAAACTTGATTGGCGAATGTTTCAATGTTCAATCAGAAGGAATCCCTTTTTGCCATGTTTTTGTAGTGCGCGATAAAATTCCATATTACAATAAAGATAGAGTAGTAACCAAATATGAAATTCTTACTGAACACAATTTAGATAAGTATCTTAGGTTGGCAAGTGCCGAATCTAATGATGCAGTTCCTTCTAAGTTGGCAATTACTATAATTAAAATTTCGGGGGATGAAGTTAGCGGGGATATTATTCACCCGATAGACTTCCAAACACTATCTAATTCAAAAAAAGAGGCGATTAAAGGAAATATCTCAGTTGATTTTTCTGATTTTAAAATTTATCAAAAGGATATTAAAGAAAAACTTGAATTGCTAAATATTAATAAAATTTTGAAAGAGTTTGTCGAAATAGTGGTCTCTAAAAACAAGCAATAGTCAATTGCATATTTTGTTTTTTTGTACTATTTTTAGAATTAAAATATAAATTTTCCAAATAGTTGTCTATTTTATCTTTGCTCTGTTCTTCCGATAAGAATGCCAAGTCATGATTAGTAAGCCGCGGTATGCCAAAATTTTTTATGAATGTTTTTGCGAATGATTTGTAGCCGCCGCGATAGTCTTTGCTTGTTTTTTTTATGTAGTAATCCATAATGCTGGAATTTAGGATTTTTATAAGTACTTCTTTATCGCCTGAATAAAAAATAGAATATCCTGCATAAAATAAAGCGTCTTTTTTTGTACATAAAATGTAATTTGGGCTATTTGCAATATTTGGCGTAATTATTTTTTCCCCAAATGAATTGTCAATGCCTTGTGATCGCCCATATATATACCAGGGGGTAATGTTATTTTTACCTTTGTCTCTTTTTGCAAGCTCGTCTTTTATTGATAGAAAATATTTGTAACAATTTGGAAATATTTTTGCTAATTCATGTTCTGGTAATGCCCGATACTTTTTTCCGATTTTTTGATATGGGAAAATTATTCTTCTTTTATTTTTGATTATGTCCTGTTCATTTTTAACTATACTGGCTTTGATAATTTCTTTAGTTATGCCTTTTTCTATCACATATTTTGTTTCATTTGAATATTTTATGTAACAATCTTTTTCTAGTTTTGAAGAATCTAATAAATACAAATTATCTTTTAGGGTTGCAATACCAACACTAATCCTGGCAATTTTGCCAAGTGGTTCGCCTATTTCTTCTATTTTTTTTATTTTCATTTGGTCTTCGTGCATTAGTAGGTTCCATTTTTCTGGATTTAGTGCCTTGGTAACAATTGGTGAAAAAGTAAATGTGCCTTTTGTAAACTTATTTATGTTTTCGATTAGGGCGTAGTCAAAACTTTCTTTGTTTTTTTTATTTAGTATAGTTATAGATGTGTAAGTGCTAACATCTTGGAAAATTTGTAAATGGTTAAAGTTTACTATCTGGCGGATTAAATTTTTTGTTTGTAAAAACTTTCTTAGTTGTTTTCCCGCGAGCGATGCAAAGTAGCTATTTGGGGTAATGTATCCTAATGAGCCATTTTTATTTAATAGTTGGATGCCTAACTCAAAAAATGGAATAAATAGGTCGACATTTCCAGTACTTGCAGTGGCCCAGTTACTGCTTATTTTATTTCGCACGTTCTCTTGTAAATTTTGTATTCTAACATAAGGTGGATTCCCGATTATTGTATCGAATCCGCCATTTTTATCAAATACTTCTGGGAATTCCTTTTTCCAATTAAAAGTATTAGGGTCTAAGCTATCGCCCAGTTTTATATTGAATATTATTTCTTCTTTGTCTTCGCCATTTTCTAGTGCTAACAATGACAATATTGTTTTTGTCCTATTTACATTGCTTTCCAATATGTCTACTCCAAATATGTTATTTTCAATTATCTCGATAATTGGTTTCTTGCCTAATTTAGCTAATTTTTCTGTTGCCAATACCAAAAATGCACCGCTACCACAAGAACAATCGCAGACGATCAAATTATGTTTTTTAATCGTCTGATTATTTATGTAGTTAATTATGAATTCAGGGGTATAAAACGCCCCATTTAATTTACGATCTTTTGCTTCAATTAATAGTTCGAATATGCGTTCTATGTTTTTCAGGGTAATTTGGTTGGCATCATATGGGAGCTGTTTTTTTAGTTTTGAATAGTTTTCACTATCTATTTTTTTTAGCATGTCGAGAATTAACTTGTTTTTCGGTTTTAGAATATTGTTTGCTTCTAAAAAAAAGGTTATTAGTCCGGCCTCTATTTGATCTATGGGGAAATTTTTTTGTAACTGAATTATGGAATTTGCGTTTATCAATTTGTCACGATGATTGTTCAGGTTTCTTTTTCTTATATTTGTTTTCGGAACCATATTTCCCCTCATTTTGAATTAAATATGTTTTAAACCATTAAAAAAATCATCGTCTGCCCCACCATAAACGCCAACGCCAGTTCCCCGAACCTTGCCGCTTTTTCCGTTTGCCCGTACGCGTCGAGGAGAAAGAGAATCCAAACCAAAACCCATTGAAAAGCCCAAATTTGGGAAACGAAAAACACCACAAAACCACTTTACATATTTTATGCAATTTATGTAATTGTTTATTCTACAAAATCCTTTAAATACTTTGCATAATTTACATAATTTGACCGTTTATGCCTGAAAAAAAGAAAACCGGCGCAGTAAGGCTCTCAATTTCAGTCTCGCCGGAAGAAAAGAAGTTCTTGGACGAAAACCAGTTCAGCCCGTCAAAACTGTTTCAATGGGCGCTGGGGCAAAAAGGGTTTGGAAAAAAATAGTTTGTTTTATCGTGTGGGCTCGTTCCATCTTTCAGTAAATAAGTTTGTCATTGATGTGGCAATTTCGCTTATTTCCTTTATAGTTGTATCTTTGTTCCCCAAGTCTTTAATGCTGCTTCCGATAGTCCAGCACTTGCCATCGCAAATAATAAATCTGTCATGAATTTTTTGGTTAATTTTGACCTCGATCTTTATCCCTAATTCTTTACCTAATTTTCCTTTATAACTTTCAAATTTACTTAAATCGTATATGTTGGAGGTTAAAATTTTTAATATCTTGATTCTTCCTTTAATAGTGGCAAATGGAAAAAGCGTTTCAGGAGACACGTAAGAATCACATACCAAAATTTCTGGATCCTTTGAGTTTGTTATTGAATATAAAAATTCTTCGAATAATTTTATGGCGCTAAAATTCTGCCCAGATTTTATTATATAAACTGCCGATTTTCCAATTTGGCCCAATATTGTTCTTATTTTTTTCAATCCTTTACTTAGAAAATATAAACTTCTATTTTCCTCTTTAACAAAAGAATCTTTTTTTGCTTTGTGTAGTATTTTTCTAAAATTATCTTCTCTGCGTCCAAGATCCATAAAAAGATTTTTGCAGTCAGTATATTGTACCCCGGCGGTTTTGTTTTGATTTTCTATAAGATAAATAATCAGTAGGAGAACATCGGAATCGGATAACACGTCATCTGCGATTAGCTTATTGTGGTATTTTTGAATTAATCCGGACATTTCGGGGGGAATTTCCAAATGAATTTTATTATTTTTTTTCGATGTCATTTTCAACGAATCCTTCGCCGCTATTAGTTAGTGTCCATGTTTTTAGTTCGTCCTTTTTTTCTTTGGCTTGCATCATGTGACCTTTTTCAACATTCTTGTCTAAAGTAGCGTTTATGTTGCTGGGCACTTTTTCTTTGGCGTCTCTAAAACCATTTTCTATATCTTTTGAATTAAAATTATTTGATTCGGTGTAGTTCTCTAGGTAATATCCTATGACTAATGCTTTTTGAACATCGCCTACTGCATTTTTTGAAAGAATAAATTCTTTTATGGACATTATTTTCTTTGACTTTGTTGGTCTGGTGTTCAATTGATCTTCTAGTTTTCGTATGCGTTCCTCGTGATTATCTAAGATGTGTGTTATTTGTTGAACCTCCAATTTTTCACCTGCCCCGTGGTTCTGATTTTTGTTCCTTCTTACTGTGTTTCCTATAAAGTGAATCCAATATGTCTTCGATTTGAAATGGGGAAATAGAATATTTTCCTTTTTTTTCTCTTTTTACCTGTTTCTGTTCGACTAACTCTTTTACTCTTGCCGCAATAATTTTTTTGTTTATGTGTGTAAAATCTGACAGTTCTTCGATTGTGACAATCGGGGCAATAGTTTTGTCCAATTTGTTTGCTAAAAAGCGGCAGACAAGTACCAAGCGGATATAGTCTGAATTTGTAAATGGGTTTTTTTCTAAAAGTACTGAGCCACTTTTATCGACTTTCGCAAACAGTAGTGCTCTGTCTACCAACCCAGGCAGTTTTTTTTCATTGTATGATTCTCGGTCAACAACAAACAATTCTTTTACTTCTTTCAAACTGAAACCAGCCATAAAAATCGTATACTGTAGTCGTAGTAACAGTTTAAAAATATTCGTATCTAAAATTATGGTTTATTCGTATCTCGATTAGTGCCTTTAGATTTCAATACGTCTTCACCATCTGTCTATCTCGGTTATCTTCAGCTCTTTTGCGCGCAAATAGATTTTTTCTGTCACAATTAGGTCGTGTTCCAAGTATGTTTTGATTTTGGCGTGGTTTCCGGCCCAGAATTCTTCTGCGACCATGCTTCCGTCCATTTCGTAGTCGTGGAAGCCGAGAAAGGCCGCGAATTCTTTGAGTGTTCCGCGCACGTTGCCGTATTTGTAGGCTGAAAGCTTTTCGCGCAAGTCGATTGTTTCCTTCAAGGTGAAGGGTTCGATTGCAACGTTGTTGACAAAGCTTCTTGTGACGAGAAACGGCAAATCGAAGTTTTTGAGGTTGAAGCCCACTATTTTGAAGTTGCGATGCAGTTTTTTAAAAGCGCTGATTTCCTGCCAGAACGCTTCAAGCATGCTTTTTTCGCTTTCATCCATGAGAATGGTTGTCTTGGCGCCGTGCTTCAGGCCGATTGCGGCAACCTTGGAGTCGATGGGGTTCAACAGTTTTTTGCGCTCGGAGTCGTTTTCAACGCCCAAATACTGTTCCTTGTCGCAGGGAATTGTTTCAGTGTCCACGATTATGTAGTCCATAAGGATGGGTTTTGCGGAAAACTGCTTTTAAAGGGTTTCAGGGGAGGTTTCCCTTGATTTTGCCGCCGGTTTATTTTTTGTAGATGCTGTCGTGATGGTCGTAGTCTTCCACTATGACTGTTTTCCGGTTTTCGTCGATTGAGTAGATTAAAACGAACGGGCCATGGGCATGAACTCTTCTCAGGCCGTGCATTGGCTTTTTCAGCGGCTTGAAATTGTATGGGTTTTCGAGTATTTGCCTAAGCTTTTTCTTGATTGCCTTTTCCTGTTCCGGGTCGCGTTTCGCGGCTTTTTCAAATGCCCTTTCAACGTGTTCAAGGACTTCAAGGCTGTATGGCAATAAAATCATCTTTTGCGCAGGTTTTCAAAGTATTCGTCAATGTTTTCAACCCGCACGGCTTTTTCTTTTTTTGCCTTTTTCATCCTTTCGACGAAGTCCGGCCTGAGTTCTGGCTCAAGCACTTCTTTGTCGTATTCTTCGGCCAGCTTGTTGATTGCCTCGCTCTTGTCGTTCAGGCCATACTTTGCCTTGACAATGTTGATTACGCGGTTGGCTCGGTCGTCAAGCTTTACAATGGCGGTAGGCATATTATTCTCATATTAATGTGGCATTAATTCAATATTAAAGCGTATTGTTTTGGCAAAATGCCAGTTCTTCCGGTTCGGCGTGCTTCACGTACAGTTCTGTTGCCTCTTTGAGGTTTGCCAAGGCCTTTTCAACGGTTTTGCCCTGGCTTACGACGCCCAATTCTATGCAGTGCGCCACGAAAAAGTCGTCTTCCTTTTCAACAACCGCGGTCAGCTTGAACATGCCTTGTCCCGATAGAACATTGTCGCGTTCCATATTTAAACGGTTTTTGGGACCCTTTCCATGGATTCACTTGTATGCGTGGTCGTGGTGCGCGAATTTGTCGAAGAGTATGAAGTTTTCTTTTTTGAAGACTTTGAACAGCAGGACAAAGTGCTTTCCTATGTGGACGCGCTTGTATTCGCTCAGGCCGTGCCTGAGGTTTTTGTAGTGTTCTATTGCATATTCGTCTGAGGCGATTATTTCCCTGACTTTTTTGTTGAGCATTTCAGCGAGTTTTTTGTCCCTTTTCGCCAGGACCGGGATTTCGGCTTTCAGCTCGTCGGAAAAGTCGAAAGAAAACGCCAAGTTTAATCGCCCCTGAATAGCCTGTCAAGTTCCTTGGCGGTCATTGACCTGAAACCGTATTTTTTGATGTGCCTTTCGCATGATTCTATGACTTCCTTGACGAACTCCTCTTTCGGCTCCCTTTCCACGAATTCGTCGCCGAACATTTCGGCAAACTTGCTGAGCGCCTGGCCCTTGTCCTTGAGGCCGTATTTTTCCTTTATCACGCCCAAAACCCTGTTTGAATAATCGCTTGACCGCATGTTCATGGTAACCGTTTTTCCCATTAGACCACCTAACATAAACTTAGGCGGGCTAATTTAAAAGGCTTTTGCAAAACGCAAAGCCCGGCATACTTGGGTTTTCCGGCTTTAAGGCGGTTTTGGAGGCGCGTTTCCCGTGAATTATTGTTCGAGCATTTCAATCAGCTTTCTTGGCGCGATTATTTGTATGTTCCCGAATTTTTCGAATTTGAGGAGGTGCCGGTCGCCGGAAACGATGAAATCGGCGTTTCCTTCCACGGCGGCCTCGATTATTTTGTTGTCTTCGGGGTCGGCTTTTACCGCGTCAATCGGTTTTGTGGGAAAAACAACCAGTGAAAACCGGCGCACCCACTTTGCGCCCTCTTTCGCCCTTTCCGGGCTTTGCCTGAAATCCCTTTTCAGTATCCCCTCATATTCGTTCAGAATTTCAACGGATGTAATTGAAATTATTTCTCCGTGTGTTGCAAATTCGGTTGCCATTTTGGATGGGCCGTCCCAGAAGGAAGCGGACACGAGGACGTTTGTGTCAAAAACTACCCTCATTGCTTCCGCCCTCTGGCATAATGGATTATTTTGTCGACGTCCTTTTCCTTTATGCCGAGCTTTTTCACGATCTTTTGGCCTTCCGCATTAAATTTGCGCCAGCCGGCAATGATTTCCTCCCTTGAAGGCTTTTTTATGCGCTTCAGGATAAGGGAATCGCCGCTTCTCGCTATGGCAAAGGCTTCGCCTTCGGAAAGGCGCATCTCATTCCTTAAACTTTGGGGAATGACTATCTGCCCGCGCGAACTCATTTTGGTCATTTCGACTTCTGCCAAGGGCATCACCTCCAATAAGATGGTGCCGGCACGGCTTAATAAGTTTTGCGGAAAATAAGAAAATAAGATTTTGCCGCGCTTTTGGGTGTTCATGCAATGATTGCCGCTTTCAGGCTTTTAACCGGTTTTGCAAGTGCGTTTCCCTTGACTGCCTTATGGCTTATGCGGGTAATCTCTTGGCATCCGGCGGTTTCAAAAGGCGGATTGGGTGCTGCCGGATGGCTTGGCGGCTTATGGCGAGGTAATCGTTATGCGTGCCGACAGGTTTTCGGGCGCCGGGCCGATGGTTATCGCCATCTGCTGCTGGTCGCCGAATGAACCGGTATTCGTTGTGTCGGTCATGGTTACCGCGCCTGAACCGGGCGCGCCGTCAACGTACGTTGCTTGCGGCGGGCCGTATTTTTGCTGGTTGGAAACGTTCAACGCAACGCCTTGGCCGGAAGCGGTCTGGGTCAGCATGACGGTTTGCGTGTACGAAACGTTGTTTGACATGTCCAGAACGAAAACCTTTGACTCGCCTGAGTTAAGCGAAAAGTTGGTTTCGCCAATGCCGATTGGCTGCGAGCCGTTGCCTGTCGCGCTTGTGAACGCTTCCTTCAAATGGTAGTCTTTTGAAACGCAGCTTTGGGTTCCGGTTTCAGTCAGGGCCGGCCTGTTGTTTGTCGTGCCGCACGAATTCGCGTCGGTGCAGGTTTTTGTCCTCGTCCTTGACTGCGAGCTGTTTGAGCATTCGCCCCAGTTGCTCCACGCGCCGAATTCGCCGCATGTCCAGCTTTCAGTGCAGGAAACCGCGTCTCCGCATGCCTGGCTTCTCGGCTCGGTTGTCGCGGGCTTGTTTGCCTCGGTTTCGCATAAATTGTTGTCCTGGCAGATTCTTGTTGCAGTGCCGGTCTGGTTTCCGTTTGAGCACGCGCCCCAGCTGACGCTCCATTCTCCGCACTGCCAGTCTTCCGTGCAGTCCTCGCTTTGTTCGGTGCAGGAAACTTCCTTGAATTCGAAGTCCTCGGGCTTGTTTGCGCTTGTGCCGCAGTCGTTGGCATCGGTGCAGTCCCTTGACCTGAAATCGTTGCGTTTCCCGTTTTGGCAGATGCCTTTATGCCATGAAGTCCACTCGTTGCAGCTCCAGTCTTCCGAGCATTTTCCTGTTGGATCCGAGGTTTTTCCTCCGGTTGGGTCGACTATAACCTTGCCCGTGCCGTCGCCTGAAACTCCGATGGTCCAGTTGCCTGCGGATGTGATGTCGCATTCTTTTGGCGGTTCGGGTTTCGGCGGCAGGCATTTGACATAGGTTTTTTCAACGCAGTTGAAAGTGTAGCCTACTGTGCTGCCCCATTGGGAATCTGTGCGCCGCGCGCAGTATTCAAGCGGCTTTTCGATTTTCGTGACAATCGTCTTTTCCGGGCAGGTGGAAGGGCATTGCACGTTTTCCGCGTTGTCCTCCGCCATTTTGCGCGAGTTCAGGCACAGTTCGCCCCAGTCGATTTTTTGCCGCTGGTCTTCGGAGCACTCGCCGTTGTAGTAGACCGGCAGGCCCTTGTATTTTTCGGTTGCGGGAATGCCAAGGTCGATAAGCGTTACGGTCGAGCCGCTGATTTCGTTTATGGGAACGCCCAGGTACAGGGATGCGCATTTCAGGTTTTCGGTTGAAACCGGCAGAGTCTGAATCGTCGGCCTGTCAAAAATGTACGTTGCCGAGTTGACGGTTATGCCGTCGCCTGGCGTGGCCGGAATGATTGTTCTCGAAGCGGCCTGCAGGAACGCTGTTCCGGCCAGGGAATTTCCCGCAACGCTTTGTTTTGGCGAGGCGGCCGCGGAATTGGAGGAGCCGCAGATTCCGAAAGTCGTTTCGCCGACGCCGTTTGCTCCCGTTGTCACGCTTTTTGCGCCGGCAAGCGAGGCGCCCGCGCCTGACGACAATTCAACCTGATAGGTTTTGCCGGGCTCGCCCAGGACAATGACCTGGAATTCGGTGGGCGTTGATGAAAGGCTTAAAGGCTTGCCCAAAAACTTGTGCCCTGACAGCGAGCCGTTCTTTGCGAATTGCAATACTGTTCCCGAATTTCCGGAGAACGACTCTTCAACCAGTGGAATGCCAACTGCCTTGTGGCTTTCGTCGAACTTTTCAGCCTGGAGTTCTTCGGCTGTTTTGTCGTTTGTCGGGCCGATATTGCCTTGTTCTTCTCCGCTGCTGCCGGTTTCGGTTTTTTTCCCGGCCGCGCTTTTTTCGCCTGAAACTTTTTTTTCAGCGGTTTTTTCCGTTGCGGGCTTTTCGCCTGATTTCTGCAGATCCTTTGCGGCATCTTCGGCCTGCTTTTTCAGGGATTCAGTGCAACCGGCGAGAAGAAGAAGCGCGAATGCAAGCGCAAGCAAAGCCAGAAGTTTGCCTTTCCGGTTCATGGGTTTGTATTTGTTAGCGGCAAGGGCGTATTTAAGCGTTTTGTTCGCCTTTTTTGCATAACCCCGGCCGGCAGGGCACGGCCATTTTCCATGGAATTCGTGGCCGCGGCTGCAGGTTTTGGTTTTCATTCTGCATTTCCTTCATTTCCTGTGCATCTGCATCATGCCTGCAGTGTTGCCTTCTGTGTCCGTAAAAGACACGAATCTTCCGACGTTTGGAATGTCCATCGGCTCGCCCAAAACTTTTCCGCCGGCCTTTTCGACTGTTTTGATGTGCTCGTCGAGGTTGTCAACGCTTATGACAACCGACGGGTATTTTTGCGGGCTTGAGTTTTTCGGGAAAAAGCCGCCGTTGATTGCGCCCGGTTTCTTGGGACCGTTCTTGTCTGAATCGGTTGTCATTGCCAGGACATAGTTTCCCATGTCCTCGCCCAGCATTTCGGTTTTCCAGCCGAATGCTTTGGCGTAAAATTCCGCCATGCGCTTCCTGTCCTCTGCCGGCATTTCAAAATGTATGACGGGATTCATTTTCATTCCAACCATTCGCATCAGCTCCTTTTTGGTCTTCCAATTTCCTTCAATTTTTCCGTTTTTTCATTTCTTCCGGCATTTCGCCTTCGTCCATGTGAAAGATTTCCCATATGTGGCCGTCCAGGTCCTCGAAGTTCCTGCCGTACATCCAGCCGTGGTCTTGCGCCATGCCGAATTCCTTTCCGCCTGCTTTGATTGCATTTTCCACGATTTTGTCGACTTCCCCGCGCTTTTCCACGGCAATGCCGAGGAGCGCTTCCTTGCTTTTTGCGGAGTCGCAGATTTCTCTGCCCGGAATGAAGCCCTTGAAGAATTTTTCGGCCAAAAGCATGGCAAAAATGTTGTCGCCTATCACTATGCATGTTGCGTTTTCGTCGGAAAACTCGGGCCTGAATGAAAAGCCGAGTTTTGTGAAAAATTCCTTCGTTCTGCCGACGTTTTTGACCGGAATGTTGATGAAACTCTGCCTTGGCATTTTTCAACCCCCGAAAAAGCAAAAGATGACATATGAGGCTGGTTTCATGTTTTTAAGTTTTTTTCCAGATTCGGCAATGGATGCGACATGCGCCGCGATTCGGCAAGGAATAAATAGGCATTCCGCCATCAATTTGTGGATGGACAGGCGTTTCGCGCTTTTTGTTTTGGCTTTGCTTTTGCTCTGCGTTCCGCTGGTTTCAGCCAAATCCTATTACCTGCCGAAAGCGGAAGTTTTCATGTCGGTGCATGACGACGCTTCCATTGACGTGCAGGAAAACATAACTTTTTCGTTTTCTGGGCCATTTTCCTTTGCGTATCGGGACATTCCGAAAGGCCAATGGCAGGTCAGCGGAGTTTCGGTTTCGGAGAACGGCAGTCCCGTTGATTTCAGCTTTTTTGACAACGGTTCTGACGAGCGGATCAGGTGGAATTTTTCCGCGCAGGACGAGCAGCGCACTTTCACTTTGAAGTACCGGCTTGAACGCGCGGTAACGGCATACGACGATGTTGCTGAAATTTACTGGAAAGTCTGGAGCGCGGGCTGGGGCGTTCCGTTGAATGAATTGTACGGCTGGATTGAACTGCCGAAGGCGCCGGAAAACCCGAAAGACGTGTATTTGTGGGGCCACCCGGAAATCAACGGAAAGCTCGGCTTGGTTGAAGGCAACAAAATCCTGTTCCAGGCTTTCGGGATTCCAAGCGGCCAGTTTGTCGAAGTGCGCGCGGCTTTTCCAAGAAGCGTTTTGTCTTCAACGCGGTTTGCGGTTGTGAAAAGCGGGAACGGCCTGCAGAAGATAATCGATGATGAAAAGGATTTTGTTTACACGCCACAGGCCGCGGTTCCAAATCTGGTTGGCGGGCTTTTTTCGTTTTCTGCCATTGCGCTTTTGATTCTGTTTTTTTGGGGCTTGGCGGTGTTTTTTTCGCAGAGGTCTTTGGCAAGGGCAGTTTTTGGTGTTGTCGCCCTTGTTGTAGTTCTTTTTGCGGTTCTTCTCGTGCTGGTTGCGGTTTTGCTTAACCTTCTGAACGGCTTGCTTGCCCTTGCGCTCATTGCCGCGCCCATCCTGCTGTTTGTGGTTATCTGGCATTTTTTTGGCAGGGAACCGAAAATTGATTACAATGCAATTTACGAGCGCGAAGTGCCGTACGATTACAGTCCCGCGGTTGTAAGCGTTTTGATGAAGCAGTGGCCTTTTGCGCCCAGGCTGGACCAGATGGTCGGGGAAATCCTGCACTTGTGCCTGTTGAAAAGGCTCAAATTGGAGGAAATAAAAAAGCCGGGCCTGTTTTCGAAAGGCGAGTATAAAATCCACATTCTAAGAGGTTCGGATGAGGACCTGCCTGCAAGTGAGATAATGGTTATGGGTTTGATTCGCGGCGCCGCCGAGGGGAAGTTCGAGGGCATAATTTTCAGGCAGTTCAAGAAAGACGATTCGCCTGACGAGGTTTTGTTGTCCGAGATTGAATCCTATCTGCTCAATAACCGCGTGTTTGCAATGGTGTTTGCGCAGGGCTGGCCGAACGCTGTGAAAAAGGAATTCGACGCAATGGGATTTTCCTCGAAGTTTAACGGCATCTGGCGTTATATCGCCGGCTCGCTTGTTTTGCTTGCAATAACTTATTTCATTATGCCAGTGCTGCTGATTTTGGTGGCAATAGAATTGTTTTCGTTGGTGGTGGTTTTTCCGGGCGCTTTGCCGAACCGCAGCAGGGAAGGCGCATTGCATTACGCGAAATGGAAGAATCTGCAGGGCTTTTTGAATGATTTCAGCAATTTGAAAGAAGTGCCGCCGACAGCCATTGCATTGTGGGACCAGTACTTGGTCTATTCCATTCCGCTTGGCGTGGCGAAGAATGTGCAGAAGGCAATGGATTACGCGTTCAAGGATTATTCCGGCAGTTACAATTCAAGCATTTTCATCGGTTCGGCTGCCGGCTTTTCGGCTTCGGGTTTCGGCGCGTCAATCGGCTCGTTTTCCTCTGCCTTTGCGTCCGCTGCTTCGACTTCCGGTTCGGGCGGTTTCGGCGGTGGCGGCGGAGGGGGCGGCGGTGGCGGTGGCGGCGGGGCAGGGTAAGTGATTGGAATGGCGGGGCGTGAACCATCCGGAACAAGGCGTGCGGGCGCGCATCTTTTCCTCAAAAGTGCGTCGGTCAGATTCAGGGGCAGGAACATTCCGGTGAGGGATTTCTATTCGCACCTGCTGTCGACCGGCCCTGAAATAAGGCGGAAGCCGAACGACAAGCCATTGAACGTGCGTTTTTTTTACCGTACTCATGGACTTTCACGGGAAGAGGCTTTTGCCGCCGAAGTGAGCAGGCTTTTGGGGCAGTATCCCGGCATGGGCAGGGCGCGAATTTTGAGGCAGGCGGAAGAAAACCTTGAGGGCTACGGGGAATGAGAGGGGCGGTTCTGTGAAAAATGTTTTCCCGCAAAGGCGTGCAGCGCGAAGGCAGGCGGCGGCAAGGCGGGCGTGCGGGCAAAGGCAGAGGCTTGAACGCGAAACTGGAGAAATTCCGCTTGCAGCGCGGCATTTTGAGAACTCGCTTGACGTGTGGCGCGGCGCCTTGGATAGGCATGATTTCTTTGCGGGGCATTCTTCGGCAATAGTGTCGTTGGCTGTGGAACGGCTTTTTCCGGACGTGCACGGCCTCCGTGTTCTGGCATTGGGCGACAATTTTGGAGGCGAATATGCGAGAAACAATTTTCTGTCGGCGCTGAACAAGCGGGGCGCAAAAGGAGTTGATTTGGAGGGGCGCGTGCAGGATTTTGAGAGAAATTATGCTGGCAAAAAATTCGACCTCGTTTACGAATGCGACGTATTTAATATGGGTGCATTTGTGCATCCTGGATTTAATCCGCAAAACCTGATTTTACGCGCATATGTTGATTGGTCGAGCAATTCCAATCCGGACGCCCTAGCGGCTTTGGCTTCTCTTCCGCGCACCCCGTCACAGGAGGAATCCCGTATTGCCGCCCGCCAGGCAGTGAAAAAGCTGTTAGGATCCGTTGCATATGGGGGGTATTTCGTTTCTGTGGACAATCGTTGGGACGGCCCGCTGCTGGACAAGGAATTCCTTGAAGGCCAAGGCTTTGAGGTCAAACGATTGTTCGTTCCGAGTACGGGCGGAATGATGGATAATATCCTTCTTGTGGCTAAGAGACGCCGCCCTCCGGCGGAAAAGCGCCTGTTTGGACAGCCCAAAAAGTTTTTGCAGGCAAAAGGCGAAACCCCAAAACGTTCCGATGGCAAAAAAACCGGTTTGCGCAGCCTTGCTGAAAGGTTTCCAAGAAAGCGCAAGGCAATTCTTCCGATTGGGGGCAACCTGAAATCCGTGCAACGCAAGGAAAAAATCTGACGCAATCTCAAAACCTGAGCGCTTCCATGGCTTTCTGCACGTCTTTTTCTTCTATCACAAAAAGCGTTTCCGTCCACGAGCTGAGCGTTTCGATGATGTTTATGCCGTTTTCGCTGAAGCGGCTGTACAGGAACGCAACCACGCCGGGCGTTGATTCGATTTCGCGGCCGGTTTTGAAAATGATTTCCACCAGGCCTTTTTTTTCGGAAACAATGGCGTGGCGGAATGCCTTTGAAATTTTTTCCGAAGACTCGTTCGAGGTTATCACGGTGTAGGCGGAACTTCCATGGACCAAATGAAGGGTTTCGCCTTTTTCCGCGATTTCGTTCACGAGGCGCGTGAGCTGGGATAGCTCGATGCCGGAGTCAAGCACCACAACGCTGATCTTGTTTTTCATTTCAAGCTTGCCCTTTTTCAAAAGTGAAACGATTTTGCCTTCAAGCTGCCTGCTCGGCGCGGCCTTTTCAGCAAGGCGGCGCAGCGCAACCACGACCGCTTCGAAATCCGCCTCTTTCAGCTTCTGCTCTTTGATGATTTTGCGTGCCAATGCCGAATAGTTGACGAGGCCCTGTTTCAGGCCTTCGGCTATGAACGGCTTTTCTGAAACGAACGCCTGAACGGTTTTGGCAATGGACATTCCGGCCATGAAACAATTTGCATGGCAAAAAGCTTAAAAATGTCTAATTTTGGACAGTTTGTGTTTTTTTTGTCTTTTTTGGGGCGTCAGCTATTTAAATGCCGGGCGAGGCATTCATTGTATTGCTCATTTGCCTGCTTGCAGGTTTGGCATTTTTTTAAAGGTGGGTTTTTTATGGCTGGAAACAAAAAGGTTGTCCTGGCGTACTCCGGCGGCCTGGACACGAGCGTTATCGTGAAATGGCTTGCCGACAAGGGCTATGACGTCATAGCAGTGACCGTCGACCTTGGGCAGAACGACGATTTGAACCTGAAGGGAAAGGCTCTGGCGAGCGGGGCGAAAAAATTCTATCTCGTTGACGCAAAAGAAGAATTCGTGAAGGAAGGCGTTTTCCAGTGCCTGAAAGCGGAGGCGAAATATGAGGGACGTTACCTTCTTGGCACAAGCATTGCCCGCCCTTTCATCATGAAAAAGCTTGTTGAAATCGCCAAAAAGGAAAATACGAACATTCTGGCTCACGGCGCAACCGGAAAAGGCAACGACCAGTGCAGGTTCGAACTCACGGCCTATGCGCTCATGCCGAATGCGGAAATAATCGCGCCCTGGCGCATAAAGGAATTCCGCGATTTGATTCCGGGGCGCAAGGAAGCAATCGATTTTGCGAAAAAGCACTCGATTCCTGTGGATGCGTCACCGAAAAAGCCGTGGAGCACGGACCCGAACGTTGCGCACCGCTCGCATGAAGCCGGCTTGCTGGAAGACCCGGCTTTTGAGCATTCAAGCGAAATGTATCAGATGACAAAGGCGATGGAAAGCGCGCCTGACAAGCCGGCGTTTGTCAGCGTCGGTTTCGAGGACGGCATTCCAGTTTCGGTTAACGGCAAGAAATTGAAGCCAGTCGAACTGCTTGAAACCCTGAACAAAATCGGCGGAGAGAATGGCGTCGGCGTTGTCGACATGGTCGAGAACCGTTTCGTGGGAATGAAAAGCCGGGGCGTCTACGAGGCGCCGGGCGCAACGATTTTGTACGCCGGCCACCGCGACCTTGAAGGAATTACAATGGACCGCGGCCTGATGCATTTGCGCGACTCGCTCATTCCGCGCTACTCCGAACTGGTTTATTTCGGCTTCTGGTGCTCGCGCGAACTGCAGGCATTGAATGCGTTTGTGGACGCGTCGCAGAAAGGCGTTTCCGGTGAAGTGAAACTGAAACTCTTCAAGGGCAGCTGCATTCCGGTTGGCCGCAAAAGCCCGTACAGCCTGTATGACGAAAGCATTGCGACAATGGAAGCCGGCGGCTCTTACAATCAGGATGACGCCACGGGTTTCCTGAAAATCCAGGGCCTGCCATTGAAAATCCAGTCGAAGGTCAATGAAAAGCTTGGCATAAAATTTTTCGGGCAGGAAACGAAATGAATGAAAAAATGATTTTGGGGCATGATGCAGAATGAAACTGTGGGACAAGGGCGGAAAAGGCGTTGACCCGCAAATTGGGGCGTTCACTGTCGGCAACGATTACATCATTGACAAGAAGCTTGCCAAATTTGATGCCATTGCGAGCATTGTGCACGCTAAAATGCTTGTGAAGGCGGGCTTCCTTTCTTCGTCAGAGGCGAAAAAGCTCGAGGGCGCGCTGAAGGAAATCATTGCGCTTGCTGAGGAAGGTAAATTCGAGATTTTGCAGGAGGATGAGGACTGCCACACCGCGATTGAAAAGTTTTTGACGAAAAAGCTTGGCGAAACCGGCAAGAAGATTCACGCGTGCCGGTCGCGCAATGACCAGGTCATGGCGGCACTGCGCCTTTACTCGAAAAGCGAATGCGCGGAGATTGCGAAATCTTTGGAGAAGCTGATTGCGGCATTGAAGGAATTCGGCAAAAAAAACAACGACGTGAAAATGCCCGGTTACACGCATCTGCAGAAGGCAATGCCTTCATCGGTTTCGTTGTGGGCCGGCGCGTTTGCCGGTGCCTTGCAGGATGACCTTGCATTGCTGGAATTCTCGCAAAAGCTGGTTGACCAGAATCCTTTGGGGAGCGCTGCCGGTTACGGCGTTCCCGTTGCGATTGACCGCAAGCTGTCGACAAAACTGCTGGGCTTTTCCAAACTGCAGGAAAACGCATTGTATTGCGCGAATTCGCGCGGAAAATTTGAGGCGATTGTCCTTTCGGCGTGCGTGCAGGTTTCGCTTGACTTGAACAAGCTGGCAACTGATTTGCAATTGTTTTCCATGCCTGAATTCGGCTATTTTGAATTGCCTGAAGAATTGTGCACCGGCTCAAGCATAATGCCGCAGAAAAAGAATCCTGACGTTCTGGAACTGGTGCGCGCCAAAAGCCATGTCGTGCAAGGCGAATTGTTCAAGGTCCTCGGCATTGTCTCGAACCTGCCTTCAGGCTACAACCGCGATTTCCAGCTCACGAAAGAACCGTTCTTCAACGGCCTTGAAACAACGAAAGCTTCATTGCAGGTCATGGCATTGGCTGTTTCAAAGCTGAAGGTTGACAAGTGGAAGTGCGAGAATGCCCTCACAGCCGAATTGTTTGCAACCGAAAACGCCTTGAAAAAGGCGAAAGCCGGAATGCCGTTCCGCGAAGCGTACAAGGAAGCGGCGAAGGAACTGCTTGAAGGTAAAGGCAAGGCGAAAGGTGAATGAAATGGCGAAGGATGGCAAGGCTGTAAAAAAAACCAGTGCAATTGATTTTTTGACCGGCAAGGAATTGTCGCCGAAGCAGGCTGAAAAGCTTTTGGATTTGGCAGTGAATGTCAAAAAGAATCCGGCAAAATTTTCCGGCGCCTTGAAGAACAAGACTCTTGCAATGCTTTTCCAGAAGACTTCGACGCGCACGCGCATGTCGTTCGAAGCGGGAATGACGCGCCTGGGCGGGCATGCGATTTTCCTGGACTGGCGCACTACAAACCTCGCGCTTGGCGCGCTGAAAGACGAAGTGAAGTCGATGGAACGTTATTCCGACATTCTGATGGCGCGCGTTTTCAAGCATGAGGATATCCTTGCAATAGCAGAGGCCTCGTCAAAGCCGGTCATAAACGGCTTGTGCGACAAATGGCATCCGTGCCAGGCTCTCGCGGACTATTTGACGGTCAAGGAAAAGCTTGGCAAGGTGAAGGGCAAAAAGATTGCGTTCGTCGGCGACGGCAACAATGTGTGCAATTCCCTGATTGTGATTGGCGCCTTGCTGGGGGCAAAGGTTTCCATTGCAACGCCCAAGGGATTTGAGCCTTCGCAGGACGCGGTTTCGTTCGCAAAAGGCCTTGGCGCCGAACTGTTCATTTGCAATGATGCTAGCCTGGCGGCGAAAGGCGCGGACGTCGTTTACACTGACACCTGGGTTTCAATGGGCCAGGAAGCGGATGCGCAGAAAAAGAACGAGGCGTTCAAGCCGTTCCAGGTGACAAGGGAAATTCTTGGCAATGCTTACTTCATGCACTGCCTGCCGGCGCACCGCGGCTATGAGATGACAGACGAAGTGATTGACTCGCCCAAGTCGATTGTTTTCGACCAGGCGGAGAACCGCATGCATGCGCAAAATGCTTTGATTCTTTGGATGCTTGGAAAGGCAAAAATTTAACGAAAATGCGGTGTATGTTTGGGGTCATGAAAATGGCAAGCTTCAGGGTTTTGGATGGAAAAGGCATTACCTGCGTGAAAGGCATAAAGGCTGTAGGAAAGTTTGCGGGCATCAAGTCGAGCCGCAAGGACTTCTGCGTTGTCGCTTCAGATGCGCCCGCCGCAATGGCCGCTGTTTTCACGCAGAACACCGCGCGCGCGCCGCCCGTCATTCTCGGCTTGGAGCGCCTGAAGCATGGAAAATGCCAGGCATTGAATGTCGTTTCCGGCGTAGCGAATGCAGGCACCGGAAAGGAAGGCTTGAAAAACGCAAAACTGCAGGCGAAACTTCTGGCTGATGAACTTGGCATTTCTGAAAAGCTTGCCATGGTGGGTTCGACCGGCATTATCGGAAAGCAGATGCCCATGGCAAAAATCGAGTCCGCGATGAATGGCGTGAAAGGCGAATTGTCTGATTCGGAGAAGGCGGGGATGTCTGCGGTTGAGGCGATTATGACAACTGACACGAAGCCGAAGTTCATTGCGGTCCAGGCGAACGGTTTTGCCGTTGCGGGCATGGCGAAGGGTTCCGGCATGATCGCGCCCAATATGGCGACAATGCTTTGCTACATTTTCACGGACGCCGCCGTTGGGCAGAATGATTTGCAGGCAGGCCTTTCAAAGGCTGTTGAAAAAAGCTTCAACTGCATTTCCGTTGACGCGTGCGAGTCGACAAACGATACCGTGCTATTGCTTGCGAACGGCCTGTCCGGAAAAAGGCCTTCGCAAAAGGAATTTCAGGAAGCATTGGATTTTGTCTGCCTGGATCTGGCTAAAAAAATCGTTTTGGATGGGGAAGGCGCAAGCAAGATGTTTTCCGCGACAGTCAGGGGTGCAAGGGATTTTGGCAAGGCGAAGGAAATGGCTCTGGCCATTGTAAAGTCAGACCTTGTCAAGACCGCGGTTTTCGGCAACGACCCGAACTGGGGGCGCGTTTTGCAGGCAATCGGCCAGACGCGCATTCCATTCGAAATGGAAACGCTTGCCATTTTTTTCGGAAAGGTTCAGGTTGTGAAAAACGGCCTTGCCGCGGACTTCAATCTGCAGGCAGCGCAGACGGAAATGTCGAAAAGCGGTTTTGAGATTATCGTGATTGCGGGCAACGGAAAAGGCGAGGCAACCGCTTACGGCTGCGATCTGACTGAAGGCTACATCAAGGTCAATGCGGAGTACCCGACCTGAATTGTATTATGGGCTCTGATTGGTTTATGGGATTTTTGTTGGTGGAAGAATGGCTGGAAAAATGAAACCCGAAAAGGTTTTTGCGCTTGACCGGGAGTTTTACATGAACTGCTTCCGGCGCAAGCCGATTGTCCTGGAAAAAGGAAAAGGCTGTTTTGTGTTCGACTCGCAGGGCAAAAAATACCTTGACTTTGTCGGCGCCCTCGCGACGTGCAGCGTCGGCTACTCCAATCCTGCTGTGACGAAGGCGATTTGCATTCAGGCAAAAAAGCTCGTGAACGCGACCAATTATTATTATACTGGACCGCAGGCACTGCTTGCCGAAAAGCTTGCGAAAATTTCCGGTTTGCAGAAGGTTTTCCTGTCAAATTCCGGGACAGAGGCAATGGAGGCCGCGTTCAAGCTCGCGCGCAAGTGCACTGGAAAGACGCAGATCATTTCGACGGAGAACGCTTTCCATGGCCGCACTTTCGGCGCGCTGACTGCAACGTGGAACAAGGATTACAAGTCGATGTTCGAGCCATTGGTGCCGGGCTTCAAGACCGTTGCGTTCAATGACGCAAAGGCCCTGGAGGGAGCGATTGATGAAAACACCGCGGCATTCGTCGTCGAGCCGATCCAGGGCGAAAGCGGCATAAATGTTCCGCATGAAAATTACCTGAAAGCGGTTGCCGGAATATGCAAGGCAAAGGGCGTTCTTCTGATTCTTGACGAAGTGCAGACCGGTTGCGGCCGAACCGGCAAATTTTTCGCGTTCCAGCTTTCCGGCATCAAGCCGGACATTGTCGTCACGGCGAAGGGCCTTGCAAACGGCTTTCCCATCGGCGCGACTATTTCGCGTGAAGGCCTTGATTTTGAGCCGGGCCAGCATGGCGGAACATTCGGCGGCAATCCCCTGGCCTGCAGCGCAGCGCTTGCGACAATAAAGGAAATTGAGTCGAAAAAACTCGCGGCCGGTGCTGAAAAGAAAGGCAGGCTTTTCATGCAGAAGCTTTCGGGCCTGCAGAAAAAGTTTTCATTCGTTTCAGATGTGCGCGGAAAAGGATTGATGGTTGCGGTGCAGCTTTCCGGCGTTTCGGCAAAGGCAGTTGCCGGAAAGTGCCTTGCAAAGGGCCTGCTTGTCAACAGCATCGGCGACAACGTTTTGCGTTTCCTTCCTCCGCTGACGGTTTCGGAAAAAGAAATTTTGTCTGCAATCAAGGTTTTGGAGAAGGTGTTTGTGGAATGCGCGTAGGCATAATCGGCGCTGCCGGGTTCGCGGGATTCGAACTTGTCAAAGTGCTGTCCAGCCATCCGAAAGCCGAGCTTGTTGCGCTGAATTCGAAAACGTTTGCAGGCACGAAAGTCAAATCGGTTTACCCGGAATTCCGGGACGAGAACCTTGCTTTCACGAATTATTCCGTCGGGGAGCTGAACGCCTTGGATTTGGACGTGGTTTTCCTCGCCGTTCCGCATGGCGCATCCATGCAACTCGCACCGACACTCAAATGCAGGGTAATAGATTTGGGTTCGGATTACCGGTTTCCCGACGCGAAGCTGTTCAAAAAGGTCAACGGCATCGGGCATGCTGACAAGAAGCATTTGAATGAATGGGTTTACGGCCTGCCGGAATTGTTCCGCCCGAAAATAAAAAAGGCAAAGCTTGTCGCAAATCCGGGCTGTTATGCGACCGCCTGCATTCTTGCGGGCCTGCCTCTGGCCAAGGAAAAGCTTTTTTCCAAGGCGGTTTTCGACTGCAAGTCAGGCTACAGCGGCGCGGGAAGGGAGAAGGCGTCGGACAAGGCTTACATGCAGGGTTTGCGCGAAAACATCGTTCCCTACAAGCTTACGTCGCACAGGCACATGTTTGAAATGCAGCAGTTTTTGGGAAAAAGCGTTTCATTTTCGCCGCACGTCCTGCCGTTTTACCGCGGCATTGTAGCAACGGGCCATTTTTTCCTGAAAAAAAAACTGTCCGGCGGGGCGGTGCGCAAAAAGTTCGAAAAGTTTTACGCAAAAGAGCCTTTCGTGAAAATCGTCGAAGGCATTCCGACAATGCAGGACATCCAGAAATCCAATTACTGCCTTATCGGCGGCTTCGAGGTTGATGACAACAACCGGCTTGTCATTGTGTCTGCGCTGGACAATCTTGTCAAAGGCGCGGCCGGACAGGCCGTGCAGAACATGAATTTGATGTTCGGCTTTGATGAAAAGCTCGGGCTGGAAGTCCTGCGGTGAAACGCATGGTTCGATTTGAATCATGCCGTATGCTGTTGGTGGTTGTGGAACTATGCCGGAAATAGTGCGTTATCTCAAGGAAGCATTGCCTTACATCAAAAAGTTCGAGGGAAAGACTTTTGTGGTCAAGCTGTCAGGCAAGCTTCTGGATGATGCCGGTGTTTTGCGCGAAATCTGTGGGGACATCGTTTTGCTTGACGCCGTCGGCATTCACGTGGTTATAGTGCATGGTGCTGGCAAGCAGATTGACGTTGAAACGGAAAAGGCGGGCATTGAGAAAAAGGCCGTGAACGGCCTGCGGTTTACGGACGCCAGGACGCTTGCGATTGTCAAAAAGGTTCTCGTTTCAACCAATGCCAAAATAGTTTCCTGCATAAAAAAATCCGGGGCGAATGTGCAGGGCATTGACGGCGTTTCGCAAAGCGTTATTCTGGCGGCAAAAAAATCTTCCGGCGGCCTGGATTTGGGATTTGTCGGGGCGCCCAAAAAAGCCGATGTCAAAAAATTTGCAAGCCTGCTTGCAAACGGCGTTGTGCCGGTTGTGGCTTGCCTTGGCAAAACCAGTAGCGGGCAGGTTTTGAACATCAATGCCGACGAGGTTGCCGTGGCAATCGCAAAGGCGTTGAAGGCGGAAAAGCTCATGATTTTGTCGGACGTGCCCGGCATTTTGCGCGACAAAAACGACAGGAACAGCCTGATTTCCGAGTTGACCGTTGCGGAAGCGAAAAAGCTTATTGCTGGCGGCGTGATTGCCAGTGGCATGGTTCCCAAAACCCTTGCATGCATTGATGCGCTGAATTCAAGCGTGAAGCGCACGCACCTGATTGATGGTTTGGAACACTCGCTCCTGGTTGAAGTTTTCACGGATCTGGGAAAGGGCACGCTGATAAGGAAATGACCACTACCGCGTCTGCAAGGGGCAATGATGGGGTGAAAACCAATTTTGGTGTTTGTTGCCGGCGCAAGGTTTAAATTTCGTGTGCTGTTCTATTTGATAATGGATTTTTCAAAAAAGTTTTTTCTCGGAGTCTCGGTTCTTGCCCTGCTTTTTGTCTTGGGTTGCGCGCAGTCGAACCCAAAAATGGATTCTTTAGCCAAGTGCCTGACGGACAAGGGGGCAAAGTTTTACGGCGCCTACTGGTGCCCGCATTGCCTGGAGCAGAAAAAGGATTTCGGCGGCAGCGTTGACAAGCTCAACTACATTGAATGCGCGATCCAGGGCCAGAACGGGCAGACGCAGGCCTGCATTGACGCGCAGATAAAAGGCTATCCGACCTGGACTTTTGCCGACGGCTCAAGGCTTGAAGGCAGGCTGCCATTGCCGACGCTTGCCCAGAAAACCGGCTGTGAAGCGCCATAAACCCGGCCTTGTCGTGCGCAAAAGTAGCTTTTAAAACACCTTATTCCATTTCTTTTTTTCATGCCGGATTTTAAGGAACAGCTTGCGCTTGCCCTGGCAAAGGCGCTGGACGGAAAGCTTTCCGAAAGCGAAATTCTCGGAATGCTTGAAGTGCCACCGTCGGCCGACTTGGGCGATTTTGCGTTTCCCTGCTTCAAGCTTTCGCCTTTGCTGAAAAAAGGCCCGCAGCAGATTGCGGTTGAATTGCAGGCAAAAATTGTTTTGCCGCAGTCTTTTTTGCAGGCAAAATCCATCGGGCCATACCTCAACTTTTTTCTCAAAAAGAAGGTGCTTGCGGAAACCGTCATTGTGCGCGTTTTGAAGGAAAACAAAAAATTCGGCTTTTCAAAGGCCGGAAAAGGCAGAAAAGTGATGGTCGAGTACAGCAGTCCGAACACCAACAAGCCATTGCACATAGGCCATTTGCGCAACGATTCGATTGGCATGGCGGTCTCGAACATCCTTGAGGCAAACGGCTGCAAGGTGTTGAGGGCAAATCTTGTCAATGACCGCGGCATCCACATCTGCCAGTCCATGCTTGCATACCAGAAATTCGGCAAGGGCAAATCGCCGAAGCAGGCAAAGAAAAAATCCGACCATTTTGTCGGCGACTATTACGTTTTGTTCGCGCAGAATGCCAAGGAAAATCCTGCATTTGAAGAGGACGCAAAGGCTTTGCTGAAAAAATGGGAGGCGAAAGACAAGCCCACGATTGCGTTGTGGAAAAAAATGAACGCATGGGTTTTGTCCGGTTTCAGGGAAACCTACAAACGGTTCGGCTCGCGGTTTGACAAGTTCTTTTTTGAATCGGATTTTTATGACAAGGCCAAGCCTTTGATTGATGATGGCCTGCGGAAGGGCGTTTTCACAAAGGAATATGATGGCGCAATTGTTGCCGACCTTGAGGCATTCAAGCTTTCCAAGAAAATCGTTTTGCGCGCGGACGGCACGAGCATTTACGTCACCAATGACCTCGCTTTGACGATGCACAAGTTTGAGAAGTTCAGCATTGACGAAGCATTGTGGGTGGTTGCCTCGGAACAGAACTTTTATTTCATGCAGCTGTTCAAGATTTTCGAACTGCTCGGCTTTTCCTGGGCGAAAAAATGCAGGCACCTGAGCTATGGTATGGTTTTCCTGCCGGAAGGAAAAATGAAGAGCCGCGAGGGAAAAGTTGTCGATGCTGACGACTTGATTGTGGAAGTTGTTGGATTGGCAAAAACCGAGATTTTGAAGCGCGAGCCGCAAATTTCGAAAAAAGAGCTTGAAAAAAGGAGCCTGGCGATTGCCCTCGCGGCGATAAAGTTTTTCCTTTTGCGCGTAAGCATCCAGCAGGACATAACCTTCAATCCTGCGGAAAGCGTTTCCTTTGACGGCGAAACAGGGCCGTACGTGCAGTACACCCATGCGCGGGCGAAAAGCATTCTTGCAAAGGCGAAAGGCAGGCCGAGCGTCAAAGGGGCGGATTTTTCACTGCTCGAATCCGAAAGCGAAAAGAAGGTGCTTTCACTGCTCAACGCATATCCCGCGCTGGTCGAGAACAGCCTTCAAAGCCTTTCCCCGCACGCTGTCTGCCAGTACCTTCTGGAATTGTCCGCGGCATTCAACTCGTTTTACCATTCCGAGCAGGTTTTGAAGGCGGAAAGCAAGGGGCTTGTCAATGCACGGCTGCTGCTCGTGCAGGCAACTGCAACGGTCATTGCAAACGGCCTGAGGCTGCTGAACATCGAGCCGATAGAAAAAATGTGAAGAAAAGTTTCTCGCGTGAACTTGGAATCACTCTAAGTAGATTGCCGGCTTTCCGGGAAAAGCGTTTTTCGCCTTTGCCGCAGGGTCGAAACTTGTTTTTTCGGCTTCTTCAACCAGAACTTCCGCGCCGAATTCCGATTCAAGTTCCTTAATGTAGAAGTCAAGACATTGTTTTTCGTTTATCTGCGTTACTGCCTGCATTTCAACCGCTTTCCTGATGGCCTGCGAAACAAATGCCGGGATCTGCGGGCCGAGCTTTTTCAGTTCAGCGTCAGCCATGCACGCGCGGATCGCCTTTCCGACGTCCGGCTTTCCCTCTTTTTCGATTTCGGCTTTCACGATTTTGAGGCTTTTCCATTTCCATTCAGGCGCAACGTAAAGCACGATTTTTTTCGGCTTTTCAAGCTTGGCTATGCCGATTATCTGCATTATGTCCTGGCGCACGCTCTGGAAAAGCTCCTCGGCTTTCTCCGCCTTTTCGTCAATCAATTTTTCATCGGCCTCCGGCCAGGCAGCTTGCGCAACAAGCCCTTTTTCGCCGAGCGATTCCCACAATTCCTCGCATACGTGGGGTGCGAAAGGCGACAGCAATTGTGCGAGGGCCTTTGCGGCAAATGCGAAAGCAGGGCTTTTTTTGTCATCTAATTTCTGCATTGCTGTGGCAAGCTGCATTGTTTCCGAAATCGCGTAATTGAATTCGAATTTTTCGATTTGTTCGGTCGCGTTCCTTATCGCGCGGTTGGCTTTGCTGAGCAGAAGCTTTTCTTTCTGGTCGAAGGCTTTTCCGGAAATTTTTGTTTTACTTTTTGCCCCGGCCTTTGCCGCGCTTTTTATGGCATGGGCGTTTTCCTCGAACAGCAAATGAACTTTCGCCAAAAACTTGTACGCGCTTTCAACCCCGGCATCGCTCCATTCGAGTTCCTTTTCAGGCGAGGCCGTGAATAAGATGAACAGCCTTGCCGTGTCCGCACCGAA
The DNA here is from genome assembly GCA_016205145.1 of Candidatus Diapherotrites archaeon. Taxonomy (NCBI): domain Archaea; kingdom Nanobdellati; phylum Candidatus Iainarchaeota; class Candidatus Iainarchaeia; order Candidatus Iainarchaeales; family Candidatus Iainarchaeaceae; genus Candidatus Iainarchaeum; species Candidatus Iainarchaeum sp. The sequence goes on from JACQJH010000001.1 coordinate 591,371, forward strand.
CTTTTCGATTATCTCTTCGGGGCTGACGACATTGCCCAATGATTTGGACATTTTCACGCCGCCCTTCAAGACCATTCCCTGTGCCAGAAGGCGCGAGAACGGCTCGTCAAATTCCACCAAACCCAAATCGCGGAGTGCCTTGCAGAAAAACCTGCTGTACATCAGATGCAGGATTGCGTGCTCTATTCCGCCGATGTACTGGTCGACCGGCATCCAGTATTTGGCTTCGGCTTTTGTGAATGGCTGTTTGCTTTCTTTCGGCGAGCAGTAGCGCAAAAAATACCATGAACTGTCAATGAACGTGTCCATTGTGTCGGTTTCGCGTTTCGCTTTCGCATTACATTTCGGGCATTTAGTTTCAACAAAGCTTTTGCTCGTCGCCAATGGATTTCCTCCGGCGGAAAAATCCGCGTCCTGAGGAAGCCTGACCGGCAAATCTTTTTCCGGCACCGGAACCGTGCCGCATTTTTCGCAGTAGATTATCGGAATCGGCGTGCCCCAGTATCTCTGCCGTGAAATGAGCCAGTCGCGAAGCTTGTAGTTTGTCTTTATCCTGCCCCATTTTTTCTTTTCAAGCCATTTCGAGATTTTTTCAATCGCCTTGATGTTATCCAATCCGCCGAATTCTGCGCTGTTTGCAAGTACGCCTTCATCGACAAACGCTTCCTTCATTTCATGCGCATTAAGCGTTTTGCCTTTTGGCTGGATGACGACCTTTTTCTGCAGGGAATACTTGTCTGCAAATTCAAAGTCGCGCTGGTCGTGGCATGGCACGGCCATCACGGCGCCCGTGCCGTATTCTATCAAAACATAGTCGGCGATGAAAACCGGGCAGACGTCGCCGTTGACGGGATTTGTGAAATACTTTCCGATGAACAAACCGTTTTTGGGCTTGCCTTCAGCAGTGCGCTCTATTTCGCTGAGCCTTTTGACTTCTTCCTTGAAGCGCGCGACATCGGCTTCGTATTCCGTTCCTTTAGTCCACTTTTCCACAAGCGGGTGCTCCGGCGCCAAAACCATGTAAGTTACGCCGAACAACGTGTCCGGTCTTGTGGTAAAGCATGGAATTGTTTCCGATGAATCCTTTTCCTTGAAAAAAATTTCAACGCCCGTGCTTTTCCCGATCCAGTTGCGCTGCATTGTCCTGACGCGTTCAGGCCAGTTTTCAAGCTTGTCCAATCCGGACAGCAGTTCGTCGGCGTAGGCGGTTATTTTCAGGTACCATTGTTCAAGGTCCTTCTGCTGAACGTCGGTCTGCGAGTGCCGCCAGCATTTTCCCTGCTGGACCTGCTCGTTTGCAAGCACGGTTTCACAGGCCGGACACCAGTTGACCTTGGATTTTTTCTTGTAAACAAGGCCTTTTTTCAGCAGCTGGAGAAAAATCCACTGGTTCCACTTGTAGTATTCCGGTTCGCATGTCCTGACTTCCCTGTTCCAGTCGTAGCTGAAGCCAAGCTGTTTCTGCTGCCCCTGCATTTCCGTGATGCGCGCATTCGTCCATTCGCGCGGATGCGCCTTGCCTTGGATTGCCGCATTTTCCGCCGGCAAACCAAAGGCATCATAGCCCATTGGATATAGGACATTGAACCCGCGCTGCCGGTAGTAGCGTGCCAGCGCGTCGCCTATCGCGTAATTGCGCACGTGGCCCATGTGCAGTTTGCCTGAAGGATAAGGGAACATTTCCAGGACATAGTATTTTTTCTTTCCCTTTTCCGGTTTTGACTCGAACGCCTTTGATTCATGCCATTTCTTCTGCCATTTCGGCTCGATGGCCTTGAAGTCGTAGGGCATAGCAGAAAATAGCGAAAAACGGTTTAAAAGGATTTGCGGCGGGCGGAAAAAACACCGTTCAGGTTACCATTGTGGCCTCTGTTTTCCAGCCCAATTCAACCAGTTTTTCCACGTTTTTTCTGCCGGTTTCAGTGGAATTGTCGACCCATATTTCTATCTTGTCGCCGCGCGGGCACTGGCACGCCATGCAGACAATTGTTCCAGGCGGTGCCGGAATGTTTTTGTATGAAACAACCGGAATGCCGTGGACGATTGAATAATATTCCTTTAATATTTCTTCTTCTGTCGGCGCCCTGATGTAAACTCTGTTCAGGTCAGCATGCCATTTCTCCCACGGGTTTTCGCCGCATTGGATCGGCGCGTATGTGAGGACGGTTGTCGAAACATTTTTTTCGCCGATCGTGAATTCATCGCTTTGGGCTGTTGAGCCGTTCCCTTCCCAAATTTTTTCATTGTCATAATAGGTTATTCGCGCCTTGAATGTTCCGGTTGCCATGGTCTGCACCGGCATGGGTTCGCCGTTGACCCATTCCTTTCCGTCCCATTCTATTTCCCTTGACTGGCCCGGCTTCAGTTCGTCCGCGCTTGGCGCGCATGCCGCCATTATCAGGGGATTTGAAATCTGCACCGGCTTCCATTCCCCGTTTTCAAGGCGGATGATTGAAAGCGGCCCGCACAGCACTGTGCCGGGCTGGATGAAAACGCTTTTGTCCGAATCATTTGTCGCGGTAATTTTCACGGTTTCGCCCGAGGAATAGCTTTGCCTGTCGGTCTTGGCTTCAACTTTTCCGTTTCCGGGTTGTTCGCGTATTTTGACCAGCACATACATTTGCCTGATTTCCTTTGTCGGCTTGACGCTGTATTCAGATGGAACCTGTTCGTCGTACCAGCTTTGCGGCAGCACGTAACTCAGGCGCTGCCACGTCCCGGCATTTGTCGGATAAAACATGTTCTTGTACCAGGCATTCGCAAAAGCGTTCGCCTCGCTCTTGGTGAAGCCTTTGCTTGTCAGGTCGTTTTCAAGCAGCTTTGCGTCGGGCGTGAAATCCTTCAGTTCAAGCGCGACAGTTTGCCCGGCATCGATTTTTTCGGCTGTTGCGGCTTCGACATTCGTTTCCCAGAACCCGCCGCCGTTGCTTGCAACAAATCTTGCATTGTAAACGGCAAAATCGTTGCCGTTGGTGAGGCTTACCGAATTGCCGTTTCTCTTTGCCTTGACCCTGTTTTCGAATTGCATTTCTCCTTCGTAAAACAAAAATTTGTGCTTTTTCCCGTCGATCCACAGGTCATCCGAATCAACGTTTCCGAGTTGCGGTTCAATGGATTCGATCGGCGGGCGGTAACCCTTGCTTGTGGCAAGTGCCCTGGATGGTGTTTCCTGTTTCAGTGAAACACTGCTCCAGCCCGCGGTTTTGCCGTCTGCGGTTCCGCCGGGATAGACGTCCGTGACCTTTCCGCTTGGAAGGGTGTATTTCGCCGAAAATTTGTCAACATTTTTTGCATGAAAGTAAACAATTGGAAGTTTTACCATTGCATCCACTTCGGGCCTGCTTGTCAGAATCGCATTTGATTCGTTTTCGTGGGCTTCTATTACGCCCCACTCGTGAGCCTCGAATTTGTAATCCGTGGGTGGCGGTTCATTGTCTGGAATTTTTCCCGGATATTTTTCGAAAACAACGGGTTTTGCTGTTTTTGGAATCTTGATTATGTGATATGGCTGCACGAATGCCTGCGTGCACATTGCACCCTCCGAAGGTTCCGGCTTGTCGACAAGCGCGTAAACGTTCGACTGGGTCTGGCGCACATCCTTTATTTCAATTGTGTAACAGCCATTCGGTTTCGAACCGAGCGCTGCCGCAATGACAGTGTATTTGTCAAAATCCATTTCAGGCATCTCTGGCTGCGGCGAAACGTTCTGCTTCAATTCCGACCAAAAACCGGCGAAGGATTTGGCATCATTGAAGACAAGGTTTCTTGCAGCCTGGATTCCGGAATTCTGGCCTTTTTCAACGGTTTCAAAGCCGACTTTTTCAATGCAGCCTGCCAGAACAAGGATTGAAAGCAGTGCGAGCGCGGCCAGGATTTTTTTCATCAAACCACCATTTGTTGCATTTTTGCCTATACGCACTATGGCTTTTGGTATTTAAAGGGCTTTTTGTTTGCTTAGGTAAAAGGCTAACGCTGGAATTTGCCTTGGAAAATCAGTTGGAAAGCAGGTGCTTCAGTTTCTGTGAATTCTGCGTTGAGCCGCGCGCGATTTTCGCGTTGCCGCCGCCTTTTCCGCCGGATTCCGCGAGGATTTTCTGCAGTTCGGCCTGCGCGTTTGCACTGCTGTCCCGGCCCGCGACTATTGCAATGCCTTCTGGCGAGCCGAGCAAAACAATTGCGTCTTTTCTTTCCGAGGCGATCTGCAATGCAAGCTTGAACAGCAGTTCGGAGTTCATGTTGTCGAAGAAATGGCCGATCCTGCCGCCGTGGGTTTGCAAAAGCTTTTTGACCACAAGCTCGGAGAGCCTTTCGTTGATCTGGCTGATTTCCTTTTTCTGTTCCTTCCATTCGGAGAAAAAGCGCTGCGTCGCCTTGGGCAAATCCGGCACCGGCACGTTGAGGTTTTGCGCGGATTCTTCCAGCAATTTTTCCTGCTGGTGCGAATGCCTTATCGCGGCCTCTCCTGCAACATAGACAATTCTTTCGATTCCGTCCTGCACGCCTTCGCGTTTCACGATTTTGAATGCGCCTATTTCGCCTGTCCTTGAAACGTGCGTTCCGCCGCACGCTTCCACGTCGATGCCTTCGACCTGCACGACCCTCAATTCTTTTCCTGGCACATAGCCGCCCTGGTAGAGGCTGAAGCCGAATTTTTCCTCGGCCTTGTTGCGCGGCATGAAAGAAACTTGCACCGGCACGTTCTGCTGGATGAAAGCGTTCACCAGAAGCTCGAGCTGGTTGAGCTCTTCGCGCGAAATTTTCCTGAAATGCGTGATGTCCAGGTGCGCCTTGTCCTCGCCCTTGTGCGCGCCGGCCTGCCAGATGTGCCTGCCGAACAATTCCTTGCTTGCCGCATTCAGCAGGTGCGCGCCGGTGTGATGCGCCTTCAATTGTACCCTTCTTTTCCAGTCGATTTCCCCGAAAACCTTTTTGCCTTTCCTGAATTTTGAAGCGTCTTTGACTTCGTGCAGTACAACGCCTTCAATTTTCTGCGTGTCCAAAACCGGAACGCCGTCGATTGCGCCGGTGTCGCCGGCCTGTCCGCCGCCCTCGGCATAAAACGCGGTCTTGTCCAGAATGAGATAGTTTTCAATCGTTCCAAGAACGGTTGCATTGAAATTGCGCAGATTCTGGTCCTCGTAGTAAAGCATTTTCGTTTTTTTGAAGCCGGAAACGTTAAGCGCTTTCTGTTTCGCCTCGTCTTCCTTTTCGTTTTTCCTCGCAACCGAACCATAAAAGTCGTCGGGCGCGCTGAATTCAAAGCCGTGCTTTTTCGCAATCTCTTCCACCAGTTCGAGCGGGATGCCGTCGCTTTCATACAGCCTGACAAGCTCCTTTTCATCGATGCTTTTGCCCTCGCTTTTCTTCCTTTCAACCAGGGCGGAAACTTTTTTCTGGCTGAATTCGCGCAGTTCCGAGAACTTTTTGCGTTCTTCGGCTATGACGTCAATCGCCGTCGAAACGCCTTCGCCGACGGTGTCATCAAAGCCCTTCAATTGTTTTGCGTGCCCCGCCAGTATTTCCTCGAAATCGAGATTGAGGCCGAATTCCTCGTTGAAGCCGAAAACCCTTCTCAGAAGAAGGCGCAGGTTGTACCCTCCGCCGGCATTGCTCGGCAGCATTCCATCCGTTGCAGTGTAAAGGATTGTTTTGGTGTGGTCGGCGATGGCGTAAACCGCCTGGAGGCGGCGCATTTTGGAAAAGAGTTCTTTCTCGTCGAAGCCAAGCTGTTTTGCGATTTTCTTTTTCTGTTCGCCGATGTTAGATGCTTCGTCCACATTGAGGCTGCCGGACAGCTTTGCGAATTCAAGCAGGAGCTTTTTGTCTATGTCTATGCCGGCGGCTTTTTTCATTTTTTCCGCGACCTGTCCGAAAGTGATTTCATAGCTTGTCGGGTTTCCGTTCGTGAACCACGCCAATCTCTCCAAACCGGCGCCCATGTCAATCACGCGCGTTGAAAGCTCCTCGAACTTTCCCCCGCCGAGTTCCTTGAACTGCATGAAAACGCAGTTTCCCAATTCCAAGCCGTTGCAGAAATATTCTATGCACGGGCCGAAAGTTCCGCCGCCGGCCCAGACGTCTTCCTTGAAAATCACTTCCTCTTTTTTTGCACCCAAAACCTTTGTCACGTAAGTGAAATCATGGTGCAACGCCTCGTCTTTCCAATAAAAGTTTCCGGTCTTTTTAGAGTTGAATGCGTGCTGGCCGAACATGACAAAGCACGTGTAATGCGAACCCGTAACGCCGACATTCGTGATGTCGCCGAACCTGAGGGAAGTCTGCGGCACTATGAGGGGGTTTGCCGGCGGCTCGATTTCCCCGGAAACCACGTACGGCTGGAAGTCTATGATCGAAGCGTTTGTGAAATAGAGGTCGTCGCGCCACCTGCAGACAGTGGGATAACGCTTGATTTCGGTGTGCCCCTGCTTTTTGAAGTATTTTGCTATTTCGGCCCAGGTTTCAGTGTAACCCAGCCTTTTCGTCGGCTTGCCTATGAAACCGTAGCCCACGCATTTCGAGTCAGCGCAGATTTCCCTGCCCGAATCGAGGGTCCAGAAATGCGTTTTGCAGCTTTTGCACTGTTTGCGCGAATAGCCCTTTTCAATCAGGGTTTCAACCTTGTAGTGCTTCTGCCATTCCTCGGCAAACTTCTTGCGCAGAATGGTCTTGTCCATTGCCATGGCGGTTCACTTTTAGATTTAAATCCGGACGCTGTTTTAACCTATTAGGCGTGCAAAGATTTAAAATCATTGGATTCGAATTGTTTGCATGCGACCCAGGCGCAGGATAAACCGGCACATGATTGCGCGCAATCGTGCCACGGTGCGGGCCAGGCGCAGGGAAAAATCCCGGGCGCATGCGGAAACCTCGCACATCGAAAATCTGCGCACGGAAAGAGCTGCCGAGCATGAGCAATTTGTGATGGCTTCGGGGGACAGGACAAGCCTTCTTGAGGGCATTGAAGCAAATCTTGCCGGCATGGTGCGCTTGCTTGGGCGCGGCAGGCGGTTTTCGGACTTGCATATGCATGCTGAGGCGGCAATAGGGGGTTTTGAGCATTTGCTTGAAGTGGGCGGCCTGTCGGACTTGCAATCCCGTGCATGTTCGGACTTTATTGAAATTTTGAGGCGCGAAAACTTGTCCGCTGAGGACGTCCTGGGCGTCTGGCGGAAAACGTGCCTGCTTAAACTTGATAACTCCTGATTTTTTCCCGGTTGCAATTGGAAAAAGCGTTTGGCCGAAGATTGGGGCCAAAAGTAAGGGCAGCGGGTGGTAAGCCGCCTTCTGTTCTGAACTGGCATCCGTCTAAGCGTGCGACAAAGGCACTTGCACTGCAGCCTTTTCCGGCCGTTTCATCCTCGCGAAAAGAAGCTCAATTTTTTATCATCGTGCCTTTCCGCGGGTTCGTTTCTGTTCCGGAAAACCGGGAAACCCTTTCGGGTTCCCTTGGCTTAAGCAGTGGGCGGACTTTCCTCAGCCGAAAACCATTGAAGGTTTTTGCCGCATTGAAGCGGCTTGGCCGTGAGCCAGCCTCCCGCTACCCTATAAGAATTGGCTTTCGAGGGCTTAAAAACCTTTGTTTTTTGGCTTTTTTTCCCGCCGCAAAAAACCATCGTTATGTTTAAGTTAGATGGGTATTTAAGCCATTGTTTGAAAAAGTTGGGTTGGTGGGGGTAATGGCGAATCATAGTCTGCGCCGCGCGCGCAAGCCGGCAATTCCTGTGCTGTTACAGCTTGTAAGGGAGCCTGAAAAGGAGGTTGCCTTTGCCAGAATCGGCGGCAGGTGGCAGTATATCCGCGGCCAGGAACGCACAAGGGCGAGCGTTTCATGGTATGCGGAATACGAGCATTCCCTGCATTCGCACACCGAAGGCATCAGCGTCAGGCCGTTCAGAATCCGCGGAAAAGAATTCGAACTGCTGGAAGAGGCGCACGAGCTTTACACGAGCCCATGGGATGTCATGGACCTGCTGAATTTCGGAAAATCCGGGGACATCGCTTACATGCTCGATGGCAGGGTTGCGGCATACCTTTTCCTCAAAAAAATTCCCGGCACTCCGCTCGGCATTCCCACAAGAAAATTTTCAAAGGCCCAGAAAGCGCTTGTGAAAAACCTTCTCGACTGGTACTGCCTGAGGCGCAAAATCAGGCTGGAAGGCGTTTCCGCAAGGGATATGAAAAAGCTTTTGCAGGCCGTGCATTTCATCAGGCGCGCCAAAAACTGGGCTAAAGCAGGCCTGAAAGCCGAATGGGCGGTAAAGCACGGCTTCAGGCGCGTGAGGAACAGGCTCGGATTCGATTACATTGTCAAAGACAGGCAATAGCCTGCCTGTTTTTCCAAAGCCTTATCCTTTCTTTTCAAAACGAATGTTGTATCCGGCTTCAATGGAATTTCCCACCGGAATTTCGATGAACGTGCCGGCAACCTTGCAGCCCCAAAATCGCTTTTCCTTAGAGATTTTCTCAAGGAACCTGAACCCCTGTTCGTCCATGTTCGCATGCCACCTGTGCTCTTCGCCGACTGCAAACCAGAGCCTGACCGAAAGAAAGGCCCTGCCGCCATCAGCGAGGCAGGCGCAGATTTTTTGGAAAACCCTTTCGGTTTCGCCCACCTCATGCAATGCGCGGAAGGAAAACAGAATGTCGATGTTTTCCGGCAAATCCATTTCGACTGCGTCGCCTTGCAGGAACAAGTCAAACTGGTTGCTTTCAGGCTCAACCAAATCAACGCCAACGCAAAAAACCCTTTCGCCGAACAGCTTTTTCAGTTCGGCCATCGCCTTGCCGGAACCGCAGCCCAAATCCAAAATTCTCGCGCATTTCTTTTTCTGCAGCACTTCTTCAGCCAGCGCCTTGATTGTACTGCCTTTTGCAATCTGGTCAAGTATGCGGTCGTATTCCGCAAGAGACTGCTGCATGTCGACAATGCCGAGCGAATACTTTTTCCTCTGGTCTTCGGCTTCCGGCCTCACGTGCATCACCCCCGGTTAAATGACCGCCGCCTGCCCTGTCTTTTTGAAATGCCGGTCGCCGGTGAAAATTCTGGCCTCTTGCTCTATCGCCGTCGCCAGAATTATCGAATCAGCGAGGGAAAGGCCCAATTGCAGGCTGAGTTCTGCTGCATGAATTGCGGTCCTTTCTGTAAGTGCCAGTACAGTGGTCGAATCTATTATGTGGGCAATTGCAAGGAGTGCCTTCTTTTCGCCGGCATCCCTTTTAATCTTCTTGAAGACTTCAAAAAGCACGATCGTCGGAGTGAAATGCGTTTGCTTGGATGCCTTTTCTATAAGCGGCGCATACCTGCCGGCTTTCGGGGCATTTGCAAAATACTCTATCCAGCCACTGGAATCAATCAAAACGTTCACTTTCATCCCTTACATTTTTGTTTGAAATGCCTGCCGCCATGCCGCGCAATTCCTTCAAGGTGCCGATTTTGACAAGCTCTATCGAATTGCCTTTTTCTATTATTGCGAGCTTCTCACCCGCTTTCAGGTTCAGGTTCTGCCTCGCTTTCTTTGGAATGACAAGTTGGAATTTGCTTGATAAAGTCACAGTTTCCATAAAACCACAGCAATATTATCGGCAAAAAGGCAGATAAATCTTACCTTTTGTCTATCGAACATGTTTTGTAAGATTTATGTGAAATCGCCAAGGCTTTTCTGGGTTTTCGCACCTTGCACGTGCCGGACTTCTTTTTCCGACAGGCCCGACAACGATATTCCGGCGCGGCGCAGGGCAAGGCCCCTGTTTTGTTCGAAAAGCCTTTCAAAAAGCTCTTTTGCAGTCGCATTAATTGCCTGCAGGCCGTCAGTGGCAGCTTCCAGGGTTTTCGCGCGCGAAAACGATTCCAGTTTGTCGGAAATGCCGATTATTGACACGGTTTTGAAGGAAACGCCCTGTTTTTGCACGCGCTTATGCAGGTCTTCGGCAAGCCCTTCAATGAATTCCGCAACGTCTTTTGCATTTACGGCATCCTTTTTCATTGTGCCGATGCGCGACAACTGCTTCCTTTCATGCTCCTCGACTTCGCGTGAATCCCTGCCTTCAGCAAACTCCTTGAAAAGCAGCGCGCGCTTTTCGCCGCAGATTCCCTCAAGGCGTGCAAGGCTGAAACTGTGCAAATCCTTCACGGTCTTGACGCCTTTTTCCGCCAATGCTTCCGAAGTTTTCGGGCCGATGCCGGGAATCTTGTCAGCGGGCATCGGAAACAGGAATTCTTTCTCATGGCCGGCTTCAATGACAGTTAAGCCTGCTGGCTTCTTGAATCCGGAGGCGATTTTTGCGACCATCTTGTTCGAGGCGACGCCCACACTGCAAGTGAGCTTTTCCTTTTGCAAAAGTTCCGCCTTTATGTGTTCAGCGATTTTTTTGCCTTCGCCGATTTTGCCGTCTGCTCTTTGGGAGACATCAAGATAGGCCTCATCGATTGAAACCTGTTCAAATGCATCCGCATTTTTTCGAAAAATCGCCATTATGCGGTCGGACACCTTTTTGTAATGATCCCTGTCCGCCTTGAGAAAAGCGGTTTCCGCATTCGCCCTTTTTTTCGCGAATGCGAGCGGCATTCCGGAATGGATGCCGAGGGCGCGGGCCTCATAATTGCAGGTAGCCACTGCACCGGAAGTTTCGGTGCGGCCAGAATACATTCCCACGACAAGCGGCCTGCCTTTCAGCTTCGGGTTCCGCAGTTCTTCCAGCTGGGCATAAAAGTAGTCCAAGTCAATGTGCAGGATTATGCGCGGCATGCAAATAAATTTGGCCGCCAAAGTTTAAAATCGCGGCTGGTGCGCCTTTCACCTGATTGCGGTGCTTGTTTTTCAAACAGCCCTGATTACTTTTTAACAAAAACAAGCAATTCAGGAGATTCTCTGAATGTTCCGGCAACCAATGCGGGATTGTCCAAAAGCTGCAAAAGCCATTCCGGAGCGTTCCGTCTGGCATTTGCACTTATTTTTCCTCTAATGTTAAGTGGAATATTGGAAAACCATGCGGGGCGTTGCGTCTTGTTGTGCAGTTCTTCCATGCCATTCGCCGAAAGCACTCGTTCGCGCGCATCTGAACGCTTATTGTGCAGGTCGTGCATAATCACCAAGTGCCCGCCGGGCTTCAAAACCCTCACTGCTTCGGCAATGATTTTTTCAACTTCGGAGTTGGGCAGTTCCTTCAATTCTTCTGCATTCAGGACGTTGTTGAAGTGCACGCTGTCAAAATGGCTGTCAGGAAAGTTTAGTCGCTGTGCCTCCATTGAATGGACTTCGACCCCTTGGGACATTAGGTCTTCCCGCACATGCCTGAGCTCTGCTTTGGCGCCATGCTTTAAATGTGCGGGAATCCCGTTCAAAAAATGTCTTGAGGAATCAATCGCCACGTAATGCGTATCAGGGGGGAGACTGGCCCCGTTAAACCTGAGCCTTGTTATGAGCGGGCAGTTTCCGTGTCCCACTTCAAGAATTCTGCGTTCAGGCATTCCTATCGCTCCGGCAGTAGTATTATTGGTGCCGGCTATTTATGCTTATAGGCTTGCTTTTTGTTTTGGTTGACGCGTTTGGCCTTCCGCAGGCTAGGGCGCAAAAATTGCATGGAAGCTTTTGCTTTGCGCAAAACCTTGGAAAATGGCTTGCGCAGAAGCTTTTTTTGCATAGGCATTTATCCCAAGCGGTTCCGGACGGACTTTCGTTTCATTGTTCGCATAACAATTAACTCTGGAGAAATCCTCGAGTAATTAGTACTGCTGGACTGAAGCAATCGCCGAAGCTTTTGCCGTACATCCGCAGCCTATCAAACCCGTCTTCTACGGGCACTCTTGTCCCTACAACCAAAGCTTTGCGGGCAATGGCTTTCGGGAATGATTGTCTATTTTTAGGGGTTGCCTCAAGCTTAGATGCTTTCAGCTCTTATCAACTATGGCGTGGCTACCCAGCATCGCCTTGTCAGACGACTGGCAGACTAGTGGCCACGGCTCAGCGTTCCTCTCGTACTCACTGAACCTTCCCCTCAGACAAATCGACACTTCCAACAGATAGTATCCAAACTGGCTCGCACCGTTCTCAACCCAACTAACGTAAGGCTTTAATGAGTTAACACCTCCACCCTTGGCCGCTTATGCACGGCCAGGATGCCTTGAGACGACGGCGAGGTCTCAAACCGCGGGGTCGATGTGGACTCTCACCCGCGACCAATCAATTACCCCCAAGGTAAGTTCACTGTTAGACCAGGGACCCATTAAAGGTCACACTGACGTTCGCTAAACCCTTCTTTCGAACCCGCGTTCCTTGCTGTGTAGAACACGGTTAAGCCTGCTTTTGCTTTTCTACTCTACGGCGAATTTCTGACTCGCCTGAGCAGACCTTTGGACACCCCTGATATCTTTTCAGGGGCGTGCCGCCCCAGCCAAACTACCACATCAAATGCTGTTCCTTTGCAGGTTAGAAACACAGTCCCAAAAGGATGGTGTTACATTTTCGCTCAACAGCACCCGAAGACGCTGTCTCGACGCTCCCATCTACGCTATGCTCTCAAAACCGTGTCTCAGCATCAGATTGTAGTAAACCTCTGTGGGGTCTTCTCTTCCCGTTGGAAGTCCGCGGCATATTCACCGCGCAGAGAGTTCATCGGGCTGTGGATAGGGACATTGGGGATCTCGTTGCTTCATTGGTGCAAGCCGGCAATAAACCGGCAAGGTATTACGCTACCGTGAGAGCCTCAGAGTTAGGCCCGCTCTTCACCAGCGCTTAGGCCCCTTGAACGGGGTTTTCACGTACTGGCAGTGAGCAGAAGTCAGCCCCTATACTCACCTTTTCAGGCTTGCAGGGACCTGTGTTTTTAATAAACAGTCGGACCCCCCTTGTAACTGAGACCTGCAATGATCAATTGCAGGCACCCCTTATACCGAAGATACAGGGCTAATTTGCCGAATTCCCTTACCCACTTTGTTCCCGTTACGCCTTGGCCTTCTCAGCCAGGGGCACCCTTCCCGGTTCTTGGTACGGACACGCAAAATCCTTGCCTTTTTTCTTTTCATGGGCACCAGGCCTCGGCAAAACTTGCGCTATTCCCGGCTTTAATCCATTTCTCAACATTACGTTTCTCCATGGATTTATGCCGGTTAAACAGCCCGACGGGGCTGCTTTGCCTAGCCCAATGCGTCGAAAAAAAGCCTATCGTTACCGAAAACGTATTTGCGTGGCACAGGAGTATGAACCTGTTTCCCTTTCGTTGCATCCATGTTATGGTGCAACTTAGGACCGGCTAACCCTTAGCTAATGATTAGCGCTAAGGAACCCTTGCCCTTTCGGCGCAGCTGATTCTCACAGCTGTATCGTTATTACTAGCTCTAGGATCCATATCTCTGGCAGCTCCAGACGCTCTCACGAACGCCCTTCCGCGCCACCAGAACACCTCCTTACCGCAACATTCGACTGAATGTTGCCATGGATATCGGCAACCGGTTTAGCCCAGGTTATTTTCAAGGCCATTATCCTCGATGGGTGAGCTGTTACGCTTTCTTTAAAGGGTGGCTGCTTCTAAGCCAACCTCCCCATTGTCTTTGGACAATGACGCTTTTCTGTTTGACACTTAACCGGTATTTGTGGGCCTTAGTCCATGTCTGGGTTGTTCCCCTCTCAGACGCCAAGCTTACCCCGGCGCCCCTACTCCGGCCTTCTACGAATGCGATAGCTTCGGAGTTTGACAAAAAAGCTACCCCTTTCGGGGCAGTACTTTCTAATCAGTATCTCTACACCATCACACTTCTCCAGCCAGGCTAGCCTTAGAGCTATTTCAGGAGGAGCCCGCTATCACTAGGTTCGAATCGCCTTTCACGCCTATTCCCATGTCACCCAAGCAGATAGACTAACACTGGTTGCAGGCTTCCACCCCCCGGACGGAGGGTTTCACCTTGCAAAGGAATAGATCACCCAGTTTCGGGTCTTATGCCTGTGACTTAAGCGTTTATCACTCACAGCCTTACCCTTGCGGGCTGCGCTGTCTTGGCTTCCCTGCGGCTTCTCCCTTAAAAGGATTAGCCTCGCCACAAGCACAAACTCCCTAGATCGTGATTCAAGACGAACGGCATGACACTGATCAGCAGGCCTTGCTTGCAAAATTTCTTTTGCTCGCTTAAACCCACCTCGTTTCTTTAACGCCATGCCCTCCTATTACCGTTCAGTTTCAAGTGCTTTTCAGCTCCCGTTAGGGATGCTTTTCAACGTTCCTTCACAGTACTAGTTTGCTATCGGTCTCAAGACGTATTTAGGGTTGGAAGTTAATGCTCCCATGTTCCCACGCAATACCCGATGCGCGGTACTCTTTACAGCCGAATCATCCTCAGAGCCATTGCCTACGCGGCTATCACGCTCTACGGCACGGCTTTCCAGCCGACTTAAGCTCCTCTCCTTGGATGTACGGCCAACCACATCTCCGCAACATTGCTGCTGCGGATTCAGTTTGCCCTGTGCTGTTTTCAGTCGCTCTTACTAACAGCATCCCAATTGGTTTCTTTTCCTGCGGGTACTAAGATGCTTCAATTCCCCGCGTTCATCTTCCTTGCGGAATAATTCAGGTATCCTTGGTTCAACGTTTGCATGCAACTCGCCAAGGCTTATCGCAGCTTGCCACGCCCTTAATCACCGCTTGAGCCCAGTTATCCACTAAACGGCGTTCACGATTTTTTCCAAAGCCAGAAATAACGAACAATGAATGAACTTTCTGTTCGGAACCGCTTTGTGGGAATGCCTATGCATGGGGGCAACTTCGTTTCCCCCTATTACCCCCTTCCTCTTTTGAGAACGTAGGAGATAAAAGAAAGAAAACAATGCTACTCCCCCATAGCCTTCCCCTTGCGGAAAAAGCCATGGTTTGCTTCCATGAAAACTCCTTTCAGAGAACTAATCATGGGAGGGCCAACGGCCCAGGTAAACGCACTGATGAAAACCGCAAATGCGGAAAAAAATATGATTTTACTTCTTCGCTTTCTTCTTCGGCCAGCCCTTCGGCCTGGCTGCAGGCGCTTCAGGCTTTCCGCCAAAAACGCTTTTCACGAAATCCATGAAACCCATTGTTTCAGACTCCCTTTTTTTCTTTTTTTTTTACCCGGCACATTGCGAAAGCAATGCGCCTTGGTTTCGGCACACGCGCCCGAAAGCGCGTGCTTGGACCCGACGGGATTCGAACCCGTGGCCTCCGCGATGCAAACGCGGCGCTCTACCAGCTGAGCTACAGGCCCTGGCCGGTTTCGTCCGGCCGGTCCGAAGTTGAGGGTTTTCGCAATGCTCAAACCCTCTGCCGGCCAAAACAATATGCCAGGAAGACTTTTGCCCAAACTGGTTTTTATCTTTTGTGCCACGGGCAAAGCCCGCGAATACCTATGATTTGCCAACCATTAAGCGGAATTGCTTTGACCTAGTGCTTACTCGGCGTTTTGCGAAGCAAAACGCCTTAGTTTCGCTTCACGCAGCCGAAACTGCGTGCGGTCGAAAGCGCGTTCGGGAAATTATAGGTTTGACTCAGCAAGAAAGTATGTGCGCAGTCGGGGCCGGCCGAAGCCGGCCCTTCCTGCTTTGCCTGAATTAATCAGGCAATAAAGGAGGTGATCCGTCCGCAGGTTCCCCTACGGACACCTTGTTACAACTTAGCCCGCCTTGCAGAACCCAGAATCGATATTCTCTTGCGAGGATAGCTCATCAAGGCTCTACTCAGCTGGCTTGATGGGCGGTGTGTGCAAGGCGCAGGGACTAATTCACCGCGCGATTATGACGCGCGATTACTGGGGATTCCAAGCGTTCATGAGGGCGAGTTACAGCCCTCAATCCGAACTGCGGCTGGGTTTAGGAGATTGCCTTCCCCTTTCGGGGTTGGAGCCCATTGTCCCAGCCATTGTATGCCGCGTGTTGCCCAGGGCATTCGGGCCATACAGATCTACCGTTGCCCACTCCTTCCTCAGCATTGCTGCTGCAGTCCCAATAGAGTGCTCACCTCAAAAGAAGTGATGGCAACTATTGGCGTGGGTCTCGCCCGTTACCTGAGTTGACAGGACGCTTCATAGTACGAGCTGACGATGACCATACAACACCTCTCAGCGCGTCAGGAAAGCCCTTCAGACTGTCCATCATCCTGCTGTCGGCCCTGGTGAGATGTCTGGCGTTGAATCCAATTGAACCGCAGCATCCACCCCTTGTAGTGCGCCCCCGCCAATTCCATTAAGTTTCTATCTTGCGATTGTACTTCCCAGGCAGTGGACTTAACGCCTTCGCTTCGGCACCCCGAGTCCACTTAGGAAACGGGACACCTAGTCCACATCGTTTACGGCTGGGACTAACCGGGTATCTAATCCGGGTCGCTCCCCCAGCTTTCTTCTCTCACCGTCAGAACCGTCCTGGCAAAGCGCCTTCGCTACTGGTGGTCCTTCTGGGATCATAACATTTCACCGTTACCCCAGAAATTCCCTTTGCCTCTTCCGGTCTCAAGCCCAAAAGTTTCCTTGGCCATTCAATCAGTTAAGCTGGTTGATTTCACCAAGGACTTTTTGAGCCGGCTACAGAAGTTTTAGGCCCAATATTAGTGGGCACCACTAGTGGATTACGTGTTACCGCGGCGGCTGGCACGTATATTGCCCCCCACTTATTCGCCAAGCTGTTTGAACTTGGCAAAAGCCAGCATAGCTGGCACTCGCAATCCCCCTATCACACTTTCGTGCATTGTAAAGGTTTCGCGACTGCTGCACCCCGTAGGGCTAGGACCCTTATCTCAGTGTCCTTCTCCGGGCTACCTCTTTCAAGGCCCGTACAGATCGTAGGCTTGGTGGGCATTTACCCCGCCAACTACCTAATCTGCCGCAGACCCGTCCTTGGGCAAGAAGCAGCAGCAATAGCTGCTTTTCTTTGGGCAAAAGCACATTCCAGTTGCGATTGCCTATGTGGCATTACTCCCACTTTCGCGGGCTTAACCCCTCCCAAGGGTAGGTTATCTACGTGTTACTGAGCCGTCTGCCAAAGTCCTTGCCGGACTTTCAGACTTGCATGTCTAAATCGGATTGCGATAGCGGTACCCTCCAGCAGGATCAGCTGGCATTGGGTTTGAAACTTCAATAGAATTGGTTTGCTTGCATTTTTGGCTTGCTGAGCCAAATTGCCTATTTCCCGAGCCTTCCACTCAAACACAAACACGGTTTTTGCAAACCATGAAAGCATCTGGCAGGCATCATACCCAAAACAACTTGGGTACTCATGGAGACACGCAGCGCATTGCTTTTGCAATGCGCTTATCGCACCGTCCCGCCGAAACGGGACAGGCGTGCCTTTTGTGAGTTTAAACCAAGAGCGCCAAAAGGCACTCTTGGAATAAAAATCCCTAATTGCCATGCGTCAAATCGGACGTCATTGCATGGCAACAACAAAAACCGTACCGGTTTTTTTGCCCTATATACATGCACCACCCGCTCTTTAAAAACCTATCGGGCGGGCCGGGCTTGTTTAAAAAGTTCCAAGCGCGGGCTTTTGTTAAAAAAGCCCATAAATTGCTTTTTATGTTTTTCCGCCATAAATTTTCAAATGACTAATGCGGATAAAGGGTATAATTTAGTCAAAAAACTCGATAATGGAAAAATTGCTTGTTATCAATTTGAATTTGAAGGAAAACCTATTGCGGCATATATAGGGGTTACAGTTGCAAGTGAAAACAAAATTGGTGGAGGCGGGAAAGTGGGCGCAAATCCTCTTGACCCTTCAATAAGTGCCCAAGCTATGAAAGAAAACAAAACAGAATACCAATGGGAAAAATATACGACTTCTGCATTTGCGGCAACCCACCCAGAAATCAGAAGTAAGGAAGTAAGATTGGAATTAGATAGGAAAGTTACTCAGATTTCAGGAGTTGCTGTAATGAATGCTCCGATTCAAGAACTCCCGCCTAACCAAGCTATAATTACGCCTTCGGGGGCGCTTTTGTCTACTTCTACAGGAACACTTCAAGCCAATACTGATTTTACCCTTGATAAACTAAAAAAACATTTTACTAAATATTGAAACCATTTCTAAGCCCGCATGCAGGAGACTGCAGGAGGAAGTCTTTTAAAGAGAAACACACACCTATAGTGCAGGAGAGTGCAGGAGACAATGTACCCAACTATACCTACTTTAGCCACATTACCAGAAGGCCTTAAACAAGCAGTGGCAGAAAATGACTTGCCATTAGAGGTAGCACTCCAATTAACCAAATTGAATAACCCGTTTGTAAACGAGAAAATGGTTCAAGTGATAAAAAGAAAAAAGAAATATGAAAGAGACCTTTTGAAAAATGCTTTAGCTGCCGTTAAAAAAAGTAGCCAAATGAAAACCAAAATAAATGGATTAAAAAAAATAGTTGATTCAGGAATAACTCTCTCTTCGGTTTGGGATTTTGGTAACAGAGATAACTATGCAGGCGATGCAAATTTTTATGGAAATGCTCCAACCCAAGTCGTTGAACAGTGTATTCTGAGGCTTACTAAAGAAACTGATTTCGTTGTAGACCCTATGGCTGGTTCTGGGACAACAATCGATGTATGTAAGGCATACAACCGAAAAGTCAAAGCGTTTGATTTAACTCCGACCAGAAAAGAAGTAGTCCAAAATGATAGTAGAAATATCCCTTTGAGAGATTTTTCTACAGATTTAGTTTTTCTTCATCCGCCTTATTGGGATATGGTGAAATACTCTATAAAACAAAATGACATATCACGACTTCCTCTAAATAACTTTTTGGATAGTATGACCCAAATCATAAATGAATCTCAAAGAATTTTGAAAAAAGATAAATATCTATGTATCTTGATAGGAGATATAGTAAGAAAAGGAAAATTTATTTCACTATCAAGAAAGTTATCAAACATTTGTGAGAACGCAGGATTAGAAGATGCTGGATACGCAATTAAGATTACAAAAGATTCTACCAGCCAAAGAAGAAGAGGAAAAGCTATATACGCAGAACTTGCGGCAACAAAAAATTTGAAGCAAAATCACGATATAATTATGTTTTGGAAAAAATGATTATTCTTTTGATATTTTTACCAATTCATTTTTTTGTTGTTCGGTTTTACTTTTTTCATATTCTTTTTTTCCATTCACAAATTCTTGAACTGCATTGTCAGGCAACGGGTGTACCCCTTTCCCATCAATTCGTGCCATTTTTATTTTTCCGCCTACGTCACCATCAATACTAATTGTTTCAACCATTGTTTTAGCAACTAAAAAACACATTTCATCTACTCCATAATTTTTATCATATTCTTTTGACAGGATATAACGTGCAATGAAGGGTTTGCCTTCAGCAACTGTATTATCCCCTCTTCCCGAGAAAAACAAATTTTCACTTCTTAAAACATAAATTTTTGGCATAACTTTAGTTTTTATTTTATCTAACCCTGCGATAATTATTGTAACGCTTGGAAAACTTTTACTTCGTGGGTTTATAGTATCTGATATATGGGAAATTTCTTTTTTACAAAATCTTTTAAATTCAGAAACAACATCAGTTACATACCATTTTTTTGTTTTTGAATATTTATATTTAAAATCTTCTATTAACTGCATGGCTATCTCAGGGTCACCTGCAACTAGCGCACAAGAATAATCAGTCAATTGAATCATTTTTTGCGCAACTAAAGATTCCATTCTCGAACCGTCGTTATCTACCCACGTTCCTTTACTATCCGCAGCGAGAACTAAATAATCTTTTCCAGATACCGCAATAACAAGTGTCATACTTTCACGTTTCCTTATTTACTCTTTGTGTCACAAGACTTGTTACAATTTGATTAATAGTTTTATTTTGCTTTTTTGCTATTTTTTTTAATTTTTCAAATTGCTCATTTTCTAAGGAAACAACAACTAAGTTTAATGTGGCTTTTAGCTCCTTTGACTTTTTTAATCGATTAATTTGATTTTCTATTGAGACCCCGCGATTATTTTTTGCAAACCTTATCATATCCCTTGCATCGTGTGCACTAAGCCCAACTATTGAGTTAGCAATTCTTATTTGGTCTTCTTTGTTTTTGATTGCTAACAGCCTCCAACCCAAGTCTTGAGTAATTTTATTTTCTTTTATTAATTGCTTTATCTCTGATGGCAAATCTAAAAGTTTTATAGTAGAACGAACCATTTCTCTGGACAATGAAAGCAACTTTGCAACTTTTCCATCAGACTTATATTTATCTTTAAGCTCCTTGAATTTTTCGGCTAAAAATATCCAGTCGTGGGTTTGTTTTCCTTTTGCCTTAAAATTAGAATATATGATGGCAAATATTTCATCTTCATCAACTTTTTTAGTCATTCTTCTTGTCCCCTAACGTAACCCTTGATTATTTCGGTGAGAAGGTCTTCTATGCCAATTTTATTTTTACTATTGTTTGCAATTCCTTGAATTTTATCGAAGTCAGACCTATCAACTAAAACAGTGAGTTTAATTTTTCTGGAAGGTTTTTTTGCCTCGGCTAATATTTCTTCAATAGATGCATCTTTATTTTCCATACCCACATCTAGTATATTATCCCATTCTGGTTTTGTCATTCCTATCATATGTCTTGCAATTTTCACGATTTTTTCCGATTTTGGCCAAAAAGCAGTAGTTAATTTATAGGCTTGTTTCGGGTCAAGTTTTTTTTCAGCTACCATGTCTCTTACTTCTTTTGGTATGATTCGGTAAGAGAGATATTTAGTAACTGTTTGAAGAGATAAACCAACATCCGCAGCTACTTGTTCTAATCTCTTTGATTGCGTCCCCGTATACTTACTAAATAATTCATCACATACTCTAATAGTGTCATTATACGGCAGTTTTGTTCTATTGACATTTTCAGAGAATGAAATAATTCTTTTTGTTAACTCATTAACATTATTGATTAATATTGCTGGAATTTCTTCTCGTTTTAATTCTTCGAATGCCCTAAATCTTCTTTGCCCTACAAGAACTTTGAATTTTTTATTTCCTTTTCCTTCGGTTAAAAGTATGGGGTGGATAAGTCCGACATTTTCTATACTCGCTTTTAGCACATCTAGATTATTTTTTCTACCTTCAGTTCTAACATTTAAAGTGTCAACTTCAATATCGTTAATGTTTGCTTCAAAATATTTTCTATCTTTTATATAGTCAAGTGTAGCCATATAGTCACCTAGTGGGTGGCATTCCAATTATCTCGTAAATTTTTCCATTCTTCAATAGTTATTTCTTTTCTGCCTAATTTACTATTTATCTCAGAAATAAAATCGCCATAGTCTTTAACTTTTTTATCTTTTTGTTCAGCCTTTTCCACTTCCGAACTTAACTGTTCAATATCTTTGATGTCGTGATTTATCGAAAAGTGTTTCAGGATATCCTTAAATTCGCATTTACAAATTGGGCAAAAATTATTTGTCAATCTACCACCTTGTTTTTTGTCTTTTTGAAACCCCTTTGACTTAAAGCCCACTTAAAAAGCTTGGTTGGGCTTATTTGATTATTTTCAAGAAACTTCTTTTCATCGTTAGTTAAGGAAACGGAAACCCATTTAATTCCAGAATTAGCCATATATGCCAAATTATATAAGTTATACAATAACTTTAAAAGCTTATTATATTATATAA